>NZ_JBCLSK010000103.1:0-502 GCF_041225505.1 Streptococcus hyointestinalis | reverse complement strand
TAGTGAAGTCTGTCTTTGATATTATTATCGAGGCCATGATTTCACCGCTTCAAGGCTATACTTCTTTGTCAAACTCTAAGAAGTACAAGGAACTGTTACGGACGATAGGTGGTGCTTTTGCAGGTATCTTCTTTGAAGTGGTTATCATGCGTGTAACCCTTGAAATTTGTCGTGATTTACCAACCTTATCTGTTTCTACAATTACTAAATTGTCAGGTGGTTTCTTCGATGGTTTGAGTATGTGGGAACAATGTCTAGCAGCTTCCCTTGTTTACATTGGTGTCTTCCTCGCAGCCATGCAAGGTGTTTCTATGATTGAGCGTTGGCTTGGTGTCTCAACGGGTCACAGCGATACTGCTCAACAATTGATTGGTGCTATGATGGCAGGGCAAGCCTTTGCGACAGGCGCAGGTGCTGTTGGTAGTGGTGCATTAGCTATGGGCGGTTTAGGCTTAAATGTAGCTAAGAAAACTCCAGGAGCAGTTGCTTCAGGAAGTAAAAT
>NZ_JBCLSK010000102.1:0-526 GCF_041225505.1 Streptococcus hyointestinalis | reverse complement strand
TAAGAAAGTATTAGATTACAAAACTCCCAGAGAGGTGTTATACGCTGGCTAACTTGGACTTGAATTTTGCCGTTTTTTGTTAGTGTATACAGAAATTGTAAATGTTTATTTATTGACTTAGAAAGTATTCTAGTGTTAAAATATAATGGGGATTTTTACACTTTTTTAGGAAAGGGGCTAGGTTTTACCCAATATTAGGAATTTGGAGGAAATAGGAAAATATGAAGGGCAAAAAAGTTGGCAACAACTTTGAAGAGACATCCCGCAAGTCACGTGTTAAGATGCACAAATCCGGTAAACACTGGGTGCGTACCGTCATGTCGCAGATTGGCTTGATGCGTCTTTTTAAGGGTGCTAAAGTCGAAGAAGTTGCCATTAGTCAAGTTGAAGAAACATTAAAAGATGTTTCTGCCTCACACCATATCTTAAAAAGTGCAGCAGCACTGGGTGCAATTGCTGCAGGTGGTGTAGCTAGTCAGACAGCTATGGCTGAGGAGACTCCAGTCGTTGAGACTGAAACATCTAT
>NZ_JBCLSK010000101.1:0-562 GCF_041225505.1 Streptococcus hyointestinalis | reverse complement strand
CCAAATTTAGTCTCTTTATGATGCGACGAATAAGACGGCGAGACAAGACAATACCTTCAGCTTCCAGACATTTCTTGATTTTACTAGCACCGTATCTGGACTTACTCTCAAGAAAAATACGCTTCACCATTTCTTCAAGTTCAGTTTCAGATACTGGTTCTACAGCTTTGTAGTAATAGCTGGAACGGGGAATGTTCAGCCATCGACACATGGCTACAATACTGTATTTATCCTTGTTAGCAGTGATTATTTCCCTTTTCGTGCCATAATCACTGCCACTTGCTTTAGGATATCTAGCTGCATTTCAAGCTCTTTATTTCGTTTCCTGAGTTCCATCAGTTCCCGTTGTTCATCGGTAAGATTATCAACCGTCTTAAATGAACCAGTCGTTCTTGCCTGTCTGACCCACTTATCGAAGGTTGAGGGCGTTAAATCATATTCTTTGATAAGCTCACTACGCTTTCTTCCTGCATTGTGAAGGTCAACAATTTGTTGTTTGAAGTCATCAGTAAAGTGACGGCGAATTTTTCTAGACCTATCTGTTCTCCTCTTTTCTTTAGTG
>NZ_JBCLSK010000100.1:0-608 GCF_041225505.1 Streptococcus hyointestinalis | reverse complement strand
ATGCCTATGATGGATGTAACAGGTAAGGTTGTAGTGATTACAGGTAGTCTGCGTCCTATGACAAGGCAAGAGGCTACGGAGTTTTTGGAGCAAGAAGGAGCGATAGTTCAGAACTATGTCTCTAGTCAAACAGATATTCTTGTGGTGGGACACAAGCAACTCGATCTCTTTGAACCTGATAGACGTTCTAAAAAGTATGACGCAGCCCTCTCTCGCATGGCACAAGGGCAAGCGATTACCATTTTATCAGAAGAAGCGTTTTTCAATATGGTAAAAAACTCTTACATGTGACAGTCGCACAGGTGTTTACGTTTTTTTCAAAAAAAGGTAAACTATTAACATGATACTGTACATGTTCATAAAGAGGAGTCTCAAGTCAATCTTGAGGCTTCTTTTTTATCCATAAAGATATATAACTTTTTGTATATTAAAATAACTTTTTGAGATGAGTAAGAACTAACTTGTCCCCTTACAGCACAGATTGTTATTATCTCTTATCATAGAATTATCAAACAGAAAGGAAGAGGACGGTAGATGGATGATGAAAAATATGGTGTCCCTCGTGACATCTATGCCAAAGTAAAAATTATAGGTCTTTTTATGGCTGA
>NZ_JBCLSK010000099.1:0-639 GCF_041225505.1 Streptococcus hyointestinalis | reverse complement strand
AAAACCTGTGTTCAAGCTGTTTGGGCTAGCTCAAACAAAAAATGTGCGGTTTTATACTTGAGAATTCGTCTAGGTCTATTATTGATAGCAGAGACGTAGCGATTGAGTTCTTCTGTCGTTAGTGGGTTAAGGGAGACACCTTTTGCAAGAAACTCTCTCAAGAGACCATTAAAATGCCCATTCGTTCCTCTTTCATGAGAAGAATAAGAATGAGCAAAATAGACGTCAACATTTTTTAGAGTTGATAAGCTACTGAATTCTGAGCCATTGTCTGACGTAATAGAGCCAATAGGATACTGAGACAGTAAGCTCTTAACAGCCTTGGTGATTGTTTCAGCCTGTTTATTCGCCAGTTTTAAGGCGATGGCAAATCGCGTCTGACGCTCTACCAAAGTCATGACAACAGCCTCACCTCTGGTCTTTTTTCCGAGAATTAAATCAATTTCCCAATGCCCAAACTCATAATGATTCGTAACGGTTTCTGGACGTTCTTCAATGGACTTGCCTAGAAGCTTCTTTGCGGTCGTAGAGCTTGCTTTAGAGCGTTTTCGGAGACTTACCATCTTAGGTAAATCAATCCAGTTTAATCCTCAATAGTCCGTCTTTGATGTACCGATACACTGTCTTGGTTGAAGGGAT
>NZ_JBCLSK010000098.1:0-732 GCF_041225505.1 Streptococcus hyointestinalis | reverse complement strand
GCAGTGCTGGAGAATAATCGCCAAACGACCATCAAAAACCACTTCTACAAGTATTCAAGACAAGCTAGAGAAGCAGTCAGAGTAGTGACTGTCGACATGTCGGGTGCCTACATTCCTATCATCAGGAAACTATTTCCGAAAGCTGAGATTGTCCTCGACCGTTTCCACATCGTGCAGCACCTCTCTCGAGCCATGATGACCACTCGTATTGCCATCATGAAGAGCTTTGACAAGAAGTCGCTGCCTTACAGAGCCCTGAAGAATCACTGGAGAATCCTGCAAAAGGATAGCAGAAAGCTCTCCGATAAGGCTTTCTACTCCAGAACCTTTCGACAAACTTTGACGCCTAGAGACATTGTCCAGAAAACCTTGGATTTTTCGCCTGAGTTACGCTATTATTATGACCTTTACCAATTACTGCTCTTTCATTTTCAAGAGAAGCGTGTCGAGTCATTTTTCGGACTGATTCATGACAATGTCGATAGTGTTAACGCAAACTTTGCAAGAGTCTTTCGGACTTTTCTAAAGCACGAAACCTATATCACCAACGCTCTGAAATATCCTTATTCCAACGCCAAATTAGAAGCTACTAACAAACTCATCAAAGACAGCAAACGGCAAGCGTTTGGGTTTCGTAACTTTAAGAACTTTAGAACAAAGATTCTCATCATTTTGAATATCAAAAGAGAGAGAACGAAAATCGTTCTCTCTCGCACTTAGCTTTTCATCAAC
>NZ_JBCLSK010000097.1:0-818 GCF_041225505.1 Streptococcus hyointestinalis | reverse complement strand
CAAAGATTCTCATCATTTTGAATATCAAAAGAGAGAGAACGAAAATCGTTCTCTCTCGCACTTAGCTTTTCATCAACCCACTACAGTTGACAAAGAGCCAGAATTACTCTGGAGTTTTTCATTAAAAGTAGATTATATCATCTCAATCTTCAGATTTACGACGTTTACCTACCATAGCTGTTGCTCCAAGAAGCATAGCTCCAAGACCTGCGATAGCTACAGAACCATCATCACCTGTTTCAGGCAATTCTTTAGTAGCCGTTGGTTTGTCAGCAGATTTAACTTCTGCTTTAGTTTTCTCACTAACAGCTACAGTAATATTTTGACTTAGTACGTCTTTCTTATCTGTATTTGTCTGTGGAACCATTACATGAACTGACACAGTAACTTCATCCTTGCTACCATCTGGGTAAGTGATAACAATCGTTCCTGTCTTATCGCCAGGAGTTGTGGTATCAATATCTTCTTTCCACTCAACTTTTGTACCATCTGGTAACTTGCCAAGGTCTTTAATACCATCCTCTGCCTTAGGTGTGTCTCCTACATTTACAGTGATGTCTTGTCCCTCTGGAGTATTCTTCTCTGCGTCAGTACGTGGGTCTACCACTGTAACCTTAACAGGTACTTCATCCGTAGAGCCATCTGGGTAAGTTACAACTACGGTTGCGTCTTTATCCCCTGCTTCTGTGGTATCAACTGGATCTTTGAAGGCTACCTTAGTTCCTGCTGGAAGTTCTGACAAGTTAGCGATTGAATCTTCTGCTTTAGGTGTGTCACCCATGTTTACAGTTTGATCTTTCGCTACTGGAGTATTCTTC
>NZ_JBCLSK010000096.1:0-838 GCF_041225505.1 Streptococcus hyointestinalis | reverse complement strand
TTAAGCAACCTGATTCCTGAATTCAAAAGGAGTCAGGTTGCTTAATTTTGCTTGATACCGTTGTGTATTGTAGAAATCAATGTAGGCTTCTACATCTGTGACTAGCTCATCATAAGTCCTATATTTTTTGAGATGGTAAGACTCTGTCTTGAAATGCCCGAAGAAACTTTCAATCTGTGCATTGTCAATACACTTTCCCACACGTGACATAGACAAGGTCATCCCAGCTTGTTGTGTGATATAACGATATTCCTTCGAGGTGTACTGACTGCCTCGGTCACTATGAATAATTGGTGTAGCATCAGGATTGAGCTCTAAAGCTTTCTTAATCGTCTTCATCACCAATGGATTGTCATTGTTATGACTAATCTCATAAGCGATGATAGAGCCGTCATACAAGTCTTTGATAGCACTAAGGTAGGCTTTAGAACTTAGTCCATACTGAAGATAAGTCACATCCGTGCACCATTTCTGATTGGGAGCTGTTGCGGTGAAATCACGATTAAGGATGTTTTCTTCGTAACACCTTTCCCCAACTTTGGTGCAAGACTGTCTAACACGGCGAATAACAGAACGGATACCTAGTATTTTCATCAATCGACGAATACGCTTCTTGTTATAATTGGCGCTAAGTTGGCGGTTGATAAAGTTTGTCATACGGCGATAGCCTAGAATGCCATTGTGACGGCTATGGAGTTCTTTAATCTTCTTCATCAGTTTCTTATTTTCTATTTCTGAAACTGTCTCTTGATGATTAAGCCATTTGTAATAACCTGAGCGTGACACCTTTAAGAGCTGACATAAGGTTTGAATGGGAATATCTGGTTCTTTATCATGA
>NZ_JBCLSK010000095.1:0-954 GCF_041225505.1 Streptococcus hyointestinalis | reverse complement strand
CCTGTTTGTTTGAACACTTACAGTATAGTCCTTTTGGGCTTTTTATTGTATTTTAAAATCAACTAGCACCACAGGTAAGATATTGTAGATTATATTTCTAAAAATCAATGATTATAGTAGCTTTAGTAAACAGTTGCTACTAGTATAAACCTTTAAAGTAATATAAAAATGACATGAAATCAATCGTTTAGAGATAAAGATTTCATGTCCTTTTTTGTTTAAGAAGTTTAGGCACTCCCTTACTTATGATTCTTACTTACTGCATAAAGGAATTAATACGGAAGTTATTTTCAAAATTGTGAGATATAAAGCTACTCAATGCTAATTAATAAGAAGTTTAAAAAGGTAGAAACTACCTTCTATGCAACAAATCATTTTTGGAAAGAAATAGGTATAGAATTTAAAAAGACGTCAAAAAATCCCAGTAAGAATAGTATTCTACTGGGAAAATTCTATACCGGCGGCCGGGGTCGAACCGGCACGTCCGTGAGGACACTGGATTTTGAGTCCAGCGCGTCTGCCAATTCCGCCACGCCGGCAAAAACTGGGGTAGCTGGATTCGAACCAACGCATGAGGGAGTCAAAGTCCCTTGCCTTACCGCTTGGCTATACCCCAATAAAAAGGCGAATGATGGGAATCGAACCCACGAATGCCAGAGCCACAATCTGGTGTGTTAACCACTTCACCACATTCGCCATATTAAAACACGGGCAGTAGGAATTGAACCCACACTGAAGGTTTTGGAGACCTTAGTTCTACCTTTAAACTATGCCCGTTCAATATGGAAGGGGAGGGATTCGAACCCCCGAACCCGAAGGAGCGGATTTACAGTCCGCCGCGTTTAGCCTCTTCGCTACCCTTCCAAAATATAAACTTAATGGCGCGAGACGGAATCGAACCGCCGACACATGGAGCTTCAATCCATTGCTCTACCAACTGAGCTACCGAGCCAA
>NZ_JBCLSK010000094.1:0-1040 GCF_041225505.1 Streptococcus hyointestinalis | reverse complement strand
GACTGATAAAAAACATAAAGTGCTATTGCTGCAATCAGCCACCAAAATGTCTGAACTAGCTTTTTGAGGGAAACAAAAATAACCATGACTTTACTCCTTAATATATCGAACCAATTTATCCGTCAAATATATACGACTCTTTGTCTAGTTTTTAAGTTTGCGCTGCATCTTCTCCCATTCTTTGATAATCAAGTTCTCTAGGTAATCTGAAGCAGATTTAGCTTTATGATAGTCCACTAAAGCCTCTAACTTATCATAGCGCACATCACGGTGTAGTGAAAATGGGAAGCGTCCTTTTTTGTTATAACTATCTGGAGATTTTTGAGCAGCTTCTTTCTTACGTCTCACCTGCGACTGCTGTTTAGGTGGTTCTTTCTCAAAATGTTCTTTTACCTGGGCAAAGCGATTATCAGTCATTAAGCAGCCCCTCCTTCTAATACGGTCAAAATGTTGGTGTACACATACTCTATATTACCATAAAATTTCTGATGGTCTAGTTTTTGCTTCTCTGTCATGTGTTCTCTTTGTTCAAAAACACTTTGATTGATCACAAGACTCTTAGCCATCAACTCCTTTTTCTGAACAGAACCAAGGTACGCTTCGTCTTCCTGTATAACATCTAAAAACTGCTTGCAAGTATCTGTGACATTGTTTCCGTAGTATTCAATCTTATTGCCGATAATATAAGGTTCTGCAGTGACATAACTTTTCTTCGTAATCACTTCAATAGCTTCACGTTTAATAGATTCTACAAACTGTTTAAGAGCTAACCAGGCACGAAAGCCATTCGTTGACGCATCTGTTACCCCCAGGACAATATCAGAAACAGCAATAAAATTAGCGGTTACTAGACTTTTATCATTGTGGGTATCAATCAAGATTATATCAAACTGTTTGTTTAGCTCTTCGTAATGTTCGCTAAACCACATAAAGAGCTGAAGATATTTATTGTTTCGGCTGGCAAGATCTAATTGCTCATCTGTTAAACGTTCATCACCACGGATTAAACTGAGGTTATCAGTGATACGGCAAATCTCATA
>NZ_JBCLSK010000093.1:0-1073 GCF_041225505.1 Streptococcus hyointestinalis | reverse complement strand
ACAACGTCATCATTGTCTGACTTCATCACCTCTAACTGAGAGGGCTGATAGCTGTACTGGTTCACAAGAAGTGCCATCGCCAATGTTTGAATCATCCCGTCTTGACTCATTGATAAATGATTCTCTAAGGTTCCTTTGACCTCTATCAGATGGTTAGCTTGATGAATGACCTTGATGGCCTCCTCAAATGCTTTTGTCACTTGTTGCTTCTGCTCCTCACTACTTTCTGTATAAGGATGCTCTAACTTCAATTTAGCCGTTCGATAGTTCTTTTCATCTGCTGTTTCCTCTTTAGCAGATGATGAATCTTTGTTTTTGGTCTTTTCTGAGATACGTTCTGTCCGAAGGGAGTTATGAATACTCTCCTTATACTTAGAAAATATACCAAACCCTGCAAAAAACAGTAGTAGAACAATAACAATCACCATAATGATATTCTCCCTAATCCATTTAAACATGACATTCCTTCTTTTCTTTATTTAATGTTAGGCTCTTTGCCATCAGGGTAAGCATAATGGAAACCATCTGATTTTTGTGTTTCTGGACGAACAACACGATAGTTCCATGTATCAATGACTCCGTAATAATTTGCACCTGACAAAGGAGTATTTTGCTCAACGATTAAGATTGAACCATCTTCAAACACATGACAGACGATGCCAGTATGATTTGCGGCTGTATGAGTTGAAAAAATAGCGCCACGTTTAGGATCTGTTTTTGTGCTATTGCCAAAACGAGTACTTGCCCAAGCACTAGCCTGCTTATCTCCATTACCAACTACCGTACCTGAGTAGCCCCACAATTGATTACCTAAACTCACGGTTAAATCTACACATTGTCCCGAGTGTTCAACCCAACCAGCTGGTCCTTTATAAGTTAAACCATTCTTCGATGGATCAATAATATATTGCTTCAGACTATCTGGAAGGTCATCTGGCTTATATCCCCAAGCTGTCGCATCGGCTGGAACAGTTCCCGTTCCATCTGTTGCACTTGCTGAAGAAGAATCGCTACAAGCCTTGCTATCGTTGCTGGTAAAGGTATCTGAGGGTGCATTTTCTCCAGATGAGGCT
>NZ_JBCLSK010000092.1:0-1169 GCF_041225505.1 Streptococcus hyointestinalis | reverse complement strand
AGTACCGAGAAGATTTGAGCGTTTAGCAAGTGAGGAGTCCCTTTAAGACCTGAGAAGTCAAAGGTTACCACTTGCTCAGAAGAAATATCCTGAAACTCTGTTGTCCCTTCAAACATCTCCGCATTCGTTGTTAGCAACTCGTTGAAGGTATTATAAATACGATTGACCGATTTAATTTCGATTTCATCAGGCTTACTTCGGCTCATAAGACTTCGCTTATAGTCATCCGCATACAAAATAAAGTCAGAAAGGATTGGATATTCTTCATTTACCAACTCCGTAGCCTTTAGTCTTTCTGGATTCAGTTTAGGATTACGTGCCCATAACCCTTCTTCAATATAAAACTCATTAAGCATCTTACCGAAAGTCGTTAGGTCATCACCTGTTACTTCACTATTAAGTAGCTTGAAGATGCTCTTGAGTTTTTGGATATGGAGATTGTAGGATTTCTTCTTGTCAATTTCTGTCCCATCCTCATTGGTAACGGTTGGAAAGACTTGGAAGATATTGATACGATTAGCTTCTCCAGATAAATCTAAAATCAATCCGTACTGTTCCTTAGTTTGGTCTCGGAACGTTCCGTTAGCATCAAAATTACGGATATAGTTTCCCTTAGCATAAAGCCCATCGGTATGCTTCAAGAGAAAGCTTCGTTGACCCATTTTAGGGTTTCCTGAGATAATCATAAAGGAACGTGTTCGCCGTTCATCTCGTTCTAGAAAGTTGAAATTAACAGCTCCTTTAGTCGGTGTCCAACCCATATAGACACCACGTTGATCCTCCAGCTTAGTGTGATTAAAGAAATAGCCACCTGCTAAATCATGGGCTCTAATGGGCATTCCACGGCGGTGGTTTGGCAAGTCAATCTGATATTCTGATGGGATAAAAGGCGCATGGTACTCAAAATCCAACTCGCCTGAAAGAATAGTAGATTTGAAGTTTGAGGTCTTGTCCTTAATGTCCTCCACTTTCTTAAACAACGCTTCTTTTGTCGATGCAGAAGAATAGTTGCGAACATACATCTTGAGCATAGCGATATTTTTCTTTCGGATGTCTCTATCCAGCTGAGTCAGATCCTTGATTTCATCTAACTCTTGTTGGTTGGCAACGATTTTACTATTGCCTGTAATACGAGTGGATTTTTCTTCAATAGCGTCTTTAATATCGTT
>NZ_JBCLSK010000091.1:0-1220 GCF_041225505.1 Streptococcus hyointestinalis | reverse complement strand
GGCACTGCACCCTTATAATGGGACACAAGAAAAACACATTCATGAGGCCAGTTTTCTGTACTTTACAGGAGACTGGTCATTTAATCTCTGTTGAATTCTAGTTTCATTATAAAATATGATGTAATTTTTAACAATATCTGTTATACTATCTTTGGTTATGTTTCTCCAATTATGGAGATAGAAGGTTTCAGACTTTAGGATGGAATGAAACCATTCGATACAGGCATTATCTGCTGGTGTTCCCTTACGGGACATGGAGCGGGTGATGCCTTTTTCTACACAAGTCTGATAGTAAGCTTTTGAGGTGTAAACCGATCCCTGATCACTGTGTAAGATTGCTCCTTGAGGTGATTCCAATTGATGGAGCGTATCCAGCACAAAGTCCGTATCCTGACAATCTGAGATGGTATAAGCCACAATCTCACGATTATAGAGATCCATGATGGAGGACAAGTATAGCTTACATTTACCAAAGTATAAATAAGTAATGTCAGTGACAAGCTTCTCCATAGGCTTGTCTGCTTGAAAATCACGATCCAGCTTATTGTCTGTTACATGGTAAGGTTTACCTAGATTTGGTGCCTTCTTGGGACGTGTCCGACAGAGCCATCCATTCTCCTTCATGATATGATAAACTTTCTTTCGATTTACAACAAGACTATGAATTTTCTTGAGCAAGCGGGTGATGGTACGATAGCCGTAGATAAACTGGTTTTGCATACAGAGTTGCTCTATTTTCTCGACCATTTCATCTTTCTTCTCAGGCTTCTTACTGTCCTTTTTCCAACGGTAGAAGGTTGAGCGTTTGACGCCAAAGCAGCCCAAAATGGCTGAGACAGGACAGGTTTTCTTGTATTCTTCCACAAGCTTGATAAGACTTACTTTATCGATTGTCTTACCAAGCTGCGATACTTTTTTAGTAGTTCCACCTGTAGGCGCAACTGTCCTACTTCGGATAGCTGTTCCATTCCTTTACCATAGGTATATTGTTTCCCCAGAGGTTGATGAAAACGATGTAGCTCATCATTCTCATACCATCGCATCCAGGTGTAGATTTGACTGTCATTCTTAATTCCCAAGGTCTCCCGGATGACCTTATTGGACTTACCAGCCTTTTTCATTTCGATGCAGGCTAACTTAGTTTCTAATGAATATGCTTTTTTGACCATAACAAAACACTCCTGTTTCTAGTTTACTAGATTTTCAACAGGAGTGTTTTT
>NZ_JBCLSK010000090.1:0-1275 GCF_041225505.1 Streptococcus hyointestinalis | reverse complement strand
GAATTTATGCTCGCTCAATTGCAGCGTATTGTTGAAAATGGTGGGTTAGATTTGTACGATAATAAGTTTGCGGAAACCCTAGCTGATATTAAAGAGCAACAAGCAAACATACTCAATCAATTATTGAAAAATGAAATTAAGTTATTGGCTTACAGTACCAAGCAGGATATTGTAGAAGAGCTGACGACGGATTGGCTTCGTTTTATGGATGATGTGGATGCTCTCAGTGCGGAAAGAAATGCAGGAGGCTCATCATGAAGAAAAATAAATTCTTACTTGTCAGTCTCTTGTTTCTGGCTATCTTTCTAGTGCAACCCCAAAATTTCAACTTCTTGAAAGAGGTCTTTACGCAAAATGATTTAGCAACTCAATTGAACATTTCACAATCACCTGAAGAAAAAAATGATAGCACGGCAACCGATCATCAAACTCAAAATGAGGAACTGAAATCCCAAAAATATGATGGTCACCATCAAGTGATTGCAGTCAATGGAAAGGCAAACTTCACAACAGAAGAGTTGAGTTTAACAAATGGGTCGTGGGAAAAATATAGTGACCTTGATTTTTTAAATCGTGTTGGTGTTGCAGAAGCAATGCTGGGTCAAGACCTCATGCCAACAAGTAAACGAGAAGCTATTTCTTCTGTAAAGCCGACTGGCTGGAAAAATAAAAAAATAACTTTTAATGGCAAACAAGATTACCTCTATAATCGTTCTCACTTAATTGGTTTTCAGTTAAGTGGTGAGAACGCAAACGTGAAAAATCTATTTACAGGTACACGTGCTCTTAACGCAAATTTCAGTGATGAAAAATCGTCTATGGTTTACTATGAAAATATGGTGGCGGATTATATCAAAACAACAGGTCATCATGTCCGTTATCGAGTAACACCACTTTTTAAAAATGTTGAGTTAGTTTGTAGAGGTGTTCGGATGGAAGCGCAAAGTGTCGAAGATGACACCATTTCATTTGACGTTTATCTTTTTAATATTCAACCAGGATATGACATTAACTATTTAACAGGGACTTCAAAAAAATCACAGTGAGGAAAAAACATGACTACAAGAATTAACATTTACTTTAACGAAGAAACACTTCAAAAGTTTTCTGACATCAAGGCCTATTTGGAAGATGTTGGAGGAGAATTTAATCGGCAACGGCAAAATCACTCAGCGACAGTTGTGAAGCTGATTGACGTCTTCCATAAACTCTTTTTAGAAGAAGGTGAGCGACAGAATTTTTATGAGCGCCTCTCTCGGCTGGAAAAAAATTTGG
>NZ_JBCLSK010000089.1:0-1312 GCF_041225505.1 Streptococcus hyointestinalis | reverse complement strand
TAGATGGATGATGAAAAATATGGTGTCCCTCGTGACATCTATGCCAAAGTAAAAATTATAGGTCTTTTTATGGCTGATATTGTTTTTGTAGGAGGTTCAGCAGTCGCAGCGGTCTCAGCGGGAACTAGACTTTTCCCAACGAGTCAGTGGGCGCAGATGCTTGCTTTTATTCTGTTGACACCGATCATGTGTCTGTATCTCGTTTTACCAACTAATGGTGGAAAGAAGAATTGGCAGAGCATGTTCCTCTTTTTGAGGAGACGACGCAAACGCTATATTAGCCTAAATTATCAGAGAGGAGAGAACCGTTAATGGCGATTAAACAAACGCAGTCACAGCCCATTGAAAAGCGACCGTTAGGGCGAAAACGAGAAAAGAAGAAAGAGAGTCAAGTCTACTTTGACCTTCATTCTTGCATAGAATTACTAGATGTGAAAGCTATCATTGATAATCGTCAGGCTTATATTAAGTTAGTGGATTATGGTTATCTTCAGCTGATGGAAATACCTGGAAAAGATTTAGGTTCCCTCTCTTACAATGAAATTAGACGAACCCTTGATAATTTTGAAACGTGGATAACGCAATTTAACACTAATGTTCAAATTGAGACAACAACTTTACCGACGAACACGGATACACAGATTGCAGATCTTCGTCACCACTTGAGTTTGGTTCGTCAAGAGAAGGCAAAACTGTTATCTGATTCTCGTCGCTATTTGCAGTTGCTTGATCGTGAACAATTGTTGATTCAAGAAATTCAAGTTGAAGAAAGTATCCAACAAGAAATTTACAATACGGAGTTTATTCTATGGCTCTTTGCGCCAACAACCACAGAGTTAGACGAATTGGTTCGTAAAGCAAAGAGTTATGGCAATAATGACTTTGTCCCTCAAGAGATTACCAAATTCAAAAAGGAACAAATCATTAAGCAGTTTAACAACATGAACGAAAAAGTATAAGGAGAAAACATGCCAGAATTATCGAAACGCAGACAACGGCAGTTAAAAGCGCAAGGTTATGACCTTGCTTTTCTCAGTCGTATTCAACCTCAAGGTAATATTGATTTTAAAAAGGATGACCGCTGCTGGATGAGTGGCGACGGTTATCATACAGCGCTTCATTTTTACGAATATCCTTCCGAAGACATGGATCGTTTTTGGTTATCAGAACTTATGCTGATTCCAGGAACACGGTCGTTCTTATCGTACCATCGTGCCAATAACAAAGAGCTAAAGAACGATATTAAAGACGCTATTGAAGAAAAATCCACTCGTATTACAGGCAATAGTAAAATCGTTGCCAACCAACAAGA
>NZ_JBCLSK010000088.1:0-1357 GCF_041225505.1 Streptococcus hyointestinalis | reverse complement strand
AGTAGAAATTTATCATTTACGTAAATCAGGCTGGTCTTGGCCACATCTTTCTGATAAATTCGGAGTCAATCAATCTGGTCTTAAATATATTTTTCGTCTGATAGAAAAACACGGCTTTGAAAGTGTGCGTAAGGTTAAAAATCACTATTATTCACCTGAACTCAAACTAGAAATGATTAATCAAGTTTTCTTAAAAGGACGTTCACAAGGTGAGGTATCACTAGAATATGCCGTACCAAATCGTGGAACATTGTCAAATTGGATAGCACAATACAAGAAAAACGGGTATACTATTGTTGAGAAACAACGAGGGAGACCTGTTAAAATGGGACGTAAACCAAAGAAGAAACCAGAAGAAATGACGGAGTTGGAACGCCTTCAAGAAGAACTAGAATACCTTAGAGCGGAGAATGCCGTGCTAAAAAAGCTACGAGAATACCGCTTGAGGGACGAAGCAAAGCTCAAAGAGCAACAGAAATTATTCGAAGATTGATTCCAGAGTTCTCACTGCCAGTGCTACTTGATATTCTGAAATTATCTCGTTCAACCTACTATTACCAGTTGAAACGCCTATCTTCAGAAGATAAAGATGCCGAACTTAAAGAAATTATTCAAGACATCTACACCGAACATAAAGGACGCTATGGCTATCGCCGTATTCACCTTGAATTGAGCATCGTGGTTACAATGTCAATCACAAGAAAGTTCAACGCTTAATGAAAGAACTCGGATTGAAGGCTAAAATTTGTGCTAGGCGTCGCTATAATTCCTACAAGGGAGAGGTTGGTAAGAAAGATGACAATCTCATTAAACGCCGCTTTAATGCCTCTAAACCGTTTGAGAAGTGCTATACAGATGTCACAGAGTTCGCCATTCCTGCCAGTGACCAGAAGTTATACTTGTCACCTGTTCTTGATGGCTATAACAGTGAAATCATTGCCTATAATCTATCCACCTCAGCTAATCTGGAACAACTTAGGACAATGCTTAATGAAGCCTTTCCAGAGGAAACCTATCAAGGGACGATTCTTCACAGTGACCAAGGGTGGCAATATCAGCACGCTTCGTACCATCTGTTTTTAGAGGAACATGGCATGAGACCGTCTATGTCTCGCAAGGGAAACAGTTTGGATAATGGGATGATGGAATCTTTCTTTGGTATTTTAAAGTCTGAGATGTTTTATGGATTTGAGAAGACTTTTAAGTCTATTGATGAGCTAAAACTCGCTATTTCAGACTACATCGATTATTACAACAATAAACGAATCAAAGTTAAACTAAAAGGACTGAGTCCTGTGCAATACAGAACGCAATCCTTCAATTAAAATATTGTGTCCAACTTTTTGGGGTCAGATCA
>NZ_JBCLSK010000087.1:0-1620 GCF_041225505.1 Streptococcus hyointestinalis | reverse complement strand
AGATCTAATTGCTCATCTGTTAAACGTTCATCACCACGGATTAAACTGAGGTTATCAGTGATACGGCAAATCTCATATTCACCAGTCGTAAAAATATCATAGATGGTTTTTTCGCTGGTAACATCAAAAGCATGGGTTAAATTGCATTCTCTCGCACCGTCAATCAACAATACTCGCTTGTTTTTAACCCGTGATAGCCAATCGCCTTCGTTAAAAGTATGAGTACTTTTGCCACCACCACCTTTGTCAATGTTTGTTGTTTGAATCTTCATAGAAAAGCTCCTTTAACATACAATTAGGTAGATATAAAGTTGTATAACTTTTTGTATCTTTATTTTAACGGATAGGAGGTGTTTTGTCAATAAAAAATACACAATTTATTATATAACTTATTGTGCATTTCTTTTTTCTTATGGTCTAGCCAAACGTGCCACCGATGTTACCACCTACATAGTTCTTCAGCTGAATTTGATTAACGGTTGTGTTGAAATTACCGACAAAATAACAATTATCTTCTCCTACCTTTGTTAAGACAATCAGAAACTGAACAACGTCATCATTGTCTGACTTCATCACCTCTAACTGAGAGGGCTGATAGCTGTACTGGTTCACAAGAAGTGCCATTGCCAACGTCTGAATCATGCTCTCCTGGCTCATGGATAAGTGGTTATCTAAGGTTCCTTTAAGCTCTGTTAAGGAACCAGTTTGACGAATGGCTGTCATTGCTTCATCAAAGGATTGGGCAACTTGTTGCTTCTGTTCCTCACTACTTTCTGTATAAGGATGCTCTAGCTTCAGTTTTGCAGTCCGATAGTTCTTCTCATCAGTCGTCTCTGGCTCTGCTTGAGATGAGCTTGACTTTGAAGAACTGGTTTGTGTCGTCTGAGTCTTTTGAGGTTTGTGGTTCCCACAAATATTTCTATAAACGAGTACGCCTGAAAAGAGGAGTAACAATCCGACGACAAGCACATAAATCATATTTTCTTTTATCCATTCTTTCATTTTAGTATCCCTCTTTAGCTACCAAGTTTAGGCTCTTTACCGTCTGGATACGCAAACGTTGTGACTTCTGCCTTTTGTTGCGCTGGTGTCCAAATGCGATAATTCCATGTATTAGGTCTATGGAAATAATTGGCTCCAGATAGCGGTGTATTCTGTTCGACAATCAAGATAGAACCATCTTCAAAGACATGACAGACAATGCCTGTGTGACCATAACCACCTCCTCCGTTCTGTGTCGAGAAGATAGCACCCTTTTTAGGGGTTGTTTTGACGCTATTGCCAAAAATACTTGCCCAAGCGGCTGCCTGGTCATTACCGTTAGCAACAACTGATCCTGAGTGTCCCCAGAGGTGATTTCCTAAACTAATGGTTAAGTCAACACATTGACCTGAGTTTTCAACCCAACCACTACCACCATAGACCAGTCCATTTTTAGAAGGGTCTATAATGTATTGCTTCAGACTGTCTGGTAAATCCTCTGGCTTATATCCCCAAGCTGTCGCATCGGCTGGAACCGTTCCTGTCCCATCTGTTGCGTCACCTGAAGAAGAATCGCTACAAGCCTTGCTATCGTTGCTGGTAAAGGTATCTGAGGGTGCATTTTCTCCAGATGAGGCT
>NZ_JBCLSK010000086.1:0-1639 GCF_041225505.1 Streptococcus hyointestinalis | reverse complement strand
TCAATTCGTGATGGTTTTGAGTTTATGATACGCAAGTTTTTTTATTATTTCTACAATTAACTAGCACAACGGGTAATTGACAATTTTAATAATTTTATATCCTATTTTTATATATTATAAAATTATTAAGACTAAGCTTGACTCAGCTCGTAATTGATTGAATATTCTTTCTATTGTAGCTCTTTTGCACAACTTTTTGACAGGAAAAAGTGAGCTGTCTTTTTAGCACACACTTTTTTTTGACAAAAAATGGAGCAGAGATAAACTCTGCTCCATTTTAATCTGCTTGATAGCCACAAGTGCCATCCACATAAGTCGCTTTGAGGTTAAAATCCTCATCAAGCACAATGAAATCTGCGGCTCTGCCTTTTTCTAAACGCCCACAATAAGCGTCAATCTTGGCAGATTTTGCTGCCACTTGAGTCGCCATCTGAATCGCTTCATGTGGAGTGGCAATGCCCCAGTTGATGATATTTTGGACAGCGTCTTTAAGTTCCAAAATAGAACCAGCTAGATTGCCACCGTCTTTTAAGCGTACTGTGCCATCCTTGACAACGACAGGAAACTCACCTAGCATGTAGTCCCCATTTTCTCTACCACCAGCACTCATGCAGTCCGTGATAAGAGCGACATGCTCACACCCCTTGTGCTGCATGAGGATATGACAAGCCGCTGGGTGCACATGGTGCCCATCACAAATCAGCTCCGCATAAGTCCCATCTAAATCAAGCACAGCACCAACCATACCAGGCTCACGGTGATTGAGCCCACGCATGCCGTTGTAAGCATGCACCCAGACATCTGCTCCAGCGTCAACCGCTGCTTTTGCTTCAGCATAGGTCGCATTGGAGTGACCAAGAGCCACAACCACGCCTTGCTTGGTCAACTCACTGATAAAATGCGACACGCCTTCACGCTCTGGAGCTACTGCAATCTTGGTCAAGAGCCCACCAGCCGCTTTTTGCCAAGTGGCAAACTCTTCTAAGCTAGGGTCTCGCATATAGTCTGGATTTTGAGCGCCCTTGTGCTCTTCTGTAAAGAAAGGACCCTCAAAGAAAATTCCTTGAATTTTAGCGCCATCTTCGTTCCCTTTGACGCTGGCAATAGTACGGCAAATGTCCTCTAGCGTCTCAAAAGAAGCGGTCAGCGCTGTTGGTAGAAACGATGTCACACCTGTAGATAGCAGCGCCTTACTCATTTCTTTTAGTCCTTCAGCCGAATTGTCCATGACATCATGCCCAGCAAAGCCGTGGATGTGCGTGTCCACTAGGCCTGGGGCGATACTCATCCCTGTGTAGTCAAGGACCTCTTTACCTTCTTCAATGCTATCTACCCACTCACCAAAACAGCCGTTTTGAACTTGCAAATAGCCTGCTGGTTTGACCTCTGTTGGATAGTAAAATGCATCTGCTTTAATGTAATACATAAGAAAACCTCTCATTTTTAGCATTCATCGCAAACTTCTTGACACTCTCAAATCTCCGAAAAGGTTTTGAAAACCCATACATCATTTTATTATACGCTTTTCTCATTTTTGAGACAAGAAAAAAAGAGACACTTGGTGGCACTGCACCCTTATAATGGGACACAAGAAAAACACATTCATGAGGCCAGTTTTCTGTACTTTACAGGAGACTGG
>NZ_JBCLSK010000085.1:0-1674 GCF_041225505.1 Streptococcus hyointestinalis | reverse complement strand
CTGAAGAAGAATCGCTACAAGCCTTGCTATCGTTGCTGGTAAAGGTATCTGAGGGTGCATTTTCTCCAGATGAGGCTGAGCTTGCCGTGTAAGGTTTCTCACCATGGGCGCTGATCGCTTCTTTATCTAGCCACTCATACTTTTTCCCAAGCGTGTTATACATATTGATTAGCTTTGTTTTATAGCTGCCGTCCGTTGCCCAACCACCATCTGCAATTGCAGATAGGGTAGCGACACCGTCTGTATTGTTAATTGCCTTAGTATAGAGCGTTTGGTGAGCCATAAACTCAGCCTTACCAACAATCCCAGCATCGTAACTGGAGAACCAAGTATAAGCCCCACCAGTACCATCACCAACGCTAGCGCCTGGTTTTGTTCCTGATAAATCAACACTATCTTCACCATAAGTCGCAAGCGTAACAGGGAAGTTACTCTTACTAGACGTTTTAACGCCTCCCATATTGTGCGCCTGCCAGAATGAGGTACCGTTAGGATTGGAGAAATTAAAGCCATTTTCAATCATCGTCTGTGTGATGGAAGCAGACGGTAGAAAGCCTCCTGCTTTCCAAGAGAGAATATAGGCGTCTTTATGTTCTTTGACAAAGGAATCAATAGAGCCATCACCTGAAGAGACAGAACCTTCTGTCGACGTCGATGTGGTGACGTCTGTCGAGCAGTTGCTCTGTGAATCACTAACGGCTCCCAAAACACCTGCTAGAATAGTGACTCCTACACTAATCACAAACATCAAGAGAACAAGCGGCGTGATGACCTTGAGAAAAACAATTTTCTTCACCATTCACCTCTTTCTACCAAAGACCAAGAATTGTTTTGATAATGCCGTAAATCACTAGAAAAATAATAAAGCCTATTCCTAGTTTTTTTAAGCCCTCTAAAAACTCTTGATCACGTGCTTTTTGAGCCGCTAAACGCTCTGGATCGGATTCTCCTTCCGAAGCGAAATAGTCACGTTGCTCTTTCATTCTTAATTTACGAACAGCAACATATTCATCTAACGCTTTCTTACGTCTTGCAATTATTCCAAGCTTTTGTGGATTCTTTTTTGACATATCCCTCTCCCTTCTACTGGATGCCACCATATCGCTGTATTTCTGGTGTTAGAAGCTGTTGGTTAAAGACAAGGTTACCAACCCCTGCAATATTCATAAACAGTTGTCCTTTCGTTAACCGTGGCAGCGTCTCAAGCTCTGATTGGTTCATAGAACCTGCTAGCGCATTAGCAAGCAATGGAATACTTGTCTCGTCAGTCTGAGCAAAGACACGGTACTGCATCAAACCAAAAATCCGTTGAACGGCTGTGACGTACGGGTCTTTATGACTACCTGCGCCCGATTCAAAGAGAATCCCTCGAAGGGAATTAACCGATAGAACAACACCTGAGAAGTTCTCCCCCATCGAGTCAATCATATCAGCTAGCAACTCGACACTACTTTCATACTTAGGATTGATCAATGTTTGTGCCTCACTGATATTCACAATATAATGTTCCATATCCATCTCAGTAAGATGAGAATTAGATTTTAGGAGCTGCTTGCAGCGTTTACCATTATTGACAATATCAGCTGAGACCAAGGAAAGTACCGAGAAGATTTGAGCGTTTAGCAAGTGAGGAGTCCCTTTAAGACCTGAGAAGTCAAAGGTTACCACTTGCTC
>NZ_JBCLSK010000084.1:0-1713 GCF_041225505.1 Streptococcus hyointestinalis | reverse complement strand
CGTAACTTGCCTTTATCGTGCTGCTTAATCGCCTGAAAAGCCTTTTCTAGTAGTTCTTCTGAGTAGGGTTTAAAGAAGTCTCTCACCCTCTTATTAACATGATACTCATCCCAAAAGTGCTCATGGCGTTTGACTTTGAGAGCTTTAGCGATTTCTTTAAAGATATAGGGTGTGTAGCCATGACCACTATCTGAATTGGTAATAAGCATGGTATCATCGTCAATCTCAAAGTGATTGTAGAGATAGTCCAATACCTGCTCACGAGTCAGACGATTATCAAGGGAAACAAATTCTTTTTTGCCCTGTAGCTCAAAACGATTGCTTCCAACTTTTTGACTGCCAGTATGAATGACGAAATGCGATAAATCGACATTGTGATTATCCAACTCCTCCCCTCTTGCTTTAACCATCACACCGTCTCCTTCAATGTAAATCACATTGACGTGTTTTTTCACTATCTTGTGCTTCTCTTCAAAAAAACGATAAGCTTCTCGTTCTTCCAGTAGATTACGACAGAGTTTAACTGCTTTTACCACTGTAGGTTTAGTAATCACAATATGGTAACACATCTGGATTGTTTTAATGACTTTATCATAAGGCATCATCGTCGACAATAGAGCAATTTGATACATAAATTCCCAAGAAAAACGGACATTTTTCTTAAGTCCCAACTTGTCATCCACCGGAACACACCACTTGTCTCCCTTTTTCCATCGACGTCGTCTGAAAGTAAACTCTCCAAACGTAAACGCTACTGTCCGTTCCATAGAGTGAACACAGGTGTAGCCTCTAGCTTTCATCACTGGAATCATCTTCTCATCATACTTTGCCACAAACTCATAGAAATTCTCTGCTTTTTGAGCTAATAGTTGTTCTTTCAACTCGTACTCATCCAAAATAGACATTCTCTCTCCCTTTCATACGAACTCACGTCATTATTTTATAAAAGTTGAGCAGTCTTTTTCAAATTTCTTTTTATTTGGACACCAAAAAAGAGACTACCTCTGACTCGGAAGTAAGTCTCTTGTTGTCAATAGTCATCTAAAATATTTTGAATAGATAACTACTCTTCATTTACTGTAATAGATAACAGTTCCTCCTTGCTGGCTAAGAATAATTCCAGCTCTTTTGGGAGGTCTACTTCTAATCGTTGAGATAACTCTAGTAACCACCACACATTTTCAGCTAATTTTGCTTCAAGTTGGTAAGGGGTTTCGTCATAGTAACGTCCTTTTCTTGTCATAACAAGACGATTTAAATTTCCTATATCGTTAGATAACGCCAACAAATCTTCTTCTACCGACCACTCCGATCCATGATGTTCTCTTTCCAAGGCATGGTAGGCTTCTCGAATAGCCTGACTGCGCTGAATCATTTCATTTAATAACATTATAATCTCCCATTCTTATATTTCTTAAAAACTGCCATCACTTCACCAATAAAAAGCCAACTAACAAAAACAAATGGAATACCTACGGCAGCAACTATCCCAAACTCAAGAATATCCGCAATGAACGAAAAGCCACCTGAGAACTGAACCCCTAGTGCAATGATTAAAATCGGTAATACTAAAACAGGAACGAATTTCAAAGCCAATAGTCCAATGACTAACAAGAAAAACATGCTTAGCCCAATAGACTGATAAAAAACATAAAGTGCTATTGCTGCAATCAGCCACCAAAATGTCTGAACTAGCTTTTTGAGGGAAACAAA
>NZ_JBCLSK010000083.1:0-1789 GCF_041225505.1 Streptococcus hyointestinalis | reverse complement strand
CAGCCGAGAACACTCTTGACTTTAGTCATGAGATGAATCGGCTTCAGTTGTTGCCTAACTTGAGTTAGGTAAAACAACTGAAAAATAAGAGTAAAATATTTCTTCAATACCTTGCTATCATTGACTGTGTTTGATGACATATGTTAGAATGGTTGCGAGATATTTCTTATGTCAGAAGTTCACCACGGTCGTGGTTATGTCTATAGTATTCAATATCATCTTGTGTGGTGTGTTAAGTACCGCCATAAACTCCTGTATGGTTCTGTAGATAAAGATTTACAGGACTTGCTCCGACAAATTGCAGAAGATAAAGGTATCACTATTTTAGAGATGGAAAGTGATAAAGACCATATCCATCTCCTAATAGATTGTAAGCCCCACCACTATATTCCTAACCTGGTTAAAGCTCTAAAAGGTGTCTCCGCACGCTTATTGTTCAAGAAACATCCTGAATTGAAACGAAGATTGTGGAGAGGAAACCTCTGGAATGCCTCCTACTTCATCGCCACAGTTAGTGAGAATACTGAAGAGCAGATTAGACGCTATATCCAAAATCAAAAACAGAAATGAGGTGAGTTCCCTTGCTAAGATATAAAGCCTATAAATACCGTATCTATCCGACGATAGAACAGGAAATTCTAATAGCTAAAACCATTGGGTGTTCTCGCTTCATCTTCAATCATTTCTTGGCTAAATGGAATGAAACCTACGAGCAAACTGGTAAAGGATTGACCTATTCCAAATGTTCTGCCGAGCTTCCGAAAATGAAGAAGAATGAGGAAACTGCTTGGTTGAAAGAAGTGGATAGTATCGCCTTGCAGGCTTCGCTGGAGAACCTAGCAGATAGTTTCTCTCGATTCTTCAAGAAACAGAATCAACGCCCACGTTTCAAAAGTAAATCTAATCCTGTTCAATCCTATACCACTAAGAATGTAAATGGTTCTATCGAATTGCGTGATAAGATTATCAAATTACCTAAACTAGGTTTGGTCAAGGTAAAGAATAGCCAAGACCATAACGGCAGAATTATCAATGCGACAATTCGTAAGACGGTAAGCGGAAAATTCTTCGTCTCTCTACTAGTTGAAAAGGAAATCTACCCACTTCCGAAAACGGGGCGTCTGTTGGCATCGACCTAGGTATCGAGAACTTCGCTATTCTCTCCACTGGTGAAAAAGTTGGTAATGAACGGTTTCTGAAGAACCTGTCTAAGAAGTTAGCTAAGGAACAAAAAATACTATCTCGACGTGCCTTGGGTGCTAAAAAGGCAGGAAAGAAACTATCCGAGAGTGCTAATTACCAAAAGCAACGTATCAAGGTTGCTAAAATCCATGAGAAGATTGCCAATAACGTAAGGACTTTCTCAATAAGCTCAGTATGGATATTATCAAGAATCACGATATTATCTGTATTGAGGACTTATCGAGTAAAAACCTGATGACTAATCACAAGTTAGCGAAATCTATTGGCGATGTCTCATGGTCTGAATTTGTGAGAATGTTGGAATATAAGGCTGAATGGTATGAGAAACAAGTATCAAAAATCAGTCGTTGGTATCCATCATCTCAACTATGTTCAGATTGCGGTCACAACTCTGGAAAGAAACCACTCAATATCCGAAATTGGACTTGCGAGAATTGTGGTTCTTATCATGATAGAGACATCAACGCTAGTATCAATATCCTAAATGAAGGATTGAGACTAGCCTAGTCCAAAACAAATGAACCGTAGGAACTACGGGGATAGCTTGGTCAATTAGTGTAACCTCTGTTGGTTAGTCAGCTAATCA
>NZ_JBCLSK010000082.1:0-1835 GCF_041225505.1 Streptococcus hyointestinalis | reverse complement strand
ATGAGACAGGGTTATTTGTGGATGATGTTATTTAATAAGATGTGCAAATAGTTATATAATAAGTTGCGCAAAAATAGGAATAACAATTGATTATCACTGCTATTTCTGCTATACTAAAGCCGATAAAGATAAAGGAAAACAAAAATTAGAGAGTAGGTTGTGTTATGAAATTAAAGAAGATATGTGGGCTTTTGACGATTGGGTTGGCGCTTATCCTATTAGCAGCTTGTGGTCAAAAATCAGCGCAAGATATTATCAAAACAGAATTGAAAGATAGTTATACGGGATATTCTGCGAACCCTGGTTACGAGTACCCATTTAGGGAAGGTGATGATGTGCTAACCTTTAATAAAAAAGATAATTCAATTACCAATAGTTATGGAAATATGAAATATTTTTCAGTTCTATCTGAAAAGGAGATTCCTTCAGGAACTCAACGTGTTATTGATGAGTTAGAATCTGAGCTAAAAGGAACTGATAATTTTACAATTATTATTGGTCGCAAGAAAAAACCTACGAAGGATAATGCGGAGGCAGCTTATCAAGTGGCTCTGTCCGATGGAGGAAATAAGATTCGCATTTTTGAGTTACGCCGTAACCAGCGTAGTTTTGGTTATTATGATTTCTCAGGTAAAGCTAAATAGTTGAAAAGCCTCATTCGAGGCTTTTTTGATGCTTTTCTGAACTTTGTCCCCTTACAGCATAGATTTTGATTATCTCTTATGATGAAGGTATCTTAATAGAAAGTAGGTACCTTTATTTTGAGATACGATACTTATTCGGACTTGGTCAATGCCCTAGAAAAAGGTTTTCTAGATATTAACGGCAAGACAAACGGAAATATCACAGGGGAAAATGCGGAGAAGATGGCTTCTTTTTACAAGTATTGGAGCAACTATCTAGACCCTACTCCAGCCTTTCTCTCGTTCTTATCCTATATCCCAGGAGGTATTGCCAAGGCGCTTTACCAAATTACAGCTAGTCTTGAGCATGTCTTTAATAACATGTTCAAGCTCTTTGGACTTTTTGGTTACTTAGGGGATAGTCATACGGTTATTGGTCAGTTCTTTTATTGGTTTCAGGTCATTGGAACGACACTGTTTACCTTAATTTTGGTAGCCTCGGCTATTACTGGTGTTTTTACGAAACCTGTCAAGTACAAGGGAGTCATAACGAATTTCTTGCTTGTTACGATGGTAACGTCTGTTTTGCCATTAGCTTTAACTTCCATTTCATCGGTTATTGCTCAAGATGCGATGAGTGTTCAAACGGTATCCAGTGAAGCACCAGATGGTAGTAAGCAATACTCTTCTTTAGCGATTCAGCCGATGAAAAATAATGTCGTGGATCTCAAAGTTTTGATTGACAATGACTTTTCGACAGAGCTTTTTCCACTGGATGATTACGGTTATATTAAACCAGTAAAAGAGGGATCCACACCTGTTAATAACATTACAGACAGCACAGATAAACGGGATACCTCTGATTTTGCGACACGGATTGATTTTGGGGCTACTTATGGTGCTTCAAATTCAGATTTATTGGAAGAAATGGAGGATAAACAAGAGGGAATAAAAGGTTTGTTCCTGCATAAACTTAACACTAATCAGACGGGTGTTGAATCAATTACAGAACATAGAATTGTTGGAGAGCTAAACTCCTTTGAACCTGTCTACATGCGTTATAACGTCAACTGGATAGCCATGTTCATGCAGTACATCATCTTGATTGTTTTGTTGCTTGCTATGTCTGTTAAGTTAGTGAAGTCTGTCTTTGATATTATTATCGAGGCCATGATTTCACCGCTTCAAGGCTATACTTCTTTGTCAAACTCT
>NZ_JBCLSK010000081.1:0-1862 GCF_041225505.1 Streptococcus hyointestinalis | reverse complement strand
AGAGTTTGACAAAGAAGTATAGCCTTGAAGCGGTGAAATCATGGCCTCGATAATAATATCAAAGACAGACTTCACTAGCTTAACAGACATAGCAAGCAACAAAACAATCAAGATGATGTACTGCATAAACATGCCTATCCAGTTGACCTTATAACGTGAGTAGACAGGTTCAAAGGAGTTTAGCTCTCCCATGATGCGATGTTCCTTAATTGATTCAACTCCATCTTGATTAGTGTTTAATTTGTGTAAGAATAGCCCTTTTATTCCTTTAACGCCAAATTTCTTTTCATATTCACCTTGCATTGTATCAAGAAGACCTGAATTAGAGGCACCGTAGGTTGCTCCAAAATCAATCCGTGTCGCAAAATCAGACGTATCCCGTTTATCTGTACTATCTGTAATGTTATTGACAGGGGTTGAACCTTTTTTGGGTGGTTTAATGTAGCCATAATCATCCAGCGGAAAAAGCTCTGTCGAGAAGTCATTGTCAATCAAGACTTTGAGATCCACGACATTATTTTTCATCGGTTGAACAGCTAAAGAAGAGTATTGCTTACTACCATCTGGTGCTTCACTGGATACCGTTTGAACATTCAATGCATCCTGAGCAATAACAGACGAAATAGAGGTTAAAGCTAAAGGTAAAACCGATGTTACCATCGTAACAAGCAAGAAATTCGTTATAACTCCCTTGTACTTGACAGGTTTCGTAAAAACACCAGTAATAGCTGAAACCACTAAAATCAAACTAAACAATGTTGTTCCTATGATTTGAAACCAATAAAAGAATTGCCCAATGACCGTGTGAGTGTCCCCTAAGTAGCCAAAAAGCCCAAAAAGCTTGAACATGTTATTAAAGACATGCTCAAGACTAGATGTGATAGAATATAACGCTTTGGCAATACCACCTGGAATATAAGACAAAAAGGAGAGAAAAGCCGGTGCAGGGTCAAGATAATTGCTCCAATATTTATAAAAGGAAGCCATCTTCTCCGCATTTTCCCCTGTGATATTCCCGTTTGTCTTGCCGTTAATATCTAGAAAGCCTTTTTCTAGGGCATTGACCAAATCGGAATAAGTATCGTATCTCAAAATAAAGGTACCTACTTTCTATTAAGATACCTTCATCATAAGAGATAATCAAAATCTGTGCAGTAAGGGGACAAAGTTCAGAAAAAGCATCAAAAAAGCCTCGAATGAGACTTTTTCCAACTATTTAGCTTTACCTGAAAAATCATAGTAACTACCATCAGCTGCATAATCTTGAAACAACTCAATAATGCGAATTGTTTTTCCTCCATCCGATAAAGCAATTTGATAACCACCCTCGGAATCTTTTATTGTAGGATTCTTTTTGTTACTTGTTATGATTGTGAAATTATCAGTTCCTTTTAGTTGAGGTTCCAGATTAGTGATGACCCCCTTAGTCTTAGACGGAATATCATCTTCGGAAATTACTGAAAAATATACCTTTTCACCATTAGAATTGGTAATGCTATTATCTTTTTTATTAAAGGTGAGTGTATCACCACCTCCTATAAACATCAGTCCGTCATATCCTGAAACCTTAGAATATCCCGTATAACTATCTTTTAATTCTGATTTGATAATATCTTGCGCTGATTTTTGACCACAGGCTGCTAATAGGATAAGCGCTAGCCCAATCGTCAAAAGACCACATACTTTCTTCAATTTCATAACACAACCTACTCTCTAATTTTTATTTTTCTTTATCTTTATCGGCTTTAGTATAGCAGAAATAGCAAGGATAATCAATTGTTATTTCTATTTTTGCGCAACTTATTATATAACTATTTGCACATCTTATTAAATAACATCATCCACAAATAACCCTGTCTCAT
>NZ_JBCLSK010000080.1:0-1956 GCF_041225505.1 Streptococcus hyointestinalis | reverse complement strand
GGCTTACAATTGAGAATAGAGCAAATCGTACTAGCCTATAATTTGAGATATTTTGAAATCAACTAGCACCACGGGTATCATATACCAATTTGTGATGTAAGTCAATGTTGACTTTTATATAGATATAGTTCATATTATCATTATTAATATAAAGGGGGTCTGAAATGAAAAAAGTACTTTCAATCTTTGCCATGTGCATTGGCATTTTTCTCTGTATGTTGGACACAACAGTGATGAACATTGCACTTCCATCCATACAAGATAGTTTACATGTGACGCTCAATAATTTGCAGTGGGCATTGAACATCTACACTATACTGTTTGCTTCGCTCACCATTCCTTTGAGTCAATTAGCAGAAAGGTTCGGCAAGCACAAATGTTATCTACTGGCTTTGTTGCTGTTTGCTGTAGGTTCATTGATGTCTTCGCTTAGTACAACACTTACACAGCTTATCATAGGGCGAGCTATTCAAAGTATGGGTGCTGCTCTTATCTTTCCTCTATCCATGACGATAGGCATCAATACGGTCAGTTTAGAGGCACGAAAAGGCGTTATTGCGGCGCTGGGTGTGACACAGGGGGCTAGCATCCGCTTTAGGACCAACAATAGGAGGAGTAGTGACACAGTTTCTGGGATGGGAGTGGATTTTTCTCATCAATCTTCCACTGACAGCTCTTTCTTTTCTTATCTGTGTGACTTGTCTCGAGCTTAAAGAAAGAGGAGACAGAGTAGAGAGTGATGTTCTGGGTGCTGCCTTGTGTATGCTGACACTTTTTACTATGACATTAGGTTTAGTTCAAGGGCGTAGTTGGGGTTGGACGAGTATTACTATCTTGTAACTGCTCAGTAGTTCTATCGTCTTATTGGTTCTCTTTATTCTTTGGGAGAAGCATTTCAAGCAGCCTATGGTGCCGCTTGAGATTTTTAAAAACAAAGCCTTCACAGGTGCTGCTCTTGTTGGTTTACTGAGTAATGTTTTTTTAGTGGCTGTCACTGTTGTTCTTCCAACCTACTTTACAAGAGTGCAAAACAAAACGGAATTAGTTGCTTCTCTTTTGGTGACACCCATTACGGCAATGATTTTTATCTTCTCTCCAATCGCTGCGCTGATGATTGATAAGCTTGGTCCAAGAGTTGTGATTGCCAGTGGTTTTATTTTAATGACTATTGCTTATTATCTCTTCACTCAAATTGAGATGTCAAATCTTGTCCAAACGAGTATGGCTTGTCTTATCCTAGGTGCTGGCTATGGTATCATCGCTGGTCCTATCACCGTTTTAGCAGCGTCTGACTTTACGGGAACTTTGCTAAGTGCTTCACAGAGTGTTGCTGGTGTCTTAAGGCAGATTGGTATTGTCTTAGCTGTAGCTATCTATGTCAGTGGTTTATATGCTAATCTGACAACAGCAAAGTCTGAATCCATTGACTATATCACAAAGATTGTCAAAACAATAGATGTCAGTTCCTCAAAACAAAAGACAATTATTGAGACCGCAGCTAGTTCCTTGGGGAAAAGTACCAGTACACCGACTTCGACAAATCATTTTTCAAAAAAAGAAAAAGACCGTATCATTGAAGAAAACTATGAAGCCGTTCTCTCTCGATACCCAAGTACTATCAGTAATGAGCAGAAAAAACAAATTCACAGCAGTGTTGAAGAGACAGTGACAAAGAAACTTCAGACAATAAATAAACAAATCAACACCGCTATTCAAAAAATCAAGACGTATGCCAAAAAACACTATACAAAAGCCTTCACAAAATTGTACCAGTATTCGATTGTCTTTGTCGCCTTATCCACTTTTTCTTTTCTGCTATTTCCCAAAAAGAGAATGTCCAAGTAGTTTGAAGAGCTAATAAAAACCACTGATAAATTTATGAACTGCATCCCAAAAGTTAGACAAACAATCTAACGAATGGGGTGCTTTTCTTATGAAATTAAGTTACAAAGATAA
>NZ_JBCLSK010000079.1:0-2143 GCF_041225505.1 Streptococcus hyointestinalis | reverse complement strand
CTTGTGCTTTAGGTAGCTGTTCTAAAATCTTCCTCTGGTTCAAACTTGAAAACTTGTCCAAATTTTTTTCCAGCCGAACGTCTTGTAACTGAGGTGCAGCTTCTCTAAAAGAGCGTAAGACATTATTAGCGAGTCGTTCTCTTAAATCCATAACACGACGTGCCAGGTGATGTTCCAAATCATATCCCTTCGATGTCGCTAATGTCCGAATGACCTCACCATCCATCTTGCGAATTTTTTCGTAGGTGTGATTTTTTTCAGCCGAATAGACGCCTTGATAAGTTTCGAGAAAGTCTCTTGTTTCTTGCAAAAACTCTTGATAAGCAACCTGTCCTTCATTTTTTAAATAGGAGTCCAAGTATCTATCTAGAAAGAACTTACTAACCGCAAAGTCTCTCGCATTGGAACCATAACGCCACCTTTTATTGAGTGGTAGGTGATTGTAAGCCTGCTCCAAAAAATTTTTTTCAGCAGAAGATACCACCTTGTTGTTCTGATAAACGGAAGCGATCAAATTTGTTTTGAGATTAGCAAGTATCTGTTCTTTTCTAATCAGGTTTGATCGTGTCTCTTCTTTCAAGAGCCCATGATAAATCCCACTTTTAAAACGGTTAATGGTTTTCTGTGAGAAGTTTCCTTTGTACTCCATACGCATTCTAGGCTGGTAAAAGATTTTTTCTCTGTTAGATTGAATCTCGGAAAGTCCGAAATGAATATGGATATTATCAGTATTGAGATGGATGTTACCCCACCAAAAAGCAGAATCCGAAAGTTTCTCTTTTTGGATAAGGGTTGGCATCATATCACGCATAACTGCCTTAATTGCTTTTTGGTCAACTCGACCAGTTGCTGTATCGTATAACCCTTGCTCAGCTAGAAAAGCATTATCAAAGGAAATAACACCTTGCCAGAGAAGAGAACCATTTTGATAAGCTGTTTCTAACTTATTTTTGAGTTCATCCAAACGTCGCTTTTGAAGATAATCAGCCTCTTGCGTAAAGACCGCTGTCAATTCCTCGGATTGTTTTTCGGTCGCATAGGAGCGGTTCATGTAATCAATATACTCTCGAAAGTTCAACTGTGTTTCAGGAACAGCTTCCTGAATTTGGGTCATGGCATCTTCAGTCAACCCTTCAACCATTTGGCGATTGGTTTCTAGGAAAAGCTCCTCGTCCATTTTGACAGCTTCGCTACGATTGGTGTAGTTAACATATCGGCTATTAGCTTCTGTATATTGAAGCATAAATGTGATGTTAGGACTCGTCATCTACTCCTCCTCTCGTAATGCAGCGTACTCTTTTAACAAAGGCTGTAATTCTTCCGCTTCAACTTTGAAGTTCTGAAACCAAGGACCAGATGGAGAAACATGTAACTCTTTTTTAGCTTCAATAAACTGCATAGGGACTAACAATATATAAGGGTTCGTCAACTCTAAACCACTTTCACGTTCAAGAAAAGCAACAATAAAATCTTGATTGCCATTTGTTCTAAATTGCCAGTGATGAGAATTTCCATTTTTCTTTTTATGCAAGGAGCTGTACTTAACATCAATCGTTAACCCCTCAAACCAAAAATCATAGACAGGGTTATTTTTCTTAAAATACCTATTGGCATCCGTTGCCTCTGGAACATATTTTTGAAAAAGTTCTTCTGCCAGTCCTCCTAATTTAGCCGTCCTAGAACCATACTGAATTTTATCTTGGATCTTCAAGCAGCCACTCTTAATCAATTTTAAATGAGCAACATGCGTTGGTAGTCCTGATTGTTTCACTGCTTCATAAAAATCACCAGTCTCTAAATAGAGATCAACAATATCAGCCATTTTGCTTATCCTCAATGTGAATGTTTTAGCGTTTGACCACGACTCACATCCTCCTTGATAAGGTCTTCAATACGAGCCATAAGTTCGTGCTGTGTCGGATCAAAACGAGAGTGAATAGATTCTAAATCTTGAATATCAAAATCTGCTCCTTTTGTGATTGCATGGAAATTTGTTAGCTCCAAATAGAGCAGTTGATCCATCTGCTTACGAATCGATTTCAAAATCTGTTTCTCATCTGTATCTGCCAAATTTTTTTCCAGCCGAGAGAGGCGCTCATAAAAATTCTGTCGCTCACCTTCTTCTAAAAAGAGTTTATGGAAG
>NZ_JBCLSK010000078.1:0-2157 GCF_041225505.1 Streptococcus hyointestinalis | reverse complement strand
TCGGCTGGAAAAAAATTTGGACAAGTTTTCAAGTTTGAACCAGAGGAAGATTTTAGAACAGCTACCTAAAGCACAAGTCGTTAAAAGTCTAGAGTCTTGGAAAAAATTAGGCTATGAGACCAAGCCTGGAGTGAAACCACTTGAAATTATCACACCAGTTTATGAAAAATATGATAAGCACGGTACAGGTATAGGTCAGCCCACCTTTGTGTCAAATACTGTATACGATATTAGCCAAATGACTGAAAACATTCAGCTGAAAACACTGACACTAAAAGATTTATCACTGTTATCCTCTAGTGAGCTAAAAGAGTTGGTGGATGCTGCTAAGGCAAAACCAGAGCTAACTGAAAAAGAGCGGCGTGAGTTAGGAACTTATCGCTACGCTTTAAAGTTAAGCATGCTAGAAACAGCTCAAAAGACAATCCAGGTTCGTCAGAAGCTTTTAGAGCAAGTGCGCCCTCTGGCTTCTGATCAGCCTTTTGTAGACTTTAAGAAGGAATCTTTGGCTCAAGAATTGAAGTCTATCACATTGCAACTAACACCAAACTACAAGTTGTCAGAAGCGGATAGGCGGCTAAAACAACGTCTTAAACGTCAATTTGAGGACAGTGTTGCCCTTCCAATAGACAAAGCACCAGCTGTTGCGATACAGCTTCCTATCAGACTATTGCGGGCGGAAATGAGTCTTGTACATCAATTGCAGGATGAGAGTATCTTAACGCTCCTAAAAGGCGCACCAACAAGCAAACAAGGCTATCTAGAAGAGTTACAAACGCATGTCTCTATTTTTCAGTTGAAATATCAAATTCATAATCGCAACCAGCAGCTAAATCAATTATCAGATGAAGCGGTTATCAAAGACATGAAAATGGAGAATGCTAAAGGTTTTGTGGAGTTAAAACGCTTGTATGCCAAGCTGCAGCCTACTGAAGATAATCAGGGGCAGATTGTTCAGGCGGTGTCGAAGCAACTTCGAGAGCGAAAAATCGTCAAGAAAGCACATCTACAACAATCCAAAGGCAGTGTAAAATTGCCAACGCAGTTTATGAATCAATTAGCTAGCTCTCTTAATCGTTCTCAACGGGCTAATCAAAAGGCGTTGATGGAACGGGCACGTAGCGATGAACGTGAGGAGCAAGAAGAACGTCGACAAAACCAACGTTAGAAGTCATTGGGTAATCAATGACTTTTTTTGCTAAAAATCCCTCTAATTTGTCCCCTTAACGCAAGAAATTCCATTATCTCTTACACTTAAAAGTAACTGTAAAAAAGGAGGTGCAAGTGATATGTTACATTTTCCAAGTGTTTCTGAAGAAGCATTTGACTTTGAAGCCGATTGGTTAGTCAAGTCCATTGATGAGACGCAAAAACAAGTGCTTTTTGTTGGGCAAGGCAAGAATGGTGATTTGGAGTTGGTATTGACCTACCAAGACCAAGAACAATTTGAACGCTTTTCAGTGGGAGAGCTGGTCTCACTGCCTAAAGAAGTCTTTATTGTTCCTGAAACAGAGTCTTATACGTCTCAATATGAGTGCTTTTAGTGAATGAAAGGAGTTTTTTTATGGCAGATGAATACACACAACAGTGGCAGTCACGAGGCAAAAGTCGACGTGAGCGGGTTGAATATGCTCGTTCTCGTGATATTTTAGATGTGGCTAATGAACTCAACATGGAGTTATTTCGAGAAGGCAGAGATTATCGTTGGAAAGAGCATGATAGTTTAGTTATTACACCAGATAAAAATGTTTGGAATTGGTTTTCTAGGCATCAAGGTGGCGATGTGATTTCTTTAGTTGAAGTGATGAAAGAAGTTGATTTCAACCAAGCGATAAATTTCTTAAACGATGGTCGTTTTAAGGAACGTACAGTTATGGAAAGAGTACAAGAACCTTTCTCTTATTACCTTGCACCCTATGAGCAGCCTTTTGAAGCTGCTAGAGATTATCTACAAAATCAACGTGGACTTTCCGCTGAAACCATTGACTTCTTTCTGGAGAAAGGGGTACTTGCTCAGGCAAATGCTAAAGTAAAGGGCAGTATTGAACCTGTCATTGTCTTTAAATCATTTGATTTCTCAGGTGAGATTCTCGGTGCGACTCTACAGGGGATTGAAGAAAACAGGGAGAAGTGGACCGAACGTGGTTATGCTAAAAA
>NZ_JBCLSK010000077.1:0-2244 GCF_041225505.1 Streptococcus hyointestinalis | reverse complement strand
AATGAATATGCTTTTTTGACCATAACAAAACACTCCTGTTTCTAGTTTACTAGATTTTCAACAGGAGTGTTTTTTTTGTGTCTCATTTTTGGGGGCTAGTACCTTACAAGAGCTTGTTTTTTTTACAATAAAGTTTTTAAAACTATGATGGCTTAGAAACTGTCAATAGCCCTCGCTCAATATAGCTTTTTATCGCTAAATCAATAGTCTCAATACAGCTATATTTGGGTTGATAGTCTAGTAAACGTTGAGTCTTTTCAATACTGAAAACCCCACTGCGAGCGATGTGATAATAAGTGTGACGACACTCATCTTCATTGCCTTCGTAGTCACACCATTCTGACCATGGTAAGAAGGTTATCTTAGGTTCCTGTCCAAAATAATCATATAGGTGTCTTGCAAAACCGTACAGTGTAATGTGGGTTGAGGCTTGCGCATCAAAACTTTCACCCAGTGCTTGATTTCGGTGACAAATGGCTTGGAAAAAGACCTGTGCGACATCATATCCGTGAACGTGGTGCAAGATTTCTTGTCCAAAATTAGGAAGTGCGATTTCTTTACCGTCAGCAATATCTTGAAACACACGCATAGAAGTATTGCCCCAAGGATTGATAATAGCCTACCCGGAACCAGAAATCTGTCCCGGCAAAATAATTGTAGCAGGAAAATCATGTTTTCGATACTGCTCTTTTAAGTAGAGCTCACTTGCAAATTTATCTTTACCATAAGCATCAAGAGGTTCTTTTTGCAAATCATCAGGGTCAAATGGAATTGTCTTAGCTCTACCATGTGCCCAACAAGATGAGCAATAGAGATAATGGGAAAGTCCACTGTCTTTAAAATGTTCGACGATTTTCTTGGTATCTTCAATGTTAAAGTTAACCAAATCAACAATAATATCTGGATTGAGCGCTTTTAACTTGTCAATAAATTCAGGATCATTTTCCCTATCCATCAATACACGTTCAACCTTATGCCAAGCTGGTGCATCTTCATAGGGCTGAGATAGTTTCCGTGTGACAGCAATTGTTTCATAGCCATTGTCAACCAACATAGGAATCAGATAAGTTCCAATGTGCCCTGTAGCTCCAATAACGACAACTCGCATAATACCACCTCCATATATAAGTGTCACTAACATTGTATCACAAATCCCTGCTAATATAACATCTTATCTATATTTATCTCTTCATTTTTGTTACAATAAAGGCAAATAAGAAAAGGGGTATGTTTATGACATTCGAAGAAATCCTACCAGGCTTAAAAGCCAAGAAAAAATACGTGCGCACGGGTTGGGGTGGCGCTGAAAATTATGTACAGCTCTTTGATACCCTAGAGGTTAATGGCGAGATGTTAGAGGTGACGCCTTACTTTCTCATCAATGTCTCTGGTGAGGGCGAGGGCTTTTCCATGTGGAGCCCAACGCCTTGTGACGTTTTAGCGACGGACTGGGTGGCTGTTGATGACTAAGCGTGTGCTGGTGACAGGTGCGGCTAGCGGTATCGGACAGGCGCAAATGCGTGCCTTTTGTCATGCTGGCTATGAGGTCTTTGCGGTGGATAAGGCAGCTATTTGTGAGCAGCAGGATAATCTCACGACTTTGCAGCTGGATGTGACGTCTGACTTAGAGACTTTATTTAGGGAGGTTTCGGATGTGGACATCATCTGCAACACCGCAGGTATCCTAGACGGCTACAAGCCACTCCTAGAGCAAACCATAGAGGAGATGGAGCAGCTCTTTGCTATCAATCTCTATGCCCCTGCTCAGATTATGCGCCATTATCTGCCAAATATGCTTTTGCGCCAAGACGGCATTATCATCAATATGTGCTCTATCGCTTCCTTCTTAGCGGGCGGTGGTGGCGCAAGCTACACTGCTAGTAAGCACGCTCTGGCTGGCCTGACCAAGCAGGTGGCACTTGATTACGCTGACAAGGGCATTCAGGTCTTTGGGATTGCGCCTGGGGCGGTCAAGACCGGCATGACAGCTAGCGACTTTGAGCCTGGAGGCTTAGCTGACTGGGTGGCAGAAGAAACACCTATTAAGCGCTGGAGTTTGCCAGAGGAAATCGCAGAGCTGACCCTCTTTTTAGCATCTGGAAAGGCAAGCTCTATGCAGGGCGAAATTGTCAAGATAGACGGTGGTTGGAGTCTGAAATAAAACAATAGGCAAAATTCAAGTCCAAGTTAGCCAGCGTATAACACCTCTCTGGGAGTTTTGTAATCTAATACTTTCTTAGGATA
>NZ_JBCLSK010000076.1:0-2317 GCF_041225505.1 Streptococcus hyointestinalis | reverse complement strand
TGCTTTCTATACTGAGTTGGGGAATTCTAGTCTATCAGACGAATATGTCTTTTTGGTTGCACTTCATTTTACAACGCAGGAATAAAGATTACTACTCTCTAAAGGACTTCTGATCTCTTGGTAAATTTCAAGTGCAAGTTAGCCAGTACCAAAACAATCTCTTGGGGTTTGTAATCAAGTAATTTTTTCGGGTAGTTATTTATCCAATGTTCAATGAATGCGACTAGTTCTCTGGTCGCATTTTGACTTCCTTTTGGCAACCAGCGGCGAACAAAACGGTTGTGATTCTCATTTGTCCCTCTTTCCCAAGAGGTATAAGGTTGGGCGTAATAGACATTCTCAGTGTTAAAAACGTCAGCTAGACGGCTAAACTCCTTGCCATTATCTGCTGTAATGGACTTGATGTCATAATCTAGTAAAATGGCTTTCAAATCTTCATTAACAGAGTCTGACTACTTATCAGGAATCAGGCGGATGATTTGATAAGGGCTTTTGCGGTCAGTCAGCGTGAGCAGGCACTCATTTTTGCCCGTGTCTGAATGACGGTGTCAATCTCGAAATCACCCATCCTTTCCCGCTTGTTAATGCTCTCAGGACGCTCCTCGATAGATTTTCCAGCAGACTTGAAATTTGGACTCGCCACTTTCTTCTTAGGCTTCGTCTTTCTAGGATAAAGCAGATTAGCCTTAGTCAGTCCAAGATGCCCATGATGAATCCAGTAGTAAATGGTTGAGCTAGGCACATCAACTTTTCCAGATTTCACCATCATCTCAGGCGAGTATTTTTGATTTAGATAATGGCTAATCGCTTCCTTCAGCTCCTTAGTGAGGTAGATTGGTTTAATTGATTTCTGACGTTTTTGTTTGTAGTTACTTTGAGCGAAGTCAGCTGAATAGACTAGCTCATACTTTCCCTTTCGCCCCTGTTGCCTAACAAGCCCTCGCCTGATGTCGTTGTTAATTGTTTGAGGAGCCTTAGCTAATCTTCTAGTTATTTCACGATTGGAGAAACCTTCCTTGAGCCAGCGCTCAATATGTCGACGGTCAGCTATTGTCAAGTGTTTCCCTTTTGGTGTATAATAGTTTTGGATCTCAGAAGCCTTCTAATTGTTGTTGTGGTTGATTACATTATATCTCCCTGAGATGCTTTTTCATACTCTCAAAATGGCTAACTTCATTTTAAAACTTTTAACTTCTAATCTCTTATAATCAAGACTAAAACAACACAAAAAGCCTTTAAATGACAAAAACACTAGAAATTTTTTCAATTTGTGATATAATTTACTATGTAAATGGGATAATTCCCAAAAAAATAATTAGGAGGCCTTAAAATGGCAATCGTTTCAGCTGAAAAATTTGTCCAAGCTGCTCGTGATAACGGCTATGCAGTTGGTGGATTTAACACAAATAACCTTGAATGGACTCAAGCAATTTTGCGTGCTGCAGAAGCTAAAAAAGCTCCTGTACTTATCCAAACTTCAATGGGTGCTGCTAAATACATGGGTGGTTACAAACTTTGTAAAGCACTTATTGAAAACTTAGTAGAATCAATGGGAATCACTGTTCCTGTTGCTATTCACCTTGACCACGGTCACTACGAAGACGTTCTTGAATGTATCGAAGTTGGTTACACTTCAGTTATGTTTGACGGTTCTCACCTTCCAATTGAAGAAAACCTTGAAAAAGCTCGTGTAGTTGTTGAAAAAGCACATGCTAAAGGTATCTCAGTTGAAGCTGAGGTTGGTACTATCGGTGGTGAAGAAGACGGTATCATCGGTGACGGTGAATTGGCACCAATCGAAGATGCTAAAGCAATGGTTGAAACTGGAATCGACTTCTTGGCTGCAGGTATCGGTAACATCCACGGACCATACCCAGCAAACTGGAATGGTCTTCACCTTGACCACCTTGAAAAAATTACAGCTGCTATCCCAGGAACTCCAATCGTTCTTCACGGTGGTTCTGGTATCCCTGATGATCAAATCCAAGCAGCTATCAAACTTGGTGTTGCTAAAGTTAACGTAAACACTGAATGCCAAATCGCATTTGCAAACGCTACACGTCAATTTGTACGTGAATACGATGCAAACGAAGCTGAATACGATAAGAAGAAACTCTTCGATCCTCGTAAATTCTTAAAACCAGGATTCGAAGCTATCACTGCAGCAGTTGAAGAACGTATCGACGTTTTCGGTTCAGCTAACAAAGCTTAATACGACTGCTTGTAGAATAAAAAATACTGGCTCTTTGTCAACTGTGGTGTGTTGATGAAAAGCTAAGTGCGAGAGAGAACGATTTTCGTTCTCTCTCTTTTGATA
>NZ_JBCLSK010000075.1:0-2419 GCF_041225505.1 Streptococcus hyointestinalis | reverse complement strand
ACCATAACAAAACACTCCTGTTTCTAGTTTACTAGATTTTCAACAGGAGTGTTTTTTTTTGTGTCTCATTTTTGGGGGCTAGTACCGAAATTTCCTTGCTGTTTTTGTATATCTTAGTAACCTCAAATTACTTGACTGAACAACTATGTGAATGTTATATTGTAGTTGGACATTTTAATTTTTATTGCAATAAATGAGATTGCTGCATTAGGAAAGTGGGGGTCTATGAAATTTAGAAAAGTTCGTAACAAACAAGAAGAAACGTCCCGAAAATCTTGTGTCAAGATGTACAAGTCTGGTAAGCACTGGGTGCGTGTTGTCATGACACAGATTGGATTAATGCGTCTTTTTAAAGGGCTTAATGCAGAAGAGGTCAACATTAGCCTCAAGGAAGCAGAGGAAGTGGTAAGTGATGTATCTATGCCGCATACTATCCTAAAGGGAGCCGCAGCGCTTGGTGCTATCATAGCAGGTGGTGCTAGTAGTCAGACGGTTTTTGCTGACGACACGACAGCTATGGAGATGGAGCTATCCACAGAGACGCTTGTGGACAGTGATGTTGTTTCTATGGGGCAATATGACTCAGCGTTAGATGAGACACAGTCTGTGTCAGAGGAGTCCTTGTCGCTATCAAGGTCAGAGTCTCACAGCAGTTCACACTCTTTGTCAGAGTCGCAATCGCTTAGTGCCTTCACGTCAGAGTCTATCTCGGAATCCGTCAGTGAGTCTGTGTCAGAGTCTATCTCAGAATCATACAGTCAGTCAGAGTCTCTCAGTAGCTCAGAGTCATATAGCAAGTCGGAGTCAAAAAGCACGTCACATCTATCCTCTACATCTGAGGCTAGTGCTAGCTCTGAGCTGATTACAAGCGAGTCTAGTGGCACGGAGAGCCAGTCAGAAGCGAGTGTTGATACGACAGATTTGATAAAGGCTAGGGAAGAGCTTGAGCTTGCGACGATTGTCTCTGATATCAAGAGTGAGTTTCTCACTGGAGAGGCACTAGCCAGCTATCAAGCAACAGTGGCTGAAGCAAAGGCGCTCTAAACAACCATGGAGAATCTCCTGAAGTCAGCGACCGCTACACAGGCTGATGTAGATAGTGCGACCAAGAAAGCTAGTGCACTGAGTAAAGCACTGCAAGGCGCTATGGTGGTGGGTGACGATGGGCTAGCTAATCAATCCATCAGTAACCACAATCTAAGTGCCGACGTGCCGACGAGAGTGATTGGGCGACAACGACCATCACGACCTCAAGTGGTCAGACGCTAACCATCACACGAAAAGACCCGAATAACCTTAAGGTCGTTGAAATCACGGGCTGGGACACATCTACTCTCAATATTCATCCGAGTACAACTAAGGATGGTTGCTTTACGAGTGTGACCGTTGTCCTTGATACAGCGACCAACGCTATCGAAGTGCAGCTTTATAATAGTTTTACAAATAATGGTGGTGGAAACAATGGTATCATCATTGTCGGGCAGACAGGTATTTCAGACTTAACTGTTCGTGGAGAAACTGAGCAAAAAGATTACGACGCTGGTGGTCCTCTCTATGATGATTTTAAAGATTGGTCTAACGGAACAACCCATCGTGGTACTGGAAACTGGCATAGTAATCCTACTGTCATCGAAGGAACGATAGGAGAGACAGGAGGCTTTACACTAGCGGTTGCTGTCTCTTCAAACTCTACCTATGCTTCGGGAAGTCGTATACCAGATGCAAGTATCATTAGAAAAACAGGTGATTCTGCTATTAGTTTAACGCAAGAGGATATCGAGAAAATCATCCAGTCAGAGCCTAGCTCGGAGTCTGCGTCGGTATCTATCTCCGAGTCAGCTAGTGAGTCTACGTCCTTGTCTGTCCTCAGTGAGTCCTTATCAGAGTCAGTGAGCGAATCTGTCTCCGAATCCATCTCAGAATCGTTAAGCGAGTCTGCTTTACAAACAGAGTCAACATCATCCTCAGAATCAACACGGCAGTCAACTTCAGTTAGTCATAGCACAAGTCAAGACTCTCTTGATATTGCTAAAGCCTCTACTCTCCCTCTAACTGGAGATAACACTTCAGTAGCATCGCTTCTTGGTGGAGGAGCTCTACTGGGTTCTCTCTTGCTTGGCAAGAAGAAAAAGAAACCAACAGAGGATAAGAATTCATAACATATTTCCTTTTAGTATTGGCTGTATTAAAAAGAATTAGGTCTTGGCGATAGTAGAAAACGCTTGCTAGACTATTGTACTAACGATGCAATATAAAAAGAGATATTTGTTTAGAGGGAGAAAAGTTAATCCGTTATATTTTGGTATGCGGTTAAATAAAAAAGAAGACGTTTTTTGTTAGTGTAAAAGTTCTAAAATGAAGTTAGCCACTTAAAAGTATGAAAAAACACCTCAGAGAGATATAATTGTAATCACCACAA
>NZ_JBCLSK010000074.1:0-2604 GCF_041225505.1 Streptococcus hyointestinalis | reverse complement strand
AACCTCCTGTTTGTTTGAACACTTACAGTATAGTCCTTTTGGGCTTTTTATTGTATTTTAAAATCAACTAGCACCACGGGTATAGTTCCCAAATATTATATTTAACAAATGTGTAACTAAAAAACCAAGACTACGAAAGTCCTGGTTTGCCTATCTCTTCTTTAGAGAATATTGCTAAATTTCTCAACAATATCTTTTGGCCAAACGCTTGATTGCACTTCACCAATGTGTTTTTTACGGAGTAAGAACATCGCCAAACGAGATTGACCGATACCACCACCGATAGTTAGTGGGAAGAACCCTCTAAGGAGTGTACGGTGCCATTCTAGCTCTAGTCTGTCCTCATCACCTGTTATAGCTACTTGACGACGAAGTGCGTCCTCATCAACACGGATTCCCATTGAAGAAATCTCAAAAGCAGCTCCTAAGGCATCATTCCATACAAGAATATCACCGTTCAAGCCTTTATAACCGTTCTCAGATTCACTGGTCCAGTCATCGTAGTCCGGTGCACGACCGTCATGAGGTTTGCCATCAGCAAGTTCACCACCGATACCAATCAAGAAGACAGCTCCGTACTCTTTACAAATAGCATTTTCACGCTCTTTAGGAGTAAGTTCAGGATAGCGCTCGACAAGCTCCTCAGTGTGGATAAAAGTGATTTGTTTTGGCAATACAGACTCAATATCAAAGCGGGCTTCCACAGCCAACTCTGTCAAACGAATAGCCTTGTAAATCTTTTCAACCGTTTCTTTCAAGTAAGTAATATCACGTCTACCATCAGGAATAACCTTTTCCCAATCCCATTGATCGACATAGACAGAGTGCGTTTGGTCAAGAGAATCCTCATCTGGACGAAGCGCCTTCATATGCACAAAGAGCCCTTCTCCCTCATTAAAACCAAAACGAGCCAAGGTATGGCGTTTCCACTTCGCTAGTGAATGCACTACTTCAAATTCAGCATCTGGGATTTGTAAAACCTTGACAGATACTGGATGTTCAACACCTGAAAGATTATCTTGCATACCATCCCCGACTTGGCTGAGAATTGGTCCTTGAACTTCGACCAACTCAAGCTTATCAATCAAATACTGCGTGAACGTATTTTTGACAAAAGAAATCTCCTGTTGTTGATGAATGAAACTTTTTTTCATGCTTTCTGCTCCTTTTCTATCAAGATTCTTAAAGTATTACTAAAATAAGATAAAGCTATTATACATCTATTTGCATAAAATGAAAAGCTATTTTTGGAATTTTTTTGAAAATGACGCAAAAACTAGCGAATATTCTCTAACATCCTAGTTGTCACTACTTAAGAAAAGCTTTGAAAACAGCTGCCAAGTCCTTTGTCATATGCCGAATGCTGCGCACACTCTTGACACCTTTACTTTGTAAAAAAGCTAAACTATACTCATCATCAGGAAATTGTTTTACCAATTTCAAAGTCAGACAAGAAAGATGATTATCTATCTCTTTTCTAGCAACAACACAGCAAAGATAGCGCAATGACTTTATAGGAGCAGTCATATAAATCCCAACAATATCACCAACATCAAGCTTGTTTTTTACAGTCCAGTCAATTTGATCCGTTTTTGAAAAATCAGAATCAATGTCATACACTTTAGGATTAGCGGGAATAAGCCAAAATCTATCGCCTCTAGAACCCTCCCCGTGCCTAGGCATCGCCAATTGGCGACTAACATCCAGAAGCTCAAAAAGCACATCATCTTCTAAACTATCATCCAAAACAATGGAAACCCAACTTTTCTTAGACATATGATAAGCGGGATAAACCCCATTTATATTGAGGAGGTGCGACATCTGATTAATAAGAACCTTGATATTGACAACCTCGACTAGTTTGTCTCCTCCCTCTTCATCTAATTTGCTAAACGCTAAAGGCAAGATCAAGGCATACCATTTTCTACCAACACGAAACGAAATGTAATCTGGATATTTCTCAAAAGGGTGATCAAATACATCACCATAAGTAGAACTTAAGTGATCTGCAACACGATTTGCCTGTGCGCTCATAAATAACTCATCCACAAAGCAAGTATCCGCAATCTTTTGTAAAATACCTTGATAAGCTTGACGTACCTGCCCGGTAAATGTCGTATTCTCACTAGCCACACGCAAAGGAAGATAGTTTTCACCTAATTCTAAGTCCACCACCCGCCCACTAACATGTCCACTCCTATCTACTATAACCTGAGCCTCAAACATGTCATCCATAAAGCGTTCGCTATAAATAAAGTCTCCTTCATCCATTTTCACAAACCCTTTATCCACAAGTTTATCAAAGCAAACCTTCTTTTTTGCAAAAACTATATCTTCTATCATTTACTTGTCCTACTTTACTCTCTCCATAATAACATAAAATCATCAATACACAAAAAACGAAGCCAATGTGACTTCGTTTTTCCTCTTTTCCTCTATATAGTCCGTACGGGATTCGAACCCGTGTTACCGCCGTGAAAAGGCGGTGTCTTAACCCCTTGACCAACGGACCATAATAACATCGAACGCAAGGTGATGTTCTACCACTGAACTACGTTCGCAAATGCCGGCTACATGACTTGAACACGCGACCCTCTGATTACA
>NZ_JBCLSK010000073.1:2552-2669 GCF_041225505.1 Streptococcus hyointestinalis | reverse complement strand
TTGACAAAAAACACGTCCGATTACATAATCAGCGTGAGCTGTGAGCTGTGAGCTGTGAGCTGTGAGCTGTGAGCTGTGAGCTGTGAGCTGTGAGCTGTGAGCTGTGAGCTGTGAGCT
>NZ_JBCLSK010000073.1:0-2452 GCF_041225505.1 Streptococcus hyointestinalis | reverse complement strand
GTGATTGCGTTCATATCAATCAATTCCTTTACTATTTTGATAAGTCTATCATACCACAAAATAGTATTTTTGTAAATAATTATATCTATTTTTACACTGTTTTGTTGATTTTTGTATCATTTGTGGTATAATAGATTTAGAATAAAGAAGGAGTAGAGAAATGTTAGGTGAATTTAAGTCATTGTATGATTTGATGATTGCTTTTCCAAATGATTATTACTGTGAACAACATTTAGAAAAAATTCGTTGGAATGGCTATGTAGTTAGTCCTTTTGATGAAACATCTAAGGTTTATAAATGCAAGAATGGTAAATATAGGTGCAAAAATACTGGTAAATACTTTAATGTTAGAACTGGTACAATGTTTGATAATACTAAAGTCTCCCTTCAAAAATGGTTTATAGCTATCTGGCTAATGACATCTCATAAAAAGGGTATCTCCTCTCTGCAACTGTCAAAAGACATCAACGTTACACAAAAAACAGCTTGGTTTATGCTAGAGCGTATTCGTAGATGTTTCGGTTCAGAAAATAATAATGAATTGGACGGAACTGTAGAAGTAGATGAAACTTACATCGGTGGTAAAAATAAGAACCGCCATAACTCCAAAAAAGTCAAAAATGCCCAAGGTCGCTCCCTAAAAGATAAAATCCCAGTTGTTGGGATGGTTGCACGAGAAGGAAAATTGAATGCTCATAAAGTAGCCGATACAGGCACAAAAACTTTAACAGAGCAGATTGTAAAATTTGTGAAAGACACTGCCCAGCTTTACACTGATGAATGGTTAGGTTATAATAAAGTTGCGAAAATGTACGACCATGCTTTTGTAAATCATGGTGCTCGTGAATATGTTATTGAGGATGTCTATACAAATACGATTGAAGGTTTTTGGGCAGGTCTCAAACGTGGTGTACTAGGAATCTACAACTCTTGGTCTAAAAAACATCTACAAGATTATGTAGATGAGTTTGTCTTTCGTTATAATACCCGAAGCATGGCTGATAACGACCGCTTCAATCTTCTATTGGCATCTTCAGAAGTTCGTACAACATACAAGGAGTTAGTCCATGGATAAACTACATGCAGAAATGGAGCGAACAGTTTCTAAAACAATTGATAATAAGCTAGTAGATTATCAAATTTCTCTCTCTGATAATTTTTACACCAAATATCTTAGTTACTATGACTGCCCTTACACTCAGGAAGTAGTTAAATCACACCGAAAATTTTTCCAAGACCTATCCTATTATGCGATTTATCAAAAACTTGGAGAAGTCACAAAAATTAGCATACAAGCTCGCCTTTCTGAGTTAGATACTCTAGTAGATATTTCAGACAATAAAGATGAATTCGATACTTTCTTTTACAAAAAGTTTCAGTTTAAACTACCTGATATTCCATTCGAGGAAGAAAAGATAGAACTTTCCAATTTTGATTTAAAATTGCAACAGGCTCTAAATTATAATCCTAAAGAAGATGAGGGGCTGAGAAAAAGAAGATAAGGAAGGTGCAAGATGAATTGGTATGACTACATGATAACGGCATCAGAGCAGTCACGGTTTAATGCTAGTCACTGGTTTCGCTATTTGCGAAAAGTTATTTTTGAAGACTATTCTTATTTGACGGAAGAAGATGTTAAAAAGTTACTAGGTTCTAAAGAACTAACAGATTTTCAAAAGGTCAGTTTGAAATATGCTATTCAAGAGTATACACCAACGCATGAATATGTGATTTCGTTAAATAAACCTGCCAAATTAGCCAATGTACAAAAAATGATGGAGAAATACAGACATGGATAAAATGAAACCTGTTTTTGAAGCCTTGAACCGAGAGTTATCTCAAGCCAATCTTCATTTAACCATCATTTGTGTTGGTGGTTATGTCTTAGAGTACCATGGTTTGCGAGCTACACAAGATGTAGATGCTTTTTATGAAGACAGTCAGAAAATCAACGAAATTATTGCTCGTGTGGGGCAACGCTTTAATTTGAATACTGACGAAGAACTATGGCTCAATATAATGTGGCAAACATGAACAGACAGCCACCATTACATTTGTGTGAGACCCTATATTCATTCGAAAACTTAACTGTTTTAGTTGCTCCAATTGAATATGTATTGGGCATGAAGATGGTTAGCATAAGAGAGCAGGATTTGAAAGATATTGGAGCGATTATCAAATATAAACACTTCCATTCTCCATTTAACACCTTTGAGGGTTTAAAGAAAATGGGATTTGATAGCATTGATTTCTCCGTCCTCCTAGAAGGCTTCAGTTATGCCTATGGCATGGACTGGTTAGAAGAATTTTTTAAAGAAAATCAGGATAAACTGAGAAGATATTATTGATAGTCAAGATAGAAGAAAAGACGATTTCCTAGTTTGGAAGTCGCCTTTTTTGATGTTGTCGAAATACTACATATTGTGGTTAGTGTAAACAGATATATAGTTCC
>NZ_JBCLSK010000072.1:0-3264 GCF_041225505.1 Streptococcus hyointestinalis | reverse complement strand
AAATTTTTCTCTTTTCGAGTTTCTATGGAGAGAAGATAAGGCGTTTTCTAGAAGAAAGCAGGGGTGAGCGCTATGTTTAGTTGGCTAGAAGCGATTTATTACACTCTCATTCAACTAGCTAAAGTGAGTATCTTCAATACATTTCTTTTGATGAGTTTTGTTCTGTATCTTTGTTATCAAGGGTTCAAGTTTTTCAAACAGCCTTTGTTGACACTTTTCCAGAAGATAAAGCAGCTCATCACTAATAGGGACAGTGTTTGGGAAAGTATCAAGGCTAAAAAAGATACTTTTCTGTATTCTTGTAAACATCGCAAAGATATTGATTGGAAATCAAAGAGCAGGGCAGTAGGTGAGAAGACGTGGCGTTTCATTAAACGTTTAGTGGTTGTTATTCCTTCTTTGTTGCTGCTTGTTTTTGGGAATCTTCTCTTTCGTCTCATTTATCAGATTCCTTTTGTCAAGCAAGACAGAAAACGGTTCGACAAAGAAATGAAGCCGCTACTTTACTTCAAGAATTATCGCAGTTTTGTCTACATGGGACTAGGATTTAGCTTGATTGCTTTTATCCTAACGAACTACTTAGTGACTGCTTTACGAGCTGCCATTCGCTTTATTTATTTCTCAGTTGTAACGTTAAGAGATAACAGTCAGGTGGTAAACTTCAATGTCGATAGTTTGTTACTTCATAATTTGTTCAATATCAAGGTATTTGTTCTAGCGCCTATCTTAGCGATACCTATTTTTATCATTGGGTTAATCATTGCTTGGCGTTCTGCCTGGGTTAATTTTGAGCAATATCGTGATTATAACCACAACGAAGAAGGTGATGACCGCTTTGCGACTGCTAAAGAAATTCACCAGCAGTATAAGAAAATTCCAAATAAAACAGAAACCTATCCAGGAGAAGGAGGTGTGCCAGTCCTCCATGAAACAAGGAAAAATCTAACGGGATTAACACTAGGTTCTCAGATGCTTTGGCAAAATCGGACTTTTAGCCGCTATATGACAAATGCGGAAAGAATTTTAGGAATCTATGCTAAGGCTTCAGGGGACTATTTCATTGATGATAGCACAACAAACATGCTTGGTGTAGGGATGACTCGCTCTGGTAAAGGCGAAGGGCATATTACGACGACTATTGATATCAATGGTCGTGCAGAGATTCAACCCTCACTGATTATTGCAGACCCAAAAGGAGAACACTATCAGTCTTCTTATAAGACTATGCGCCGTCGTGGCTATGATGTCAATGTCCTTTCTTTCCAAAATATGGACTGGTCAATGTCATATAACCCTTTGGCACTTGCTATAGATGCTGCTCAAAAAGGCTACTACGAAAAGACACAAACCCGTGTCAATGCCGTAGCAGAAGCTATCTATCGTAAAACAAAGCCAGGAATGGGTGATGGAAATGCTAAATATTGGGAAGATACCTCTATCTCGCTGTTCAATGCGATTGCAATGGCTTTAATTGACCGTGCTAATGAAACTTTTAAGAATGGAGAGGAGGATGCTTGGGACACCGTAACGGTTCGTAATATCGCTAAATTCTTGACAGATTTAGGGTCAGAAGAGGTCTTTGTCAATGATTTTGGAGAAATTATTGAAAACCCAGACCGTGAGCAACAAGTTAAGAAGAAGTCCAAAATTACCGTTTACTTTGATAATCTGCGTAAGATTAACCAGAAACAGTTCTCTAAATTCAGAGATATGGCAGACCTTAACTTTAGGTCATCTGACTTTGCTTCTGAAGAAACTAAGGGAAATGTCTTCTCTAGCATGATGTCAGGGATTAACCTCTTCTTACAAGATAATATTGCTAAACTGACCTCTAAAAACTCGATTGATTTAGAGTCTGTCGGTTTTCCACGTCGCTTATCTATCAAGTTCCGCTCTAGTTCAAATGCAGCGATGCGTAATGAGTATGCTCATAAGACAGCTAAGATTACCATTACCAGTCAAGCAGCTTGGGGAAAAACGACAAGGCAAGTAACCCATGTGGATGCAGACACAGCGCTTGTCGATGGTGAAGGTTATCTTACCTACGTCATAGCGCCTAAATTACCAAATAACTTTTTAGTAAGTATTGACTTTGATCACGAGAATAACGGTACTTCTAGTATGCGTCGCCAAACCTTTCAATTTTCAGCTGAAAAGGTTTATAAGAAGCGTGGGAAGATTATCTATCTGGATGACTATACCAAGAAGCCTGTCCTTGACCATATCAAAGTATCCATTCTACACCAACAAGAAGGAGACTTGCTCCAAGAATCTGATATTGATTTAGTCTATTCTGATAGCCCTAAAGTCATTTATCTGGTAACTCCTCCCAATAGAACCGAATACAATAGTCTTGTTTCTCTCTTCCTAGATCAGTTATTTAACGCCAACTATGAACTAGCTCTCTCAAATGGTCGTAAGTGCGTTAATCGGCTTCTCCATATCCTAGATGAGTTCACTAATATTCCAGCCATTCCTCACATGGATACGAAAATTTCTATTGGTCTTGGTCAAAATATCTTGTACTATCTCTGGATTCAAAACTTGGAACAGCTTACGGATAAATACGGAGAGAATACAGCTAAGACCATTAGAGATAACTGTTCGATCCAAATTTACGTAAAATCAACATCTGATGCGACAAATACAGCCTTCAGTAAAGCTCTAGGTTCTCGTACGATTACACGTCGCAGACGCTCCAGCAATATCCTAGATGAGGCTAATCCGAATGTTGCTATTGAGAACCCTAAGCAAGAGCTCTTAACACCAACACAACTAGCCAAACTTCAAGAAGGAGAAGCGGTTATTCTTCGTGGGGTGAAAGGTCGAGACAATGCAGGGCGTAAGGTGACAACAGACCCTATCTTCTTACATGAGAAAACAAGTTTTCCCTATCGCTATATGTTCCTGCAAGATGAGTTTGACCACAGCATGACTTTGGCTGATATTCCAGTAGATAGTGCTCATAGAGAGCTTGAATTGCAAGATATTGCCGTAGACGCACAAAGCACCTTTGACAAGATCATTGCTTGGCGTAGAAGCTTGACAGACCGTATAGGAACAAACGGAGAGGAACCGAAACTGGCTACAAGACGACAAGAAATAAAACCTCTTGGTCAAGCACAGTTCACTTCGCCAGACGAGTTGACTCAGGCGGTGATTGCAGATGTTTTTGATGAGGAAGATGATGAGACAGGGTTATTTGTGGATGATGTTATTTAATAAGATGTGCAAATAGTTATATAATAAGTTGCGCAAAAATAG
>NZ_JBCLSK010000071.1:0-3316 GCF_041225505.1 Streptococcus hyointestinalis | reverse complement strand
ACTGATTCTGAAATAGACTCAGATACGGATTCGCTGACTGACTCGGAGATAGACTCAGATACGGATTCGCTCACTGATTCTGAGATTGACTCTGATACAGACTCGCTCACTGACTCAGAGATAGATTCTGATACAGACTCGCTCACTGATTCTGAGATAGATTCTGATACAGACTCGCTCACTGATTCTGAGATAGACTCAGACACAGATTCGCTCACTGACTCGGAGATAGACTCGGATACGGATTCGCTGACTGATTCTGAAATAGACTCGGAGATTGATTCTGATACAGACTCGCTCACTGATTCTGAAATAGACTCAGACACAGACTCGCTCACTGATTCTGAGATTGACTCGGATACGGATTCGCTGACTGATTCTGAAATAGACTCAGATACGGATTCGCTGACTGACTCGGAGATAGACTCAGATACAGACTCGCTCACTGACTCGGAGATAGACTCGGATACGGATTCGCTGACTGATTCTGAAATAGACTCAGATACGGATTCGCTGACTGACTCGGAGATAGACTCGGATACAGACTCGCTCACTGATTCTGAAATGGATTCTGATACAGATTCGCTCACTGATTCTGAAATGGATTCTGATACAGATTCGCTCACTGACTCGGAGATAGACTCAGATACGGATTCGCTCACTGACTCAGAGATTGATTCTGATACAGACTCGCTCACTGACTCGGAAATAGATTCAGATACTGATTCGCTCACTGATTCTGAAATAGACTCAGACACTGACTCGCTAACCGATTCGGAGATGGAGGTGCTGACTGATTGCGATTGGGACTTAGACGTCGATTCACTCAAGGATTGAGATTTAGAAATCGACTCGCTCAAGGATTGAGACTTGGAAACCGATTGAGATTTAGAAGTCGACTCGCTCAAGGATTGAGACTTGGAAACCGATTGAGATTTAGAAGTCGACTCGCTCAAGGATTGAGATTTAGAAACCGATTGGGATTTAGAAGTCGACTCGCTCAAGGATTGAGATTTAGAAACCGATTGGGATTTAGAAGTCGACTCGCTCAAGGATTGAGACTTGGAAACCGATTGAGATTTAGAAGTCGACTCGCTCAAGGATTGAGATTTAGAAACCGATTGGGATTTAGAAGTCGACTCGCTCAAGGATTGAGATTTAGAAACCGATTGGGATTTAGAAGTCGACTCGCTCAAGGATTGAGACTTGGAAACCGATTGAGATTTAGAAGTCGACTCGCTCAAGGATTGAGATTTAGAAACCGATTGGGATTTAGAAGTCGACTCGCTCAAGGATTGAGACTTGGAAACCGATTGGGATTTAGAAGTCGACTCACTCAAAGATTGGACCTGAGATTTTGAAGTAGAAGTACTCTCTGACTCTATCTTATTGATAACATCAGCCTTGACCTGACCAGAACTGATGGAGCTGATAGCCGTTCCTGAACCATTTGAAACAACATGAAGTCCTCCAGCACTACCATATTGCCTGCTCGCATCCTCTTTATAAGTACTTGATAAGTCCTTTGTAATAGAACCTACAATTTGGAAACCAAAGCTATTCTTTAGATCTGCTAAATCACCATTATAGGTAGTCGTAAAAGTGATCAGTTGCGGACCATGAGGTCCTGTCGGAGAAACGGTTCGATACTGGTATTGATTGCTTAGTCTAGTTGCCGTAATTCCGTTTACCTTTACGTTAATAGGAGTTCCAATTTTATCCCCACCAAAACGAATAAACACTCCGGTATAGGTATTCCCTGAGTTCCAGTCCGAACGCCCCGTAGGAGAAACTGGGTTATACGTAACCGACCATTCAATTGTCTTTGTCTCTCTGTCATAGACAATTTTCAAGTTAGAAAGGAGTTGCTGTGGAGTCTGTGTTCCGCCCCCTGTTGCATTTGACCATTTTCTATCACGAACATCAGTAAGGTCTCCCAGGTTGATTGTCACCTTTGAACCACTTGCCGTAGCTCTGAAACCTGACCCGTTAAGACCTAATTCCTCATAGGTCTTCCCATGTTCAGCTGGACGAGACATAATTGAAGTGAGGCGAAGGCGTTCTGATCCATCGTTTGCAGTTGTCACCGCATAAGTCAAACCATTGCTTGCAGTGATGTAATTTCCATTTCTAGTACCAGAAGCTGTTACTTTTTCAGAGACCCGTTTCTGAATAGAGCTATCTGTCGCTGCAATGATACTCTGCATCACATTCAACTGTTCCAGTGATGGGGCAGTGCTACTTACAACACCTTGTGCTTGGAGTAAGAGGGCGTAGGCAGCTGCCAAATCATCCAATTCCAAACTTTCAGCTGCTGCGAGCGTTTGCTTCAAATCACTAATTGCAACCGTTAGATTCCTAGTAGCCTCTTTCTTTTGATTTGCAAGGTCTGCTGGGCTAGCCTTCTCTTCTATCTCCTCATCAGCTTTAGGAGTTACAGTTGTTTCTTTATCACGAGACACCTCTGACTCACTTGCTACTGTGCTAGTTGATACTGATTCACTTAGCGAACTTGAACTGGAGCCTGAAAATGATTCACTAGCTGACATTGACTCGCTGACCGACTCGGAAACAGATTCACTAACCGAGAGTGTAGTAACTGTACCAGAAGTTGAGGCTCTAAAACCTTTGAAAACTAAATTAGACTCCAGACTTTTTGGATCTTGTAGATACTTAGTATACTGCTTTACACGGCGTGTCACATCATCAATTTGTGACTGTGTAACGCTAGCCGAAACAAGTAAGTTATCTGCTTCACTTAAAACACGCTGAGCATCAGCCTTTAATGCTTCATAGCCGACACGTTCAACCTGCGTCATCTTACTAGTATCGACAGATAATGCACTTGATAGAGATTGTGAAAGTTCTTCTCTTGCTTGATTTAACTCAGCTTTTTCTACTGTTATTCCTTCACTTTCACTGAGAATATCCGTTTCAGAATGTTTTGCTTCAGAGCTACTAAGTGACTCTGACTGACTTTGTGATTCAAACTGAACATTTGAAGCTGACTCACTTACTGACTCCGAGATAGACTCAGATACGGATTCACTTACTGATTCTGACACAGACTCAGAGAGTGAAGCACTTAGTGATTGTGACTCAGACAAAGAGCTTGATACGCTCGATGACTCTGAGGTTGATAATGACGGTGTAGTTTCTGATGCACTTGCTTGTTGCACTGTATCTGTTACAGTTATACTGCTTGATGACATAGCAACAACATCAGTCCCTGCTAAGGTGTCTATAGATGTTTCAGTCTCAACGACTGGAGTCTCCTCAGCCATAGCTGTCTGACTAGCTACACCACCTGCAGCAA
>NZ_JBCLSK010000070.1:0-3455 GCF_041225505.1 Streptococcus hyointestinalis | reverse complement strand
GACATATGAAAACTCCCCTTATAGTTTCTAGTGAATTTTTGTTTTTTCACTGTCTACTATATGGGGAGTATATCAAGTTGATGACTAGGCTTTCTTTTTTTGCTGTAAAAATAGGACACTCAAGCAGTTTTTGAACTGTCTTTTTGTGGGTATATTATGGTATAATACTAAATGATAACCATCTACCACATTCGTGGGTTTGCTAACAAGGAGATAGACATGTCAGTAACAGTACAGATGTTAGTGGATAAGTTGAAGTTGGAGATTGCTTACGGCGATACCTCTCATCTTGAAAAAGAAATCACAACAGCTGATATTTCACGACCTGGTCTTGAGATGACAGGGTATTTTGATTATTATTCCCCTGAGCGCCTGCAGCTCTTTGGGATGAAAGAGTGGTCTTATCTGACCAAGATGACCTCACACAACCGCTATCAGGTCCTAAGCGAGATGTTTCAAAGTGAAACGCCTGCCGCTATTGTCGCTAGAAATTTAGACATTCCAGAGGAGATGCTAAGAGCAGCAAAAGAGCACAATGTCGCTATCTTAAAGAGCCATGTGCCCACTAGCCGTCTCTCAGGAGAAATCTCTGGGTATTTGGATTCTTGCCTAGCTGAGCGTATCAGTGTGCATGGTGTTCTGATGGACATCTATGGCATGGGTGTTTTGATTCAAGGGGACTCCGGTATCGGAAAGAGCGAGACAGGTTTAGAGCTTGTCAAGAGAGGACATCGCCTAGTGGCTGATGACCGAGTCGATGTTTTTGCCAAAGATGAGGAGACTCTCTGGGGTGAGCCTGCTGAGATTTTAAGACATCTGCTTGAAATTCGTGGTGTCGGTATCATTGACATCATGAGCTTATACGGCGCTAGCTCTGTTAAGGACTCTTCACAAGTGCAACTCTCTATTTATCTTGAAAACTTTGAGACAGGCAAAGACTTTGACCGACTGGGAAATGGCAATGAAGAAATCGAGCTCTCTGGTGTCAAAGTCCCTCGTATCCGCATTCCAGTCAAGACTGGACGCAACGTCTCTGTGGTCATCGAGGCTGCCGCTATGAATTATCGTGCTAAACAAATGGGATTTGATGCGACAAAGACCTTTGAAGAACGTCTCACAAAACTCATCAGCCAACACGAGGAAAACCAATGATTAACCCAATTGCTATTCAGCTAGGTCCAATTGCCATTCATTGGTATGCTATTTGTATTGTTTCTGGCTTGTTGCTTGCTGTTTATCTGGCTATGAAAGAGGGGGAGAAAAAGGGCATTCGCTCTGATGATATTCTAGATTTTATTCTCCTTGCCTTTCCGATAGCTATCATTGGTGCAAGGATTTATTATGTGGCGTTTGAGTGGGGCTATTATAGCCAGCATTTAGACGAGATTATAGCCATCTGGAATGGCGGTATCGCCATCTATGGAGGCTTGATTGCAGGGCTTCTAGTCTTACTTGTCTTTTCTTATCGTCGCATGATAAATCCTCTCAACTTCTTAGACGTTGCAGTACCAGGTGTGATGATTGCACAAGCCATTGGACGGTGGGGAAATTTCATTAACCAAGAAGCCTACGGAAAAGCAGTTGACAGTTTAAACTACTTACCGGCTTTTATCAGGCAGCAGATGTATATTGATGGTAGCTATCGTGTTCCGACCTTTCTCTATGAGTCTATTTGGAATGTTATCGGCTTTATCATCATCATAGCGACTCGCCACAAGCCTCATCTCTGGAGACAGAGCGAGATTACTGCCTTTTATCTCATCTGGTATGGTTGTGGGCGCTTTGTCATCGAAGGCATGCGCACCGACAGCCTCTACTTTATGGGCATGCGTGTGTCACAATGGCTATCTGTACTTTTGGTCATTATTGGTATTGTTTTTATCGTTTATCACCGTCTAAAGGGCATTGGTCCTTACTATTTGGAAACCAAGGAGGAAAACTAACATGGAGAAAACAGCAGTTCTCATTATCGCTATCGCCTTTGCTGTTTTGGTCTTATATGCGATTGTTTTATTGCGCAAATTGTCAAATGCTGTCGATGAAGCAAAGACAAGTTTACAAGTATTAACAAGTGACATTAACGTCACATTGCATCAAACAAATGACATCCTCGCAAAAGCCAATATCCTAGTCGAAGATGTCAATGGCAAAGTAGCGACAATTGATCCACTGTTTGTTGCCATTGCTGACTTATCAGAGAGTGTGTCAGACCTCAATGCACAAGCACGTAGCCTAACCGAGCGTGCTAGTAGCGTGACAAGTGGCGTTGCTAAAGCCAGCTCTGCCTTTGCTGTTGGTAAGGTAGCCAGCAAGCTGTTTAAGAAAAAGGATTAGGAAATAACACATAGAGGACAAAAATTATGAGTAAATGGATGAGTACTATTATCGTTGGAATCGCCTCAGGTGCAGCAGCTGCTTATTTCTTGAGCAGCGAAAAGGGAAAAGAAGTCAAAGACCGTGCTGCTAAAGCCTACAAAGCTTACCGTGAACACCCAGAAGAATATCACCAAAAAGCAAAAGACAAAGCGCACGAATATTCTAGCCTTGCTGTAGATACCTTCAACGATTACAAAGAAAAATTTGAATCTGGTGAATTAACCAAAGAAGATGTCGTTTCTGCTGTCAAAGAAAAAGGTGACGAAGTAGTCAGCAAAGCTGGTGATGTCATCAACCACGTCAAAGCAAAATTTAACGATGTTGCAGAAGCAGACAAGGATGTCGTTGACCCAGATGACGTCAAAGCGGAAGTTGATGATATTATCATTGAGTTAAAAGACATCAAAGCCAACAAAGAAGCACAAGTCGCTGAAAACTTTGAAGAAGTCGCAAAAGCCAGCCAAGAAGAAAAAGCAGCTAGCGCTAAAAAATCTAAAGAAGTCAAAGAAGATAACACAAGTAAAGCGACTAAAGAAGACAAAAAAGAACAAAAAGATTAAAAAAGAGCGCCATAGGTGCTCTTTTTTAGTTAGAAAAAAACACACTCAAGTGTGAGCGTGTTACTTCAATGCTTTTATAAGTGCCTTGATACCGATTCTTAAACCAAAACTAGCTAGCAGAGCGAGCGAAATCGCCCAGAAAGGAGCAAAACTAATTGTCAGAAATAAAAAGGTAATGAAAACAGTGCTAATGGCAAACCCAGAGAGTTGTGCAAAAAAGACTAAATCTTTGTATTTAGCTGTATTTGTATCAATCGCTTTAAATGACTGCGATTTTGGGGTAGTATGAGCATTATTTTCGGTATCAATAGTGTGTTGCTCATGTTTTATTGGTGCTGGCATAGCATTCTCCTTTAAACATTCCTATTTATAGTATCACAAAGACTAGGGTTTGTCATCTATTTTTACAATTTTTTCATCATAAATCCTGAAAATGACCTAGAAGGCAAAATTCAAGTCCAAGTTAGCCAGCGTATAACACCTCTCTGGGAGTTTTGTAATCTAATACTTTCTTAGGAT
>NZ_JBCLSK010000069.1:0-3510 GCF_041225505.1 Streptococcus hyointestinalis | reverse complement strand
TTTCTTCTACGAGATTTCTTCTCTTTCTGTCCATACTCCCCATAATTACCGTAGTCACCGTAACTACCCACACTATGGGCGGCTTTATTGAGGATGACCCCTAAAAATTGGGTGCCGCTGTGTTCGAGCTGCTCCTTGGCTTTGAGGACAAAGCGGCGTTTAATGGCGCCAGACTCGGTCACGATAATGGCACCATCACAGCTCTTGGCGATAATGGCCGCATCCACTACCAAACCAATCGGTGGCGCATCGATAATCACATAATCAAACAACTGCTTGGTCATCTCCATCATGTGGGTAAAATTGGTATTTTGTAAGAGGTGAGTAGGGTTTGGTGGCACTTGTCCTGCTGGAATGACCATGAGGTTTGGGATATCGGTCTCACAGATGGCTTCTGCCAACTCGGCATTGCCAGACAGATAACTGGTCAAGCCCACCACACTGCCCTCTGCTCGGAAGGTTCCAGACAGCACAGAGTTTCTGGTATCCGCATCAATCAAGAGGGTCTTAAAGCCCACCTTAGCCATGGAAATAGCTAGATTGACTGCTGTTGTGGTTTTCCCTTCGTTAGGTTGCACAGAGGTCAACACGATACTCTTAATATCGCTACCGCTAAACTGGATATTGGTACGGATAGAGTTGTAATACTCCTCAGCTTTCTCGTATAAGCTTTGCTTTTTAGAAGCAATCGTCAAACGTGTCATCAATCGTATCTCCTTATAGTTTACTCATATCAGGGACAGTGCCTAGGAGGGTGAGCTCCAGTCTGTTTTCCACATCTTCGGCTGACTTGACACGGTCATCGAGCACTTCTGCTAGGATGACAGCTGCCATAGAGAGGAAAGCACCGACCAAAAAGCCAAGCAGGGTATTGCGCTTGGTGTTGGGTGAGGATGGGGTGTTTGAGACCTTAGCGACTTCAAGCGTCGTCACATCCTCCACCTTAGTCACTTCCTTGATCTTTGTCGTCGCAGCTTCACGAACGGCATTGGCTAGACGAGCCGCTTCTTTGGCATTGCTGTCTTCCACAGAGATGGAAATCACACGGGTATCCGTTGGGATAGTGACCGCTACTTTCTTAGACAATTCGCTAGGCGTCAAGGATAAGTTTTCTTTGTCAATGACTTGGTTCATGACATCCGCTGAGGTGATGATTTCCTTGTAGTCATTAACCAAGTAGCTACCAGCTTGCAGGTCTTGGTTGGTGATGTTGTTATCGGTACGATTGACCACATAAATCCGTGTCGTTGAGGTGTATTCCTTTTGTAAGAGGAAAGTCGAGCCTAAAAAGGCGAGTGCAGCGACAAAAAGCGACACAAAAAGAATCAAGAACTTTTTCTGCCACAAGCTCTTAAGCAAGACAATAACATCAATTTCAATGGTTGAAGTTTCCTTCGCGTTCATACGGTCTCCTATAATACTTGGTTACTAATGATTTTCTCAAGGTTGCCCTTGAATAAGGCATGCGCCTTGTGGCGCCCATAGTCTTTAAAGATGGTCTCATAAGCTGCTTGCATATAAGGCGGGCGCTTATCCAGATTGTGCATGTCACTGGCAACGCAGTGCACCACATCTTCCTTTAGAAAATAGCGTGCTCGCTTCTTAAAGAGCTTCTCGCTATCGCCAAAGAGCTTGGGCTTTAAGACATGATTACTGTTAATCTGGGTGTAACAGCCCATGTCAATCAACTCCCGCACCCGATCCGCCTTGTACTCAAGAGCATTGTAGCGCTCGATGTGGGCGACCACTGGGGTGATGCCTAGCATCAAAACCTTGGTGAGGGCCGAGTGGATCTCCCGCCATGGTGTGAGCATACTAAACTCAATCAGCGCATAGCGAGTGCCATTCAAGGTCGGCACCATGCCCTTCTCCAGCTTTTGGTGCAAGTCCTCGGTGTAAAAGAGCTCACCGCCATAGAGAATGGTCAAATCTTCGTAGCGCTCTTCTGCCGCTTCCTTGACCACTCGGAAGTGCTCATGAATGGTGCGCTCAGGCGTTTCAAACATGCCCTTGCGCCGATGGGAGGTCGAGATGATGGTGCGCACTCCCTGACGGTAGCTCTCGCCGATAAGGGCTAAACTCTCCTCTAGGGTCTTGGGACCATCATCAACATCAAAAACAATGTGTGAATGAATATCAATCATACCCGTTCCTTTAGTTGGCATTTAGTGTGGCATTGATGGCTGCCTTGGCTTTATCAATGTTGTCTTGGTTGAGTTGCATCATGTAGAGACTGGCTGATGGCATGGCATAAGAGGTCAATTCCCCTGTTGAGCCAGTACCAGTTACCGCTTGTGAAGTCACGGTGAACTTGTCATTTGAGGACAACTGGGAGTTGGCGATTTCCATGATGTCAGACAGTGGCATATTGGTTTGGATGGAGTCTTGTAAGTTAGAGACAATGGTGGAGAGCTTGGTTAGTGAGTTGAGCGACACTAGCTTATTGACAATGGCAGAGATGACTTTTTCTTGGTTCTTGCCACGGTCATTGTCCCCATTTTCTAGCGAATAGCGCTCACGAACAAAGGCTAGCGCTCCAGCGGAGTCCAGAGTGACATTGCCCACCTCAAAGCTGTAGTTTTTGTTGGTGTAAGAGGTGAAAGCTTGGTCGTTGTAGACGGTAATGCCGCCAATAGCGTCAATCAGTTTCAAGAAGGACGTGAAATTAAGGCGGACATAGTAGTCAATGGTGATGCCATAGAGGTTTTCCAGAGTCTTACGAGAGGTATCCACTCCATAGATACCCGCATGGGTCAGCTTGTCGTATTGGTTGTTGCCACCATCTGGGATTTGCACGTAGCTGTCTCGTGGGGTCGTGGTTAGTAAAATCTTGTGGGTCTTGAGATTGACCGTCATGATGATATTGACGTCTGAGCGAGACACGGTGCTGATAGAGCCGTAGGTATCAATCCCTGACACATAGATGTTAAAGCTATCCTTGTTGGCTGAGGTTGCCGTTGACTTGGTCGCTTTTTTAACCTTGTAAGTGTAGAGGGTTTTGAGATTAGAGCTAAAGTCCTTGTCCTGCAGCTCGAGGAGACTCGAGTAGGCACTGTTTAGAACCATAGCTTGGGAGCTGCCGCTCATCAGATTGGTGTAGGCTTTTTGATAAGAGTCCACTTCTGTCGTCTTGAGGCTGACGCCCTTGTCTGACTTGACCTTATCAATCAGAGCTGTGATATTGTCCGAGTCACTAGAGGTTGGTGCGTCAACCGTCGTCACTTGGTCAATGGAGGTGATAGAGCTGTCCTTTGGCACCACCACACTCATCTCCACTTCCGAGTAAAAAGTGGACTTGTTTAGGCTTTCTCCGAGATTAATGGCAGAGCGAAAAGCAAACAAGATCGCACAGGTGACCACTGAAAACAGTGCTAGAAGCGTTGTCGTCGTCTTTGGCGCACGCCTTAAGAGCAACAAAACCAAACTCCCCACCAAAACCGCTAGCAAGACAACCGTCAGCAAGACGTTGACATAGCGAAAGGCCAGGAAGTTATAGCTGTACATGGTGTA
>NZ_JBCLSK010000068.1:0-3774 GCF_041225505.1 Streptococcus hyointestinalis | reverse complement strand
GAGCTAGCCCAAACAGCTTGAACACAGGTTTTCTAGTCTACTATCGAACCTGTTGCACTTGACTTGACAAGTGGGGAGTGATCTTTATTTTAAATTTTTAATTGGTATAGCTTGACGGAGCCAGGCTATTGTGATAAGATGACATCAAGTAAAAAGCCGATTTAGCTCAGTTGGTAGAGCAACGCACTCGTAACGCGTAGGTCACAGGTTCGAGCCCTGCAATCGGCAGAAGTGACTGTAAAGTGGATAATATTTTCTAGAAAGTATTGCAATTCTTGATTAGCTATGCTATACTAGTGGGGTATGTGGTGCTAGCACATCCGTAATAAATCAAAAGGAAGGGAAAATCATGGCTAAAGTTTGCTATTTTACAGGTCGTAAAACGGTATCAGGAAACAACCGTTCACACGCGATGAATAAAACAAAACGTAGCGTTAAACCTAACCTCCAAAAAGTTACAGTACTTATTGATGGTAAACCAAAAAAAGTTTGGGCTTCAGCTCGTGCGCTTAAATCTGGTAAAGTTGAACGCGTTTAATTTCAATTGATTAAAGCTCCGTTGGAGCTTTTTTAATTGCCATTCAGTCCTAGTCTATATATTTAATCCGTGGTGCTAGTTCATTTCAAAATACAATAAAAAGCCCAAATGGACTATACTGTAAGTGACCAAACATACAGGAGGTTAGTCCAAATGAGCCACTTACAGTATACTGCTAAATCTCATCATTTGCAATGGAATGTACGTCAATTATCACAAATTTGTCACCACTTCTACCAAAACTATTGCCCAGATTCCTTCAAACATCGGCGTAATGTTGGCCTAGTCAAAGTTTCAGATGAATCGATTCTTGTCTTGCTTTTGTTACAAGCTGAACTAGGCATGACATCACAGCGTCATTTCTACAACATCTGTTACCTCTGTCCTTGTGGTAGGTTACTAGAAAGAAGTCGTTTCAATCGTCGGTCAAAACAATTGATTTGGCTGATCCAATTAATCCGAAAAGCTATGAGTGAAATGCTTCCATCTGATAAACTAGCCATTATAGATAGTTTTCCTTTGCCAACCTATTCGCAATCATAGAGCTACCATTTTTAAAGGATTAGCCGATATTGGCTACAACGCCTCTAAGCAGCTATCGTTCTATGGGTTCAAGGTTCATATGCTGGTGACCTTATCTGGTTATATTCTGAACTATGTTGTCACACCAGCCTCTGTACATGATATCAAGGTGGTTTATGAACTATTAGAAGGGTGTAAGCAATCGGTTATCCTAGGGGATTTAGGCTACCTGAGCAGTGAACTCAAGAAGGACTTAGAACAACAAGGTGACCATCTATGGACGCCATTTCGTAAAAACATGACAGGGGCCGAAGAACATAACGATTGGAAAGTGATGGCCATGAGACGAACGATTGAAACACGTTTTTCTGAACTGTGTCGTCTCTTTGACATCGAACATACATTAGCTAGAAGCCTAGCCGGACTACAGTTACGAATTGAACAAATTATTCTAGCTCATAACTTACACTATTTTGAAATCAACTAGCACCACGGGTATATTTAAGTTTTTACAAGTCATCTAAACTGTGGTAAAATAAGGTGATAGAAACTTTTTGAGGTAATAATATGACTGTAAAAATTAATACAAAAGATGGGCAAATTGAACTGTCTGATGACGTTATTGCTACGGTTGTTGGCGGTGCTGCAACGGAAATATTTGGTGTTGTCGGTATGGCTAGCAAGAGCGCATTTAAAGATAATTTTCAAGCTTTATTACGTCGTGAAAACTTTGCTAAAGGTGTTGTTGTCAAGTCAACAGAAGCCGGTATTACTGTTGATGTTTACACAGTGATGAGCTATGGTGTTAAGATTAGCGAAGTTTCTAAAAATATTCAAGAGCGTGTCAAATTTAACCTAGAACAACAGCTAGGCCTAAGTGTTGATGCGGTTACTGTTTATGTGCAAAATATCAAAGTCGTAGGAGAAGGTTAGTGTCAAATATAACAACAAGTTTATTCCAAGAAATGGTCCAATCAGGAAGTACCAGACTTGGAAATCAAGCAGAATATGTGAACTCACTCAATGTTTTTCCTGTTCCAGATGGCGATACAGGAACAAATATGAGTATGACAATGGAAAATGGAGCTAAAGAAGTTTCTGATAAACCAGCTGCAACTGTTGGCGAATTTGGACAAATCTTAGCTAAAGGTCTGTTGATGGGAGCTAGAGGGAACTCTGGTGTTATCACATCACAGCTTTTCCGTGGATTTGGTCAAAGCATCAAAGACAAAGAAGAACTGGATGGTCTTGATTTAGCGCATGCCTTTCAAGCTGGGGTAGAGGTTGCTTACAAGGCAGTCATGAAACCTGTTGAAGGGACTATTTTGACTGTTTCACGTGGTGCAGCAATTGCAGCTCTAAAGCAAGCTGAAGAGACCAATGATGCTGTTGAAGTCATGCGTGCAGCCCTTGAGGGTGCTAAAAATGCCTTAGCAAAAACTCCAGAAATGTTGCCCGTACTTAAAGAAGTAGGTGTCGTTGACTCTGGTGGACAAGGATTAGTCTTTATCTATGAAGGATTTTTAGCAGCCTTGACGGGTGAATATATCGCTTCTGAGGAATTTAAAGCGACTCCTGCGACAATGACTGAGATGATTAACGCTGAACATCATAAGTCTGTTGCTAGTCATGTGGCAACTGAAGACATTACTTATGGTTATTGTACTGAAATCATGGTTTCTCTTAAACAAGGTCCTACCTATGTTAAAGAGTTTAACTACGAAGAATTTCAAGGGTATTTAAGTAACTTAGGTGATTCTCTTCTTGTCGTCAATGACGATGAAATTGTCAAAGTCCATGTACATACGGAAGATCCAGGTTTGGTGCTTCAAGAAGGTTTGAAATACGGTTCACTTGTCAAAGTTAAAGTGGATAATATGCGTAACCAACACGAAGCGCAAGTGCAAAAGGAAGCTGACGAAGAAGTTAGTCAAGAAGAAAAAGAATTTGGTATCATTGCAGTTGTTGCAGGCGACGGCTTAGCAGAAATCTTCAAGGCACAAGGAGCGGACTATATCATCTCAGGTGGTCAAACGATGAATCCATCAACAGAAGATATCGTAAAAGCGATTGAGTCTGTGAATTCTAAAAATGTCATTATCTTGCCAAATAACAAGAATATTTTCATGGCTGCACAAAGTGCTGCACAGGTTGTTGATAAACCAGCAGCAGTTATTGAGACAAAAACCATTCCACAAGGTCTAACGTCTCTCCTAGCTTTTGATACAACAAAGACTTTAGAGGATAATAAAGAAGCTATGTCATCAAGTCTTGAGGATGTTGTTAGCGGAAGCATTACATTAGCTGTCCGTGATACGACTATTGATGGCTTAGTTATCCATGAAAATGACTACCTAGGTATGGTAGATGGCAAAATTGTCGTCTCTAACCCAGATGTCGAGAAAACGTTGAAAGATACATTTGCTCAGATGATTGATGGAGATAGTGAGATTATTACTATTTTTGTTGGTGAGGATGGAGATATGGCTCTTGCTGAGTCTTTAGCTGATGATTTGGAGGAGACTTACGAAGATGTAGAAGTTGAAATCCATGATGGTAAACAGCCTGTTTATCCTTATTTGATGAGCGTTGAATAACAGACAAACACTTGTTCATTGATATGAGCAGGTGTTCTTTTGGCAAAATTCAAGTCCAAGTTAGCCAGCGTATAACACCTCTCTGGGAGTTTTGTAATCTAATACTTTCTTAGGATA
>NZ_JBCLSK010000067.1:0-3946 GCF_041225505.1 Streptococcus hyointestinalis | reverse complement strand
ATGCCTATGATGGATGTAACAGGTAAGGTTGTAGTGATTACAGGTAGTCTGCGTCCTATGACAAGGCAAGAGGCTACAGAGTTTTTGGAACAAGAAGGGGCAATAGTTCAGAACTATATCTCTAGTCAAACAGATATTCTAGTAGCAGGACATAAGCAGCTAGATCTCTTTGAACCTGATCGACGTTCTAAAAAGTATGAAGCAGCCCTCTTTCGCAAGGCACAAGGACAAGCGATTACCATTGTTTCAGAAGAAACTTTCTTTGCTATGGTTAAGAAGTCTCATGATTGAGGCTTCTTTTTGTGTGCATAGGTGTATCTTAGTATTGACATTTTTTATAAAAATCATTATTGTATTAAGTAATAGGAAGTTACACGATTTTTGTTTAGTTTAGCGAAATTCTGTAAAAATAAAAGAAAGATATTATTGTTAGGAGTATTATGGCTAAAGATAATTTTACTTTGGGTTTTGCGCCTTCAGCAGTACAACATTTAGGTGTTGGGTTATATAAGCAGTTACCTCAAGCATTAATGGAACTTATTACAAATTCTTGGGATGCCGATGCAAGTGAGGTAAAAATCCATATTGATTATTCTCGAAGATCAATATCGGTTTCTGATAATGGTCACGGAATGACTTTAGAAGAATTGAATTCTAATTTTTTAAGGGTTGCCCGTAATCGTAGGAGTAATGGTATAGGACTAACACCAAAAGGGAGAAAATTAACAGGAAAAAAAGGCTTAGGAAAATTAGCATTGTTTGGAGTTGCTGATCGTATTCAAGTTATTAGTATAAAAGATAACCTTAAAAATGGTTTTGAGATGAATTACCGCTCTATACAAGCAACTTCAGAAGAGGAATTTTACCATCCTGAAGCACTCTATGTCAATGAAAGTGTAAATCAAAAATCAGGGACAGAAATTAGAATTTTGGATATTAGTCTTCAAAATATTGCAAAAATGGATTCTTTAGCCTTAGCTTTATCAAGACGTTTTAATCTTTTTTCAAGAAATAATTTTTTGGTTATACTATCAGACGAAAAAGGAAAGACGATTGAATTAGATGAAAAGGTTTTTGAAAATAGTATAAAACCGAGTACAAAACTTGATTTTACCTATAGATTCCCTGAAGACTTTCAAGAAGAATTGAAAACTAATAATGCACTTATTGAGCTTGTTAATAAAAATGTTAGTGGAGTTGTATTTACAAAAGAAACTCCGTTAAAAGCAACTGAGCAAGGTTTTAGTGTATTATCGCATGGTAAGCTCGCTAGTGAGCATACACCACATCAATTTAGTGAGCGGGCTAATGACCGTTTTTATGATTATGCGACAGGATATTTTGATATTGATTTCATTGATGATAGCCCATCTAAAGATTTTATTTCTACTGACAGACAAGCCATTTTGTGGAATGCAGACTCTGATTTACAATTCCTACGTGAAAATTTGAATAAATTAATGGGAGTAATTCAAAAGAGATGGCGTCAAGATTGGAATCAAAGAAAGCAAACGAAGGCTGAGAAGTCACAAAAGGATGTACCAAAAATAAAAAAAGTTTTGGACTCGCCTGATTTACTAAAAAAGGATAAGGAAACGATTGATACTATAGCTTTATTATTAGAAGATGAAAAAATGACAATTCCTTCTGAATTAAAGCGTAAAATTTTAGAAAGTGTAGCAGATGCTACTCAAACAATGGGAATTGAAGAAAATGTATATAAGGATTTAATACCTAACAATTTTGTTGTCCCAGATGAACTGTCCAACAAGATTCGAATGCTCAGAGCTGAAACACGACTTGCTGCAACTTCAGCTGATGATCCGAACCGTTTTATTTTAGCACAAGGTCTTCTGCTAAGAGGGATTATTGATACTACAATTACTTCACTGTTAGTTAAATATAAAGATACATTAACTAAAAATAAGCTATGGGCTGGCAAGGCACCACATAATGACATAACTTACTCTAAAGCTGTTTCTGTTAAAAATATTACTTTGTATAATAAGTATATGTCTGCATTAAATTTTTTTGAATTTAAGGGAGATTGTAATAAAAAGAATAAAGATAATTTAAAGAGTAACTTTGATGATGTAAAGGTTATTCCACAATTAGACCAGTTAATGCATGATGAAATGAATTGGCCCAAATTTGATAAGCTTAAAGAAATGTGGGACACTGTAGCGCCTCAGTTACTTTTAGCTTTTAAATATATAAAGGACTAGTCTATCTTCTTGATACCTATTCTTAAAACTTAGTCATAAAAACTCTTGGAAAATTATTTCCCAAGAGTTTTTATGAGTTAATAATCGAAATCAAAAAGTTTATAAGATCATAATTTGATTATCATTTTAATCGCTTGTGCGATTTTCTTACTCAAAATAGGAGGAACTGCGTTTCCAATCTGAGTAAAGGCGCTTGTTCTTGAATTTTCAAAATAAAAATCGTCAGGAAAACCTTGGAGGCGTGCTGCTTCACGTACTGTAATAGAACGATTTTGCTCTATATCAGGATGAATATAGTGATGTCCATCCTTGGCAATATGTGCAACGACCGTGTGTGCAGGTTGATTCCAATCTAAAGCTTTAAAGCGATCTAAAAATTTATCAGTGTGTTTATGGGTAATTAATGATTTATCAAGTTCGTTATACTTTAAATTTTTACCTTTTGACCGAGCCAGTGCAACTTCTTTATAAATTTTTAGGTCTATTTCTCGATGAGGACGTGCAATATTCTGAGTAAGTAGGATATTCGTATTTTTTCTAAAGTATTTTCGGACATAATCATTTGGTTCATGCTGATATTGATTCTTTTCTTGCCCCTGATGCAGTTGTGGTAAATCAGATAAAGCTGTTTTAACAGAAATGGGTTTTCTTTTTTGAGATTGTAAGGCATTAAAAAACTTTTCAATTAATTTTGATGAATTATCAGGAACGCCAAAAATAATAATACGTTCACGTTTTTGAGGTACTCCATAGTCTGCAGCATTAATTAAACGATAATCTATAGAATAGCCGATTTCTCTAAATTCTTCTTGCATCTTTGGAAAAAGTAGATCTCCGTTAATATCTTTGAAACTTAAAAGCCCTTTGACATTTTCAAAGACAAAAAAATTAGGTCTATATTTTTTTAGAAATTCTACATAATATCTATACAGATAAATTCGTTCATCAGTATCCTTTTTATTCCTATTTGCTGCTCTTCCTATAGTAGAATATGCTTGGCAAGGCGGTCCACCTATAATTCCTGTTATTGTCTTTTCTTCAATTTGGTTGAAAATGAAATCAATAGTATCATGTCCAATTTCAATGTTTAGCATTTTATTATGAATCTCAGGAGGAGTATGTTCCAACAGAGTTTCAAAAGTTATTTCATTATTCAAATATTTATTGTATAGATACAACTTATCTGATTGTTGGAGGTAATAGAAAATATCTCTAAGAAGCAGAGTTTGACTTGCAGCTATGTCTTTCTCTATATGTTTTACAATTTTAAAACTATTATCTCTGAAACCCTCTGTCAGTCCTCCAGCACCACTAAAAATATCTATAATATTATAATGAGACATATCTACCCTCCATAAAAATTCTCTAGTACCAGGATACCAGGAATAAGTTAAAAAATCAAGATATTAATCGTAAATTTTTGAGATGACATCTAACTTTTTTTAAACAAAAACTTTCTCATCAAGAATTATATTATTTATAGAAGTTTCATGATTGAGGCTTCCTTTTTTATCTATAAAGATATATAACTTTTTATATATCAAAAGAACTTTTTAAGATAAGTAGAAACTAACTTGTCCCCTTACAGCACAGATTGTTATTATCTCTTATCATAGAATTATCAAGCAGAAAGGAAAAGGATAATAGATGGATGATGAAAAATATGGTGTCCCTCGTGACATCTATGCCAAAGTAAAAATTATAGGTCTTTTTATGGCTGA
>NZ_JBCLSK010000066.1:0-4143 GCF_041225505.1 Streptococcus hyointestinalis | reverse complement strand
GACTGAGTCCTGTGCAATACAGAACGCAATCCTTCAATTAAAATATTGTGTCCAACTTTTTGGGGTCAGATCATTTTTAAGCAAGTGCTTTTCTTTTGTTGGAAATATTGTCATATAATTTTAAATAGACTATAAATAATGATTTTGTTATAATATTATGAGTAAATGATGGTGAGTGCTTTGATGCTGTGCTATTGATTAGCATAGCTTTGGGGTACTTTTTGTGTGAACAAGGAGGATTTCTCTTGGTATTTATTGCCAATCTTGTATTGATTTTGCTGGCGACGACCTTGGTAGGGCACTACTGTGCACGCATTGGTTTACCTGCGGTTTTGGGGCAGTTGCTGGTTGGTGTGATTATCGGACCTGCTATTTTGGGTTGGGTGACCATGACAGATTTCATTCATGATATGTCAGAGTTAGGGGTCATTATCCTTATGTTTTTAGCGGGGCTTGAGAGTAATTTGGACCTCTTGAAGCACTATCTAAAGCCAAGTGTTTTAGTGGCTGCTCTAGGTATCTTGGTGCCTGCTGCTTCTAGCACAGCTGTTGCGCTTGCTTTTGGTTTATCCATGATGGAGAGTATCTTTATTGGGGTTTTGTTTGCTGCGACCTCGGTTTCTATCTCGGTAGCGGTCATGAAGGAGCTTGGCGTGCTTTCTGGTAAGGGTGGTGCGACCATTTTAGGGGCTGCAGTCATTGATGATGTGGTGGCAGTTATTCTCTTGAGTGTCATGGTGAGCATGATTGGAGGCAGTAACGAAGGCTCAGCTTCTCTTGGATTGACGCTTCTTGAGCAGCTCTTGTACTTTATCAGCATTTTCTTTGTGGTTCGCTACATTGCACCGTTCCTAGCTAGACTGGGCAAGCGTCTCTTGCTACCAGTTGGTCCGACTCTTCTTGCCATGATTTTGTGCTTGGGAATGGCTTACATCGCAGACCTTGCAGGCTTAAGTGCGGTAGTGGGGGCTTTCTTTGCAGGAATCGCTATCGGTCAAACCTCTGTATGTCATGAGGTCAATCAATCCATCGAGCCTATCGGCTATGCGGTTTTCATCCCCGTCTTTTTTGTCAGTATCGGCTTAAATATGCGCTTTGACGGGATTTCAAGTCAGCTTTGGTTGATTGTCATCATGAGTGTCGTTGCTGTGCTTAGTAAGCTCCTTGGAGCTGGCTGTGGGGCTAAATTAGCGAAGTTTTCAATGGCTGAGTCCGCCTTTGTTGGAGCGGGGATGATTTCTCGTGGCGAGATGGCGCTTATCATCGCCCAAGTCGGCTATCAAAGTCAGCTGATAAAGACCGACACTTACTCAGCCTTGGTGACGGTTATCATCATCACAACGCTGGTCGCTCCTTTCTTACTCAAAGCGACAGAACAGTATGTGCCAAAGGACAATGAAAAAGTTTAGAGCTGTGCTCTAAACCTTTTTGTGATTACTCAATGATAAGCAGTCCTTCTTTGATGGCAAATGGATTGTCCTTGTTGATGTGGTCGTAGAACATGATACCGTTAGTGTGGTCGATTTCGTGTTGGACAACGATAGAGTTGTAGCCACGCAGTTTGATGCGTTTTTTCTCGCCGTTCTTGTCTACATACTCGACAGTGACACGAGAGTGGCGTACGACATAGCCTGGCACTTCACGGTCAACAGAAAGGCAACCTTCACCCTCAGCCAGCGCTGTGTCTTGGACAGAGTGAGCGACGACTTTTGGATTGTACATGACCTCAGCTAGGCTGTAGGCTTCTTTTGGCGGATTGCCATCAGCGTCCTCTGGATTTGGGACAAGGACAGCAATGATACGTTTTGAGATGTCAAGCTGTGGTGCAGCGAGTCCCACACCCCCACGAAGTCCCATCTTTTCAGCAATGACAGGGTCTTGTGAATTTTTCAAGAACTGCATCATCTTCTCACCAAGGATGATGTCTTGGTCAGAAAGAGGAAAGGTCACATTCTCTGCGACGGCACGAAGAGTAGGATTGCCCTCACGGATGATGTCAGACATGTTGATTAAATGGCTAGGTTTAGTGAGTTTGTCTATTGTAGGCATGTAGTCTCCTTTTATGTTTTCTTTGTTTTTGTGTCCACTTTTTTCTTTTCCTCTATCATATCATAAGGTCACAAGAAAGTCATCTAGTCTGTTATCTGTAGCTTTTTGAGGGCTTTCTTGTCCTTGATAGAGTAGTAGGGCTTGTCTTTTTCGAGGATACCGTCCTTTGTCAGTTGCTGTAGGACACGGCTGACATGGCGGTAGCTAACACCAAAAGACTCTGCAAGGCGTGTGCGCTCTGGGCGAAAGCGGTCGTCTGCAGAATGCTTTAGGATGTGAGTGGCTAGGCGCTCTTTTAGGGTGTAGGTGATGTTGGTGGTGCTATGGATATTTTGCTGATAGAGGGCTTGTGCCAGCTCTTTTCCGATATTAAGTAGAAAGCTAGCGTCGTTTAGGAGGTCTTCCTCGAGGTGATCTAGGGGCAATTTTGCGATGGTGACTTTTGTCAGTGTGACGACCGAGGAGACGTTTTTTTGCTGGGTGAGCAGTTCAATCTCCCCAATAAGAGCTGGTCCAGTCTTGGTATCAAGGATGTGCTCACGTCCATTGTAGAGCCTGCGTACGACCTTGATTTGCCCCTCAAGGATGTAGCAGAGGGCACCAAGTTTGTCGCCTTGATGGCAAATGACCTCACCAGCCTCAAGCTCATAGAGTCTGAGGTGCTTTTGGTACCTCTTTGGAAAAATCGCCGCCAAGTCAGCTCTGTAGTTTGTCATCTGAGGTGTCATTTGCTCCTTACTTTGTTAAATGGGACCAATGTCCTATTTTTATCATCTGATATTGATTATACTCTAATTATGCTAAAAAACAAGTAGGAAGGTCTCTATGAAGAAACATTTAGAAAAGCTCGGCATTTTGTCTCTGTCTTTGATGTTGGTGTCGACATTTTCACCATCGTCAGCTCTGCCACAGATGATTGCTTTTTTTAAGACGCAGGGTATCGCAGCTAGTCGTGTTGAGTTCTTATTTTCCCTCTCGTCCTTTGCGGTTCTTGCCATGATTCTTGTGACGCCTTGGCTGAGTCGCTTTATGTCGGAGAGGGCGATGATTATCACAGGGCTTCTCTTGGTGGCTTTTGGTGGGAGCTTGCCAGTGCTTGTGCAAGATTACACCCTAGTCTATCTGTCACGGGTTATTCTTGGCTTGGGGCTTGGCTTTATCAACGCACGAGCTATTAGTATCATTAGTGAAAATTACCGTGGTGCTGAGCGCATGCAGATGCTAGGTATCAGAGGTTCTGTTGAGATTTTGGGAAATGCAGTGCTGACAGCTATCGTAGGACTAGTCCTTGGCTTTGGCTGGTCAACTGCCTTTGCCATCTACCTTTTTGCCCTGCCTATCCTCATCTTTTACCTTTTGTGCTCACCTGTGAGTCAAGCAAAAGAAGCTCCCAAAGTCACGCAAAAGTCTAAGGTGCGCTTTACTAAAAGAGAGCTGTCTATCATCATTGCTCTGGCTTTATTAGCAGGCTTTGCTATCAATATCAATAGCGCAAACACCCTACGTATCCCTATTCTTGTCACCAGTCTAGGCTTGGGAAGCGCCAGTCAGGCGAGCTTTATCCTCAGTATCATGATGTTGATGGGGATTGTCGCAGGTCTCTTTTTCGGAGGGCTCCTAAAGCGATTTGGCGTTTACCTCATCGTGCTCTCATTGCTTTTCCTATCTTGCGGTTTAACACTCATCTCTCTAGCGCAAAATCTACTGGTCATGTCGCTAGGGGTTATGATTTCAGGCTTTTTATACAGTATAATCGTCACGACTACTTTTAGCCTAGCGTCAGAAGTGGTGGAGGAGTCAAAGATTGCTAGCGCAACGACCCTGATTTTGGTCTTTTGCCTACTGGGCGGGGCGAGTGCTTCTTATGTCCTAGAGCTCTTTGCTACCATCAGCCCAAACTATCCTGCGCAGCTGGTCTATGCTATGTTGAGCTTGCTACTTGCCATGGTCGTCTTTGTCGGACAAGCGCTTCTTATCTACCGCAAACGTGCGACTGGAAAATAAAAACAGCAAGGAAAGGCACTGCACCCTTATAATGGGACACAAGAAAAACACATTCATGAGGCCAGTTTTCTGTACTTTACAGGAGACTGG
>NZ_JBCLSK010000065.1:0-4288 GCF_041225505.1 Streptococcus hyointestinalis | reverse complement strand
CGAACACAGTAGTTAAGCCCTAGAACGCCTGATGTAGTTGGGGGTTGCCCCCTGTTAGATAGGGTAGTCGCTTGGCTCTTATCCGCCATAGCTCAGTTGGTAGTAGCGCATGACTGTTAATCATGATGTCGTAGGTTCGAGTCCTACTGGCGGAGTTGATAAACAAATAGGGAGGCATCAGCCTCTTTTTTTGTATGATATTTCGGATCTTTGTCAACACCTGTTGCCTAACAATCCCTCGTCTGATGTCGTTGTTAATTGTTTGAGGAGCCTTAGCTAATCTTCTAGCTATTTCATGATTGGAGAGACTTTCCTTGAGCCAGTGCTCAATATGTCGACGGTCAGCTATTGTCAAGTGTTTCCCTTTTGGTGTATAATAGTCTTGGATCTCAGAAGCCTTCTAATTGTTGTTTTGGTTACAATTATATCTCTCTGAGATGTTTTTTCATACTCTCAAAATGGCTAACTTTATTTTAGAGCTTTTAAATTATAAAACAATTAAAAATAAAAGATGAATATTGAACCGCACCCCAAAAGTTGGACAGAAAAAAATCTAACTTTTGAGGTGTTTTTGTATGAAATTAAGCTATGAAGATAAAGTCAAAATATATGAGATGAGAAAATCAGGCGTTACTTGGTCACAAATTCATGACCAGTTTTGTGTGAACACTAATAACTTAAGGTATATGTTCCCCTTAATTGAGCGTCATGGTATCGATGTTATCAAAAAGACAACCAATCGTCACTATCCTCCTGAGCTAAAACGGGAAATCATTGATAAGGTTCTGATTGAAGGGTATTCTCAAGGGAGTGTTTCTATTGCTATGCGCTTCCTAATATGGGAACATTACCAAATTGGATAGTGTAACCGATTCAAAGCTACTTTCAAGGAGCATAAGGGACGTTATGGCTATCGTCGAATTTGTTTAGAACTTCGTAATCGCGGTTATCCTATTAACCATAAAAAAGTCCAACGGTTATTGCGTATCCTAGGCTTAAAAGCTATTATCCGTCGTAAGCGTCACTATTCTTCTTACAGAGGGGAAGTTGGGAAAAAAAGCAGACAATCTCATTCAAAGAGATTTCAGAGCTAATAAACCTTGTCAAAAGGTATACACAGATGTTACAGAGTTTTCAATAGCTTCAGGGAAAATTTACCTATCGCCTGTTTTAGATGGCTTTAATAGTGAAATTATCAGCTATGATATTTCAACTTCTCCAAATATGTACTAACTTCAACAGATGTTAAAGCAAGCCTTCCCAAAGGAGAGTTACCAAGGTACTATCCTTCATAGCGACCAAGGTTGACAATACCAACACGATTATTATCATCGTTTCCTTAAATCAAAAGGGATTCTTCCCTCCATGTCTAGGAAAGGGAATAGTCCTGATAATGGGATGATGGAATCTTTCTTTGGTATTTTGAAATCTGAAATGTTTTATGGACACGAACATGAATTCAAGTCGCTTAACCAATTAAAGAGAGCTATTGAGGACTATATTTATTATTATAATCACAAACGTATCAAGGTTAACCTAAAAGGACTTAGCCCTGTGCAATACAGAACTATGTCCTTGCTTTAATTATTTGATAGTTATTGTCCAACTTTTTGGGGGCAGTACATATTTGACATTTTAAAGTTAAATGTGTTAATATGATATTGTGCGGTACTGCACCCAAAAAGGTAAAGGAAAAAAGGAGAAAAAAGTATGTTTTATAAAGGAAAACATAGGCAACGATTTTCGATTCGCAAGTATTCATTTGGTGCTGCGTCAGTATTGTTGGGGGCCGTGATTGTTGGAGTAGCAGCTCCAAGTGTTAATGCGGATGAGACACAATCAAATACGCTACCATCAGTGCAAGTAGAGCCGCAAAATACAGATTCAGTAACTGCGGCAGTCGAAAATGAAGCTGTGCAAGCAACTGTGGAAACTAAAGAGGCTAGTGAGTCAGTGGGAAGTTCTGATCAACTTACTAATGATGAGACTGCAGTAGAAACGCCTACAACTTCAACCGCGGAAGTAGCCGAAAAATCGTCAGAAACTGAAGGCAATGAGAGCGAAGTATCCTCAGATGAGGTTGAGAATACAACGCAAGAAGTCAGCGATAGCACGGCTTCCTCGGATGTTTCTGATAGTTCCTCAGCACTTAAAGTTGAAAATGCAGATTTAAAAGCTGAAGAGAAAACTGCGACAGGTGAAGTGAATGAAGCTTCTAAAGAAGAGTCTCTTGACGTTCCTCGGGCTCGTTTTAGAGCCGTTGGGGATGCTGCGAATGCACCAACTTCACCAATGCCAGAAGCTACCACTACAGCCCTTTCAGAGTCTCTTCAGGATGTGATCCAAGCGAATGCGATTTATAGTCCTGGGGTAATTGGAGACAAACACTCCTATGCTGGTAAGGCTTGGCTTCAACAAAGTGAAGAAACCCTAGATGGTATGGGAAGTGGTTCAGTTCCAATGTCTGGTGTGAAGATTTATCTTCAATGGGTCAATGGAAAAGGTCATGTTTCAAATGTTTACTACACAACTTCTGAAGCAGATGGTACCTTTGTTATTAATCTAGATCATGCAGATCTTGAAGATGGAAACCAGTTCAATTTGGCTGGAGATCCAAAAATGGCTATTCGTACTTGGGTTGAAAATCCTGATTCTAGCAAATACAATATTGTACGAGCTGGTGATAGCATTTATGGTTTCCATACGCGTCTCAATCGGAAAAATGAATCATGGGATTTCACAGCTGGAATCAATCGCATTGTGAATGGTATGGTTATTTTCCAAGATAAGGTGGGCGAAGATACTTGGTTAATCAAGCCTGAATCACAACGAGAAGTTTCTCCAAATTCAAATGGTGAATGGCCTAATCGTGGAAGGTATGGTGTGGTTTCTGGTTATGTTTGGTATGATAACGGTGATACTGCAGGTACTCTAGCTAACCAATGGATTAACGATAGTAATGATGTAAAAGCTACTGGTGTGAAAGTTGTTGGTTCCTATCTCAATGATGAAGTTGTTCGTCAAATAGAAGAATGGAAAACTAACAATAAAGGTTATGCGGTTGATGACCTACGCAAAGCACAAGCTGAAATTGTTACAACCTATCAAGCACAACATGGTGAGGGTTCACATATTGCTGAGACTGTTGTTGGAACTGTCGATGCAAACGGTTATTACTACCTTCCGTTTAGAGGTCTTTATGGGGTAAGTGCTACCAAACGGAATAATGCTCTCTCGCCAAATAAAATTTCTGAAGAACAGTGGGGACAACTGGTTTCAGATGACGATGTGGATAATAATAGCTTGATGAAATGGAATGGGACGGCTGGCCAAGTTTACCGTCACATTAATCAAGACTATATGTACGTCACTCCATTAGTGGATAATTACAATGTATGGAGTAACACTTTCTCATCTAATATCTTCCAAGAAGCCGGTAGTTTCCTTTCAAGTGCTACAGTAGGTTACGATATCACATCTGTTAACTTTGCTATTTTGGCACCACAGCCAATGATTGATGCTTTGAAATATGACAATAGTGGCAAAAATAATGCCGCAATTGGTGATGTTGTGGAAGCTCGAGTTGGTGGATTGCTCCCTAGCCGTGAATATCAAGTACAATGGTTTGTAGATGGTAACCCTTCTGGTGACGCGGTGACCATTCTTTCAACTGTAGATGGAACATTTGAACCTGCAGCAAGTACGAATTTCACAGTACCTGCAGATATAAAACGTCAATCCAATATTACTGTTGGGGTATATGAACAGGGAGAAAATACCAAAACTCTCAACAATGCTTTGGCTATGGATTCTCTTATCGCTTCTATAGATCCAGTCGGTCAAACCATTTCAGTTGAATTAAATGAAATTCCAACAGCTAGTGCTGCAATTGCCAATGTTGACCAGCTTGGAGATGGCGTAACCTATAAATGGAAAGAAAATGTTGATACGACAACAGCAGGTGATAAGCCTGCAACTGTCCTTGTAACCTATCCAGAAGATAAGGCTAATGGTCTACCAGAGAAAACAGTCGAAGTGCCTGTGACGGTTAAAGTTATCGACAGTCGTCCTGATAATGTCAAATATGATGCGCAAGGTCAAAATCAGACAGTAGAATTGAATGCAACACCAGAAGCAGAAAAATCTATTGCAAATACAGCTGATCTCCCAGCAGGTACAAAGTATACCTTTAAAGAGGAAGTAGATACTTCTACAACAGGGGATAAAGACGCAACCGTAGTTGTAACTTACCCAGATGGCTCTACGGATGAAGTACCTGTTAAGGTTA
>NZ_JBCLSK010000064.1:0-4632 GCF_041225505.1 Streptococcus hyointestinalis | reverse complement strand
CAAAACAAATGAACCGTAGGAACTACGGGGATAGCTTGGTCAATTAGTGTAACCTCTGTTGGTTAGTCAGCTAATCAATAAGTCTGCACTCTACCCAAGAATCTCGCGACTTTAGTCGTGAGAGGTTCAATAACATCTATTGAAAGTATTATTCCGATAGTGTTTTTAATCGCTCTTGGGTTTTACCTTTATCAAAAAAACTGGTTTGGAGAAACTTTCGCAGGCAATATTTCAAAATTGATTATGAATGTCGCCTTGCCTGCCTCTATCTTTGTCTCAGTGCTCAAGTATCTGACCTTAGATAAACTCACCCAAGTCGCTCCAGGGCTTCTTTATACCTTTGGGTCAGTCATTATCGGCTACATTATCGCATTTATCGCAGTTAAGCTCTTTAAGATTCGCCCAGGACGTCGTGGGGTCTTTATCAACACGGTAGCCAATGCCAATACAATTTTTATTGGTTTGCCTTTAAATATTGCTCTGTTTGGTGATAAAGCGCTGCCTTATTTCTTGGTTTACTATATCACAAATACCGTTTCAACATGGGCGTTTGGGGCTTTGTTGATTGCACGTGATAGTAAGGATGGTCAGGCTAAGCAAACAAGTGGTTTAAACTGGAAAAAGCTGCTCCCTGCACCGTTGATTGTTTTTTTAGTAGCACTTGTTTTCTTGCTCTTTAGCATTCCAGTGCCTGACTTTGCGACCAACACGCTGACTTATCTAGGGAACTTGGTAACGCCTTTATCTTTGATTTACATTGGGATTGTGCTCGCTAAAGCTGGTCTTTCTAGTATCAAGTTTGACCGTGATACGATTCTAGCCTTGATTGGACGCTACATTGTCTTACCTGTCGTGATTGTTCTTATCTTATGGTTATTTGGTAAGGGACTCCCAGTAGATGAGTACAAGACCTATGTCGTACAAGCTTCTGTGCCAGCACTGGCTGTTCTACCGATTCTTGCTAACGAAGGTGGCGGTGATGTCGAGTATGCAACTAACATCGTTACAACTTCAACACTCTTGTTTGTTGTTATAATTCCAATTGTTGTTGCCCTTCTTGGTGTTTAAAAAGGATAAGCTTTTACTTATCCTTTTCTTGTAACCACTCTATAAGTTAAATAACCAACCAGCATGCCAAAGAAGTTTTGAGTAAGATTGCCCCAGACGCTAGCAAGAGCAGCGCCCAACCCTTGTCCAAGCACTACAGAGCCTACAACATACCAGCCCACCATAATAATGCTGGCTAAAGTTAAGCCAAGAATGCGCTTTTTTCCTGTCCAGCCAGCAAAGTATCCCTGCGCACCGTGGGCGATAAGGCTGTGAATCATCCATTGAGGATAACCTGCTAAAAGGTCAATCAGAAAACCAGATACCCCCCCCCACAATAGCGCCAGCTTTGCTTCCTAGATAAAAACTGGTAAAGTAAATGCCAGCATCAAGAAGTGTGAGAAAGCCTGTTGGCGTTGGTATCATGATAAAGCGTCCTAAAACAACTGATAAGGCAGTGAGAATAGTAAGTAAAGTCAATGTTCGTGTACGGCTAGATGTCATAAATTCCTCCACAATCTGTTATGATTTGATTGTAAAGGAATCATAAATAAAGTACAATAGAGAAAAAAAGAAAGTGTAGGGGGACAGATATGACAAAAGTTGAGGCGATAAAGTCCTATATCATCGCAGAAATCAAAAAAGGACACTTAAAAGCGGGTGATAAACTGCCCTCTATACGAAAGCTGGCTAACGATTTTTCCTGCAACAAAGACTCTGTGCAAAAGGCGCTTTTAGATTTGCGCTATGAGCACTACATCCATGCAATTGAAAAGTCTGGCTATTATGTCTTTGAAAATCCTCATCAAGAGGTGGAGGCGCTAGACTTGCCTGATTCTGAAATTGCTAACCTAGCCTACGAAGATTTTAGGCTCTGTCTCAATGAAACCTTGATTGGGCGTGAGAGCTATTTGTTTAACTATTTTCATAAGCAAGAAGGCTTGCCCGAGTTGATAGATGTAGCACATCAATTGCTCCTTGAGGGGGATGTCTATAGTAAGCGTGAGCAGCTTGTCATTACAGCTGGGACTCAACAAGCACTCTATATTCTCACGCAGCTAGATTTTCCAAATGGGAAAACAGATATTTTACTAGAGCAGCCGACTTATGACAGGATGGTTGACTTGGTAGGTCAGCTGTCGCTACCTTACCAAACCATCTCAAGAAAGATAGATGGTATCGACTTTGATGAGTTAGAAGCGATTTTTCAAAAAAGCTCTATTAAGTTTTTTTATCTCATGCCAAGACTTCACAATCCCTTGGGCACTTCCTATACGCCAGAGGAGATGGAGCGTTTGGTATTTTTAGCAGAAAAGTACGATGTCTACTTAGTTGAGGATGATTACATGTCTGATTTTGCTGAAAAAGCGCCGCTACATTATTATGATACCTTTGAGCGTGTTATCTACCTCAAGTCGTTTTCAAGTACCATCTTTCCAGCGCTTCGTTTGGCGGTTGTTTGTCTCCCCACATGTCTCAAGCAGGCTTTTATTGATTATAAGAAGCTCATGGATTATGATACCCACTTGATTTTACAAAAGGCTTTGGCGCTTTACATCAATAATGGTATGTATGCTAAAAACACCCACTATCTAAAAGAGCGCTACTACAAGCAAGTCGAAGAGGTAGAAGCCCTTGTTGCACATAAGTCTAAGCTTCCACCATATAGCATTCGCTATCATCATGTCTTGCTGGATGTGTCGGCTTTTAAGAAAAATAAGTTGTCCAAGCTTCTTCGTCTGTCAGAGCCCTTGTCAGACTTTTATGTCAATCCAAAAGCACAGCGTGTCGTGCAAGTTTCTGGTGCTGATAGGCTGGAGCAGATGTTAGATCTGATTAGAGAGGATTTGCCTTAAAGTAGCTTGCCATTAGCTTTTTCTGTGGCGTTGCACGGGGATAATTGTCTAAGTCCTCTCTTTTCACCCAAGCAAGAGTCTTATCATCAACTAGCGTGTCATCAAGAACCGTACCCGCTATGATGTCCATCAGCCACCTTCTGTGGCTAAAGGTGTGTTTGACAAGTGGGAAGGTTTGGTCTGACCAGACAGGCTGTAAGTGATAGTCCTTTTCAAAGACCGTTTTTTGCGAGAACGTAGGAGTTTCCTTGCTGTCTGTCACAAATAGGGAAAGTTGCTGTGCTACTATTTGCGTCTCTAAAAGCGGAAAAGACCAGAAACCTGCTAAAAGACGATCGCTATCATTTTTTTCAAGCAAGAACTCCCCCTTACTGTTTGTAATAACAAAAGCTTGAATCTGTATTGGTTTGGGCTTTTTCTTTGGCTCTTTGACAGGGTATTTGTCCATGGTGTTATGGAGATAAGCAGCGCTGAAAAAGCGAATGGGGCTTTCTTCTGGACGTGGATTTTTAGCGGACTCGATGTCAGCACCCAAGTCCATAAGCGCTTGATTAAAGTCGCCAGGTCTTTTGGGGTCAATCAAGACCTCACAAATGGCCTGAAAGATTTTTCTATTCTTAGGGTCACCGATATCGTAATTCACCTCAAATAAACGTGCCATCACCCGCATGACATTGCCATCTACAGCAGGCTCGACCAAGTCAAAAGCGATACTAGCAATAGCGCCAGCAGTGTAAGGACCAATCCCTTTTAGCTGAGCAATCTCAGCGTAAGTCTCTGGGAAATGCCCATCAAAGTCGGTCATAATCTGCTGCGCTGCGATTTGCATGTTGCGAACTCGAGAGTAGTAGCCTAGTCCCTCCCAAGCTTTGAGCAGTTTTTCTTCATCTGCACTAGCGAGGTCGGCTATAGTTGGAAACCACTCCAAAAAACGCTCATAGTAAGGAATGACTGTAGCGACCTGTGTTTGCTGAAGCATAATCTCAGAAATCCAAATAGGATAAGGGTTTTTCGTATGACGCCAAGGCAAATCACGCTTTTTCCTGTCATACCAAGCAAGAAGAGTTTTCCTAAAACTGTCAATTTTGTCGGTATCCCACATATCGATACCGTATTGTTTAAAATCAATCATAGTGTTATTATAGCAAAGATTTCACCAAAAAAGTTTTTCCCGCGTTGTAAAATGAAGTGCAACCAAAAAGACATATTCGTCTGATAGACTAGAATTCCCCAACTCAGTATAGAAAGCAGATGAATATGTCCACTAATCATTGTACCAAAAAATCAACCTATTCACACCTTTCAGCCTCTGAACGCGGAGCAATTAGTGCCTATCTCAAGATAGGAAAGAAACCAGCTGAGATTGCACGTCTGGTTGGTCGTCATCGCTCAACTATCAGTCGTGAACTGAAGCGAGGAGAGGTGACACAAGTTCAAGATAAAAATAGGAAACTGACCTATTATACGACTTATTTCGCAGACAGTGCTCAACGTGTTTATGAGACCAAGCGTCGCAAAAGTGTCTATCACAAGCTAAACGACTGTTCTAAGTTCTTCTTCAAGGAACTTGAGAAAGCCCTGAAAACGAAACCTCGCGCCACAGCGTCGATAGCTTTGTGCAGACTTACCGAGAAAAACATCCATTGGAAGTCATCCCTTCAACCAAGACAGTGTATCGGTACATCAAAGACGGACTATTGAGGATTAAACTGGATTGATTTACCTAAGA
>NZ_JBCLSK010000063.1:0-4986 GCF_041225505.1 Streptococcus hyointestinalis | reverse complement strand
AGACCTTTGAGAACTGAACAAGACGATGTGCAGGGCTTCTTAAAGAAGTCAAAAATAAATCTGTCAGAGAACAGAATGAGTGAAGACTCAAACAAATCATAATTAAATGAGAGTTTGATCCTGGCTCAGGACGAACGCTGGCGGCGTGCCTAATACATGCAAGTAGAACGCTGAAGGAGGGGGCTTGCTTCTTCTGGATGAGTTGCGAACGGGTGAGTAACGCGTAGGTAACCTGCCTGATAGCGGGGGATAACTATTGGAAACGATAGCTAATACCGCATAAGAGGTAATAACACATGTTATTAGTTTAAAAGGGGCAACTGCTCCACTATCAGATGGACCTGCGTTGTATTAGCTAGTTGGTAAGGTAACGGCTTACCAAGGCGACGATACATAGCCGACCTGAGAGGGTGATCGGCCACACTGGGACTGAGACACGGCCCAGACTCCTACGGGAGGCAGCAGTAGGGAATCTTCGGCAATGGGGGCAACCCTGACCGAGCAACGCCGCGTGAGTGAAGAAGGTTTTCGGATCGTAAAGCTCTGTTGTAAGAGAAGAACGGATGTGGGAGTGGAAAATCCATGTCGTGACGGTATCTTACCAGAAAGGGACGGCTAACTACGTGCCAGCAGCCGCGGTAATACGTAGGTCCCGAGCGTTGTCCGGATTTATTGGGCGTAAAGCGAGCGCAGGCGGTTTCATAAGTCTGAAGTTAAAGGCAGTGGCTTAACCATTGTACGCTTTGGAAACTGTGAGACTTGAGTGCAGAAGGGGAGAGTGGAATTCCATGTGTAGCGGTGAAATGCGTAGATATATGGAGGAACACCGGTGGCGAAAGCGGCTCTCTGGTCTGTAACTGACGCTGAGGCTCGAAAGCGTGGGGAGCAAACAGGATTAGATACCCTGGTAGTCCACGCCGTAAACGATGAGTGCTAGGTGTTGGGTCCTTTCCGGGACTCAGTGCCGCAGCTAACGCATTAAGCACTCCGCCTGGGGAGTACGACCGCAAGGTTGAAACTCAAAGGAATTGACGGGGGCCCGCACAAGCGGTGGAGCATGTGGTTTAATTCGAAGCAACGCGAAGAACCTTACCAGGTCTTGACATCCCGGTGCCCGTCCTAGAGATAGGATTTTGCTTCGGCACACCGGTGACAGGTGGTGCATGGTTGTCGTCAGCTCGTGTCGTGAGATGTTGGGTTAAGTCCCGCAACGAGCGCAACCCTTATTGTTAGTTGCCATCATTCAGTTGGGCACTCTAGCGAGACTGCCGGTAATAAACCGGAGGAAGGTGGGGATGACGTCAAATCATCATGCCCCTTATGACCTGGGCTACACACGTGCTACAATGGCTGGTACAACGAGTCGCAAGTCGGTGACGGCAAGCTAATCTCTTAAAGCCAGTCTCAGTTCGGATTGTAGGCTGCAACTCGCCTACATGAAGTCGGAATCGCTAGTAATCGCGGATCAGCACGCCGCGGTGAATACGTTCCCGGGCCTTGTACACACCGCCCGTCACACCACGAGAGTTTGTAACACCCGAAGTCGGTGAGGTAACCTTTTAGGAGCCAGCCGCCTAAGGTGGGATAGATGATTGGGGTGAAGTCGTAACAAGGTAGCCGTATCGGAAGGTGCGGCTGGATCACCTCCTTTCTAAGGAAAAAACGGAACTGTACATTGTCTTGTTTAGTTTTGAGAGGTCTTGTGGGGCCTTAGCTCAGCTGGGAGAGCGCCTGCTTTGCACGCAGGAGGTCAGCGGTTCGATCCCGCTAGGCTCCATAGAATCGTAAGATTCTAAATTGTCCATTGAAAATTGAATAACTATCAAATAGTAACAAGAAAATAAACCGAAACGCTGTGATTTAATGAGTTTAAGGTCAACAGACCAAAATAAGGTTAAGTTAATAAGGGCGCACGGTGGATGCCTTGGCACTAGAAGCCGATGAAGGACGTGACTAACGACGAAATGCCTTGGGGAGCTGTAAGTAAGCGCTGATCCAGGGATGTCCGAATGGGGGAACCCACTAACTAATGGTTAGTATCCTACACTGTTAAAGTGTAGGAGGGAAGACGCAGTGAACTGAAACATCTAAGTAGCTGCAGGAAGAGAAAGCAAAAGCGATTGCCTTAGTAGCGGCGAGCGAAACGGTAAGAGGGCAAACCAAAGAGTTTACTCTTTGGGGTTGTAGGACTGCAATGTGGACTTAATGATTATAGACGAATCATCTGGAAAGATGAGCCAAAGAGAGTAAAAGCCTCGTAGTCGAAATAGTGATTATACCTAGCAGTATCCTGAGTACGGCGGGACACGAGAAATCCCGTCGGAATCTGGGAGGACCATCTCCTAACCCTAAATACTCTCTAGTGACCGATAGTGAACCAGTACCGTGAGGGAAAGGTGAAAAGTACCCCGGAAGGGGAGTGAAATAGAACCTGAAACCGTGTGCCTACAACAAGTTCGAGCCCGTTAATGGGTGAGAGCGTGCCTTTTGTAGAATGAACCGGCGAGTTACGATATGATGCGAGGTTAAGTTGAAGAGACGGAGCCGTAGGGAAACCGAGTCTTAATAGGGCGACTTAGTATCATGTCGTAGACCCGAAACCATGTGACCTACCCATGAGCAGGGTGAAGGTGAGGTAAAACTCACTGGAGGCCCGAACCAGGGCACGTTGAAAAGTGCTTGGATGACTTGTGGGTAGCGGAGAAATTCCAAACGAACTTGGAGATAGCTGGTTCTCTCCGAAATAGCTTTAGGGCTAGCGTCGATGTTAAGTCTCTTGGAGGTAGAGCACTGTTTGGGTGAGGGGTCCATCCCGGATTACCAATCTCAGATAAACTCCGAATGCCAATGAGATATAATCGGCAGTCAGACTGCGAGTGCTAAGATCCGTAGTCGAAAGGGAAACAGCCCAGACCACCAGCTAAGGTCCCAAAATAATTGTTAAGTGGAAAAGGATGTGGGGTTGCACAGACAACTAGGATGTTAGCTTAGAAGCAGCTATTCATTCAAAGAGTGCGTAATAGCTCACTAGTCGAGTGACCCTGCGCCGAAAATGTACCGGGGCTAAAACAATTTACCGAAGCTGTGGATCCCTTAGGGGATGGTAGGAGAGCGTTCTATGTGTGTTGAAGGTGTACCGTGAGGAGCGCTGGAACGCATAGAAGTGAGAATGCCGGTATGAGTAGCGAAAGATGGGTGAGAATCCCATCCACCGTAAGACTAAGGTTTCCAGGGGAAGGCTCGTCCGCCCTGGGTTAGTCGGGACCTAAGGAGAGACCGAAAGGTGTATCCGATGGCCAACAGGTTGATATTCCTGTACTAGTGTATGAAGTGATGGAGGGACGCAGTAGGCTAACTTGTCCCAGCGATTGGAAGTGCTGGGCTAAGCAGTGAGGTGTGATATGAGTCAAATGCTTATATCTGTAACATTGAGCTGTGATGGGGAGCGAAGTTTAGTAGCGAAGTGAGTGATGTCACACTGCCAAGAAAAGCTTCTAGCGTTAATCATACACTACCCGTACCGCAAACCGACACAGGTAGTCGAGGCGAGTAGCCTCAGGTGAGCGAGAGAACTCTCGTTAAGGAACTCGGCAAAATGGCCCCGTAACTTCGGGAGAAGGGGCGCTGGCTTTAAGTCAGCCGCAGTGAATAGGCCCAAGCAACTGTTTATCAAAAACACAGCTCTCTGCTAAATCGTAAGATGATGTATAGGGGGTGACGCCTGCCCGGTGCTGGAAGGTTAAGAGGAGGGTTTAGCTTTTAGCGAAGATCTGAATTGAAGCCCCAGTAAACGGCGGCCGTAACTATAACGGTCCTAAGGTAGCGAAATTCCTTGTCGGGTAAGTTCCGACCCGCACGAAAGGCGTAATGATTTGGGCACTGTCTCAACGAGAGACTCGGTGAAATTTTAGTACCTGTGAAGATGCAGGTTACCCGCGACAGGACGGAAAGACCCCATGGAGCTTTACTGCAGTTTGATATTGAGTATCTGTACCACATGTACAGGATAGGTAGGAGCCTATGAAATTGGGACGCCAGTCTCAATGGAGGCGTTGTTGGGATACTACCCTTGTGTTATGGCTACTCTAACCTAGATAGGTTATCCCTATCGGAGACAGTGTCTGACGGGCAGTTTGACTGGGGCGGTCGCCTCCTAAAAGGTAACGGAGGCGCCCAAAGGTTCCCTCAGAATGGTTGGAAATCATTCGCAGAGTGTAAAGGTATAAGGGAGCTTGACTGCGAGAGCTACAACTCGAGCAGGGACGAAAGTCGGGCTTAGTGATCCGGTGGTTCCGTATGGAAGGGCCATCGCTCAACGGATAAAAGCTACCCTGGGGATAACAGGCTTATCTCCCCCAAGAGTTCACATCGACGGGGAGGTTTGGCACCTCGATGTCGGCTCGTCGCATCCTGGGGCTGTAGTCGGTCCCAAGGGTTGGGCTGTTCGCCCATTAAAGCGGCACGCGAGCTGGGTTCAGAACGTCGTGAGACAGTTCGGTCCCTATCCGTCGCGGGCGTAGGAAATTTGAGAGGATCTGCTCCTAGTACGAGAGGACCAGAGTGGACTTACCGCTGGTGTACCAGTTGTCCTGCCAAGGGCATCGCTGGGTAGCTATGTAGGGAAGGGATAAACGCTGAAAGCATCTAAGTGTGAAGCCCACCTCAAGATGAGATTTCCCATGATTTTATATCAGTAAGAGCCCTGAGAGATGATCAGGTAGATAGGTTAGGAGTGTAAGTGTGGTGACACATGTAGCGGACTAATACTAATAGCTCGAGGACTTATCCAAAGAGTCATAAGAAGTAGCGTAAGGTTAATTTGTTTAGATAGTTATTCAATTTTGAGTAGACAAGAGATCTATTCAATAGTTAAGTGACGATAGCCTAGGAGATACACCTGTTCCCATGCCGAACACAGTAGTTAAGCCCTAGAACGCCTGATGTAGTTGGGGGTTGCCCCCTGTTAGATAGGGTAGTCGCTTGGCT
>NZ_JBCLSK010000062.1:0-5373 GCF_041225505.1 Streptococcus hyointestinalis | reverse complement strand
CTAACCTAAGAAAGTATTAGATTACAAAACTCCCAGAGAGGTGTTATACGCTGGCTAACTTGGACTTGAATTTTGCCTTTGTTATTGCTTTAATTGGTTTGTGCTATAAAATCTTCAAGGACAACGACAAAAAATAATCCGTCCCCACTTTTGAGCGAGTAGGACGGATTAAATCTGTTATACAAGCCACCGTCTTTTTAACGGTTCTACATAGGAGTTGAGTTCCCGCTCAACTCTCTTTCATTCTTATTGTAACACTATTTACAGAAAGTGCAAAGGGAAAGCAAAAGTCCTAGAAAAATACTAGGACTGCGATTTTCTTCGATTGTTGACTTTCTTTTTTTATTTCAAAAAAGGTTGCCATAGAACTGATTTTAAGTGATTTGTAGTGAAATTCAAAATTCCAAAAACCGCTTAAAATCAAGGTTTTCAGCATGTACTGAAACGTAATGAAACCTTATTTAACTTCTGTAATATAGGTGTTGCGTAGTATGTAGAATACTACGTTTTATTGTGCTTGAATAAGTTCTAGTTACTGAAAAATAGGTCTATTTTATATCGGTTGTTTCCAAAGTGTTGCCAGAGATATTTTGAAATATGATGTTTAGTTTATTTATCCCTGTGTTATCAAGGTGATATTTTTCTATAAGTTCTTGTTTGAACTCATTAGGGCTTTGTTTAGTTCGTTGGAGTTTTATTGAAATCGCAAGCTCAAGTCGCTGTAATTCATGAGTTGAAAAGTTATTTATGAATGTCAAGTCAATACTCTTAATAGCTTCACTGTGTGGTGTTTTACTTCTTCCTAATAGGTAATCAGTGGTGGTTTCTAAAAGATTGGCTAACTCTATTAAATTTTTGAAGTTAGGTTCTCGATTTCCCTTTTCCCAGTTTGTATATGTGACCCGATTGACGTGCAGTTTATCTGCAATTTCTTGTTGCGTGATTCCTTTTTCTAGTCGTTTTTCTTTTAGGCGTTCTGCAAAAATCATTAAATGTCTCCTTTTTTGTACCAAATGAAACTTAGGACTTGACAATGTATCGAAACGATACTATAATAAATGTATCAAATCGATACAACAAGTATAACATATTTGTGTATGAAATTTCAAGGAGGTGAATGTTATGGGTCAGTGAGCTTTGCTGTAGTAGTTTGTGGTGTCGTTTACTGATACCGAGTAACAAGGAACAAAGAACAAGGAATAAGAGCGAACTTTGTGAAGCTCGCCGTTCCGACGTTCTGCCGTTCCGTAGTTGCGAGTTTGTTGTCCTGTTTGAGACGTATAGCAGATAGGCGATAGCTTGAGCGGAAGCCAAGCGGTCAGCGCCGGTCATCTGCGGTGATACGTCTCAAACATTGCTCAAAAATTTCACAAACTTTGCTAAATTTTGGGTTACCTACGCTACTAATAGGTAGGTAACCCGTACATCAAACACGGGTCAATCCCTTGCTACAACTGGCGGTAGGCAGGTTTTATGGCATAAAATCGCGCTACTCTTAGAGCCCCAACGTTTTCACTATATTTTCATGTACAGGTAGGAATTTCGCTGTAAAAATGATGTACAGATAGAGATTGTGAAATTTTATCAAAATAGTATTTTAGGGAGTTAAATCATGATGAAAAAAATTAGCCTTGTAGAAGAAAAAATGCCTTTATCTGAATTGGAATTAGATATTAGACAATTTGAAATCCCCAATATGTTCCGAGTAGATTTTTCTACTGCAAAAGAGACCATGAAGGCGGACTACATTGATGGTCAGCGCAAGGAGACTGGTGAAACAAATAACTTTATTGTGCATGGGCTAGATAATGAAGTGGTATCAGCCTTAGAAAAAATGAAATTACCAACAAGTTCTTTACAAAAAATGGACATTGAGTTAGTTGGTGATTTTGATAAAATTCGAACTTTGATAAATCAAACAGGTGAATTTGTCATCAAGTTAGTACGTCCTAGGGTTTTACTGAAGCAAGAAATGGTGAATAAATCTGTAGTAGGCAAGAAAAATGAATGGGCAAGAGTATATGCTTGGAACTCTGTGAAACTTGTAGCAGACGGTGTGGAGTTGCAGGCAGATGACAACTAATTTAGTATCGATAGACTGGTTCTCTGCAACGATAAAAACAATAGAAAAATGTCCTTTTGAAGCTGTTAAGGCTGTTATCTCTGAATTATTACTGATGAAAATAGAACAATTCTCCTTGCAATCATACGGTATAAACCGATATAACAGTCATTTTTCTTGTGGGGATATTAAGGTTTATTATTCGATTGATGAAAGAACAGGTAAGCTCTCTCAAAAAATGGGGATATTCGTACAAATGACAGGGCAAGGCTGTCGGCAATACGAAGAATATCTGCATAAAAATGACAATAATTGGGTAGCTTTATTTCAGCGATTTGTGAGTAAAGAAGCAAATTTTACTCGAGTAGATATTGCCCACGATATTTTTGACAGGTCTTTAAATGTGCCACTCATTTATGATTATTGTAAAAAAGGGCTCTGTATCTCACAGTCTAAAAAGTATCAATACTTTGAGACAGGTATTTTGGAGAGTGGTGCCACTGTTGGTGAAACAGTCAATATAGGGGTAAAGGGAAGTGATAGCCAGCAGTTAAGTATCTATAACAAAAAGATGGAGCAGGTAGACAGTGGTAAACAGGTTGATGTTGAGGACTGGGTGCGTTGTGAGTTGCGATTGTTTGGTAAAAAGGCAAATGCTTTTGCTGTCTCTATGATTGACCACACACCTTTACCAACTTTATTTTTTGGACTAGTTAATCAAAGTTATCGGTTTGTGCTGGATGATGAATATTCTAAAGACAAAAATAAACGTCGTCGTCCTACTGTTAAGTGGTGGAATGACTACCTTGCAACAAAGGAGGTAACGATTTTAAAAATAGACAGAGAAAAGCGCACACTTGCAAAGTCAGAACGCTTTTTAGATAAACAATCCTCTAAAACGCTAGCTATGGTGTATCATGCCAAGGCTGAAGCATTTGGTGATGACTTTGCTAATCAGTATATTTTGGATTTAATATCAGAGGGAGAGAAGCGTTTGACTACTAAAGATAAGGAATTAGTGGAACAATATGTTCAAGAGCAACAAAGCGGAAAGTATTGGGGGACTGTTAGGAGTGACTAGGAAGATAATTATATTTACTAAATGTGTGACGGCAAGAAACTATTTTGTTGGCTTTAGAGAAAGCTCTGAAATTTATCCGCACTTGCCTGATGTTTACGTCTTTTTGCAGAGTATGAGTAAGTATCACCAAATAAAAAAATTGATGCAGTCAACGAACCGCATCAACCAATAAAAAACTTAAGTAAATTATAACATGAAAGGAATATAAAAGCTATGTTTATTACGAAACAAGATTTAATCAATATCGGATTTGGCAACTATCAAGCCTATGACTTAATCAGACGTGCTAAGGCTCTCATGGTACAAAAGGGCTTTGCCTATTATGCGTCTAAGGGGCTTGGGCGTGTGCCAGTGGAAGCAGTGGAGGAAATACTGGGAACTAAGCTGAATATTGAAGAAGAGGGGCACTATGCCTAAAATTCCCCATGTCTATTATGATAAGGCGACCAGTAGCTATTATGCTGTTGCTTCAATAGGTTTTGATGAGCTTACAGGTAAAAGGTTGCAAAAGAAAAAACGAGGCTTTAGAACGCAATTAGAGGCTAAAAAATGGTATAATGATTTTATTGCTCGACACTCTAAAAAGGCTATAACTAATAGTATTAGCTTAACAATGGACGTTTTTCTAGAAAAGTACTTTATTCCAAGTTATAAGAATAAGGTCAGTGATAGAACCTTTTTAACCTTTCGCTCTAAGTTGTTACGCCTAAAATATTTTTATCGGATGAAATTGGTCGATATAAAGCCTATCCATGTTAAAAATTGGCATACTGAATTATTTGAGGCTAACCTATCAAATAACTATGTCAAAGACTTACATCAGACGTTAAAAGAGATATTTGATATGGCAATGGTTCTAGGAGTTGTTAATGAAAATCCAGCACGGATTGTAAAAAATGTTAGCAGGACGAAGTGCAAGGTAGACTTTTGGACGAAAGAAGAATTTGAAGCTGTCATCCATACATTCCAAAAAGATGATATTTTGGAACATTTGAAGTTTATCACGATCTACTTTCTCTTTATGACCGGTCTCCGTATTAGCGAGTTACAAGCCTTATACTGGGACGATATAGACTTCGAAAATAAGTCGTTTATTGTTAGTAAGTCTATGTTTTATCAGAATAGAAATACATGGCAGATTAATCCCACTAAGACTACAGCAGGGACAAGGCTTATTTACCTTGATGATACTACTCTAGAGCTTCTACAAGAGTGGCGAACTCATCAAGAAAAGATAGGACAGATTAGTTTCATCTTTTCTTATAATTGCTTGCCTGTTACCAAAACAATGTTAGTAAAGGCTATAAAGGTTCATAGTGAGCGTGCAGGCGTTAAGTCCATTAGAATACATGACTTGAGACACTCCCACGCTAGTTTCCTGCTATCTTTAGGCATGAATGACCTAGAAATCCAAAATAGGTTAGGTCATGCTGATGTTCAAACAACACTTAGAACCTACTCGCATTTACGTCCTAATGCTATGAGAGAGGTTGCAGATAAACTGGAGGGGCAGATAAAGCTCATTTAATCGCGGCTTTTGTCTAACTAGCGAAGTCTGTTTGACAAAAACGCAGATTGCAAAAGGTAGTAAGTGCATGCTTACTACCTTTTATGTTCCCAAAATGTTGCCAATAAAAAATATCAATGGCTATAACCATTGATATAAAGCTATTTTTTACTAATTAAAACTTATTTAACTTCTGTAAAAATCACGTGTTTACGCAATTTTGGTGAGTATTTTTTCAATTGAAGACGGTCTGGCGTGTTACGTTTGTTTTTAGAAGTAAGGTACAAGCGTTCACCAGATTCTTTGTGTTCAAGTGTGATATTTACGCGCATGATATCTCCCTTCTATTATTTGCCAGCTTTAGCGATTTTACGTCCTTTGTAGTATCCTTTCAAAGATACACGGTGTGAACGTGAGTAATCTCCAGTAGTTTCATCAAATTGTACTGATGGTGCAGTCAATTTGTAGTGTGTACGACGTTTGTTTTTCTTCGCTTTGGAAGTGTGACGTGCAGGTACTGCCATGTTTATGTTTTCCTTTCAATATGAGTTTTGATTTTCATCAACTTCACTATGATACCATATCTTTTTTGTAAAGTAAAGTTACTTGACAGATTTTTTTGAGAAAGCATTGACTTCCTTAGCACTTAAAAGTTCTAAAATGAAGTTAGCCACTTAAAAGTATGAAAAAACACCTCAGAGAGATATAATTGTAATCACCACA
>NZ_JBCLSK010000061.1:0-5844 GCF_041225505.1 Streptococcus hyointestinalis | reverse complement strand
AGGCTTACAATTGAGAATAGAGCAAATCGTACTAGCCTATAATTTGAGATATTTTGAAATCAACTAGCACCACGGGTTATCTTCATCTTTTCCTAGCATAACTATTTTAGCAAGTAACTTAGAAACACTTTGTGGTGTAAAGAATTCACCTCCAGATTTACCAGCGTTAGAAGCATATTTAGAAATCAAATACTCATACGCATCCCCAAAAAGATCAATGTGATTATCTTCAAAATCACCAAAATCAAGACTAGCAATACCTTCTAAAATATCAGCTAAACGCTTATTACGCTCGATAACAGTATTACCCAAACGATTACTCGTCGTGTCTAGGTCATCAAATAAACCTTTTATATCATACTCACTATCATAACCAACAGCACTAGACTCAACTGAATCAAATATATCTCTTAAATCTGTATTGAGAGACTCATTCGTTCTTGCTGATGCTACCACAGTCGCAAACAATTGATCAGGATAAATAAAATATCCCTTTGTTTTAACGGCATCATCTATCACTTCTTCTGTTAAATACTCCTTAGGTGTCTCTGAATAGTTAACGTCCGGATCACCATTTTCAATATACTTTGTGAAATTCTCACTAATAAAACGATAAAATAAAACTCCTAAAATATATTGTTTAAAATCCCATCCATCTACTGCACCTCTTACATCATCTGCAATAGACCAAATTTTTCTATGTAGCTCTTGTCTTTGTGATTGCTCTGTCATTATGGTATCCCTTCCTATATCTGTCAATTATTATAGCAATTTTTCTATCCAGATTGAACAACAATTTACACAGTTCTAGCTTTTTAGCAATCAAAAATTCAATAATAAAAATATTTTTCAATATTAATTAAAAAACTAATTAAATACCAATAAATATCATTATTAAAATCATAATTTAACAATTTTTTATAAGTCTGATATATGACGGTCTATACATAAACACAATTTAGAGTAATTATATTTACATTTGTTTTTATCATTGTTAAACCAAGTATAAATAAACTTATATTCTTTACCCGTGGTGCTAAGATGTATAATGAAGATGAGGAAAACGCATTCAAGATAAGGAGGTTTCTCATGAGAAAAACAGCCATCCTACTTATCATGGAGCTTAGCTCAGCTGGCTGTCTCGCTCTCTTTGGCTTCACCAGTAACCGACATTCCCTCCTTGTCGGGCTTATCTATCTGCTACTTGTGAGCCTGCAAGTATTGGTTTATCTCAACAGCAGAGCTAAAAACCGCTGGTCGTTTGTCCTATCCGCAGTGTTTTTTCTAGAAATGATTGGCTACATTCTTACTTCTAGTGACCTCTCGCTCCTCCTTTTATGCAGTTTGACGCTCTCTATAGGCTATCTTCCTTCTGTCTTGCCTTACAATCCCTTTATCGGCATTCGTATCTTTTCGACACGCTACAGCGAGGAAAATTGGCGAGCAACCCATGTCTTCTTTGCCTTTCTCAGCCTTCCTGTGAGCTGTCTCATCATTCCCCTATCATACATCATGCCCACCAACAGTCTAATTGCCCTAAGCTACAGTCTGTGGCTTACTATCCCCATCATCTACTCCATAAAACGTCATCTAACAAGCTAGAAAGGCGGAGAAAACTCCGCCCTTTTTGATGTTTTTTTGAAATAAGGCTAATCCTTAACCCCGAGGGCTTTTTTAACCTCACCGACAGTTGCGGCTTCGTTTGGATTGTCAAAGTGTATGACCTTGGTCCCTCCACCCGGGACATGAACAGTGACAGAACTCATAAAATAGCCTTCTTCTGTGGTTAAAAATCCACCACCCTTATAAGCAATAATGATGGTGTTGTCATTGACCTGCCGTATAGCAAAATACTCTCTAATCTCGGCTTTGCTATAGGGTGCCATGACTTTCTTGTAAACACTAATAGTGTAGTTTTCTTTGCGGCGTGGCTTGGTTCAGGTCAGCGCAGCCGCCTTAACCGCAAAAGACGAGCTGGCAAAGACAACAGACACAGTAGCTAAAGCCGATATACCTAAGATAACCTTTTTCTTCATCCTTTCCTCCTGTGATTTCAGAAACTCATTACTTTTGTACTATAACAACTACACCACTATTAAACCAAAGGCTGTCTATCCTATCGTTTCCGTCTTTTTTCCTTTCTAACAGACGCCCCTTCAATTTTATTATATAACAAAACTCCCTCAAAAGCTGGATGTCACCAGCCTTTGAGGGAGTTCTCTTTTATTTTTTAGCGTGTTTCATTTCTTCTTTGACAGGGCAGGCGCAATTACAATCTCCGCAAGACCCTTTTTGCTTGATGTATTGGCGAACGCCTAAAACAGCTGTCGCTGCAATCAAGAGCGCAATGATAATCGTTGACATAAGACCTCCTATTCATTGACCAAGCCCAGAGTATCAAGGCTAATCACGGTTTCTTTTTGTTTTGTTTTTCTTACGACAAAGTAAGTCATGACAAGAACTAAGACTAGCGCAACCACTGTCCAAGCCGTCACTGGCTTGCCATAAAAGAGCACCAAGCCAAACTGATAGATGACTAGACTTACCACATAGGCAAGCCCTGTCTGAAAACCAATCGCAGCTAGCGTCCAGCGCAGATCGTTCATCTCACGCTTGATAGCTCCCATAGCCGCAAAACATGGCGCACAAAGCAGGTTAAAGGTCATGAAAGAGTATGCAGCAAGCACTGTGTAGTCCGCCTGCAGGCTGTGCCAAAGCGCCTTGCTGGTTTCTGTAGCGTCAGGATTGTGGTAGAGGATACCAAAGGTCGCAACCACCGTTTCCTTGGCAGCTAGACCTGTGATAGCTGCCAAGGTCGCCTTCCAATTGCCAAAACCAAGTGGGGTAAAGAGCCAAGCCAGCGAACGCCCTAAACTGGCTAGGATACTTTGGTTCGTCTCAACCGTCTGCAAGCTGAAATTATAAGAGCTGGTAAACCAAATCAAAATGGTCAGACTGAAAATGACCGTCCCAGCACGCTTAGTAAAGCTGACCACCTTGCTAAAAGCGTAGCGCAAAACTGCCATAGCCTTAGGCAGGTGATAACTTGGCAATTCCATGACAAAGGGACTAGCATAGCCACCTAAGAAACTGGTCTTTTTCAGCGCAATCCCTGACAGCACAATGGCTACCATACCAAGGAAATAGGTACTTGGTGCCACTAGCGAATTGTGCGGGAAAAAGGCACCCGCAATCAAAGCGATGATGGATAGTTTTGCCGAGCAGGGCATGAAGGTGGCTGTCATGATGGTAATTCTTCTGTCACGTTCATTTTCAATAGTACGGCTGGACATGATACCTGGCACCCCACAGCCTGTTGAAATCAACATAGGGATGAAGGATTTTCCAGAAAGACCAAAGCGTCTAAAAATCCTATCCATGACAAAGGCGATACGGCTCATGTAGCCAATATCCTCCAAAATGCCGAGGCAGACAAAGAGCACAAAAATCTGTGGCAAGAAACCAAGAACAGTCCCCACCCCAGCGATAATCCCATCGACAATCAAGGACTGCAACCAAGGCGCTACCTTGAGCGCCTCTAAAAACTGATTAGCGGCATTGGGGATATACTCGCCAAAGAGGACATCATTGACCCAGTCTGTCCCCATAGTCCCGACAGTTTGGATAGACAGGTAATAAACCAAAAACATGACCAGACCAAAAATCGGAAGCGCCAACACTCGATTGGTGACGACTTTGTCAATCTTATCAGATAAGGTCAGCTGAAATGCACCTTTTTGGCTCATTGCCATCTGACAGACACGCTCGATAAAAGCGTAGCGCTCATTGATGACGATAGACTCAGCGTCCTCGGTGAAAATCTCCTCTGTGATAGCGATAATCTCATCAATATCAGAACGCTGAAAAGCCGAGAGATTGACTTCCTCTTGGATAAGCGGGTCACGCTCAAAAAGTTTTATAGCATAGAGACGCTGTGAACGCTCAGGCACGCTGTTACCCAGCACCTCGATGATTTGCGAGAGTGCTGCCTCAAGCTTATCATCATAGGTCGGTATTACCACTTCATCCACACTGGCTTTTGTCGTTTGCTTAGCTTTAGCAAGTGCCTTAGTGACACCTGTTCCTTGCGTAGCGCTGGTGAGCACAACAGGCACACCCAGCTGATAGGACAGTTTATCCACTGAAATGCTCTTGCCTTGATGCTTGAGTACATCTGCCATATTGAGCGCCAGCGTCACAGGTATGCCTGTTTCGATGAGCTGGGTGGTCAGATAGAGATTGCGCTCCAGATTTGTGCTATCTACTACGTTTAGGATACTGTCTGCATGCTGGCTAAGCAAATAGTCTCTAGCCACCTTTTCTTCTGGCGTATAGGGCGACATGGAGTAAATCCCTGGCAAATCCTGCACAAGGACGGCTGCCTGTTTTTTAACCGTACCGCTTTTACGCTCAACGGTAACGCCTGGCCAATTTCCCACACGCTGATTAGAGCCTGTTAGGAGATTGAAAAGGGTCGTTTTACCACTATTTGGATTCCCAATTAAGGCAATTTCTGTCACTGTTCTTCTCCTTTTTCACTTGGTAGGACTGCAATGAGCTGGGCTTCAGACTTTCTAAGGGTCAGCTCATAGCCACGAAGCGTTAGTTCCAGTGGGTCACCTAGAGGTGCCACCTTTCTTAGATAAATCTTGGTGTGGCGTGTCAATCCCATATCCATCAAGCGTCGCTTGGTTTCGCTGTTAGCGTAAATCCCTTCGACATAAGCATAAGAGCCCACGCTCAAGTCCGACAATGGAATGGACGGCTGCTTGTCGTCCTTACAAACAGCAACATCTATATGACTTGTAATCGAGCTATCAAAGGCTAGGCGACTTCCCTTTAACATCATAATGGCGCTGCTTTTGGTCTTTGCCACAAGGCGCAGACGACTTCCCACAGTCATTCCTAAATGCGAGAGGTGCTTGACACTCTCTTTTGGAAGGTCAATGCCTAGAACTTCGTAATCAATCCCAAGCTTGGCATCTTGTAAAATCAACTTCTTGTCCTCCATAAACATAGACTATCAACTACTTTGACTATTATATCACAAAGAAACCTTCAATTTACTGAAAATTCAATATTATAATCATTATAAAAAGCCGAACCAAGGTTCGGCTATATTCGGCTCTATAATATCTGTAGTGGGTAACTCCACCACAGAGGTTATAGGGCTTTTTGAGTACAGAAAAAATCCCATAAAGCTTATAATGAAAAGCGACTAAACCATCATTAGGAGGTACTTATGGAACATATTAAAAATACCAATATTAAGAATACCACAAAACTCATTGGAATCAAAGACTTAAACAGCAAAATATGACTTGTTCTCAAACAGCAGACTCACATTGACCTTAGAGCTGAGCTGGATTATCCTGCCCCATCCTGTCCTCATTATCAAGGAAAGATGATGAAATACTTTTCAAAGGCCTTCCACCAGCCCAATCTTAGACGTCCAAGGTATGGCAACCTCCTAAAGCTCAGAAAGCGGCGTTTTCAGTGTAAAGTGTGTCGCAGGATCTCTATCGCCAAAAACAGTCTAGTCAAGAAAAATTGCCAAATCTCACAGCCTGTCTGGGCGAAAATCACCCAACTTCTCAGCGAAAAACGCCTCCACATCTCTGTTTCCACCGTTCAAAGACAGCTAAATGCTTTCACTTTGAAAGAGAATTTTGAGGTCTTGCCTGAGATTTTATCCTGGGATGATTTCGCAAGAAACAAGGGAAGACTGGCTTTCATTGCGCAAGATTTTGAGACCATGAAAATCGTAGCAGTGCTGGAGAATAATCGCCAAACGACCATCAAAAACCACTTCTACAAGTATTCAAGACAAGCTAGAGAAGCAGT
>NZ_JBCLSK010000060.1:3368-6134 GCF_041225505.1 Streptococcus hyointestinalis | reverse complement strand
TGGTGATTACAATTATATCTCTCTGAGGTGTTTTTTCATACTTTTAAGTGGCTAACTTCATTTTAGAACTTTTAATTAACATCCATGATGGCAAAATATTTTAGGGAACTATATACTAGTTTACACCAACCACAATATACAGAAAAAGACTTAATATTTATTAAGCCTTTTTCTGTCGAGTTTCATTTTTTTATCAGTAGCGTTATATTTTTAGCTGACTCTAACGAATTAAACCCCAATAAATGGGCACGCTCATCATTTTCCTTACAAAGATTTCGTATGCTTGATTGTATATCTTTCCATTTATATTTAGTATTTATTTGTTTAACAAGTTCGACAATTATTATTATCACAACAGATAATCGATTTGTTGGTTTTTTAATAACCTTTCCATCTTTACCACTTTTAATGAAATAGAGATAATTACTCCAATATTTACGTATTTTGGGTTTAGTTGTTAATTTAATATCAACTAGATTTGAATTACGGGCGCAAATATTTCTTATAAAATTAAGACATTTCATCCATGAAACAAGCTCTTCATTAGTACAATTGTAGTGGGAAGATATTGACTTCAAATTGGATTCACTCATAATTTCTAGTATTGTAACAATATCGCCAAACATTAACAAATCAATTCCTAGCCAAACGGATGGAAAGCCATCAGTATCTAAATTTTTTTTCAATATGCATCTCCGAAGATTGATTACGTTTAACTATTTTTAACAGTCTTTTTTTTAATTGAAAACTGTTCTTTTTCGATTTGAAATTTTGTATATTTTCTACGATTTGACCACGAGGAGAAATTTAAGTAACCAAACGCACCATAATTTTTACCTAACACATACGAAATCCGTGTTTTTATTGATACTTCAATTTTTTCGATGGCATGAAGTAAGTAAATTCTAAGATTTTTGTCCTGATAATAGCGTGTAATTACTTCCTTAAATTCCACTCCGTTGTATGAAATAGAAATCTCATCATTGATTTTCGAGATGGTAGATAAGGGTCTTGCAAACTCCTTTAGTCGATAATAACTAATATTCTTAATTTTATCAATATCATTATTAGTTACAGTCATGCCCCTGCTTTTAAATAGAGCTAATTGTTCGTCCCACGATAGACCGACAGGTACTTTCATTTAACCTCCTAAGTTATAAAAAAAAGCCCCACATCAGAACGTATCTGTCCATAAACGGAAGTGGGGGGGTGTCATCTTAATAAGATTTTACCAGTTTCCACGAGATTATGCAACACTTTTAATTATTTTTTCTAGGATTATAGTGCATTGCTATCCAAAGTTTCTTATCAAAGTCAGATAGTTCTTTTTTCTTTGGATAAACACAGTCATCCAAATCAGGGAATTTGAGACTATACTTTTTCTCAAAAAAGTTTTGAAACTCCTCTTTATTCTCTGCGACATCAATCAAGGCTTCCAGCTCTGCCATGTGTTTAGCGATTGCTTTTCTATCTATTTTTTTAAGGCTTTCTTTCAACGCATCGTAGACACAAGTCTTTGTTAGTTGAGCGTAAAAAGAACGATGGTTAGTAACAAAATCAAAACTGTACTTCTTATTCCAGAATTTCGTATACTTGTCATAAAATCTATCAGAAAGACTAACCTGATACCCAATTAGTTTACTATCAACTCTTCGAGAAATAGACCTTTCCAATTCAAAATGTAAATCATTTAGTGTATTAGTAGCCATAAATTAGCTCCCTATATTTAGTACGGACACAGGCATTTGAAAGTAAGAGATTAAAACGCTGACTATCCGAATAATCACGAGTATTATAACGGAAAACAAATTCATCTACATAGTCTTGAAGATATTTCTTAGACCATGAGTGATAAATTCCTAAAACACCACGTTTCAATTCAGCCCAAAAGCCTTCAATCGTGTTAGTATAAACATCGCCTTGCACGTATTCACTAGAACCGTGATTTACAAAGTCATGTTGATACATCTTAGCCACTTTATTATAACCTAGCCATTCATCTGTGTAAAGTTGAGCAGTCTCTTTGACATATTTGACGATTTGTTCGGTTAATGTTTTGGCTTTAGTATCTGATACATGATGAGCATTGACTTTACCTTGACGTTGTACCATGCCAACTATGGCAGACTTGTCTTTTAAAGAACGACCTTGAGCATTTTTGACTTTCTTAGAGTTATGACGGTTCTTATTTTTTCCGCCAATATAAGTCTCATCAACTTCTACAACATTATCAAGAGTATTATCATTTTCAGAGCCAAAACACTTACGGATACGTTCCAACATAAACCAAGCTGTCTTTTGAGTAACGCCAATATCCTTTGAAAGTTGCACTGAAGAAATTCCTTTTTTATGGGAAGTTACAAGCCAAATCGCCATGAACCATTTACGCAATTCAATCTTAGTATTATCAAAAAGAGTGCCAGTCTTGACATTGAAATATTTACCAGTATTTTTACAACGATATTTATTTCCCTTGCATTTATAGACTTTTGAAGTAGCATCAAAAGGGCTGACAATCACATCGCCCCAAATTATATTTTCTAAATGGTCTATACATGACTGTTCGTCAGGAAAAGCAGATTGTAAATCAAATAATGACTTAAATTCAAACTTCATAACTGGTACTCCTTACTTCGTAAGTATATTATATCGGAAACGAGACTATATGTCAATAAAAATGTAAACTTCTACTATGCAAGATGCCAAAATTTTGATATAATAGAACTATCAAAAAGCAAAGGAAATGAATAGTATGAACGCAATACC
>NZ_JBCLSK010000060.1:0-3268 GCF_041225505.1 Streptococcus hyointestinalis | reverse complement strand
AGCTACCAGCTACCAGCTACCAGCTACCAGCTACCAGCTACCAGCTACCAGCTACCAGCTACCAGCTACCAGCTACCAGCTACCGCTGATTATGTAAGCAACGGTCTTTTTTGTCAACCCCTAAAACAGGCTTTTTCACGTTTTTGTGAAGAAGCTATTTATTTTATCAGTAATTTCGAGGTGCAATAATGGAGCGTTTTGAGATTATTGATAAAATTGGTAGAGCCTTCTACTCTTCTAATCTTGAAAATGGAGAATTTAGTTACTCTAAAGGATTGAAGTCTATAGGTAAATCTATCTCTAACTACAGAAATAGCAACTCAAAGAAAAAACATAATTATTTGGATATTCGCTTTGAGAACGATAGACTTGCTGTCTTAGTTGAAACAAAAAATCGCTTTGACAACTGGGATAAATCTGAGATACAACAACAATTACAAGAATATGTAAAATACGAAAAAGCTTATTCTGATAGAAAAATTGTAGCAATTTTAGCAGAAACAGAAGGTAATAATGTCTGGACGTGGTATGGGCAATCAGTAATTATTGATGATGAGCATATAAATGCCAATCTAACAAATATTCTATCCTTTGAAGAATATGAAGAGCTGTGTTTTGGTAAAGTAAATGACAAGCTAAAAGTGGTAGATTCAATTAAAACACTAAATGAACTACTGCACGCTGATGGTATAAACGAAAAATTACGAAGTCAATTTGTAGGGACATGTTTACTTGCTCTTAAAAATGGGCTAGTTTATGAAGGGATAAAATCTACAAAGGATACCGATGGAAATAATTTATCACCCGAACAAGTTATCCTAAAAAGTATCAAAAATATTTTAGAAGGATTATTGTCTCAAGGTGGAGATTTAAATAAAGTTGGAAAGTTAGCGATACTCAATAACAAAGTCTTAGAAGACCAAGATGTAACAAGTCTTAGTTATCAAGAATTAAAAGCATTATTAACTTATATAGACAACAATGTAGTTCCTTATATCAATGATAAAAATACGGCAGGTCAAGATTTATTGAATTTATTCTTCACAACCTTTAACAAATATGTAGGGAAATCAGATAAAAATCAAGCTTTTACACCAGACCATATCTGTGATTTTATGAGCAAAGTTGTCAGTGTAAATAAAAATTCTCGTGTACTTGACCCTTGTTGTGGCAGTGGTGCTTTTTTGGTAAGAGCTATGACAGACGCAATGGATGATTGTAACACGGAAATCGAACGTGATACGGTCAAAAGGAATCAAATTTTTGGTATAGAGTATGAGGATGGGGCGTTTGGTTTGTCATCAACCAATATGTTGATACATGGAGATGGGAACTCAAATATTATCCAAGATTCTATGTTTAATAAGGGCAAATGGATTACAGATGCTAATGTAGATATTGTACTTATGAATCCACCATATAATGCAACTAAAAAAAGTAGTGACCCTGATTATGTTAAAAAATGGTCTTCAACGGTAACACAAGACCCCTCCAAAGGACTTCACTTTGTTGAGTGGGTAGCTCGTCAAGTAACTGGACAAGGTAATGATGATAACGTAAAGAATAAAACTGCTAAAATTGCCGTGTTACTACCAATGCAGGCTGCTATTGGGAACAGTAAAGAAACTAAATCTTTCAAGAAAAGAATGCTTGACAAATATACTTTAGAAGCTGTCTTTTCACTACCTGATGAAATGTTTTATCCAGGTGCTTCCGCTGTTGCTTGCTGTATGATATTTGATTTATCTCAAAATCATGCTAAGTCAGATAAAGATACCTTTTTTGGATACTTCAAGGATGACAAGTTTATTAAGAGAAAAGGGCTTGGTCGTGTCGAGATGGTAAATGATAGTGGAGATAGCTTATGGGAGCAAGTTAAATCTGAATGGTTGGCACTATATAGAAATAAGCGTGAGGTTGCAGGTTTATCTGTTATGAAAAAAGTTAGTTATGACGATGAGTGGTTAGCAGAAGCATATATGGAGACGGATTATTCAACACTAACCTCGGATGATTTTCAACAAACTATCAATCACTATCTATCTTTCTTAGTAAAAGAAGGAGAATATGGCAATGATTGATACTCGAGATTGGGAATTTTTTGATTTTCCTAAAGTGTTTCGTATGGAAAATGGTTTCTATAATAAGAAACCTGAATCAAACGGAGAAGGAACTATTCCATTTATAGGAGCAACGGATAAGAATAATGGGGTAACAGATTATTTCACAATAGAAGAGATTAAATTTGCTTCCAAAACAGGTGATGAACCAAATCAACAATTAGATGTTAAATTGTTCGCACCACATGCTCTATGTGTCACTAATGATGGTTCTGTTGGATATGCTTATTACCAAGATAAACAATTTACTTGTAGCCATAGCGTCAATCCACTTTATCGCATAGACGGAGATTTCAATGAATTTACAGCATTATTTGTTGCAACAGTCATAATGCACGACAGATATAGGTGGGGGTATGGGCGAAAATGGCGTCCTAAAAGAATGAAAAATTCCAAGTTGAAACTTCCTATTCAAAAGGATACTAATGGGAGACCTATTATTGATGTAAATAAACGGTTTTCAGATAGTGGTTTTCTTCCAGATTGGGAGTTTATGGAGACCTTCATCAAAACACTGAATTATAAACTTCCTGAAACCAAACAAACTGTTCATGATAATATTTCTTCGGAAAACTGGATACCATTTACATTTGAAGAACTAGATATTGAAATATACAAGGCTAAAGCCCATGCTAAAGTTGATATGGATTTTTCTAAAAGTAGACAACTAGATAGATTACCGTTCGTTAGTAGAACAGAGTTAAATAACTCTGTAGATGGCTGGATTTTTAAATATGAAGAAAGTGGTGTTGAAGAAGGAAATGCTCTTGTTGTAGGAGATACAACTTCAACAATTTCCTATCAACCTAATCCTTTTGTTGCAGGTGACCATATTGTTGTAATTAGAGCTGAATGGCTAAACAAATATACTGGTCTATTTATACAAACTTTACTAAACAAAGAGAGATATAGGTATTCGTATGGACGAGCATTTAAGATGGATTTAATCAAAACTACAAAATTACTTTTACCAGTAGATATTAACAAAGAAGTTGATTGGAAATGGATTGAAGATTATATCAAATCTTTGCCCTTTGCAGAGAATATCTAACAAAAAAAGACGATTTCCGTTTGATATACTCCCCATATAGTAGACAGTGAAAAAACAAAAATTCACTAGAAACTATAAGGGGAGTTTTCATATGTCT
>NZ_JBCLSK010000059.1:0-6610 GCF_041225505.1 Streptococcus hyointestinalis | reverse complement strand
TCTCAGAGTCTTTCTAATTGTTTTTGTGGTGATTACAATTATATCTCTCTGAGGTGTTTTTTCATACTTTTAAGTGGTTAACTTCATTTTAGAACTTTTAGGAGGCTAAAAAAAGACTATTTTTTGAATTTTTTGTCAAAAAACACTTGACTTATGCAACCGCTTGCGTTAAACTAAAAATGTAAACAATAGCACAAGGAGATTACAACTATGGCAAAACGTGCAAGCGGTGTCCTAATGCATATCACTTCTCTACCAAACCAATTTGGTGTGGGAACTTTCGGTAAATCTGCCTATGATTTTGTCGATTTTTTAGAGGAAACAGACCAAACTTACTGGCAAATTTTGCCACTGACAACGACAAGTTATGGTGACTCCCCTTATCAATCTTTTTCTGCCATCGCAGGAAACACACATTTTATTGACTTTGATTTGTTAGCTGCGGCGGGTTATCTGCGTGAGGCTGACTATGCAACTGTTGATTTTGGAAATGACCCAGAGCAAGTGGACTACGAACGTATCTACACTGCTCGCCGTCCTATCCTAGAAAAAGCAGTTACAACTTTCCTACAAGAAAAAAGCAACAAAGAACGCTTAGCGCAATTTGAGAAAAAAGCTAGCTGGTTAGCTGACTACGCTGAGTTTATGGCATTAAAAGAACACTTTGGCAATAAAGCACTCACCGAGTGGGATGATGTCAAAGCTATCAAACGTGACCCAGTAACGCTTGCGACTTACCGTAAGGAGCTTGAAGATAAGATACTCTTCCACAAAGTCGTTCAATACTTCTTTGACCAACAATGGTATCAACTGAAAAAATATGCCAATACCAAAGGTATCCAAATTATCGGCGACATGCCAATCTATGTGTCAGCTGACAGTGTAGAAGTTTGGACCATGCCTGAACTCTTTAAGCTTGACACTAACCGCCGCCCAACAGTGATTGCCGGTGTGCCTGCTGATGAGTTTAGTGATGACGGTCAACTTTGGGGCAACCCAATCTACAACTGGAGTGAGCACCAAAAGACTAACTATGCTTGGTGGGTTGAGCGTATCAAAGCTGGTGTGACCATGTACGATGTGCTTCGTATCGACCACTTCAAAGGCTTCTCTGATTACTGGGAAATCCGTGGCGACTACGAAACAGCTAACGACGGTTCATGGCAACCAGGTCCAGGACGTGCTCTGTTTGACGCTGTTAAGAAAGAATTGGGAGAGTTGCCAATCATCGCTGAAAACCTTGGTTACATCGATGAAAAAGCTGAGCAACTGCTTGCTGATACAGCCTTTCCAGGGATGAAGATTTTAGAGTTTGGGTTCTTTGATACAGACGGCTCTAGCGAGGACTTACCACATTTCTACACAGAAAACAGCGTTGCCTACGCTGGTACGCATGACAATGAAGTCATCAACGGTTGGTTTGACAGTTTGACAAAAGAGCAACAAGCCTACGCTGAAAACTACATGCGTCGCTTGCCAGATGAGCCTATCGTCGAAACAGCGCTTCGCACACTCTACTCATCTGTAAGTAGCATTGCTATCACTTGCATGCAAGACTTACTTGATAAACCAGCAAGCAGCCGTATGAATACGCCAAATACCCTAGGAGGCAACTGGCAATGGCGCATGCTTGCTGAAGATCTAACACAAGAACGCAAAGACTTCTTAAAAGAAATCACAACTGTATATTATCGAGGACGAAAATAGGAGAATATCATGACAACTTTTAGTAACTATGTAGCAGAAAATGGCAATCAATTAGCTCAAATGACAAACGAAGAAATCTACGTGAGCTTATTGAACTACGTCAAAGAACTAGCTAGTCAAAAAGGAAAAAACACAGCAAAACGTAAAGTCTACTACATCTCAGCTGAATTTTTGATTGGGAAATTATTGTCTAACAACCTCATCAACCTAGGCATTTACAAAGATGTCAAAAAAGAACTGGAAGCTGCTGGCAAATCCATCGCTGAAATCGAAGATGTTGAACCAGAACCATCACTAGGTAACGGTGGACTTGGACGTTTAGCTTCATGTTTCATCGACTCTATGGCAACACTTGGTATCAACGGTGAAGGTGTTGGACTCAACTACCACTGTGGACTTTTCAAACAAGTCTTCCACCACAACGAACAAGAAGCTGAAGCGAACTACTGGATTGAAAACGACTCTTGGCTAGTACCAACTGACATTAGCTACGACGTGCCATTCAAGGACTTCACATTGAAATCTCGTCTTGACCGTATTGATGTCCTTGGCTACCACAAAGATACTAAAAACTACCTCAACCTCTTTGATATTGACGGTTTAGATTACGGTCTTATCCATGACGGTATCACTTTTGACAAGACTGAAATCAAGAAAAACTTGACTCTCTTCTTGTATCCAGACGATTCTGACAAGAACGGTGAGTTGCTCCGTATCTACCAACAATACTTCATGGTCTCAAATGCTGCGCAATTGCTCATTGACGAAGCGCTTGAACGCGGCTCAAACCTTCATGACCTTGCTGACTACGCCTATGTCCAAATCAACGACACGCACCCATCAATGGTCATTCCAGAGCTTATCCGTTTGTTGACGGAAAAACATGGCATTGACTTTGACGAAGCCGTTAGCATCGTAAGCAACATGGTCGGCTACACAAACCACACTATCCTAGCAGAAGCCCTTGAAAAATGGCCTGTTGAGTACCTCAACGAAGTCGTTCCACATCTTGTCACTATCATTGAAAAACTAGACAAACTTATTCGCAGCAAATACAGCGACCCAGCTGTTCAAATCATTGACGAAGATGATCGTGTCCACATGGCACACATGGACATCCACTTCTCAACAAGTGTCAACGGGGTAGCAGCACTTCACACAGAAATCTTGAAAAACTCTGAGTTGAAGCCATTCTACGATATCTATCCTGAAAAATTCAACAACAAAACAAACGGTATCACTTTCCGTCGCTGGCTTGAATTTGCCAACCAAGACTTGGCAGATTACCTCAAAGAGTTGATTGGTGATGGTTATCTTGAAGACGCTACTCAGCTTGAAAAATTGCTTGACTATGCAGACGACAAGGCAGTTCATGCTAAACTTGCTGAAATCAAACACAACAACAAATTAGCGCTTAAACGCTACCTCAAAGAAAACAAAGGCATTGAGCTTGACGAAAACTCTATCATTGATACACAAATCAAACGTTTCCACGAGTACAAACGTCAACAAATGAACGCTCTTTACGTCATCCACAAATACCTTGAAATCAAACGTGGTAACCTTCCAAAACGTAAAATCACAGTTATCTTTGGTGGTAAGGCAGCGCCTGCTTACATCATCGCACAAGACATCATCCACCTTATCTTGTGTCTGTCTGAGCTTATCAACAACGACCCAGAAGTGAACCAATACCTCAACGTACACCTGGTTGAAAACTACAACGTCACTGTTGCTGAGCACCTCATCCCTGCCACTGACGTTTCTGAGCAAATCTCTCTTGCTTCAAAAGAAGCTTCAGGAACTGGTAACATGAAGTTCATGCTAAACGGTGCTCTCACACTTGGTACAATGGATGGTGCCAATGTTGAGATTGCAGAGTTGGCTGGTAAAGAAAACATCTACACATTTGGTAAAGACTCTGATACCATTATCGAGCTCTACGCTACAGAAGGCTACGTTTCTAAAGACTACTATGAAGGCGACGAAGCTATCAAGGAAGCTGTTGACTTTATCGTGAGCGACCAGGTGGTAGCTGTCGGAAATGAAGAACGCCTCAACCGCCTTCGTGATGAGCTTATCAATAAAGACTGGTTCATGACTTTGATTGACCTTAAAGAATACATCGCAGTAAAAGAACAAGTCTTTGCAGATTACGAAGACCAAGACAGCTGGAACAAAAAAGTTATCCACAATATTGCAAAAGCTGGTTTCTTCTCATCAGACCGCACTATTGAGCAATACAACGAAGACATCTGGCACAGCCACTAAGATAAGAAAAAGGAGACCAACTGGTCTCTTTTTTTGATGGTGAAATAAAATTTGGATATTTTTCCATATAAATCCTTGACAAATGAATAAATATAAAATAGAATAGTAACATACTTAAAAATAACTAAAAGAAAAGAGAATACGCTTATGAAATGGAAACACCTTGTAGCTGGAGCTTTGCTCGCTTTTTCAGCCACTGCCTTAGTCGCTTGTGGCTCATCGTCGTCAAGTTCAGAGGACAACTCGCTCAAAAAAATCGAAGATAAGGGGACTTTGACAGTAGCGACCAACCCTGAGTTTGCGCCTTTTGAGTTCAAGACACTTGTTAACGGAAAAGACACTGTTGTCGGAGCTGATATTGACATTGCCAAGGCTATCGGTAAGGAGCTTGGCGTTAAGGTCAAAATTTCTTCTATGTCTTTTGATAACGTCCTAGCCAGTGTACAATCTGGTAAAGCCGACATTGCTATCGCTGGTATTTCAGCAACCAAAGAACGTCAAAAAGTGTATGATTTTTCAGATAGCTACTACGAGTCTGTCAACGTGGTGCTTGTGAGAAAGTCTGACGCTGATAAATATACATCAACAAGTTCATTTAAAAACAAGCAAGTCGCTGTTCAAAAAGGTACCATCCAAGAGTCTGTCGCTGAGGAACAACTAAAAGGTGCTAAAGTGCTGACGCTTACTCAAAACAGTGAAATCATTAGTGAACTTAAGAGCGGTAAAGTAGACGCTGTCGTTCTTGAAAAGCCAATCGCTAAAGGTTATGTTGAGAAAAATAGCGATTTGACGATTGCTGAAAAAGTAACCTTGAAGTCAGGTGATTCAGACTCTTACGCTATTGCTATGCCAAAAGGTAGCACAGCCCTTAAAAATAAAATCAATAAAATCATCAAACAACTAAAAGACTCTGGCAAGATTGAAGAATATGTCAAAGAAGCCTACGAACAGTCTATTAGTGACTAATAAAACCGCCTTGAGGCGGTTTTTGCTTGTTATATAAAGAGAGGAAGAAGATGTCACAAACAAGTCTTGATATCGAACGCTACAAAGAACTCGCCCAGCAAAAACAAGGAGAGCACCGTAAATTTTTAGCCACGCTCAAGAAAAAAGCGCCTAAAAATCTGTATAAAATTGTCCAAGAAGTACACCAAGAGGTTTTTGCTGAGATTGACTGCACAGCCTGTGCCAATTGCTGCAAGACCTTGGGACCTTTGTTTACAGAAGCAGATATACAGCGTATCGCAAAGCACTTTCGGATGAAGCTAGGGGCGTTTGAGGAGGCGTTTTTAAAGGTTGACGAAGATGGAGACAAGATTTTCAAGGCTATGCCCTGTCCTTTTCTTGGTGAGGATAATCTGTGTAGCATTTATGAAGTGCGACCCAAAGCCTGCAGAGAGTTTCCGCATACCGATCGCAAGAAAATCTATCAGATTAACAATCTAACCATTAAAAACACGCTCTTTTGCCCAGCGGCTTATCTCTTTGTGGAAAAATTGCGAGCCAGACTTGGCTAGAAGTTAATGGTGATGTCCTTGACACTGGTTATCAAACGATAGATGGTAAATGCCCAGAGCACACTGTTTCGTGTGGCAATATCCCAGCCTTCAGTGCCACCAAGGAGAAGTTTCCAATCAAAAAGATAGAAAATCAGCATGGTGACTGCCATTCCCCAGGTCATGAAAAATTTAACAAAGTTTTCTTGCGTGCTCTTATCCTCCAGTCGAAGTTGCGAGATGATAAAATCCAAAAACACATGAATCAAGAAGATGAAAAAGAGCATGGCAAGAAAGTAGACGTTAAAGGTTTTGGGGATGAATTTTGATGTCATATCACCGATATAAAAAGAAGCAAAGATAGCTAAAAAGATAAGGCTGCTACCACTAGCTACCAAAACGGTGTGCAGTTGTTTTTGGCTTGGTGTGAGACTAGCCAAGAGGCGATAAGGCAGCAGAGCTAGACAGCAGTAGAGTGTGATACGTTTGTGGGTATCATTAGCGACAATGCCTTTTAAAAAGGCGAGGTAGATGAGATTTCCTAAAAGCGCTCCGATACACAAAGTCTTTAGGCTAAGAAGCCCGTCTGCGCTGATGGTTGGCAAACCAAGGCAAAAATGTCCCAAAACGACCGCAAAAAAAGCACCTGAAAAACTGACAGATAAAAAGTCAATGGCGGACATAAAGTGCTTGGATAGCCTTGAGGACTGGCTTAGCCAGAGTAAGGTTTTACTGATAGCGGTCAATAAAATCCCACCGATAATAGGCGCTATCTTTAAAAACCAGCTAACTTCATTTTGAAAAACAATGCTTAAAACACCGCTGTAGAGCAGAGCTAATCCCGCTATCCTTAGCGTAAGTGCTAATAGATTGCCGTAAGCAAGCGGATAGAGCTCTTTTTCAAGCTCCTAAGTGCCTGTCCTACTTGTTGATACCAAAGTTTGAGCATGGTTGACCTCTTTCTAAGATGACTTATTGTCTTATGACTATACTATAATTATAGACTAACTTTTTGGGAAAATCTACGTCTAAAAAGTAAACATTTTGCTTTTTGCGGTCAAAAAAGGCAAAATTCAAGTCCAAGTTAGCCAGCGTATAACACCTCTCTGGGAGTTTTGTAATCTAATACTTTCTTA
>NZ_JBCLSK010000058.1:0-7336 GCF_041225505.1 Streptococcus hyointestinalis | reverse complement strand
AGACATATGAAAACTCCCCTTATAGTTTCTAGTGAATTTTTGTTTTTTCACTGTCTACTATATGGGGAGTATATCATAACTCAAGTGTTTTTTTAGTTTATTGACAAAATCTTACGCCTGCGGGGCAAAATAATGGCTAGCAGCGTAGCGATAGTGTTCAATCATCTTTTCAGTCGCATCAATGGCTTCTGGTGATTTAGAAACGGTTGAGTCAAAGGAATGAAAAGCCCCTTTGTAGATGTCAATATCAGCTATGACACCAGCAGCCTTTAGATGTGAGATGTAAGCAACTACCTCATCGTAAAAAGGCTCAATGTCTCCAACAAAGGTATAAGTTGGAGGGAGCTTAGTGTAGTCTGTCAAACGAGCTGGAGCTGCGTATGGAGAGACTTCGTCTGTGCCAAAGGTGTCGCCAAGATAGAGTTGCCATGCAGCACGATTGCTCTTTTCACTCCAGATGGGAGCGTCGTTGTCCTTCATGGAGTCTGTCGTCATACGGTCGTCTAGCATAGGGTAGAGTGGCAGTTGAAAGGCGATATTGACATCTCCCTTATCTCTAGCGTAGGCGCTCAACAGCAGGTCAAGCCACCACCAGCGCTCTCGCCACCGACAAAGAGTTGGTCTTTGTGAATGCCCAGACGCTCAGCATTGTCTTTCATCCAAAGCAGGGTGTCATAACTATCCTCAAAGGCAGCTGGAAAAGGTGCTTCAATGGACAGGCGATAATCTGGTGCTACAATGACAGTGGGACTGCTAGTGATGATTTTTTCATAGGTTTCAGTACAGACCTCTGGCACACCAAAAGCATAACCACCTCCGTGATTCCACAAGAGCCCTGTCACAGGTTGATTTGGGTCAAGGTCTTTTGGTTTGTAAATGCAAACTCTGATTTGCTTACCGTCACGACGTGGGATAAAGACTTCTTCTTTGACTACTTGAGAGTTGTGTGGCTTACTGCCCTTTTTAAACGTCGTTACCAACTTTTGAACACGTCTAAAGCGTTTCTCATTATCTGGATGAAAAAGCATACGAAACATATTACCCTCACGGCGCATGTTTTCGCTAATCATCTCTTCAGTTACTTTCATGATAGGCTCCTTTTTCTTTTTTTGTATTGTATCATAGGATGTTCTTACAAAGAAAAGAAAAAGCCTATTTTTGTGATAAAAAAGCGCCATCTGTCACAGACTAGCTAAGCTAGGGTATGGACAAAGTTTCTAGTGATGTGATAAACGGTTTGTGTCATTTCATAGTCGCTCTCCTTGCTACCAGATTGCACCCATGTCATGAGCACCTCATACAAACCAGAAGTAACATAACTTTGCCAATAACGGTACATCGTAGGCTTGATAGCCTCTAAAATTCCCTCTTTTGCCATCGTGTCAAGATACTCTTTAAAGGCATGCTTGATGAGGTAGCCAAGGTCAGCTCGCCACAAAATCAAGAGTTCTCGATGAAAAGGACGAAAGGTTTTGAAAAAGAGCAGAGCCGTTGTCAGTTTATCATTTTCATGTATGCTAGCTACCTCGTGACAGTAGTCTGCAAATAAAACATCCAGTTTTTTGCGGATAATATCCTCAAGATTGTTGTAATGACGATAGTAGTACATCCTAGAGACACCAGATAGCTGACAAAGCTCTTGGATACTAATCTTATCAAAAGAAGTAGTGTTAAGTAGTTCCACTAAGCTGTCAAATAAAAGCTCGTGTTTATGTGGTGAGTGGTTGGTTTCTAACATTATGAGTTACAATCCTTTTCATAAAATAAAAAAGCTGAAAATCAGCTTTTTAACTCGTAGCAGGGATGGAGATTTCAATCAAATTGGCTGTGTGCAAGGTTTTAATCTTGTCTAAAAGTGCAATGTTATGGTCGATTTTTCGCTTGAGGAAAAACTCACGGATAGCTTCAAGCTCACTGTCCTTGATAGCACGGTATTTGTTTGAAATCAAGATTTCATAGTGGTAAGGGGCTTGGGTAAATACCACGTCGGTATTGCCAGCTGAATAAGTTTCGACCAGAGTAGCATCGGTATTTGTGAGTTGCCCTTGAACCAACTCGGCATGGCTACTGGTTGTATTGATGAGCCTCATAGGGAACCTCCTATCGTTTTCTTTGTTCTATTATAGCACTTATTGGATGGAAAATCCGTAAAATTGCGGTTTTAATGATGTTTTTTTTGCCATTCTTCGACCCCGTAGCGGTGACTGCCACGTTTTAATTTTCTTTTGGCTTCCTCAATGTCAAACCAAGCGATATGGTTGAAATCCTCTAATGGCTTGCCAGCCACGGTGTAGTTTGTCACCTCATAGAGGTAGGCTGGGTTATAGAAGTAGGTATCTCGGTGGCTAGAGTAAAAATACTCATCAGCCTGACCGTAGTAGTAGCCAACAGTAGCTGTAAAGCCCAGCTCCTCAATCAACTCACGCTCTAGCGCTTTGAGCTGATTTTCCCCAGCTTCAATCTCCCCACCTGGTAAAAACCAAGAGCCGTTGGGGGCTTGAACGAGGACAAGCTGTGTTTTGTCCTCATTTGGGATGATGGCATAGACACCATAGCGGGCTGTGTAAATGACGTCGTCTTTTTTTTCTCCAAAGGTCGGAATGCTCATAGGGTCTCCTTCTGATTCAAAATAATCCTTAGTGGTATTATACTAAATTTTGAAAGAAAATTCTGTAATTTTGTCTTAAAAAAGCAATCTTCCTAAGAAGATTGCTTTTGGTGATTTAGTTAGCTGCGACTTCTTCGCTGGCTTTTTCGTGTTTCTTAGCGGACTTGATAAAGATGTCGCCCTTGCTGTTGAGGACAGCTTTCAAGTGTTTTTCGCTAGGGTGTTCAAGATAGAAGTCAGTGATAGCGTCTTCGATATGGTCTTGGATGGTACGACGTAGTGGACGAGCACCCATTTTTGGATCGTATCCAAGGTCGACCAGTTTTTCCTTGACCTTGTCTGTGACATCAAGGTGAATGTCATTAACCGCAAGACGGCTATTGACGGTGTCAAGCATAAGATCAACGATATGAAGGAGATTGTCCTTGCTGAGTGCCTTGAACTCAATGATACCGTCAAAACGGTTCATAAACTCAGGGTTAAAGAAGTTGCCAAGCTCACCAAGAACAGAGTGCGTGCGTCCTTCGCGACTAGCGCCAAAACCAACGCTGGCTTCGGTTTTGCCTGTTCCGGCGTTTGAGGTCATGATGATGATGGTGTCTTTGAAGCTGACCGTGCGTCCTTGACCGTCTGTGAGACGTCCGTCATCAAGCACTTGAAGGAACATGTGCATTACGTCTGGATGTGCTTTTTCGACCTCATCTAATAAGATGAGTGAGTAAGGATTTCTGCGGACTTTTTCGGTCAATTGTCCTGCTTCGTCGTAGCCGACGTATCCTGGAGGCGCTCCGACTAGTTTTGCGACAGCGTGTTTTTCCATGTATTCACTCATGTCAAAGCGAATCATGCTGTCTGCTGAGCCAAAGAGCTCGATTGCCAGTTGTTTAGACAGCTCAGTCTTTCCGACACCTGTCGGTCCGACAAAGAGGAAGCTTCCGATTGGGCGGTTTGGTGAACCAAGTCCCACACGATTTCTGCGGATGGCTTTAGCGATTTTATCGACAGCGTCGTCTTGTCCGATGACGTGTTTTTTCAGGTCATCAGCTAGGTTAATCAATTGAGACTGTTCTTTTTCTTTCAAATCACCGACAGGGATGTTGGTTTTTTCTTCGATGATATGCTCGATTGTCTTTTCGGTGATGACGGGTGTGTCTTGGTCATCGATTTTTTGCTTTTGCATTTCTTTGTATTTGGCGATCTGATCACGGAAGTAAGCAGCACGCTCGAAGTCTTCGTCACGTGTGGCTTGCGCTTTGAGATTTTCAGCCTCAATTAAGCGCTGATCGATTTCCTTTGGATCGACAAAGTTAAGGGTCAAGTTCATCTTAGAGCCAGCCTCGTCCAAGAGGTCAATAGCCTTGTCAGGCAAGAAACGGTCTTGGATGTAGCGGTTAGATAGGATAGCAGACGCTTTGATGGCTTCGTCGCTGTACTTGACGTGGTGGTAATCTTCATATTTCTTTTGGATACCTTTTAGGATGGTGATGGTCTCATCGACACTTGGCTCATCGACCTTGACAGGTTGCATACGACGCTCAAGCGCAGCGTCTTTTTCGATGATACGGTATTCATTGAGTGTGGTTGCACCGACCAGTTGCAATTCGCCACGAGCAAGAGCTGGTTTCAGGATGTTTCCAGCATCCATATTGCCATCACCTACTGAGCCTGCTCCGACAATCTCGTGAATTTCATCGATGAAGAGGATAACGTCTTTTCGCTCACGGATTTCTTCCATGAGTTTTTGCATACGCTCTTCAAATTGCCCACGAATGCCGGTACCTTGCACGAGACTCACCACATCAAGGCGGATAACTTGCTTGGCTTGGAGTTTTTGAGGCACATCTCCATCCACAATTTTTTGCGCTAATCCTTCCACAACGGCAGTCTTACCAACACCAGGTTCACCGATGAGGACAGGATTATTTTTAGTTCTGCGATTCAAAATCTCGATAACACGCACAATCTCGCTGTCACGACCGATAACAGGGTCAATATCGCCACGGCGAGCAAGGTCAGTGACGTTGATACCAAACTCCTCTAGGAGACCTTGTGGTTGATTGTTTGCTTGCTGACCATTTGGACGGTTGTTGTTGCCGTTGCCACCACGATTACCACCAGACTGTGTCGGAGGTGTATTTGGCAAATCTTGACCGCCAAAGGCACGGAAGTTATTGAGGTCGCCAAAGAAATCGTCAAAAAAAGGATTGATACTACTGGCTTGATTTTGTTGGCGATTGTTGCTTGCGTCATTTAAGCCTGCAAAAAAGGCATTGTTAGGATCTGTTTTGATAATTTGATAGCAGTTTTGGCAAAGGTCAACCTGCTTTTGTTGACCATTAACATTAGTATAGAGGTGAATAGTTGCTTCGTTTAAGTTACAATTTTGACAGAGCATAGAATACCCCTTTCTTCTCTTAATCACTATTAGCAGTAAAGCTAGACGTGCTCTACCGCACTTGACCTAGTTATTAGTCAAAGTTGGTCAAACTTCATAATCCTATTATAGCACCCCTTTTGTAGAATGCAAGCGAAAAGATTGTAAAATTAGCACTCAAAATCGAGAGTGCTAATTCAGCTGTCAAACAAGAGAATCACACTTTTTCTTGTCGTAAGAGCGCTTTTTATGGTAAAATGAGAGTGATTAAAAACTTAGAGGAGAACTAAAATGGAATCACATTTGGTGAGAATCATCAATCGTTTAGAATTGATGGCAACAGATGGTGGTAATCTTAAACGTAATTTTGAACGTGATGGCGTTGTTGTGGCAGAGGTATCTTTTAGCAACGATGCTGAAAACGGACCTGTTTTCACACTTCGTGACGTCAATGCACGTGAGACCTATTCATTTGATAGCATTGATTTGATTGCGATGGAAATTTACGATTTGTTGTATTAAATCATAATGTCCTGAGCAGTGCTCAGGATTTTTTATTAGAGATAGAGACGTTTGACTTGCTTTTTTTGCAATTTTATGCGATAGAGGGGGTCTTGTTATCTATTAGCTAAAAGTATCGACTTATGCCGTTATCGGGGGATTTGTAGGATGTTTCGCTTATAAAATCAACAAGCATCGTCGGATAATAAAAATAAAAGAAAAATGAAAGTTAGGTATTGTATTTTTATTCAAGATGTAGTATAATATTCTCCATATCATCAAAAAGGAGAAGAAAGCTTTATGGATTTTTCATTCATACCGCAATATCTTGATTATTTTAATTATGGCGTGCTTGTCACGATTATGATTTCAGTCTGTGTGGTCTTTTTTGGGACGATTATCGGGGTTTTAGCCGCTCTTATCAAGCGCAGCCACTGGGTCATCAATGGACATGAAATTAAAATTTTTAAATGGCTTGTGAGTTTCTATGTTTGGGTCTTTCGTGGAACACCGATGTTGGTGCAAATTGCTATCGCCTTTGCTTGGATGAGTTTCTTCAACGGTCTACCAACTGTTGGCTTTGGTGTGATTGATATGGATTTCTCACGAATTATGCCAGGGATTGTCATCTTGTCACTGAACAGCGGGGCTTACGTTTCTGAGATTGTTCGAGCTGGGATTGACGCTGTGCCAAAAGGGCAGCTAGAAGCAGCTTACTCTCTTGGTATTCGCCCGCTAAAAGCCATGCGCTATGTTATTTTACCGCAAGCACTGAAAAATATTTTGCCTGCTTTGGGAAATGAATTTATCACAATTGTTAAAGACAGCTCGCTTTTACAAACGATTGGTATCATGGAACTTTGGGGTGGTGCAACAACTATCCAAGCTAAAACTTACATTCCTTTGACACCCTACTTGTTTGCTGCCTTTTACTATTTGATTGTGACGACAGTGCTTACTTGGTTGTTAAAACTCATGGAAAATCGTTTAGGTAAAGGAGAAAGCAAGGCATGACAGAAACCATTCTTTCAATCAAAGATTTACACAAGTCTTTTGGCAAAAATGAAGTGCTAAAAGGCATTGACCTTGATGTGCATAAGGGCGAGGTTATTGCTATTATCGGACCATCTGGTTCTGGGAAATCCACTTTTTTGCGCACTATGAATTTGCTTGAGGTGCCAACAAAAGGGACGATTCACTTTGAAGGTGTGGACATTACCGATAAGTCAAACGACATCTTTAAAATGCGTGAAAAGATGGGTATGGTCTTTCAGCAGTTTAACCTCTTTTTGAACATGTCTGTTTTAGATAACATCACGCTCTCTCCTATCAAGACAAAAGGTATTGATAAGGCAAGCGCTCAAAAGAAAGCTTATGAGTTGCTTGAGAAGGTCGGGCTTCGGGACAAGGCAGACGCTAATCCGCAGAGTTTATCGGGTGGTCAGCAGCAGCGTATTGCTATCGCACGTGGCTTAGCCATGGATCCTGATGTGCTCTTGTTTGACGAGCCAACTTCAGCGCTCGACCCAGAGATGGTCGGTGAGGTGCTAGGAGTTATGCAGGATCTTGCCAAGTCTGGGATGACCATGGTTATTGTCACGCACGAGATGGGCTTTGCTCGTGAGGTGGCTGACCGTGTGATTTTCATGGATGGTGGACACCTCATCGAAGAAGGAACACCAGAAGAGGTCTTTGAACATACCAAAGAAGAACGAACAAAAGATTTCCTCAGCAAAGTACTCTAATGAATATAGGGCTCTTTGTCAACTGTAGTGTGTTGATGAAAAGCTAAGTGCGAGAGAGAACGATTTTCGTTCTCTCTCTTTTGATATTCAAAATGATGAGAATCTTTG
>NZ_JBCLSK010000057.1:0-7480 GCF_041225505.1 Streptococcus hyointestinalis | reverse complement strand
ACGTCTTTGAAGAAAGTGTATCTCCTGTTAGGAATGACCAGTGTTATCGCTTTAGGTGGCGTTATTGGGACTATTAGTTCAGCAACTCAGTTGTCTAAGCAGTCTGAACAGCTAACCTATCTCTATCAAGAAGAGAAAAATACCCAAATGGTAATGAAGGCAGAACATCAAATAGATGTTTTCAGTCGCTATTTTCTACCAAATTACTATTCTGGTAAAAAAGAGAATTTGGTTGATTTTCTCTCAGATGGAGATGCCAAATACACTGTTCCTAAAGAAGGCACTTTACAGTCAGTTATCCTTGAAAAACTGACTTATGATTCCAAAACAAAGCAATATAACGTGAGCTATGTGCTTTCTGTTAAAGAAGGCGACACAGTCTCCAATATTCGCTTAAGTTTTGTTGTTAAGGCTTCTAAAGGCTCTAAGTATGGTTATATAGTGACTACAGAGCCTAAAGCATCCAACTACATCAAATAAAAGAAAGGACATACCATGACAAAAAAACAATTACTTGCAACTCTTGCAACCTCAACACTTTTGCTATCTTCTACTGGTGTTGCTCTAGCTGATGAAGTGACACCAGTTGACCCAACAGCACCCTCTACAGAAGTGGTGACACCGTCAACAGGAACAGAAGCGTCAACAGACGTTACAACACCTTCTACAGAAACGCCAGCGACAACACCTAGCGACAGTGGCTCAACAACGACTCCAACGGTTCCAGTAGATCCAACCACACCATCTACAGACCAAGGAAAAGATAATGCTGGTGAGAATGTCACTGTCCCAGGCTCTGAAAGCCAAGGTAAAGATAACGCTGGTGAAAACGTTGATCCACAACCAACACCAGACAATCAAGGTAAGGATAATGCGGGTGAACAGGTTGATCCTAATACAGGTAATACCACTGTCCCAACCACAGACGGCGGTACAGCACAAGTGACCCCTGATAAGACAGTACCAACTAATAATCCAAGTATTTCCGCTGATGCGGCTAACCATGCAGGAGCTTCTCAGGTGGGAACAACCTCAACAGCTACTGGTCAAGTCGTTCAAAACGTGACCGCACAAGCTCCAGTAGTGACCAATACAGGCGCTACTATCGTAAGTACAAAGGATGGTCAACTTGTTCTTTCTGACGGCTCAACCGTCACTCCAGAAGCCGTTGGTGCAACAACTAACAGTGATAAGACAATCACCGTAACGAAAGCTGACGGCACAAAAGCAACTCTTCCAGAAACTGGGGATAAAGCTCGTAGTTTACTTTCTATTTTGGGAGCAGGTATGCTTGTAGCAGCTGGCTTCTTAGCACAAAAAATGTGGTCTCGAAAAGAAGGAAAGAACTAGTCAACATTCAAAACAAAAATAAGATAACTTAGGAGAACGTATTCATGAATTTTCAAGCAAAAACAACTAAAGGTCACGGTTTCTTTCGTAAATCAAAAGCATATGGTTTGGTCTGCGGGATTGCTTTAGGGACACTTGTCTTTGCAGGACAAGCACATGCGGATGAAGTGACAACACCTACAGATACGACAGCTGCTACAGAGCTTGTCGCTTCAACGCAAGAAGCACCTGTAGTCGCAACACAACCAACTAGCACCAATGATAACGATGCTTATGCCAAACAAGCAAACACTTCGACTGGGACTGAAACAGTGGCGGTGGATAATAGCGCTGTAGAATCTGCGGTTAAGGAAGCACAGGATACTGGTGTTGCAGTCTCTCAAGACGCTACGCAAGATCAAGGCACACCAACAACAAGCACTGAACTGGACACCGCTAAAGAAGCTATCAAGGCTGATCAGGATAAGCAAGTAGAAGTCATCAAAGCGACAACAACACAACAAGCTCAAAACAACACCGCTTATGAAGCAGCCCAATCAGCTATCACAGCTAACAACGATTATGTTGCTGACGCTCAAAAAACGTATGAGGCGGACACAACTGTTTCAGTCACAACCAACACAGCGACCGCTACAGACGGTACCGCTAAAACTAACACTGAAGCAAAAAAAGTAGCGGACAGCACGCTTGATAGCAATAAAAAAGCTGTAGAGACTTACGTTGCTGACAAGAAAGTCTATGACGCTACCGTTGCTAGCGCTAAAACGCTCAATGATGCTATTGAAGCAGCTAGCACAGAATTGAAGAAATCTGGAGCTACAGTCACAACTTCTAGTCAAGTCGTGCACACAGTAGATGAAGTGAATAGTTTGACAGCTTCAAACAATCAAAAGATTGCTGATGCCCAAGCAAAAATCAAAGAAAACACCGCTAAGCAAGAAGCCTACAACACAACCAAAGCGGAAAGTGATAAGACAAACTCTGATGCCAGTCAAAAAGCGGATGAGTTGAAAAAACTGGGCGCAACTGTAACCACAACGACAAAGACCGTGACAAGTGCTGCAGAAGCTAAAGAAATCGCAAGCCAAAACCAGAAAGCTTACGATGCTGCTAAGCAAAAACAAGCAGAATGGCAAAAGACTTATGATGAGTTACAAGCTAATACAACAAAAGAAGGCTACACAAAACAGGTTGTACTACAAGCTTTGGATTTCTCAAATGCTAATCCAAATGCAACTGTGACTTCCTCAGCTCAAGGTGCAGAAGCCACCACAACACCGTACATTGCTTCGTCCCGTGGAGCTTCAGGCTATGGACGTATACTAGATTCGACAAGTGTTTTAAAATATGCTAATGTCGGAGCAGGTTGGACAACAGAACTGGACTACACTAATCTTTCAGGCATTACGGTGACAACAGCTGATGGGGTTAAGCGTGACATTACTCGTATTCACCGTAGTTTCCAACTACTTAACAATGGTGCGACAGGATTAGATGATGTCTATGTCCTCAACGATCCAACCGAAGGTTTCGTTGTATCTCGTAACAACGGTACAGATAGCTATTCTGACTACATGAACTTTGCTATTACAGATACTTATTACTACACCGTAGACGGTCAAGAAGTTGCCTTTACAGCGTCAGATAAAACACCAGTAGCGATCACTTTCTCTTCTCTGAACAACAATGCTATTGGACGTGAAGGTGCACGTGCTACTAATGGAACAATGGTTGAAATCAATGGCTCTACTGTTAGCGTCCATGATGATAACATGGGATACGCTAATAGTTATAATAGCCCACAAGACGTTGGTGTAGAATGGGATACAACAACCTCCCCTTATCAATACAAGGGTGCCGTTATTGGTTACTTTACCAACGGTTCTCAATTCCAAATGGAATTTGCGCAGTGGGATGGACCGGCGAACTCTGGTGGTCAAACGTATTGGTTCGCCATTAACACAAAAGTTGTTTCCCCTGTGATTGAACCACCTGTTAGTGCTACCATTGTTAAAACAGTAGTTAATCCAGTCACTATTGAGCCTGTGACTGTCGCACTTGTCAAAGCTGAAAATCCAGCTAAACCAACGCTTGCTCTTACTAAACTAGCGAACACTAAGAACCAACAGTTAAAGGCTTCTTACCATAATTACAGCTTGCACTACAAGCCAGTTGTTTCAAAATCTGTTTCTGATACGGACAATGCTAACACTGACGGTAAGACAGTAGCTAAAGGTGATACTGAAGTTTATACACTAACGCATGACAATATCTATGCCAATGTCAAGGTTGGTGATCCAATTACAATTACGGATCCGCTAGAAGCTGGAGTTATTCCAGCTGAGGAAGAAAACTTGGCAGACAACACCGCTAAGGGCTGGACAGTAGCATACGATAAAGACAATAACACTTACACCTTTACTGCAACTTACAAAGGTAAGAAACTAGCAGCCCCAACTATTAAATGGAAAGGTGAATACGACAACGCTTATTACGACAATACTTACAAAGTGACCGTCGGTAACAACACGTATACAGTATTTTCAAATACCGTCAATAACCGCACCCCAGAGCCACCAAAACCTGTTAAATCAATCACAGACAATAGCGGTGCTGATATTAACGGTGCTAGCGTTATGGATAAAAATGTTAACTTCCATCTGACTACAGACTACAAGCCTTACACAACAATCTCAGCTTCTAAAGCTGCTATTGAAAAAGGATTTGCAGTTTTAGACGACGTTCAAGATGGAGCGTTTACTGTTGATGAAGCTAACATCAAGATGACCGCTGATAACAAGGATGTGAAAGACCTCTTTACGATGTACCATGTCTTGTCCGATGAAGCTCGTACGGAAGCTATTCAAAAGATTCTTGATAACTACGGAATGTCACCAGTTGGCGAGTTTTATCTCTGGGTAGCTAAAGCCCCAAACTCCTTCTATGAAAACTATGTCAAACAAGCTAAGAATGTCACGATTGACCTTCCAGCTCGCTTAAATGTTGACCCAGGTGTTAAAGTTTACAACGATTTCTTCCAAATTGATTTTGGTAACAGCTATCAATCTAACCAAGTGGTTGTTGAACGCCCAGACATCCAACCTGAAAAGCACGCTTTGGACAAGACAGACGATAGCATTGTCCTAGACAATCAAACAGTGCAAATTGGTGACTATATCCGCTACCTGTTAGATGGTGTGACTGTTCCAGTGAAACATGATACGTTGTGGCAATATGATGGTGTAGATCAGCTTGATACCGTTCACGATCGTTATACAGGCAACTACAAAGGTGTTATCATGGGAACACAATACACTGCTAAAGAAGATCTTGTTTTGCCTTATGATGTGACCTTGGAAGACGGCACATTTATTAAAGCTGGTGATACGATCAAAGCTGGTTCTAAATACGCTTTCAGATTTGAATTTGACCAAGACACCAATGATGAGTTCATCAACAAGATTGTCAAAATCACTTGGGACGCTGAAAAAGGCAAATGGTCTTACAGCATTGATAAAGAGTTCTTACACTCACTTGGTATTGAAGGTACATTTGATGTTGACTTTTATCTTGAAGTGGAACGTATCGCTGCAGGGGATGTGACAAATACTTTTGTTAACATTGTTAATGGACAAGAAATGGAAGCGAAGGTCATCACTCATACACCTGAAAAACCGAAGACTCCAACACTTGAAACGCCAACACCAGCTAAACCACAAGCTCAAGCGCCAGTGGCTAAACAAGCTGCTCTCCCAACAACAGGGGCAAATGACTCATTCCTAGCTATCTTAGCAGGTCTTTTCCTCAGCGGAGCAGGTTTAATAGGTATCCGTCGTAAAAAACAAAACTCATAAACGTTAATCAATTATACTTTAACACTCCAAGCCCTCTTTTGAGGGTTTTGGTTTATTGAATGGAAATCAAGTATCCGTTGATGTTTGGGATACAAGTAAATAGTCAAAACATTTTGAGAAAGGAGAATTAGACTATGCAAGAATTTATTGCTTATGGTCGTGTGTCCAACATTCCTGGTACTGCAGTGGGGAGAACTAGCAACGGGAACGTGAGTTTTAAATTTGATTTCGTGTGTGATTCTAGTTTACTAGATGATAAAGGAAAGCCTACTCCTAGCTTTTTCCATGTTCAGGTGTATGGTAAGCAGGCAGAACTGATGGCGCAGAGTCTGTCTAAAGGCTCTCCAATTCTTATTAAAGGAGAGATTATCCAACGTTCCTATACGGATAATCTAGGGGAACAACGCACTTATCAATACATTGCACCAGCCCTGCTTGGTGGTATTACTTTCCTAGAAAACAAGGAAGTCGCTCTTAAACGCAAACAAAAACAAGCTGCCCCTCAGCCAGCATCATCAGCTCAACCAAGTTATCCAGAGCCTATGAATGCAGATGAACCTTTTTAGTTAAATATAGAGCATGCAATCATTTGCATGCTTTTTTTTGAAAAAGGGGCTGATTATGTTTACAAAATGATATAATAAATAATGCTATGAGAAGAAAACTGAAGCCTATAGTTGTTTATCTGTTCTTTCTATCAGTAATGATTGGTCTTGTTTTGGCAGACCACTATAATAAAGTAGCGTCAGAAAAGCAACTTAAAGAGATAAAACCAACTGTTAGTCAGCGCAGTCCAAAAGAAAAAACAATAGATAATCTCCTACACAAGATGACTTTAAAAGAGAAAATAGGTCAATTATTCTGGGCAAGAGTACCTTATACCAACCAAACAGAAGATATTAAAACCTATCATTTAGGTGGCTATATACTCTTTGGAAAAGACTTTGAGGGGCAAAACTTATCAAGTGTTAAGTCGCTAATAGCTAGTTATCAATCAGCTGCTAAAATTCCTCTTTTGATTGGCTCTGATGAAGAAGGTGGAACAGTGACTCGGATTAGTAGTATTTTACAAACACCATTTCAGTCACCGATGAGTTTGTACCAAGCGGGAGGCATCAAGGCTATTGTCAGTGATACTAAAAGCAAATCTCAAACCTTAAAGTCAGTTGGTATCAACGCTGGTCTCTTTCCAGTAGCAGATGTAGCAACTGATTCATCCGCATTTATTTATGATCGCACCATTGGTCAAGATGCTAAAACAACAGCTAACTATGTGAAACGGGTTGTCAAAACCCTAAAAGAGGAGCAGATAGGCTCAACTCTGAAGCATTTTCCTGGTTACGGCAATAACGGAGATAGTCATACCTCAATTATTTCAGATAATCGCTCTTTAGAAACATTACGCCAAAACGACTTTCTTCCCTTTAAAGCAGGAATACAAGCAGGTGCAGATAGTGTCCTTGTCGCCCATAACATTTTAACTCAGATTGATACAGTTCCTGCTTCAATATCCCCAAAAGTACACCAAATTCTGAGAAAAGAACTTCATTTCAAAGGGGTTATTATGACAGATGATTTAGATATGGATGGACTGGCGGACTTTGTAAGCCAAAATGAGGCTGCTTATCAGGCGATTACAGCTGGTAACGATCTTATCTTGGGGTCTTCTTATTCAACACAGATTCCCTATCTGTTAGCTAAAGTCTCTTCAGGTGAACTGACCAAAAAGCGTATCAATGCTTCAGTCAAAAGGGTTTTATCTTGGAAATATGATTTAGGTTTATTATCAACTAAGAATTAAGATATTCAAAAAACCAGCGCATGAACTATCATGTGCTGGTTTTAGTTATAGCATAAGTGCCTATTAGTATATCATAATGACTGCTTGTAGGGCAATCCTATAAGGCTGCTTATCAATGATTTTTACATACTATAACACTCTGTCCCCTTAACGCAAACATTTTCTTTATCTCTTATACTGAAGGTGTATCCATAATTGATAAATAAGGAAAGGAGTGCTTATGGTTAAACAACAAGTGGATCAACGTTCGGACGAGTTGATGGCGGATTCGCTTCAGATAGAAAACTATTTGAAGCAAGGGCGTAACTGTCATTTGTATACTGTTCATCTGGGAATTGAGCAAGGTATCAGTTCTTATTGGGAACGGTACAAACTCGCCTCACCTCAGCTACAGTTTGAAATTTTTCTCTTTTCGAGTTTCTATGGAGAGAAGATAAGGCGTTTTCTAGAAGAAAGCAGGGGTGAGCGCTATGTT
>NZ_JBCLSK010000056.1:0-7801 GCF_041225505.1 Streptococcus hyointestinalis | reverse complement strand
ACAGGCTTACAATTGAGAATAGAGCAAATCGTACTAGCCTATAATTTGAGATATTTTGAAATCAACTAGCACCACGGATAAAGAGAATAAAATGAACGTTTATAAAGAGTATTTATCTAAAAAAATTTTAGAGACTGTAAATATCGAAATTGAAACAGGTACGGATTTTGATGTCACTGTTAATTTTTGCCGTGATGAATATAATTTTTATCTAACTTTATCTCGTGAAGGAGAAGAACTAGAGTTTGATTTCATTGATGATAGGTTGAATTTGATTATTTATCACTGTTGCCATGATAAACTGTATTATAGTATTACAGAAATGAATGAGATTTTAAATTTCAAATATGCAATTGATATGTTAGTGGAGTTATTCGTAGCCAATAAATGGTATACGTTTGTACCAGATTTAACTACTCATAATCTCTGGGAATTGGTTGAACAGTATAAAACAGGTGAATTAAGAGATTATGAATAGGAAAAAATAACTTTTTGTTATCTCCCTATTAAAAGGTACAGAAAAGCAGGCCTAAGCCTGCTCTATTTTTTGATCTGTTTCTACCACATTTTATGATTTTAAATAAGTAGAGGAAATACAAAGGAGAATTAAATTGATGAGTTCAGTAAGTAAATTGCACCTTTCATGGGTGCAATTTATTTTAATAATACTGCACTTCGACTCCATCCATAATATTTATTAAAGTATTATCGCCAATTTTTAAAGAAATCAAATCATTAAATGACGATACCTGATATTCCTTATCTCCAATAACCAATACAATATCATGAATAGAATTAATGAAAATCCCACAAGCTTGACCATTATAATCAAAAGAGGCATCCCAACCATTATCGTATAACGCTTGTAAATCATCTAATATCGCCATATAAAAATCCTTTCTCATAGTGTTTCTGCAGGTGAAAGCGTCTATATTGTTCTAAACCCTATTAGATTTTTTTAATTGAGACAATCTCACTTTCAAAGAGAGAAATCTCAGTTGGTTCATCAAGGTTAGGATTGTCAATGAGGATAGTGATTTCATCTTGTTCGTCATTGTCCATTTCATCAACGAAATCTGTGACAAGTCCATTTATGACTTGACCATCACTATTTACTACCTGAACTTTTGAGTGTAAGTAGTTCCAAAGCTGCTTACTCATTTACGGTCTCCTTTCCCATAGTGTTTTTGCAGGTGAAAGCGCCTAGATTAAACTAAACGCTATGGTTTACTAACTGTTTTGCTTTGTTGTAGTATGGTTCAAGAAACCTCCTACACAATTCTCTATCCTCTGTATCTTCTTCAACATAAAAATAATACATTGGTTCATCATTGATAAGATCAAAAAGGGGTTCATTCTCTGCTATCAATCCGTCAGCAAAAGCCTCATCTTCGCCTAATTTAGCAGTGAGGTCAAGAAAAAAGCCATAGTAATCATCAACATCACCATCTACTCCTCTTTTTAGCATGTCTAATACTTGTTGACTGTATTTCATAACACTAGACCTCTTTTCTTGAGTTCAGCCATGATAGCCTCTTCATCTTCTTTTGAAAACGTGGTAAACCTCAAATGTGATAGCTCTTCATCTGTCATCTCAGATAGGTTAAACTTTGGAGAACTCAACCCCATTGAATCAATTTGAGAAAAAGCCTCTGATAAATTCATGTTACACCTCTTTGATACTAAGAATTTCCTCCTCAAAATACTCATAAAGAGTACCATCAACATCCAAGCCGATTGAGTCATTCTCCTCATCATTGTCATCTTTGTTACAGTATTCTTGGACAAAGCCTGAAATGGTTGAGCCGTCTTTAAGCACAAGTTTCACGTTTTGTCTTAAAAAAGTCCATAATTTCACAACTTGCCTCCATACGTTGGGACAATATGTGCCCCTGTCTTTCTATAATGTATCCTAAGGCTATCAGTTTCAAGTCTCCTATACCATTCATTAGTACCTCTGATGTGATTAGCTTGTTTTTGCTTATTGTTTTATCTTAATTTTACCATAACTCTTGTAACTTACCAAAACCTCACCATTTTATAGCTCTAAAAAGTACGATACCTTGCTAAAATCTTACTATTTTTAAATATGTAATCTTAGGGTTTTAACATAGATAAATCAATCTGCATTAAATACACCTGCTAAGTGTTCCGTAGCCTTTTGCCTAATTAGATATACAATTGTTCTTGATTTTCCTATCTCATCTACAATTTAATCAACTACAACATATTAGATTAAAACATATTACAAAAAAATCGCTCACTGAGACGAAAACAATAGAATGAAATAAACACACTGGGACGAGTATCTCAGTGTGTTTTTGTGGTAAAATATAATAGATTAATAAATGAAAAATACGTATTTTTAGAAATTCCATTAAAAACAAGAAAGGTTGCTTTATGGCAATAGATATTAGTGAAGAACAGTTGGCTCTGGAGTCGGCTGATTTATTAAAAATTCTTTTAAAAGATCGAACTACCAAGAAAAATATTGTTTGGGCGACACATTCTTATGAATTGTTGGGAAAGGGATTTGCTCCAAGTGATCGCATCACTCCAAGTAGGGTGACGGGAGTCTATGCAAACTTGATTCAACCCCGATCAGAAAAGTCTAAGTATGAGCAAAAAGACCGAACCAAGATTAGAGCCGAAGTTTTTACGCCAACTTGGTTGGTTGAAAAGCAAAATGGCTACGTGGAAGCTGAACTTGAAGCTCTAAATCTTGAAGACTATATCCAAGTGCGCTGGCTAGAGATTACCTGTGGTGAAGCACCTTATATGGTAACGCGTTATGATACAGTGACTGGTGAGGAAATTCCATTATCTGAGCGAGTTGGTTTTGTTGATAGAAAATTGCAGCGCATTAGTCGTGAGGTCTCAGATGAAGCTACCTTCTATGAACTTGTAAAAGAAGCCTATCGTGCTTCCTATGGTTATGAGTATCAAGGAGATTCTTTGCTTTTGGCTCGTGAAAATCTTTTAGCGACCTTCGAGGACTACTATCTTTCAAAGACTGGAAATCAACCGACCTTAGAGCAAAAGAAAGAAATTGCGACTATTATATCCTATAATGTCTTTCAGATGGATGGATTGAAAAAAATCAGTCCTTACTCAGCTAAACAAGAGCAATCTCAACAGCTAAGTTTGTTTTCAGATGAGCTAGAAGTCCAAGAAGTAGAAGAATCTAAAACCCAAATCAAAGACTGGAAAAAAAACAAGATGATAGGTTTTGAGCGCCTATCTAGTGAGGAAAGTGAAATGAAATTTGACGTCGTGATAGGAAATCCGCCGTATCAAGAAACAGGCGAAGCTAGAGATGAACCAATTTATCACTTTTTTATTGATGAAGCAATTAAAATCGCAGATAAATCGATACTTATCACCCCAGCAAGGTTTTTATTTAAAGCTGGTCAAACTCCTAAAAATTGGATGGAAAAGATGCTTGAAGACAAGCATTTAAAAGTTCAATTCTATGAACCTAAAAGCGGTAAAGTATTTACAGGAACAGATATTAAGGGTGGAGTAGCAATAACTTATCGTGATGCTGATAAAGATTTGGGACCAATCGGAGTATTTACTATTTTTGAAGCTTTAAATAGTATTGTAAAAAAAATCGAAAAACATCCAGACTTTAAAACTTTTTCTGATTTAGTTTATCCTCAAGGTATTTATAGATTTTCAAATCAACTTTTTTCTGATTATCCAAATGCTGAAAAGCTGCAAGGAAAAGGGACAAAAAATAAAATTGTTTCGAAATCACTAACTCAGTTAGATTTTGTTTTCAAAAACAAAGAAGAAAAAGACCATGTTGCTCTACTTGGAAGAATTGGCTCCGAACGTGTTTATCGATATATTAATAAAAAATATTTAGATTTACCGGAAACATTCGAAAATTATAATGTTTTTGTACCAGAAGCTAATGGAAGTGGTGCCTTAGGTGAGGTCTTATCAACACCCCTAATCGGGGAACCCCTAATCGGGCATACAGATACTTTTTTATCTATTGGTAATTTTAAAACAAAATTTGAAGCCGATGCTTGTATTAAATTTATTAAAACTAAATTCGCTAGAGTATTATTAGGTGTTTTGAAAGTTACTCAGCATAACTCTCGAAAAACTTGGTATTACGTTCCACTCCAAGACTTTACGGTCAATTCGGACATTGATTGGACACAATCAGTGGCTGATATTGACCGGCAGCTCTATCAAAAATATAACCTTTCTCCTGAAGAGATTGCCTTTATCGAGACTCATGTAAGGGAGATGGATTGATGGTAGAAATTAAAACTTCTAAAGAGATTCATCCTAAAATCTATGCCTACATCACCCCTACGGTAACAAGTAATGAGGGCTGGATTAAGATTGGTTATACGGAGCGTGATGTCACGCAACGGATTAAAGAACAAACGCATACTGCTCATATAGATACAGATGTCTTATGGACTGGGGATGCAGCCTATACGGAAGAACCTGATAAGGGAAAAACTTTTAAGGACCATGATTTCCACCATTTCCTTTCTTTCCATGATGTGGAACGTCGTCCTAAGACGGAATGGTTTTACTTTAATGGGACACCTGAGAAATCTAAAAATCTTTTTGATAAGTTTGTTCAGCATGATTTGTCAGGGTATCAGCCTGGCCAAGGACAGGACTATACTCTGCGACAAGAGCAAGAAGAAGCAGTTTCTAAGACCTTAGCTTATTTCAAGAATCATCCAGGAGGCAAGTTCCTCTGGAATGCCAAGCCACGTTTTGGTAAAACCTTATCTACCTATGACCTAGCTCGTCGAATGGATGCTGTCAATGTCCTGATTGTAACAAACAGACCCGCCATTGCCAACTCATGGTATGATGATTTTGAAAAATTCATAGCAGGTCAAACGTCTTACAAGTTTGTTTCAGAATCAGACAGCCTTAAAAATCGTCCAACCTTGTCACGAAAAGAATTTGTTAGCATTCTAGATGACGATGTAAGACAACTTGCTTTTATCAGTCTCCAAGACTTGAAAGGATCTGCTTATCTAGGTGGAGAGCACAATAAACTCAAATGGGTAACTGACCTACATTGGGATTTGTTGGTTATCGATGAAGCTCACGAAGGAGTTGATACCTTCAAGACAGACCAAGCTTTTAATAAGATCCGTCGAAACTTTACCTTGCATCTATCAGGAACTCCATTTAAGGCATTAGCCAAGGGAGAATTTACCGAGGAGCAGATCTACAACTGGTCTTATGCGGATGAACAGTCTGCCAAATCCATATGGTCTCCTGAACAAGAAGAGGAAAATCCATATGAGAGCTTGCCTCAGTTAAATCTCTTTACCTATCAAATGTCTCAGATGATTGGTGAGGAATTAGAAAAAGGTGCTCAACTAGATGGCGAAAATATCGACTATGCTTTTGACCTGAGTGAATTTTTCGCAACAGATGATAAAGGGAAATTTATCCATGAGCAAGATGTCAGAAATTGGTTAGATACTCTATCAAGCAATGAAAAATATCCATTTTCAACTAAAGAACTTCGGAACGAACTCAAGCATACTTTTTGGCTGTTAGAACGTGTAGCCTCAGCTAAAGCCTTAAAAGCACTTCTAGAAGAACATCCTATCTATGAAAACTATGAGATTGTGTTAGCTGCTGGTGACGGGCGTATGTCCGAGGATGACGATAAAGTCAAACTCAAATCCTTGGACTTGGTTAGAAAAGCGATAGCAGAGAATGACAAAACCATTACCCTCTCCGTCGGTCAGTTGACGACAGGTGTGACGATTCCTGAATGGACAGGCGTATTGATGTTATCAAACTTGAAATCACCTGCCCTTTATATGCAAGCTGCCTTCCGTGCTCAAAATCCATACTCATGGACCGATAACAAAGGAAATCACTTCCGCAAGGAAAGAGCCTATGTATTTGACTTTGCGCCAGAAAGAACCCTGATTCTCTTTGATGAGTTTGCGAACAACTTATCACTTGCAACTGCAGGAGGTGCTGGAACTTCCGCAACTCGCGAAGAAAACATTAGAGAACTCTTAAACTTCTTCCCTGTGATAGCAGAAGATCGTGCAGGTAAGATGGTTGAAATTGATGCTAAGGCAGTTCTAACCATACCGCGTCAGATAAAAGCTAGAGAAGTCCTCAAACGAGGCTTTATGTCCAATCTCTTATTTGATAATATCAGTGGCATTTTCCAAGCTAGTCAAACAGTTCTAGACATTTTAAATGAACTTCCAGTAGAAAAGGAAGGGAAGTTACAAACACCTTCTGATCTACTAGACTTTTCAGATGTTACAGTAGATGATGAGGGTAATGCAGTGGTTGACCATGAAATCGTGGTAAATCAACAAACGCGACTTTTTGGTGAAAAAATTTATGGACTTGGACAGTCTGTTACAGATTTGGTCACTAAGGATGAGGTCAAAACTCAAAAACAACTAGTCAATGATTTGAGTGAGACAGTATCTACGGTAATTGTAGAAGAATTGAAAGCTGGATATGATCTGAAAACTCGGGAAACAGACCAGATCAAGAAACAAATTGCAGTAACATTTGAGAATGAAGTTCGAAAAAATGAGATAGAACGTAAAATTTCTGAAGCTCATATCAAGGAAGAACTGCAACAACAGTTCAAGGAAGCAAATGATAAGGAGCAGAAAAATAAGATTCAAGAAGATCTTGAAAAACGAATAGAAGAAAATAATCTCATCCACAAAGAAAAACTAGAACAAACACTCAAAAAAGAAGTGGAAATAATGCCTGAGAAGTTTATCGAACAAGTTGAGATAAAACGTGTGGAACAGTTGAAACAATCAGCTCAGGATGAGATTCGGGACCATCTTCGAGGATTTGCACGAACAATCCCTAGTTTTATCATGGCCTATGGTGATCAATCTCTAACACTTGATAATTTTGACACCTTTGTTCCTGAGCATGTCTTCTTTGAAGTGACTGGTATTACGATTGACCAATTTCGTTATTTGAGAGATGGTGGACAAGATTTTGCAGGACATCTCTTTGATCGAGCAACATTTGATGAAGCCATTCAAGAATTTCTTCGCAAGAAAGAGGAGTTGGCAGATTATTTTAAAGATCAAAAGGAAGATATCTTTGACTATATTCCACCACAGAAAACCAATCAGATTTTCACTCCTAAACGAGTAGTGAAAAGAATGGTAGATGATCTTGAGAAAGAAAACCCAGGAATCTTTGATGACCCATCAAAAACATTTATTGATTTGTACATGAAGTCAGGGCTCTATATTGCTGAACTCGTTAAACGACTATATAATAGCGAAGGTTTGAAAGATTCATTTCCAAATTCTGAAGAACGCTTAAAACATATCTTAGAAAATCAAGTTTATGGATTTGCGCCTTCAGAAATTATCCATAACATTTCCACTAATTTTATCTTTGGAAATCTCTCACAAGACATTAGTAGAAAGAATTTTGTTTTAGAAGATACCATTCCAGCTGCCAAAGAAGGTAGGATTCAGGAATTGGTGGATAAATATTTTGGGTAGGGTAGTTGTTGATTGTAATTGAAGCATACGAAATTTTACAAAGGTTTTTCGTATTTAAAACATGAAGTGAATAGAAAAAGAGGTCAAGTTAAATCTTGATCTCTTTTGATTATAGAGTATATTATTGTTGTTTAGGTAGAATAAAACAGAAGCAGAAAATATAAATACACCCGTTGTGCTAGTTAATTGTAGAAATAATAAAAAACTTTGCGTATCATAAACTCAAAACCATCACGAATTGAGGACATGATATGCAAAGCCAATTACATTATCTCGCTAATCCT
>NZ_JBCLSK010000055.1:0-8032 GCF_041225505.1 Streptococcus hyointestinalis | reverse complement strand
TCAGAATCAGTGAGCGAGTCTGTATCAGAGTCAATCTCAGAATCAGTGAGCGAGTCTGTATCAGAATCAATCTCTGAGTCAGTGTCTGAATCAATCTCCGAGTCAGTCAGTGAATCCGTATCCGAGTCTATTTCAGAATCAGTGAGCGAGTCTGTATCAGAATCTATCTCAGAATCAGTGAGCGAATCAGTATCTGAATCTATTTCCGAGTCAGTGAGCGAATCCGTATCTGAGTCTATTTCAGAATCAGTCAGCGAATCCGTATCCGAGTCTATCTCCGAGTCAGTGTCTGAATCCATTTCAACTTCAGAGTCGGTAAGTGTTTCTATTTCTGAATCTATCTCAATCTCAGAATCTGTATCACAAACGGAATCAACATCGATCTCTGAGTCTACGACGGAGTCAAACAGTGAGTCTCAATCACAAACAGAGTCAATAAGTGCATCCGAATCTGTCTCAACGTCAGAGTCTATCTCAGAATCTGTATCACAAACGGAATCAACATCGATCTCAGAGTCTACGACGGAGTCAAACAGTGAGTCTCAATCACAAACAGAGTCAACAAGTGCATCCGAATCTGTCTCAACGTCAGAGTCTATCTCAACTTCTATCTCTGTTTCAATGTCCGAGTCCACATCAACCTCTGAGTCTATCAGCACTTCAGAGTCCGTCTCAACAAGCGAGTCTTCTCATCAGTCAACATCGAACAACCACCGCACAAGCGAAGCACCACGTCAAATGCCAGTGAACCTTGTGCAAAAACCAGCAAATGCTAAACTGCCAAGCACTGGTGACGACGCTTCTAGTGCAGCTCTCCTAGGAAGTGGCGCTCTATTTGGAGCCTTCCTCTTTGGTAAGAAGAAAAAGAAAAAAGCAGATGATGAAGCTTAATCGCTCTACTCATCTTGAGTAGCCAAAAACACCTCCCTAAGGGAGGTGTTTTTTGTTAGAGCCAGATGAGTTCCGAAGTGAAGGGACGTTCTTGCTTAGCTTGGGAGATAGCTTGTCTAAAGGCGCATTTACCGAGCTCATAAGCGTGGTGGTCGATGGTTGGAAAGTCTAGAATCTGACTGATACTTTGATGTTCCTGACCGATGATAAGAGGAGCTTCTTTATCTTGATAGCACTTTATCAGATAAGCCGCTACCTCATCACTGGTGGCTAGAATCGCCTGTGGTTTTGCCTTTTCAAGACTTTCTTTCAGCCCCTAGCTGACCTCATGAGGACTATCCACATGCCCCACGCTAAGCGCTGGTTCTGTTCCATATACCTGCTCAAAAGCTGACAAGCTCATCTGATAGGTAGCAGAAGCCTTGCTATTTCTGGAAAATAGCAGAGCTATGCGCTTGAGTCCCATCTCTTTTAAGCGGGTAAAAAGCGCCACATAAGCGCTAGAGCGCTGGCTGTAGGTAGAAGATAGCGGACTAGTGCTGTCCACAGGCTCCAAAAGGACAATAGGCGCATAGTCGGCATAAGGCTCAATTTTAGAAATCGCCAGAGCCCGTGAGCTACAGATAAGCCCATCAATAGCTCGCCCAGCCAACATCTCAAGATAAGCACTTTCTTTCTGGTCATCATAATCATCAGACGGAAGCAAGAGAAGCTGGTAGCTGCTATCTTTTGCTGCGTCCATCATCCCCTCTAACATCTTGGTAAAGTAAGGGGGGCGGTTATGTGGCACGACCACACCGATACGGTGGGTCTGCCCAAAGCTCAAATTCCGAGCCATCTGGCTGGGTCTGTAGTCTAGCTTCCTAATCGCCTGTAAAATCGCCTCTATGGTCTCTTCTGCCACATGCGGGTGGTTGTTAAGCACACGAGAGATAGTCGCTGCGGAAAATCTGTATAATCCGCCAAATCCCTGATACTGGTCATAAGCTCTCCTTTTGTAAAAACTGTTTGATACCATAGCTGACACCGTCTTGGTCATTTGATTGTGTGATGTAGTGGGCATAGTCTTTGATAGCTTCCATAGCATTGTCCATAGCGATAGCATAATCCACCTGCTCAAACATAGGAAGGTCATTGTGCCCATCGGCAAAGGCAGCGGTGTCTCGTTTTTTGAGCTGTTCTTCTCGCATAATGCGACCAATCCCCTGCGATTTTTTCGCCAAATGATGTGTGATTTCAAGATAAGCTTTCCCCGAGCGCTGATAAGTGATGTCGCTTCTGTCAAGCTTAGCAAGATAAGCCCAAAGCGCCTGCATGGTTGCCTCGTCAAAGGTGATGAGCATGAGCTTGAAAATAGCTGTCTGTGGAGCTAAAAAGCGCTCACGACTGAGTTTAGTCGGTTGATAGCCTGTCAATTTTTTCTCATAGCGTATGCCTTGGTCTATTGTATCACAATACCAGTGGTTGAGGTCATAATAAGACAAGCTGACCTGCGGAAAGTCTGTTGACAAGCGCAGCAGCAACTCCTTGACCGTATCCTTTTTAATTGCTTGAGCGTAGAGAGGTTTGATGTGACCTTTTTCCATCTGATAAATCAAGCCACCGTTAAAAGCGACCTGGGGACCAATCAGCTCTAGCGCACAAATAGCCTCAAGCATTTCCATAGGAGCTCTAGCAGAGACCAAAGTCAGAGGAGTTGCCGCCTCCTTGATACCCTTAGCGTTGCTCTCAGCTAGTTTTCTCTTGCTGTTTAAAAGAGTGCCGTCCATGTCTGAAAAAATCCGTTTAATCATTGTTTTTTCCTCGTTTCTTTATTGTAAAGTCTGAAGCGCGTTCCATGTCAAGCCTTTTTTTGAAAAAATAAATGCTAAATAGACAGATGTCAAGGGTTTGGTTTTGACGTTGTGTCCAAAAAGTGCTATCCTAGTAAAAACGAAAAAGGAGCTTTTCATGTCAACGATTAAGATACACATCATGCATACTGGTCAGGTGCGAGTAGCACCAGACCTTCCTTTTGGTGGGAGCACACCAATCTCCTAAAGGCGTCAGGTCTCTTGACGCCAGCTAGTAAAAAGCTGTGGCTACCTGTTTCGGCTTATCTGATTGAGCATCCAAAGGGCTTGATTTTGGTGGATACAGGCTGGAGTCGTGAGATGAGTCCAGACGGTAGCTTTGACAAAAAAGCGCAAATCAAGCACCTCGGCAGCCGCATCCTCCACCATGTCAACCAAGGTCTTGTGCCAAAAGGTGAGGCTGTCGTTGAGCAGTTGGCTGCGCTTGGCTACAAGCCTGAGGACTTGGATTATGTCTTGATGACACACTTGGATTGTGACCACGCTTCAGGGCTTCACTCCGTCGCTGCTGCTAAAAACATCCTTGTCTCACGTGACGAGCTGTTATCAGCACCACATCACAAGCCTCGTTATCAAGAAAAATGGTGGAAAGACATCCCTCTAACTGCCTTTGATTGGACGGAAAAGGAAGGTCCTTTTCAGCATTCCTACGACCTTTTTGGCGCTGGGTCTATTCAGATGATTCATATCCCAGGGCATGCAGATGGTCTCTTTGCGGTCAAGGTGACAAATGGCGATGGCAACTTTGTCCTTTTGGTGTCAGACGCTGGCTACGCTGAAAAGTCATGGAAAGAGCTGATTTTACCAGGCATTTCGCTAGATAAGGACAAGCAGATGACCTCCCTCAAGTGGGTCAAAGCACAAAGCGAGCTAGCAAATTGTATCCAGATTATTGCCAACCACGACACAGCTATCAAACCGCAGGTGATAGAACTCTAGTTTTTGAGTGAATCTTTTTGACAAATCCCAAAAGGTCTGATACAATTGAAATGTCTATAAGACGCACTCTTTCTTGGTTTTAGGAACTGCCAGACCTAGGACTCGGATAGAGCATTAAGATCAAAGGAGACTAACAATGGCAATCTCAAAAGAGAAAAAAAATGAAATTATCGCACAATACGCACGTCACGAAGGTGACACAGGTTCAGTTGAAGTTCAAGTAGCTGTACTTACTTGGGAAATCAACCACCTTAACGACCACATCAAACAACACAAAAAAGACCACGCAACTTACCGTGGATTGATGAAAAAAATCGGTCACCGTCGTAACTTGTTAGCATACCTTCGTCGTAAAGACGTTAACCGCTACCGTGAATTGATTCAATCACTTGGACTTCGTCGTTAATCTAAAAGCGAAGTCAAAAGCTCTAGCCAAACGGCTAGGGCTTTTTTGTGTGACTGCCTTTAGCTGTAACTAAAGCTTACAAAGTAAAAATAGACACTTTAGTAAAAAATGTCTATAAAACAACTGTATCATGATATAATAGATTTATAGTCATCTTTTTGATAATCAGCAATGTCCTTTCCGATTTCTTTGAGTGCTTTTTGGTAGCTAAGTTCCTCATTTTCGATATTTGAAGTAAGGTAGTCTTTACCGATAACATCTATAATTTCAATACGCTTCATCTTGTCACCCCTCTTTCTGGCGCAACAGAAAAGACTTCCTCGCAAAAATGTGAAAAAGCCTGTTTTAGGGGTTGACAAAAAAGACCGTTGCTTACCTAATCAGCGGTAGCTGGATTGCGTTCATACCAATCATTTCCTTTACTTTTTGATAGTTCTGTTATATCAAAATTTTGGTGTTTTGTGTAGTAGAAGTTTACATTTTTTTTGACAACTATTCCTGTTTTCGATATAATAAAATCAAGGAAGTAAGGAGTACCAGTTATGAAGTTTGAGTTTAAGTCATTATTTGATTTACAATCTGCTTTTCCTGATGAACAGTCATGTATAAACCATTTAGAAAATATGATTTGGGATGATGTGATTATCAGCCCTTTTGATGCTACTTCAAAAGTCTATAAATGCAAAGGGAACAAATACCGTTGCAAAAATACAGGGAAATACTTTAATGTCAAAACTGGTACTCTTTTTGATAACACTAAGATTGAACTGCGTAAATGGTTTATGGCAATTTGGCTTGTGACATCTCATAAAAAAGGTATTTCGTCTGTGCAATTATCGAAAGACATAGGAGTTACGCAAAAGACAGCTTGGTTTATGTTGGAGCGTATTCGCAAATGTTTCGGTATTGAAAACAACAATAGCCTTGATGATGTCGTAGAAGTTGATGAAACCTATATTGGCGGTAAAAACAAGAACCGCCATAACTCTAAGAAAGTTAAAACGCACAAGGACGTTCATTGAAAGATAAATCTGCTGTAGTAGGTATGGTGCAACGTCAAGGAAAAGTCAATGCTCATCATGTACCGGATACCAAAATAAAAACATTAACCGAACAAATTGTCAAATATGTAAAAGAGACTGCTCAACTTTACACAGATGAATGGCTAGGTTATAATAAAGTGGCTAAGATTTATCAACATGACTTTGTGAATCACGGTTCTAATGAATACGTGCAAGGCGATGTTTATACCAACACGATTGAGGACTTTTGGGCTGGTTTGAAACGTGGAGTATTAGGGATTTATCACTCATGGTCTAAGAAATATCTTCAGGACTATGTAGATGAGTTTGTTTTCCGTTATAATACTCGTGATTATTCAGATAGTCAACGTTTTAATCTCTTGCTGTCAAATACCTGTGTCCGCACTAAATATAGGGAGCTGATTTATGGCTACTAATACATTAAATGATTTACATTTTGAATTGGAAAGGTCTATTTCTCGAAGAGTTGATAGTAAACTAATTGGGTATCAGGTTAGTCTTTCTGATAGATTTTATAACAAGTATACGAAATTCTGGGATAAAAAGTACAGTTTTGATTTTGTCACTAATCATCGTTCTTTTTATGCTCAACTAACGAAAACTTGTGTCTATGATGCGTTGAAAGAGAGTATCAAAAAAGTAGATAGAAAAGCAATTGCTAGACACATGGCGGAGCTAGAAGCCTTGATTGATGTCGCTGAAAGCAAAGAGGAATTTCAGATATTTTTTGAGAAAAAATACAAGTTATCCTTTCCTGATTTGGAAGATTGTATTTATCCAAAGAAAAAAGAACTATCTGATTTTGATAAAAAACTTTGGATAGCAATGAACTACAACCCTAGGGAAGATAAGGGAGAAAAGTAATGACAACATGGTATGATTACATGGTGAGAGCTAGCGAACATGCTGGAAGTGATGGTGATTTATGGTTTCGTTATCTTTATAAGGTTATTCAAGACGAAGAGACCAAACTGACAACTGAAGATGTTGAACAGTTATTAAAAAATCCTACTCTAACACCGTTTCAAAAGATAACCCTGCAAGATGCTTTGACAGACGGTACTCATACGAGAGAACATGTCTTACAAGCCAATCGTAAAAGTCAACCGAAAGACATCTTAAAGCTGTTTAGAGAGGGGAACTATGGATAAGAAAATCTTATTTGAAGCTCTCAATGCTGAATTAGCTAAGGAAAACATTGAACTTGAGATTATCTGCGTTGGTGGGTTCGTCCTTGAGTATTATAATCTTCGAGGAACGCAAGATGTCGATGCCTTTTATCAAGAAGATGCTAAAATCAGAAGCATTATTGAAAAAGTCGGCGATGATTTTGGTGTGAATGAACCTGATGAGTTATGGCTAAACAACAACGTTGCGAATATGAATAAAATACCTCCTCGGTCTATTTGCGAGAAGGCATTTAGTTATTCAAATCTCACTATTCTTGTGCCAGCACTATCTTATATTCTCGGTATGAAGTTAGAAAGTGGACGAGATAGGGATAGACAAGACGCTGGGAATATTATTAAGTTAGTTAAAATCCGTTCTATAAAAGATGTTATCAATAAACTCAAAGAATATGGCTTTCAACCAGACCTTTCATTGATTTTAGAAGTTTTTGAGATAGCTTATGGCATGGAATGGTTGGCAGAATATATGACCGAGCATCCAGAAGAATTTAAACATTATTAAAAGACGATTTCCGAAAGGAAGTCGCCTTTTTTGCTATTGTTGAAAATACTACATATTGGGGTTGGTGTAAACTGATATATAGTTCCCAAAAATTATTTCAGGTGTAGAGGTTGATGTCGTATGACTCGATTTGTCAATCGCAAATTTGAAACAAACTACAACCAGAAACGGATTCGGAGCTTGATGTACATTCTAGGTATTCGCTCCATTATCAGAAAAACCAAGGGGTATTGTGACTAGCTTAGTCAATGTAGAAGATAACATTCTCAATCGTGATTTTAGAGCTACTGCTCCAAATCAGAAGTAGTATAAAGATGTGAGTTTCTTGAAGTACGCTCTCGGCTGTAAAGTCTATTTGAGTGCTATTAAGGACCTTTATGACGGATCTATTTGGTATTGGAAACACTTCGTAGAGCCCGAAAAGCCAACCCTGATGCGACACCATTGATTCATAGTGATCGAGGTTCGCAGTATACTTCGAAAGATTATGACACCTTAATTACCCAGTATCAGATAATGAAAAGGCAACACTTTTCTGTACAGATTTTATAAAGTGTTTTTGTTAAGCGATTATTCGCTTGATTATTGGTGTTTGATAATTGAGACTGCTGTGAATTCGATGGTGGTTCCACCAGTGGACATAGTCCTTGGTTTTTAGACTTAATTCTTCTAGCGATTGGAAGGTTTCTTGATTGATAAACTTAAGTTTGAAGGAACGATAGGTACTCTCAGCCACGGCATTGTCATAGGGACAGCCAGTTTGGCTAAGTGAGCGGGTAATACCAAAGGCCTCTAACATATCATCTATCAGCTGGTTATCAAACTCCTTCCCTCTGTCAGAATGAAAAATAGTAACCTTGGTAAGAGCGTAGGGGATGCTTTGGATGGCTTCTTTGACCAAGTCAGCGATCTTGTTCCAGCCAACAGATAGGCCAATGATTTCACGATTAAAAAGGTCAATGATTAAGCAAACATAAGTCCAACGATTGCCAACATGGACATAAGTCAAGTCCGTCACAAGGGCTTCTAAAGGCTTTCGCTGATGAAACTGTCTGTCTAAGAGATTTGGAATTGGTGCTTCATTTTTTCCTTTAGAATGCAGTTTGAAGACCACTTTCTGATAAACAGAAGCCAAATTTAGTCTCTTTATGATGCGACGAATAAGACGGCGAGACAAGACAATACCTTCAGCTTCCAGACATTTCTTG
>NZ_JBCLSK010000054.1:0-8235 GCF_041225505.1 Streptococcus hyointestinalis | reverse complement strand
AACATAGCGCTCACCCCTGCTTTCTTCTAGAAAACGCCTTATCTTCTCTCCATAGAAACTCGAAAAGAGAAAAATTTTAAATTGTAGCTGAGGTGAAGCTAGTTTGTACCGTTCCCAATAAGAACTGATCCCTTGCTCAATTCCCAGATGAACAGTATATAAATGGCAGTTACGCCCTTGCTTCAAATAGTTTTCTATCTGAAGCGAATCCGCCAGCAACTCGTCTGAGTGTTGATCCACTTGTTGTTTAACCATAAGCACTCCTTTATTTATTTATCAATTATGGATACACCTTCAGTATAAGAGATAATGACAATTCTTGCGTTAAGGGGACAAGTCATAATAATAGATAATATCTTATATAACTTTTTAGCTATCTACTCTTTTCTAAATCGATAAATACTGATATAATAAAATTGGATTTTTTTGCCTACTAAACTAATACTATTCAGGAGATTTATGAAGACGAAACATTACCAACGTTTAGGAGTAGGACTGTTTGCTAGCCTATTGTTGCTAGCAGCTCCTCATGCACTAGCAGAAGAAAATATGACTTCTGATCCAATTGAAACTTCTTCCACTTCGACAGCTACACCTCCTACGACTGAAGCTTACACTGATAACTCTCAGCTGAATCAAGCTATTTCACAAGCTAAAGCTGAAGGGATTATGACGGCTAAAACAGAAGAGGAAAGCTTTGAAACCGCCCAAGAATCTCAGGAGAACTACTCTCAACAAACGCAGACCGTCATTGAAGCGATCCAAAATTATCAAGAAGCGAAACGCAACTATCAAACTGCTGAAAAAGCTCATCAAGAGTATCTAAAACAAGTTGAAACCTATCAACAAGACCTTGTTCAATACCAAGATTACCAGAAAAAGGAGCAACAATATCAAGTTGACTTAAAGACTTATCGTTTAGCTAAGGCTCGTTACGACGAGGACTATCAAACCGCCTTAGGAAACACAGATAAAGCTGGTTATTTACCTGAAGTCCTCGCTCAGAATCTCATTTTTCGCTCTGAGCCAAATGCCACGCAAACCTTTACTGGAACTGTTATTCCTGATGCTATTCTTAACACAGTCGTTAAGGATAGCAATGGCTGGATGGATCCTGGAACGGTAACAGCACCTCTGACGAAGCAAACTGTGACTACTAAAGGAGCTTGGAATAGTGCTTTAATGACTGCTGGGGACACGGTTATTGTAGACTATAACGATTTAGAGAACTCCAGTTTTTCTGGTTATCAGCTAAAGAAAGTGCGCTATACCTACAAACTATTAGCGACTACCCACTATTCAGGCAAGGTTATTTTCCAAGCCATCGCTGATCCAACTGTCACTTCTTACACGCATATCTACAACAAGGACGGCAAAACGCAAAGCTCCTTTGAGATGGAAATGACCGTGCAATTTTTTGATGCTAGTGGAAAGGAAATTATTCCTACAGCTGAGAACTATGCGCTGACAAGCTTTGCTAGTATTAACTCTTTTGAGGGTCAAGGGGAGTTTGTTGGAAAATATAACGGTACTTTTCTTCCTATCAATGGCTCAACCATTACGGTTCAAAATGATTATGCCCTCAACCATAGTAACACGCATCAAGAAGCATTAGTCGCTGATTGGGATAGTGAAGCAAGTCCTGACGCCTATATTGGGGCAATTGTCGGAAAATCGACGGAACGTATCCGCTTTACCTTCGGTAATACCAACGGATTTGCAGATTGGTTTGCCTTTAATTCAGATATAAAGGTTAAGGGTGGAATTTTAAATCCTCCAACCCCACCGATAGCTCCTACATATATGAGTCGCCCTGTAAAACCTAAGGAAGTTCAAGAACCACAAGCTATCCTGACTCCAATTATCCTTTACCATCGCAATAAGGTTGTCCCTAAACCAGTGCCTCCTAAAAAGACGGTGACTTCCCAACCAACACCAACAGTTAAGGTAACACCTGCACCCCCTCAAGTTACTCACCCAATCACCATCATTTACACCTATGCTAAACCGACAAAAGCAATTCAGACAAGCATTGGGACAGTTGTTCCAACCACTGTTCCTCTTTCTCCAACGAGACAAGCAGTGGTTAGTCCACCTACCAAACAGAATAAGCCTATTCAAAAAAAGGAGACAGCTTCTTCTAAAACAGACTGGTTCGGTATTAACACAGGGATTACGGATAGTGTCGAAAAGAATGAGTTAATTAACTTTATCAAGAAGATTGGTAAAGAAGCTAAGAAAAAGTACGGTAAGGATAAAAATACTATCAATAAAGAAATTGCTTTAACCTTAGCATCGCCATCTTATAGCACAGATTTTCTACAGAGTCTCTATAATACTTACGACAATTATACAAACAAAGTACCCAAAGATATTCAAAAAACTATAATATCAAACCATTGGGAAGGAAAAATTGATTTCGCTCACGTTATGACAACGCTAGCTTCTTTGGAAAAGCAGAGCTTTACTGATGAAACCACTAAGCATTATGCTTCTCGAACGCTCGTTCTCCCTCTGTTTACTGACTCACCTCCGTTATTAAGAGAGGTTATCAATAATACAAATCAGAGAACTGCTATTTTGCAACAAAATTCTCTTATTGGTGATTTATTGACCACAATGCCTATCTCGGATGTCTATACCGACATGGATGCTATTATTTTAGCCAAACATCCAGATTATAAAGAGTTGCCACTTGATGAGCGTATCTTAAAATATTATGGGCAAGAGGACCTAGATAAGAAACGCAAAGAGCTCTTTCTTCAAGTTTATGGCAAAGGGAAAATAACTGATAAAGGCGAAGCCCAATTATCGTCCTTTATGGACATTATTTATAATTTATTAACTGTTGGTGGTTTAGGAGCTTTAGTTTACTCGGTATCTAAGGGAAATTGGAAAAATATTGGGAAGAATGTCAAGACCTTAGATACTGTTCTTTATGACGGAAATATTGATAAATTTCGGAAGCATCCTTTTAAAACAACCGCTAGCTTTATTGGCAAAACAGTTGATAAAAGAATCATTAAACCAGCGACAAAGGCTATTCAGGCAATAAATACTAAGGTTGTGAAACCTATCGTCAATGTTGCTAAAAAGGTCGTCTCAAAGGTCGGTCATTTTGTCACAAAAACGGTACCAAAAGCCATTAAAAAGGCTGCGACAACAGTGACCAACTTTGTCACAAAGACTATTCCTAAATCTATCGCCTTTAGCGTCACAAAAACGGTCTCTGTCGCCAAGAAAGCCTATACTGCTGTGAGAAAGGTGATTCCTAAACCTGTTAAAAGAACGATTAAAAAGGTGTTTAGACCAATTGTCAAACCTGTACAGAGAGTCGTGAAACGAGTGACCTCTTTTGTTAAAAAAGTCTTTAACTCTGTTAAGAAAGCAATCAAACCTCGGAAAAAAGGTAGCCGAAAACGTAGGAGATAAAAAGGATGAACAATAAGACTCTTTTAAAATCACTATTCTTTACTTTGATAACTTTATTTGTTCTATTTCTGGTAGGATTTATCTATATTAGTTATAATTTAGCTACCTATCAACTTTACTATGCCAAGCACATGCCTCATGCCAAGGGGACAAACCCTGAAATGGCGTTTATACTAGATGGTTTAGATTTTTCAGAAGAGCCTGAGATTAAAGGTATCAGTTATGACACAGATGGTAATAACACCATTGCTAATAATAAGCTAATGTTAACTCAAACTTCTGACGGTGATGCTCATTATCTTGCTTTACCTGATGATACAACAGAAGAACACTATCGTATGTATATCTTTTCAGCAAGTGGAAAGTTTATCAAGTATTATTATCAAAAACATTATGACAATAAGGATATTTATGACAGTTCAGAGCAACGTCGAAAAGAAGCACAGGGCTATGTTGATGAAATCATCAAGCCAGTGGCAGCCAAACTCGAAAAGAAACCTAAAGTCAATTTGCAGTGGTTCTTTAATAAAAAGTACGAAAAACGCTTTTCAAGGTGACTAATATGATATACTAATAGGCACTTATGCTATAACTAAAACCAGCACATCAACTATCATGTGCTGGTTTTTTAAAATGACTTCACTTTTTTTAGAAAGGTTCATCTGCATCCATAGGCTCTGGATAATTTTGTTGAGCTTGTGTGGATGGCGGCTGAGGTGCTGCTTGTTTTTGTTTTCGTTTAAGAGCGGCTTCCTTGGTTTCTAGGAAAGTGATACCACCATGCAGAGCTGGAGCAATATATTGGTAGGTGCGTTGTTGTCCTAAATCATCCGTATAAGAACGTTGGATAATTTCTCCTTTGATAAGGATTGGAGAGCCTTTAGACAGACTCTGCGCCATTAGTTCTGCCTGCTTACCATACACCTGAACATGGAAAAAGCTAGGAGTAGGTTTGCCTTTATCATCTAGTAAGCTAGAGTCACAAACAAAATCAAATTTAAAACTCACATGCCCGTTGCTGGTTCTACCCACTGCAGTATCAGGAATATTGGACACACGACCATAAGCAATAAATTCTTGCATAATACAATTCTCCTTTCTCAAAATGTTTTAACTAAACCAAAACCCTCAAAAGAGGGCTTGGATTATTAAAGCATAGCTAATTAACGTTTATTAGTGTTGTTTTTTACGACGGATACCAATTAAGCCCAGCCCTGAAAGGATAAATCCTCCAAAAGCCGCTAAGCCACTGCTAGCTTCCCCTGTTGTTGGAAGCACCGCTTGTTTCGCAACTGGCGCTTGCGCTTTTGGTTGTTCAGGGGTTGGTTGTGGTGTTTCTGGCGTTGGCGTTGTTGTCATTTTGTAGTAGTGAACCGCTATCTCCACTGGAGCAGGGGCTTCTGGTGCCTCTGGTGCTGTTACTGTTGCTTTTTGTACAGCTACAGTAATTGGTTTTGGTGCCTCTGGTGCTGCTGGAGCAGTCACTGTCGCTTTCGTTGCGGTAAGCTCTGGTTTCTTAGGCTCTTTTGGCTTTTCACTGGCTACCCAAAAAACACCCCCAACAATTGAACTATTCTTACCATCCACGGAGTGAACAACCGTAAAATCTTGTTTCTTAGCAGTGTCAAAAGTCCACCCCACACCATTAGAGTCTAGGACACCTGCTGAAGCTTGGGACTTATCACCCGCTCCTGAGCTATAGCGTGTACCAGAACCAGTCACATTTTTCCCTTTTTCAATAGAAGCACCATCTAATCCAGAAACCTCGATGGTTTGTTTGTTATCGATGTCGTTGAAGGTCACCACAGAGACGTCATTAGAAGTGACAACTTTGAGTTTATAAGCATAAACATAGTTTAAGATACGTCCCACGAAACCAGAACCACTACCAGAAGCAGACTCACCAGTGCCTCCTTGAGCAGCTCCACTATAGAGGGCAAAGACAGACCAGGCAATACCACCATTATCATCACCCCAAATAGCCACATAGGTTCCTGTATTATAAGGGCTATTGATTTCTGAGAAGGTCAAGGTCACATCCCCATTAGTGGTGTTCTTAACAAGGATAGTACCTGTCCCATCAATTTTAAAGATGTTCTCGAAGTTGGCATCTGTATTTTGGTCTAGATTACTACCTTGCGTCGCATACATTGCTGCAGCTTTAAGACTACCATCCGCAAAGCTAATCACATTCTCAGCACCTGTCATCTTAGTAGCACCAGGACCGGCTTCTAAGATAACACCATTTTGCCATTTAAGACCCGTGTTGGTACCAATCCCTTTTTGATAATCGGCAAGAGCTGCCGCATAAGCATCAATTTGTTTTTTCATATCCGACGCCGAAAGATTCATAGCATCTGCAGCTGCTTTGACGGCTGCCGTATACAGTTTGAGATTCTCAGCCATCGCTGCTCGTAAAGCGTTTCCTGTCAAACCCTTAAGATTTTTATAGCTTGGTGTCTTATCAGAAGTGGCTGTTGTTACAGTTAACTCATATTTCTTCGCAATAGCAAGTTGTTCGTCTAAAGCTGCCGTTGCTTTTTTAAGAGTGGACTGACCTTCTGAAACAGCTAAATCACGACTTGTCTTCGTTTCGGTATAAGCCTTTTGATTGGCTTGATAGAGAGCAAGAGCTTGTTTCAATTCCTCAACGGATTTGCCTTGGATAGCGAGTCCTGCTGCAATGGCTTCCTTGTAGAGCTTGAGGTTGCCAGCCATCGCTTGACGTAGCTCATCACCTGTGAGACCCTTGAGGTCTTTATAGGTTGGTGTTTGATCTGTTGTAGTATCTGTGACAATCAATCCTGCTTGTTTAGCCTGTTCAATCAATTGCTCTACCTCAGCGGTTGACTTGTCTAAGGCCTCTTGCCCTTCTTTGGTTACCGCTTCATGTTCAGCACTGGTTTCTTCGTAGGCTTTTTGATTATCCGCTTGTTTAGCGGTCGCTTCTTTAACAGCTTGGTCTTGTTTATTGAGGTCAGCTAGCACTTTAGAAGTTTTATCAGCTGCGTTGTTATCATTGATGACAACTTCCTGCGTTTCTCCTTCTTTGACCACAACTCCCGTCTCTTGTGCCGTTGCCACGTTATCCTTAAGAGTTTCTTGTGCCTTATCGACCGCTGTTACAGCTTGCTCTTGGGTCGTATTAGCTGGAACTGACGTTGGAATGTCACTGGTAACAGCTGTTTGTGCTTGAGATGAGCTTTCTGTAGGCGTAGCTGGGCTAACTTGCTCAGTTGTTGCTTGGTCTTGTGTGCTTGTCACTTCATCGGCCGAGACAGCACCTGCTCCCATAAGAGCTGCAGTAGTGGCTAGAACAATACCGTACTTAGCAATTAAAGCTGAGTGGGTGCCTGTTTTGAATTTGCGGATTGAGAAAATGTTTTTGTTATTTTGAACCATGAGGGATTCTCCTTTTTCTTTTAAAATTTTAGTTTAAGGACATTACGGTCACATCCTGAGTTTTGATTGCCTTTAGGCTTATTTTTTACGAAAGAGCCAAGCCGCAGCTCCTAATAAAACACCACCAAGAACCGCTAAGCTACTACCAGCTTCTCCTGCTTCGGGAAGTGTTGCCTTCGTCCCGTCAGCTTTCGTGACGGTGATGGTTTTATCACTGTTAATTGTTGCCCCAACCGTTTCTGGAGTCACTGTAGAGCCATCTGACAGAACCAATTGACCGTCTTTTGTACTCACAATGGTAGCGCCACTATTAGTGACTACTGGGGCTTGTGCGGTCACGTTTTGAACTATTTGACCAGTCACTGTTGAGGTTGTCCCTACTTGTGAAGCACCAGCCTTGGTAGCTGTATCAGCTGATACACTTGGGTTATTGATTGGCACTGTTTTGTCAGGGGTCACTTGTGCAGTACCGCCGTCCGTGGTTGGGACAGTGGTATTGCCTGTATTAGGATCAACCTGCTCACCTGCGTTGTCCTTACCTTGATTGTCTGGAGCGGGTTGGGGATCAACGTTTTCACCTGCGTTGTCTTTGCCTTGGCTTTCAGAGCCTGGGACGGTGACATTCTCACCAGCATTATCTTTACCTTGATCTGTCGAAGGTGTTGTTGGGTCTACTGGAACCGTTGGAGTCGTTGTTGAGCCACTGTCGCTAGGTGTTGTCGCTGGCGTTTCTGTAGAAGGTGTTGTAACGTCTGTTGATGCTTCTGTTCCTGTTGATGGTGTCACTACTTCCGTGGATGGCGCTGTTGGGTCTACTGGTGTCACTTCATCAGCTAGAGCAACGCCAGTAGAAGATAGCAAAAGTGTTGATGTTGCAAGTGCTGCGAGTAATTGTTTTTTTGTCATGATATGTCCTTTCTTTTATTTGATATAGTTGGAGGCTTTAGGCTCTGTGGTTACTACATAACCATACTTAGAGTCTTTAGAAGCCTTAACAGCAAAACTTAAGCGAATATTGGAGGCTGTATCGCCTTCTTTAACGGAAAGCACATAGCTCACGTTATATTGCTTCGTTTTGGAATCATAGGTCAGTTTTTCAAGGATAACTGATTGTAAAGTACCTTCTTTAGGAACGGTGTACTTGGCATCTCCATCTGAGAGAAAATCAACCAAATTCTCTTTTTTACCAGAATAATAATTCGGTAAAAAGTAGCGACTGAAAACATCTATTTGATGTTCTGCCTTCATCACCATTTGGGTATTTTTCTCTTCTTGATAGAGATAGGTTAGTTGTTCGGACTGCTTAGACAACTGAGTTGCTGTGCTAATAGTCCCAATAACGCCACCTAAAGCGATAACACTGGTCATTCCTAACAGGAGATACACTTTCTTCAAAGACGT
>NZ_JBCLSK010000053.1:0-8411 GCF_041225505.1 Streptococcus hyointestinalis | reverse complement strand
GTACTGATATTCTTCCGATAACGCATGTAATTGCGAAAAAACTTTTTCAGGAACATTGCGGATAATAAAATCTTTAGTCACTACTTTCGACCTCCCCCTCGTATTCTAACCAACGAGAAATATGGTCGGCATACCGAGACATTTTTTCTTCAAAATCGGATAGCAGGACTGTCTGTTTTTGGGTTAAAAACAGCACATGGTCTGATGTCAATTTCATATTTTCTAAATGTGCTAGATAGTTTGCCTCAACCAAATTGAATTTTTCTTTTTCAATTTTTTCACGGCACATAGCAAGCAAAAACGCATTAAAAGATTTTGCTTTTTGTTCTTTCGCAAGAGCTTTTAGATAAGTAATCTCCTTTTCGGATAACCCTCGAATTTCAATTCTTGTTTGGTGGTTATTTGCCATTTCGTTCACCATCCTTCCTCTAAAATGGAGCGGCTTCTTTTTTCTTTTGACGAGGCAAAAAGCAAAAAGAAGCAAAAAAGAAAACCTCAACCTCGCAACGTCACGAACCAAAACGGTTCTACTTTTGCGGTTTTTCCACACACTAACACACACTTTGGAGGCTAATGCCTCTTTTTTGTGTGTTGTGCTAGAAAAGAGCATAAGGGAAACTGATATCACTAGTCGTGATATATTGATAGTATCAACGTTTCCAGTACCGGTAATTTTCTCGGCTACGCCTACACAATACACACACCCTATACACACCTAAACACACATAAGCAGCGTGATACACACAACAGTCACACACTAAAACACACAGTGATAACCACTAGTACACACTAGGTTTTTCATGTTATTTTAGTGTCTATTCAGCTGAGAAAAAGAGGATTTTTAGCTTAGCTGCATCTCCTCTTGGCGTTCTTTTTTGGCAGCCTCTCGTTTAGCTTTTTCCTCTTCTTTAAGAATTGCTAATTCTGTTTTGAGATCGTCTAGCAGTGTTTCGTAAGATTGATTTTTGTCTTTTTTCAATTGAACCTGAGCGTAGAGTTTACCAATTTGTCTTTGAATATTTTCTTCCGCTAGACGCCTTTCGTTTTCTAGTGAAGCAACTTTTTTCTTTGCTTCTTCGAGTTCCAAATCAATTTTTTTTAAGTTCTTTTTAGCCATACCATAGCCTCCTTTTTATTGATACATTTAGTGTAAGGGATAATGGAATTTCTTGCAGTAAGAGGACAAGTTATTTTGAAAAGAAAAAAGGTTCCCCAATCTAAATTAGGAAACCTATCATTCTACTATTTCATTTTGATGGTCTCAATTGGATTTGAAAACTCAAATGTTCCGTCCTTGATAGCTGCCTCTTTTTTCTTTAAAGCTTCAATTTTAACTTGAACTTTTTCGATATTTTGAGTAGCTGTTTCGATAGATCGATTCTTCGTTTCAATGTTGCTCTCAAGCGTTGCAATATCTTTTTGATTGGACTCTAAATCATCACCTGAGAGATATTCTGCCTCTTTGTTAAGCCCCGCCTTACGAGACTCATCATCTTCAATAGAGGCCTTCAACTGCTTGATAGACTTATTCAATTTTTTGATTTGACCTTCTTGGAAAGTTCTCTCTTCGGATATTTCTGACAAGGCAAACTCTTCACGAGAAACACTCTTGATGTGCTTTTCTTTTAGCTTGCTATTTTGAGTTGTCACATAAAATTGAACAAGGTTATCATTAGCGTTATCTGTTGTTTTAGAAGTCTTCTCCTGCTCATCTGAGGAACTAGAAACATCAACATCGATGGAGCTAGTCACAACTGTTTTATTCCTAATATCAATGGCATAAGCTCCGAAATTTTTAGGTACGTTTCGGATAATGACTGAGATTTTATTATCAACAATTGGTACAATTTCCATCGTCGTATCTGCCGTTTTATTCTGCGCATATAGGTTCCATTTTAAGCGCTTAGTATCTATACCACGGTCAACTGGGGACGTCGCATCTTGCGTCTCAAATTGAAGGACAATAACCCCAGTTTTTGGAGAATACATCTGACTCGTCAGTACGATTTCACCTGTGCCGTTCTCAAATATTTGTTTAGTTTTGAGTTGCTCATCGCTATAAGTTTGGCGTTGTGGGGAGTAAATAGCGCCTAATAATAAACTCAGCCAAGCAACAAACAACGTCATAAAAATGACTAACTTTCGTTTAATCACATTTTCCTGAAACCATTTATTGATGGCTACAAAGGGTCTAGCAATGGAGCTAGATTTTGTCTTTTCAATCCAGTTTTTAATAGTATCAATCATCTTCACCTCCAACGCTTTTTTCTACAAAGCGATAATTCTAAAATCTAATAACTCTTGGTAAGTAAATTCAATAATTTTGTACGCACTAACATCTGATTGTAGTGGATCTTCTGTTTGCTTTTTAGCTTCCTCATAGGATGAAAAAGGTTTAGCATGTTTGATGTCATCAACATAAACAATGCTTTCGTCTTCCCAAATTCCAAGCCAAAACGTTTGAAACCTACCGACTTCTGCTAAGACTAGATAATATGTCTGTTCCATAATTTTTTCTCCTCCCTGTAAATGGCTTATCTCTAGATTTTCCATTTCAGAAATCACTCTTTTTTGACTTTCAATGCCTCATCTTTTTTCTCCGAAATTGGAGCTACCTCAAATGGGTCGATTGGAGGAAATAGATTGTTTTTTCTTCGAGTATCCTTTGAAAAATCTATCCGTTTTCCAACCCTGTGAGAACTTGGACGCTTCTTCTGCGCTAATGTTCTTTATCTTCTCATCCTTACCTCCACCCCAGAAAACTAATTTTGCATTCTGGTTTTATTATTTTTATTAGCATAGTTAGAGCTATTGAGAGCTTCCAAGTGTACTCCTTTTGCTTTTGTCCTAAAGTTAATCTCACCTGAAAAACGGGCATAAACCAGACAAAGAGTAAAGCAAAGGCAAATAGCCCATGACCAATCGCATAAATTAAATTTCCCATAACTCCACCTCTAAATGCAATCCATCTTTTCTGGAATAAGCTCTAGCGTGAGCCACAAGGCTTCATCTCTTGAAATATGCGTGAACTCTCCGCCTTCATCATCAAATCGGTGTTTGGAAAAGAAATCATTGTCTGGATTTTTACCAAGCGTTACCATTCCCTCTTTGGTTTTGACACGCCACAATTCATTGTCGAACTGAAAAGCTTTTTCAGACCAAGTTATTTTAGCTGCCATTATTTTCCTCCACAGGACTTATTTACGCCATCCATCAACTACGAGACGTGTTAGCAAAGTCAAAACTGCACTTACTGCCCATACAGCCAAATACTGTCTAAAATCATCATCTGCAATAGGCGCACTCGTTACTATTGCTATAACTAACTGCAATCCTAAAAAAATTGATTGAAGATAAAATTTCCCTTCAACAACTATTAACAAAGGTATAGAAAGCACACCTTTCAAAACTGTCGCTAAGAGAATTGATGATTCTCTAATCTCTTTTTTAATTATCATTGAACGCCTCCTCGATACTTTCTGTCTTAGGCTGATATTTTCCAGCGCTAGTCTTCATAGCGTAGTGAAACAATTTGGTCTTACCATCCCTAATTTGAATCAGAGTAGCAGCAACTTCTACGTGATACTTCTTGACTAACTGTTGACCAGATTCTGACTCAACATCGATATAAAAAGTTGGGTAGACACTCTTTTGAGCAGCCACGACTACTGCTGTTTTGCCCGCTTCGCAATATGGGCAACCCGTTCGATAGAAAACTAGATTGACATTCTGATTAACGACTGTGTCCACATAGACTTGTTCTGTGAGATGCTTGTCGTAATCTTGTGAACCAAAGTATCCCCAGTTGGTTAAAGCAACAATAGTCACAATAGCCAGAAAAAACGCTATTACAACAACACCTATCGTCTTAGTAGTATCAACCAGTCTAGGAAGCATAAGTCTCATCATTAGCCTTCACCTCCTAGAAAGTCAAACAAGTCGCCTTGAACATAGGTCACCTTAGCTAACCGTTTGATGTCTGCTTTTAGACGCTCAAAAGTCTCTATCATCCGCTTAAAGCGCAAAGGATCAAAGTCATCATAAATATCCACGATTGGCAGCATAGGAAGATGGTCCTTCTTTTCACTCTGAAGAAACTCAAGAACTTGTTTCTCAGCTTCAATTATCCCATCTACTCTAATCAATGCTGGCAGGCTTGTAATAGCTTCTAAATTCTGATAGAACGTTAGAGCAATGTCACCTGCCTTCAGTGTTTCAAAGTCAGGAAAATCAGCAGTTATTTTAAAATAATAAGCTAGCGGTTCTTGACCTTGCCCTGTCAGATAATAGCCTCGTACAATTTTGGTATTTTTGTTTTGCATCTTACTCTCTCCCTTTCTCCTAGCACACTTTCTGAAGCTTGAATGGAGCTTGATAACATTTTGGATAATGAATCATCCTTTTTGTTTTCGGTACAGGTACTGGCTTCCTATAGTTTTCTTGCATATATTGACAAGCTAACCCTCTACTTGCAAAGACCAAAATATGATTGTTCTCATCACAAACATAATCTCCAAGTTCAAAACTAAAAATAATATATTTCATGGCTTTTCCTCACTTTCTCATTTGTTCTACTAACGCTTGATAATCACTTTCTAAATCCTTGTCATACCCCTCACTAAACCTTATTTGGTGGCTAGAATATAACCAGGTACCAATAAAAAGACTAATTCCTAAAGTGATTACTCCTAGACTAATTATCCAAATCCACATATTTTTTCTCCTAACTAGTAACTATATTCTTTAGTATTTACATACTATTTTTGTTTTACTCTAATTGTGATCACCTCATTTTGTTCTTTGCTTCTTTGATTTCCTCCTTCAGTATCCTAGATATAAATGTAATGGCAGTTTGCGGGTTTTCTTTTTTAACCAATGTCAGCCTCGAATAAAGATAATTGTCGTGCTTGTTTAAGCCCATTTTTAACCCCTTCTATCACCTTTTTAGTGAATCCTAAGCTTTCCTCAAAGAAAGCAGCAATATTCGCAAAATAAGCCTCCTGGCGCTCTTTTTTCACCTGAATAAGAGAAAGAACAATCGCTTTAACCGATGCTAGTCTGATACCACCACCACGACCAGCTTTGATGGTAAAGAAAATCTTTTGTTCTTCTTTAAGAGCTTTGAGAACTTTATCCAGTGAACGCTCTGGGATGTGTAACGCCTCCCTGATAGCCTTTTTTGTCGTTTGAACAAAAGGGTCTGCCGATTGATTAAAGCCCTCAAGATACGCCATAAGGTCAGCTTTCCACTCGTGAAGATGACTGTACTTACGTTCAGTACGTTTCTTCTTGAATTTATACCAGCCCTGTTTAACGAATAAATCTGAAGCTTTTAAATTTTCATTGACCCATGATTTACACAGTAGCATGATGTAATCACGACTAGCTGCCTCATATTTTTCAGAATAAGCGCTAGCAATAAGCTTCAGAAGCTCATCTGAGGCAACAGGTTCGTCCAGTTGTCCATTGAAATCAGCTAAAACGTCCTCACAATCGCCCTGTGACACACCAGATGAGAAGTTGGCAAGCGCTAGAGTGAAGAGAACATTGTTTCTTCCCATCAATGCTTTAGCACCTTTGATATTCGACTCGTTCATCAGCATTTTGTACCAAGGCTCATCAATTTGTTTTATCCCTGTAGTTCCAGCAATAACCGTTAGATTTGGTTTTTTACTCGGAAATGGTAAATCTGATTGTTTCATTGACCAGTCCAACCACTCCTGGAAGGAATATGTGTAGTCCTCATGACAGAACTCAATGTTATCTGTCCGAGGCATACGAGCAATTCCAAAGTGATTGCAAGTCATATCTACTGGTAACGATTGAGCAAAATAATGACGCAAGTTTTGAGAGATGGCTTTCGCTACTTTTACCACTCGAAACTGTGAGTGTGCGGTCACATAAGCTGGCTTAGAGAGCACGAAATAAGCTTGATAACCTTTATCTGACTTTAAAATCAAAGTAGGCATGAAGCCTAAGTCAATAGCAGCTGTTAGAATATCTCCAGAAGTCATCTCTTCAGCTGAAGAATGCACGTCGAAGTCAATGTAGAAAGTGTTAATCTGTCTGAGATTATCTTCTGAGTGACCACGTGTCACCTGGCGCTTATCATCACTGTAAGAGCCATAACGATAAACATTTGGCGTCCAATGAGTGAAGCTATCTTGATTTTCTAAAAGTGCTTCTATCGATGTCAAAACCAATCCACGTGCTTTGATCATGTTAGCTTTAGATCGATAGGCAAAGATAGAACCACGTTTACCCTCTTCAGTTGAAGAGACTGACTGAAGACGGCTATTCTTAAATTTGGTTTGTCTCAATCCACCTTGAAGAATTGAAGGCAAAATATTTTTTATATTCATATTCTTTCCATTGTCATGATTATTTAAAATTTTGTTTTAGGTTATAGAGGGGCTATATATGATTGAAACAATCAAAACAGCATTTGGGAAATCTTATTTATTACAATCTTCCTAATCGGGCTTTATTCTACAAGAATAGTTGACTTACCAAGTTTATTAAATCAACTACACCTATCAAGCTGGATAGAACAATTGAAACCTTTGCCATGAAAATATCTCGACTATAGCCTATTTCACGATCTTCTTTAGGATTTCCTGTTATACTAGGAACCCAATATTTCCCATTTAAATATTTATCTCTTTGCTCTCTGATTTTCTTCAATCTCAGAAAAGATATCCTACTTATTCCAAATAGAACTACTATTTCAAATACTTGGTACATAAACTTCTCCTATTTTTTACTTTGACCTTTCAAAATTGTTCTCCTAACAGCTCCTCTGGTAATAATTTCACTTCACCAGCGTGACTGCAGCCTTGTAAGTACGCTATCGGATCAAAAGTGTTAATGTTAATACCTGGATTAACCATTCTATCTTTGAGAATACCCATTCTTAACTCTTGTTCCTCGACTACTTCAGCTGGTACTTGCACAACCAAGGCAAACTCCTCTGAAGATTGTGCTTGTTCCCTGAAACGTGCGTCAAGACCCGCTAAAAAACCGTATAGATATGATTTTTTATAATCTTTTCTCTTTATCTCAATTGAAGGAGGAGTAAGGCGCTTTAGCCGATATTTCAGATATAAGATAGCTCCCTCATACACTTTTGTGCAGAGTTCAGCATCTTCATAATACCCAAAGAAAATGATTCGTGTAATTCCTTCTTTATGTAGTCTCGTTCTGTATGTCTGACATCTGAAGTTACTTCCTAGAATTGATGCTAGGTGTTCTTGCCACCAAGGCAAACGTCTACCTTGAGTTCCAATTATTTCTCCAATATCAGTCCTGCATTTAGAACTACGCTCTATATCACTCATGGATAACTGATGCTTTACCATCAGTTTTTGAGCCATTAAAAGAGCTGTCTGACCCTCTTCATCACTTGGGCTATCATAAGCTAATTCTAATAGGTTTTGTATTTTAGATATAATCTTACTATCCATATCATTTCTACTCCTGATTTAGTTAATTTTCATACTTTGAGGAAGAAACGAACCTGGGGAACAATAACCATTTTGTAAATCCTTCTTCAGATAGAACTCAGTATTTACTGTCATGACATAGTCACTCCTTTTCCAGTTGCGACGAAGTCGAGTATTAAAAAGAGCAACTTTAGACTCAATCTCTCTGAATCTAAATCCTAATTCCAAATAGGTTGTGATAATTTCATGAACATGTTCCCTAGCCTCCTTATTTCTAAGTCTTTTGTGAATACGCTGTTCTTGATCTTCTAGTTTTAATAACTTCTGATACTGAATATACAATACCCTCATTTCTTCAATTTTCTTCTGCCAGTTGAGGTTATAAGGTTGACCAGAGTATTTATTCTTCAACATACTAACGGGTTCTTTAAACTTCATCTGAACAGAATCAAATTTCCCCAAATCCTCGAAGGGATCAATAAAACCTAACGGATCACTGTTAACTAACTGTTGATATAAACTTTCTCTATCCATAACTTTACCTTTTGTTTTTATGATGTATTATCGTTATCAAGAAAATCAAATAATGTCTGTTGAATACAACGACAAGGTGTCAATGTCATTTTTCCCTTGTAAGAAGGTAGGCCATCTTCATCTATCATCTCTTCTTCAGCATCGTGGTCAATAACTTCATAAATTTCTAACGTATCTATGTCCATGACAAGTTCTAAGCCTTCCATGATGAAATTCCTCTCTTTATAGAATTTTAAGCAAACAAAAAAGAGAACAGATTTCTCTGTTCTCCTTCACTAATACTAGATTATTTGTTATTCTAAAAACTCTTACCACTTACTTTAAAAAATCTTAAGACTATTTGATAAGACAATAAAAACGGCAAAATTCAAGTCCAAGTTAGCCAGCGTATAACACCTCTCTGGGAGTTTTGTAATCTAATACTTTCTTAGGATA
>NZ_JBCLSK010000052.1:0-8439 GCF_041225505.1 Streptococcus hyointestinalis | reverse complement strand
GACATATGAAAACTCCCCTTATAGTTTCTAGTGAATTTTTGTTTTTTTCACTGTCTACTATATGGGGAGTATATCAACAACTTTCTTACCGTAGAAAGTTGTTTTTTCAAAAAAAGTTCACGTTTTTAGTTTCTTTTACGAATAAATAGATGAAAGGTAAAACATCATGTTGATTAAAAATATTTCATCTTTATTACAAAAGTGTTGACATTTGTTACAAAGAGAGGTAAAATAAAGGTGAAAAAGATGTTAATCGTTGTATGGTAACAGCAATTTATTAACAGATAGAGGAGAAGAACAATGAAATATGGAGTTAATGAAAAACAACGCTACTCAATTCGCAAATATGCTTTTGGTGCAGCATCTGTCTTGATTGGCTGTGCCTACATGGCAAATGCTCAAGTTGTACATGCTGACCAAACAGCAGCAAGTGATTCAGCAGTCGCAAAAACTGTCGTTGAAAACAGTGGAACAATTGTTGTTGATAAATCCACACAACCAGACAACACTGTCACTTTTGATAATTTGACAACTAAAGGCTCTGCTTGGGCAAATACAAACGTCGTTGACAATACCCAAGCACAAGCTGTATCAAGCACACCAGCTGCAAGTACAGCTACACCAGCGCGACTAACAGCAACAACTACAGAAAACACAACTACACCATCAGAAGCAGTAACATCAACTGGCAGTGTTGCAACACAACCAGCTGCTACATCTACAGCACAAACATCTACTAACGTCACCAAAGAAGCAACAGTTGTTGTCACTTACCCAGACGGCTCAACAGATGAAGTCAAAGTTAACTACACCGTTGCGGGACAAACAGACGCTGACAAGAATGAACCAACTGTTCGCACACAAACAGTCCGTCAAGGACAAACACCAACTGCAGACTCCTTCATTACTAACAAAGACAGCTTACCAGCAGGTACAACTTATAGTTTCAAAGATGACTCTGCACCAAAAACAGAAGCACCTGCGACAACACCTACAGCAACTAAACCAAGTACAACTGATACTGTCGCAGAACCTGCAAAACCAACAGAAACACAAGTAACTACTCCAACAACTACTAAACCAAGTGCTTCTGAAACAGTGAAAACACCTGAAAAGGCTGAAACACCAACTGCAGCGACTAAAGATGACACTTCTAAGGAAGAAAGCAAACCAGCTGAAGAACCAGCCAAAGACAAAGTCGTTAAAGAAGTCATCACTGGTCCAGAATTACCAGCTAGCGGTCGCTACACTTTCACTGAAAAGACAGCTGTTTACACCACCCCAAGCACTAACAGTAGCGTTTCTTTCTACTACAACAAGGGGGAATATGTCAACTATGACAAGGTCTTAGACGCTGAAAATGCTCGCTGGATTTCTTACGTCAGCTACAGTGGTATCCGCCGTTACGCTAAGGTAGGGGAACTCACTAAGGTGCTTGAAGAAGTGACAGAAGCTGAAAGTACTGAAACAAGCAAAAACCGCAAACCGCAAGCTGCTAAGGGAACCTATGTTTTCCAAGACACAGCACAAGTCCGCAATGACGCTAAACTTTCAAGCCCAGTTGAGTTTGAGTTTACAAAAGGTGAAACTGTCAATTACGATAAAGTATTGACAGCCGACGACTACAACTGGATTTCTTACGTCAGCTACAGCGGAACACGCCGTTACGTAGCACTTGACAAAGTCGAAAAAGCAACCGTTGACACTACAAAAACACAAACACTACAAAAAGAAGAAAACAAATCAGCAAGCTTGAACTTGCCAGCAAGTGGTAACTATGTTTTCACAAATACTGTTCAAGTGCACAATGAAGCCAAACTCTCAAGCCCAGTGCAATTTGAATTCCGAAAAGGCGACCAAATCTACTACGACAAAGTATTGACAGCCGACGACTACAACTGGATTTCTTACGTCAGCTACAGCGGAACACGCCGTTACGTAGCACTTGACAAAGTCGAAAAAGCAACCGTTGACACTACAAAAACACAAACACTACAAAAAGAAGAAAACAAATCAGCAAGCTTGAACTTGCCAGCAAGTGGTAACTATGTTTTCACAAATACTGTTCAAGTGCACAATGAAGCCAAACTCTCAAGCCCAGTGCAATTTGAATTCCGAAAAGGCGACCAAATCTACTACGACAAAGTGTTGACAGCTGATAACTACAACTGGCTATCTTATATGAGTAATAGCGGAACTCGTCGCTACGTTGCACTCAGCAAAGTCGAAACAGCAGCAACTACATCTAAACCAAGTGTTGTAACAGGAGACATCAAGGTGGAAAATGTGACTGCTAAAGGCTTTGACGTTGTTGTCAGCAATGTCTCTGACACCCAAGGTGTCAAAGCGGTGAAAGTACCTGTTTGGACAAGCCAAAATGGACAAGATGACATCATCTGGTACGACGCTACTAAGCAAAGTTCTGGTGATTACAAGGTGGCTGTTAAGATTAGCGACCACAAAAATAATACTGGTGAATACAATGCTCACTTGTACTATGTCCAAAACGATGGCAGCTTAAAAGGTGTCGCTGCTACAAAAACCACAGTTGAAGCAGAAGCAAGCACACAAACAAAATCAGAAACACCAAATCTCCCAGCAAGTGGTAAATACACCTTTACAGATACAGTAGAAGTACGTAATGACGCTAAACTCTCAAGCCCAGTGCAATTTGAGTTTAAAAAGGGAGAATATGTCAACTATGATAAAGTGTTGACAGCAGACGACTACAACTGGATTTCTTACGTCAGCTACAGTGGCACACGTCGCTACATTGCTCTCAACAAAGTGGAGGCAACTTCTGCTGAAACTCCACAAAAAGAAGAAACCAAACCAGCAACTCCAGCCAAATCAGAAGCTGTATCAACTCTCCCAAGTTCAGGCACTTATCGCTTTACAGAACGAGCAGATATCAAAAATGAACCAAAAACTTCAAGCCCAGCGCTTGCTTACTACAATGCTGGTGACTCTGTCAACTACGACAAAACCCTAGTGGCAGATAACCAAAATTGGATTTCTTATATCAGCCGTAGCGGTAATCGTCGCTACATCTCTGTTGGAAAAGCGACACTAGCTACAACTGCTAGCGCACCAGCTGAAACAAAGACAGATCTTCCAAGTTCAGGTTCTTACACTTTTGACAAACGTGTCAATGTGAAAAACGAACCAACTGCAGCTAGTGCTGTTGCTTTCTACCTCGATAAAGGTTACAAAGTCAACTATGACAAAGTGCTCAATGCAGACGGTCACCGTTGGATGAGCTATGTTAGCCGCAGTGGACAACGTCGCTATGTCCAATTTGACTAATGAAGTTATTTTGAGATCTGTTAAAACGCTACAAGTTATCTTGTGGCGTTTTTGAGTTCAGATGCCCAATTTACTATGATTTGCGATATAATAGAAGGTATGAATACTAAGATTTTAGAACAGTTAGAATTTGATAAAGTCATAGACTTGCTAACACCGTATTTACAAACGATGCAAGGAAAGGCAGAGTTAGCTCAGCTAAGACCGATGACGGATTATCGTCGTATCACGTCAAGTCTTGCTGAGGTTGACGACATGTCACAGATTTTTATCCAGTCGCATGGCTTTTCTTTAGGGGAATTACAGGATATATCAGAGAGTTTACGGCGCTTAGAGTTGTCTGCTGATTTGAATGTGACAGAGCTGCAAGCACTAAAGCGTGTGCTACTGGTATCTAGTGAAATCAAGCGTTTTTATGATGAACTTGAAAATATAAGGGTGGATTATCTGCAACCTTTATTTGAAAAGATAGACGTTTTTCCACAGTTGCAGGGGGCTTTGCAGGCTATCAGTGATGGTGGTTTTGTGGAGGATTTTTCCAGTCCTGAGCTGACTCGTATTCGTAGAAAGATTGCAGAGAGTGAGCGTGAGATTCGTGAGACATTACAGGATATTGTGAAAAAGCGTGGGGATATGCTGTCTGAGCAGCTGATTGTCAGCCGTGCTGGGCGTAGTGTCTTGCCGGTTAAAAATACTTACCGCAATCGTATTTCTGGGATTGTGCATGACATCTCTGCTTCAGGTAGTACGGTTTATATCGAGCCACGTGCGGTCGTGTCTTTAAATGAGCTGATTACGCAGCTGCGTGCAGATGAGCGCTATGAGGTGGCACGCATTCTGCATGAGTTGTCTGATTTATTGCGTCCACAAACTAATAGCATTCGCAATAACGCTTGGATTTTGGGGCATTTGGATTTTGTGCGTGCCAAGTATCTTTTTATGCGAGACTACTCTGCTGTTATCCCTAAACTCTCAGAAAACAAGACCATTCAATTGTTAAATGTGCGCCATCCTTTGCTAGCTCATCCTGTTTCTAATAGCCTCTATTTTGGTGAAGAATTGACCAGCATTGTTATCACTGGACCCAATACAGGTGGTAAGACCATTATGCTTAAAACGCTTGGTCTAGCGCAGCTGATGGCACAGTCAGGTTTGCCGATTTTGGCAGATAAGGGCAGTAAAGTGGCTATCTTTACAGAGATTTTTGCAGATATCGGAGACGAGCAATCCATTGAGCAGAGCTTATCGACCTTCTCTAGTCATATGACACAGATTGTCTCTATTTTAGAGAATGCTAATGAAGATAGTCTGGTTCTCTTTGATGAGCTCGGTGCTGGAACAGACCCTCAAGAAGGAGCCAGTCTTGCTATGGCTATCCTTGAGCATTTGCGTCTAAGCGGTATTAAAAACATGGTCACCACTCACTATCCAGAGTTAAAAGCTTATGGGATTGAGACTGCTTTTGTTGAAAATGCTAGCATGGAGTTTGAAACGTCAACGCTTAGTCCGACTTATCGCTTTATGCAGGGCGTCCCTGGTCGCTCAAACGCTTTTGAAATTGCAAGGCGCTTAGGCTTACCTGAGATTATCGTGGCTGATGCTGAGAGTCAGACGGATAAAGAGAGCGATGTCAATTGTATCATTGAGCGCTTGGAAGAACAAACACTTGAGAGCCGCAAACGCTTAGAGCGCATTCGTGAGGTTGAAAAAGAAAATCTGAAGTTTAACCGAGCGGTCAAAAAGCTCTACAATGAATTTTCACACGCACGTGATAAAGAGCTTGAAAAGGCTTATCGAGAAGCGCAAATCATTGTTGATGAGGCAAAAGAGAAGAGTGATGAGATTTTAAAGACGCTTACAGCTAAAAGCCAGCTAAAACCGCACGAAGTCATTGGTGCCAAAAAAGAGCTTGACAGTTTAGTCAAAGAGCCTGATTTATCCAAAAATAAAGTGCTTAGAAAGGCGAAGAAAGCTAAGGCGCAAAGAGCGGCTCGTGAGGGCGATGACATTATCGTAACTAGCTATGGTCAGTATGGTACCCTTATCAACCAACTCAAGGATGGGCGTTTTGAGGCGCAGGTTGGTTTGATTAAGATGACACTGAAGCCAGATGAGTTTACTCTAGTGCGTGCTCAAAAAGAAACACAAAAACCAAAACGTGCTAAACAAGTGAAAGTCGTTAAAAAAGCAAGTCAAACTGGTCCACGAGCACGTCTTGACCTAAGAGGCATGCGCTATGAAGAGGCTATGCAGGAGCTCGACCGCTTTATTGACCAAGCGCTGCTTAATAATATGGCACAAGTTGATATTATCCACGGTATAGGTACAGGTGTTATCCGTGAGGGGGTTACCAAGTATCTGCGCCGTAATAAACATGTCAAGAACTTTGGTTATGCCCCTCAAAATGCTGGCGGGTCAGGGGCAACAATTGTTACCTTGGGCTAAGCTAGCTTGATATGAAGGAGTTTTGTATGTTTGATTATCAAAGATGCTATGACAGCTGGACGGTGCCTTTTAGGCGCTATCCGATGCTTGTCTCACTGTTGCGTTTAGCCAATCATTTTTTGACACACGTCATGTACATCATCTACCCTATTTTGCTGCTACTTGTGTATATAGACCAAGGGTTCTCGCTGCTTTTAGGGATTTTGGTTCTTGTTCCAGCCATTAGTTTTAGCTTGGTGTCCCTTTTTCGTCATCTTTACAATCAACCTCGTCCCTACGAAACGTGGGATTTCAGTCCCTTGATTATCAAAACTAGCCAAGGCAAATCAATGCCAAGTCGTCATGTTTTTTCAGCGAGCATGATTAGCATGTGTGCTTTACGCTTATCTTTTCCCTTTGGGCTTATGCTGTTAGGCTTTTCGCTCATCTTAGCGCTTTGCCGTGTGCTTGGCGGTGTGCATTATCCCAAGGATGTTTTGATTGGCTATGCTTTAGGCTTCTCATTTGGTCTCCTCCTCTTTTTGGTGTAGCAATTAGTGGAAAATGTTCTTATTTTTGTGTAGAATAAGACCATGATTAGATAGGAGGCTTATTATGGCTTACGCAATTACAGATGCAACATTTGAACAAGAGACAAAAGAAGGTCTCGTCCTTATTGATTTTTGGGCAACATGGTGTGGTCCATGTCGTATGCAGGCACCTATTCTTGAGCAATTAGAAGCAGAATTTGACGAAGATGACCTCAAGATTGTCAAAATCGATGTGGATGAAAATCCAGAGACTGCACGCAACTTTGGTATCATGTCTATTCCGACATTGATGTTCAAAAAAGACGGTCAAGTCGTCAAACAAGTTGCAGGTGTGCACACCAAAGAACAACTAAAAGCAATTATTGATGAAATAAATGCTTAGTTATTATCATTAAAAAGAGACTAGCTTCTATGAAGCTAGTCTCTTTTTGGGTTTAATGCCCTTTATACAATGTGCTTAGTCAAAGTACAAATCAAAAAAAGTAGTGAATAATCACTACTTTTAAGTCGTTTTTTTAAATTTCAATTGACCGTAAATGCCAAAGACGACAATCCAAATGAGTGAGCCGACTGCTCCGACAACTGTGTCTGCTTGCATAAAGAGAATGGCATAGACAAAGAGCATAAATGCGATGGTGAGTGGATTTAGGATTTTGTAGGCTGGCATGAGGTAGCCGTCTGTCATAAAGTTATCGGATTTGCGGTATTTGAGATGTGCAATCATAGTCAGGATGTAGATAGCGATATAAACCCCTGATGAAGAAGCGGTAATCAGCGTAAAGGTATTTTTGATAGCAGGAATCATGCTGATAAGCGCTGAAGCTGCGATGACAATAGCTGAGAAGATAATGGCTTTACTTGGTACACCAGAGCGTGACAGGGTGTTGATTTTAGCCTTGTTCATCCATTTTGTAGGGGCTTCGTTGGCTAGCTGATAGAGGTGGCGTCCAGTTGAGTAGAGCGTAGAGTTCAGAGCAGAAGCTGCTGATGTTAGGACGACAAAGTTAATAAGAGCTGCCGCCCATTTAAAGCCCGCTAATTGAAAGACCATGACAAAAGGTGAATTTTCAAGGCTGCTGCCACCGCCAGAAAAAGCTCGCCAAGGGATGATGGTCATAATGGCAACCAAAGCACCGACATAAAAGATAACGATACGCATAGGAATTTCTTGGATGGCTTTTGGAAGCACGGTTCTTGGATTGGATGTTTCAGAGACAGTGATTCCAACAAACTCAATGGCTTGATAAGCAAAGAAAACCATCTGGAAAGACACCAAGAACTTTATCCAACCATTTGGGAACCATTCAAAGTTATGGAAGATATTGTTGAGACTAACAGGACCTTCAGGTGTTTTAAAACCAGTCACCAGCATGATAATAGCCGTTGCAATCAAAGCTAGAATAGCGATAATCTTAATCATGGCAAACCAAAACTCGGTTTCTCCGAAAACTTTAACAGCGATGAGATTGATGGAAGCTAAAAGCACCAGAAAGACAATCTGAATAATCCAAGACGGCCAAGTCGGAAACCAATACTGCATGTACTTGGCGACAGCGGTAATCTCTGCCATTCCGAGGAAAATCAATGAAACCCAGTAAGACCAGCCAGCAAAATAGCCCCAGCCTTGCCCTAAATAGCGTGTGATAAAGTTGATAAAGGTGTGCTGGTCAGGGTCTTGATAGAGCATCTCTCCCATTGCTCGCATCATAAAGAACATAAAGACGCCAGTGATGAGGTAGACCAGTAAAATAGATGGTCCAGTCAGAGCGATGGAATTTCCCGCTCCCAAGAAAAGCCCAGTTCCAATCGTTCCTGCAATAGCGATGAGCTGGACGTGGCGGTTTTGAAGACCACGCACCATCCCATTTTCTAAATGCTCCGTGTCCGTGTTTGTTGTTTGTTGTTTATTTGACATGAATATTCCTTTTCCTATCTAGTTTCACTTCTATTATACTAGATATTGAGGACAATTTCAATTTCATTGAAAAGTAGCCCTATTGATATCGTGAAAACTTGTTGTATAATATGGTGATATATGTAACATTAACAAATAAGGAGAGTTATTAGATGATTTTATAAAGCAGCCGAGAACACTCTTGACTTTAGTCATGAGATGAATCGGCTTCAGTTGTTGCCTAACTTGAGTTAGGTAAAACAA
>NZ_JBCLSK010000051.1:0-8490 GCF_041225505.1 Streptococcus hyointestinalis | reverse complement strand
TTATCTTTGTAACTTAATTTCATAAGAAAAGCACCCCATTCGTTAGATTGTTTGTCTAACTTTTGGGGTGCAGTTCAAAACAAGTGCCTCTGTTTTAATTCCAAGGATTGTAGAAACGCCCTTGATTGACCACAATCAGCCAAATGCTCACTGCTAGGATGAAAACAGAAATGCCAATGACTAGGTAATCTTTTGTGGTCATGGCTTGCGCACGGTACCAAGTGCGCTTTTTGTCTTTCCCAAAGCGTCTCAATTCCATAGCCGTTGAGACCGTGTCAATGCGCTCAAGCGAGCTAAAAATCAAAGGGATGATGATTCTGAGATTGCCCTTGATGCGCTCATAGAGTTTGCCTTTTGAGGACAACTCCAAGCCACGTGCCTGCTGGGATTGCTTAATCATCTGAAACTCCTCTTGCACATCTGGGATGTAGCGAAGGGTCAGACTGACCGCATAGGAAATCTTGTAAGACACACCAAGGCGATTGAGACTTGAGGCAAACTGGCTTGGCTGCGTTGTCACTAGAAAGAGAAGCGCTAGCGGTGTTGTACACAGGTACTTGAGCACCAGATTAAAGAGGTAAAAGAGCTCTTGACTGGTCAGTTGATACCAGCCAATCCCTTTAATCAGCACCGTTGACTTGCCATAAATAGTCGCTCCATAGTTTGGCGAAAATAGATAGACCATCAGGACATTGAGAAGCGCAAAGATAGCGATAACGGTCACAACAAAGGAAATCTGACGCCACTTGATATTGGAAAAATAGAGCAAAACGCTAGATACTATCCCTACAAAGAGGAGCAGGCGGGTGTCGTAGCTGATCATACACGCCACCGAGATGAAGATAAAGGCTAGAAGCTTACTAGCTCCTGAGAGCTGGTAGAAAAGGCCTTGACCTTCTTGATAGCCCAGTAGTGAATTAGCCATGCACATCCTCCTTTTTAGCGATATAGTCCTCGGTCAGCGCTCTTGAGTCAGCACCTATTTTTTCTGCCAACTGATAGAGACTGGTCTTTTTGAGATAGGCTTTCTCAAGCACTGCCTCATCTGAAAAGAGCTCGATTGGCGTACAGTCAGCCAAAAGCTCACCATCTGTAATGACAAGCGTGCGGTCCGCATACTCTAGCATAAGCTGCAGGTCATGGGTAATCATGATGATGGTATGTCCCTTTTGGCTAAGCTCCTCTAAAAAGAACATCATCTCTTCATAGTGGCGCTTATCCTGACCAGCCGTTGGCTCATCCAGCAGGATAACCTCGGGATTTAACACAAGGATAGAAGCGATAGTGACACGCTTTTTCTGCCCAAAAGACAGCGCAGAGATTGGCCACTTGCGAAATGGATAAAGCCCACACACTTTGAGCGTCACCTCGACACGCTCTGCTACCTCTTCTTCAGCGACACCACGCAGGTGAAGCCCCAACGCCACCTCATCAAAAATCATGGTCTGGCTAATCATCTGATTGGGATTTTGCAGGACGTAACCAATCCTATCTGCACGCTGCTTGATGGAGTCAGAGCTGATTTCTTTCCCTTTAAAATACAACTTGCCGCTTGGTGTGACAAATTGGCAGAGGCTTTTTGCCAGCGTTGACTTGCCAGCACCGTTTTTACCGACAATGGCAATCTTCTCACCCTTGTGCAGCTCAAAGCTAATCCCTTTTAAAATCAGATGATTCTCATCATAGCCAAACTCTAGATTTTCAGCAGATAAGATAACCTCTTTGGCTTCAGGCTTGGTCTCAGCATAAGCTTTTTCAAACTGCACTTGACTCAAATCCAGCTTATCAAGGTTACTGAGTGGCTTATCTCCCTCAAAAGAATAACCCAAATGCCTAAGCTCTGTAATGTACAAGGGCTCACGAATGCCGTGTTCTTCTAGGATATTGGTCTTTAGAAGCTCATCTGGCGTGCCATCAAAGACAATTTTCCCCTCATCCACAAGGACAATCTGATCCACCTGACGGTACAAGACATCCTCGAGACGGTGCTCGATGATGATAGTTGTGGCATTTTGCTCACGGTGCAGGCGGTCAATCAAATCAATAGCGTCCTGACCAGACTTGGGGTCGAGATTGGCAAGCGGCTCATCAAAGAGTAAAATCGGACTCTCATCAATGAGGACACCTGCTAGACTGACCCGCTGCTTTTGCCCACCAGACAAATCCTGCGGACGCTTGTCAAGAAGCGGCTCTAGCTGCAAGCGCTCTGCCCAGTCATGAACACGTCTAGTCATCTCGTCTTTTGCGACATTGTCATTTTCCAGCGCAAAGGCGATGTCCTCAGCGACACTCAGTCCGATAAACTGACCGTCTGGGTCTTGTAGAACCGTAGAGACTAAAAGCGACTTATCATAGATAGACGGACTGTAGGCGTCCTTTTGGCTGATAGTGAACTCGCCAGTCTTTGTTCCTTGATAGCTGTTTGGAATAAGACCGTTGATGAGATTGCCTAGCGTTGACTTACCAGAACCAGAAGGTCCTACAATAAGCACTTTCGCCCCTTTTTCAATGGTTAAGTTAATATCTGTCAGCGTCTTTTCAGCTTGACTATGATACTGAAAGCTAAAATCCTTCCACTCCAATAATGTACTCACATGCTACTTCCTTTTTGTTAATCTTTGCTGAGACTACCTGCCTTAGTACGGCTCTTGGCATAGGCTGCAAGCAGCAGACTTCCACCAATAGCAATGGTTAGGCTGTTGACCCCAGCGGATAAAAATCCTTGAGCATAGACTTTATTGCTAGCCTCGTGGTAGATAGCGACATCACCCCATGGTGCTAAAATCCCCCAACCAACGATATTTGCGGCAACTTGGACGATATTGAACCAAAGATAGTCCTTAGCTCTTAGGTAGCCTTTTTCGATGTTGATTTTCTTCGCTAAAAGCCCGATGGCAAGCCCAATCAAGGCACTGACTAAAACCCATGTCCACCACGGATTTCCATACTGAAAGGCGTCCTTTAGAGCGTGTCCGATAAGCCCTGTGAAAAAGCCGACACTTGGTCCATAGATGATAGCAAAGAGCGCTAAAACAGCGTACTGCAACTGAATGCTCGTGTTTGGGATAGGCGTTGGGATGTTAATCAACATCCCGATGATGACAAAGAGCGCAGCCCCGATACCGATAGCAACAACTTTTTTGATGGATTGATTTTGCATGATAACTCCTAATTTTCTAAGCGACGGATGTCAATGCGCCAGTTTGAGCCGACACCGACATTGTAAGCCTTGGCAAATGACCCTTGATTAATCGCAAGCCCTACACGGTAGAGCGAGTTGATGTAGATAAGAGGTTGACCGATACGCACATCAGCAAAGGACTTGCCATAAGTGACTTGGTTTTGATAGACCAGCATGTCATTGTTAAAGATAGTCACCTCAAAACGTTGCCCAAACTCTGGATTTAGGCTGTAAAACTCTTCTCGAGTGATAGAAGTCCAAAGAGAACCAAAGCGCACGTCTAGGATGTCAATAGCGCCCATCACCGCACCGTCTTCGACCTTGGTCTCAACAACAGGCAGCTCAACGATGTGATCAACAGATAGCTCTGGACCCACCTCGTCAAAACTGATGTGACCGCTAGCCAGCTTAGCACCTGTGTAGGCATAGACATCACGCCCGTGGAAGGTGTAAGACAGCTCGGTATTTTTTCTGCGATTTTCCACCTCAGAAATCTCACGCACCGCCTTGATACCGACATGTTTTTTTATGTAATACAAAGTCCCATTGTCTGGTGTGACGATATACTGCCCTGTCTGCGTCAGAGCGACAACACTTTTTCGCTTTGAGCCAACACCTGGGTCAACGACTGACACAAAAGTCGTCCCGCTTGGCCAATACTCAATCGTCTGGAAAAGACGATAAGACGCCTCAAAGATATTATAAGGGGTAATATCGTGCGTCAGGTGATGAATATCAAGATCTCGTGCCTCTTGGAGTGCCACCCCGATCATAGCTGACACAGCTCCATCCACTAAGCCAAAATCCGATTGCAACACCAATAAATGATTGCTCATATAAACTCCTCTCAAAAAACAAAAAATTGGGTGTTGAATTATTGTATCACAAGTTTCTGACTTTTTAAACTTCCTAATAACTAGAGCTAGCTATAGTTTAAAAAAGAAAAGAGATTGCAACAAAAGTCATCAATCTCTTAACCTATTTATAAATTAAGCACCCATTTCTCTTAGAAGTGCTGTTGCTTGCTTTTTGAGGTCAGCTAAAACTTCTGGTGTGGCTTGGTAATTGCCATCTGCCCATGCAGAGTCATTGACACGTGAGTAGGTGATTTCATCGACAAACTGGGTGCGGATAAATGGCATCAAGTTGCGGTAAATCTCTGCGGCTTGCTCATGACCTCCATTTGCCACCAAAGAAACGGTTGTAACCTTGTCATGAATAGCTGAGATACCTCTTGTATCAGACAAGTCAAGCGTACGACTCAACCAGTCCAAGAGGTTTTTCACAGGACCTGGGATAGAAAAGTTGTAAACCGGTGAGAAAATCCAGATAGCGTCAGCCTTTACCACCTCATCACGCACGGCTTGCACAGCAGGAAGAACAGGTGCCTCCAACTCTTGGTTAAACATTGGCACATCCTTCCAGTCGAGGCAAGTGACATTTGCCTTGCCTTCTAGCATTTTTTCTGCTTCTTTAGCCAACTGTCCGTTAAAAGACCCTTCCCTAAGTGAACCAACAACAAATAAAATATTTTTCATCTTTATTCCCCTTAATCATTTATTACTATGTAGTAATTATAGGACAAAAAATGCCATTTGTAAAAAAATTGGCTCACGATAATCAAAAAAAAAACATACTAAAATTAGTAGTGAAGAAATCTCCGACGGGAGAGAGTACTCACTACTTTTTCTTTATGTTAAAGTAGAGGTGTCTTGTTAAGTCGTGGGGCTTTTTGACGCCAGACGTCGAGTATTGAAAATGACATCGCTAAAACAAGGAATCATTCAAGACAAAGAGGTAGTATCATGCGAGTAGTATTTGGGATTGACGTGAGTAAGGTAAGTTCAGAAGTGGCCATTCTAGTCAACGGCGAGAAGGTTCATAGCTACACCATGTCCAATGATGCCATTGGCTTTTCTCGGCTACTTGGTGATTTGAAAACCGTCCACAAGCCAGAAATCATCTTTGAAGCAACAGGCGTCTATTCTCGTCGTCTTCAAGCTTTTCTGGATGAACATGGCTACGCTTATATACGACTCAATCCCTTAGAAGCCAAGAAGCAACTGGATAGCTTGCGTGTGCGTAAAACCGATCAAATTGACGCTGAAAAACTGGCTCAGTCTCAGTTTGTACTGAATCGTAAACCGACATATGTCCAAGAAGAAATCTACCAAGAACTGCGAGATTTCAATCGATTCTATCAGAACTTAACAGAGGACATCGTTCGGGCTAAAAATCGCCTACACAAGGTCTTACAAGTCACTTTCCCTGAATTGGAAACTATCTTATCAACACCAACTGGGGAACAATACTGGAACTTAGTTATAGCTTTTCCTTGTAAGGACTTCGTGCTTGAGTTAAGCAAGGATAAACTCTCAAAGAGAATCCGTCTGTCCACTTCAAAACGGATTTCTGACAAACGTGTGGCTTACTTAGCAGAGAAGCTGACAGAACTAGCCAATCAGTCTTATTGTGCCGTTAAGAAAACCTCTCCAATGCTGGAAGAGGTGCGTTACTATGCAAAAGAATTGCTTAGACTTTCTGAACAGAGACAAGCAGTCTTAGACGAAATGGTGGAACTAGCTCAGCCATTACCTGAATATGACATTCTGTTCTCTATTCCTGGAATAGCTGAAACCCCAGCGACCAGTATCATTGGTGAACTGGGAGATATTCGCCGTTTTCAGTCTGCCAATCAAATCAATGCCTTTATCGGTATTGACCTGAGACACTATGAATCTGGTAACTTTCTCGCTAAGGAACACATTACCAAGCGTGGCAATCCCTATACTAGAAAGATTCTGTTCAAATGCATTCACAATATCGCTTCAGCTAGTCACACCAATCCTTGTCATATCGCAGACTTTTATGAGAAACGAAAAAGACAATCGCAAACGACTTCAACGAAGCCACACACGATTGCCTCCATACATCGTCTCATTCGGACAATGTATTACCTCATTACGCATAATAAGCTTTACGATTATACTTCAACCCAAAATCGGTAAAACTGTTTATGCTCTATCATTGTAACACCTTATTTCAAAAATCACAAAATAAGGTATTGGTTTTGTATACACTTTTTACACTAAACTTTAGCTCAAAATAAAATAATTTCCTTATTTGGATTACGAGACTCAAAATATTTTTCGTCAAATACCTTGATGAACTTGACAAATGGTAGAAAAAGTAACACGGTCTCGAAAGTCATGACTAACTTGATAATCATTGACAATGGACTCAAAGGCAGAAAGAGCAAGTGCGTTTTCTTGATTGTCGCTATAAATGCTACCGATAGCAGAAACTATCTTAAGATATAGTTGTTGATAAGTAGTCTTTGTTTTGGGTAAAAGTGCGTTTAAACGTTCTATCGTTTTGGTGAGGGATGTTTGCTTGGTCATATAGCCAGCAATAGCCCTCAACCACTCGTAATAAAGCAGTTCTTCTTCTGTCATCTCAGCAGCATTTAAGGTCTTTAACACATAAGCAAGATTATCATAATCCCTCATATCATATAAAGTAACTGCTTGACCTTGTCCGAGTAAACGCCGTTATGATGAGCAGTGTTATTCAAGTCAAACATACTAGAGATGACTGACATATCAATATCTAGCTTTTTAGCTAATTTGAAAAAAAGGTCTACCGAGGGAGTCGTCTCCCCTTTTTCAATCTTGCTGATGACAGCTTGGACACAAATCCCATTGGCTAACTCTTTTTGAGTGAGTCCTTTTTCTTTACGTTTAACCTTAATCAATGTTGCAATATCCGTTATCATTTTTCCTCCCGATTATCACTATTATAACAGCTAATATAGATTTAGGAAATATCATACTATCTTAGTTTCTTATTTGAAAAATAAAGAAAACCAATTACGAAAAAAAGAAAGGGCAAATACAAGAACAAAGAAGCGCCACGAAAAAAACTTAGCGACAAAACCAAACACGAGCGAGCCAATAGCAAGAGTTGGAATGGTTACAGTATAAAAGGCACTGAAAACCTCACCTAGACAGTCATCTGGAATCTCTGTTTGTAGAATAGGCTTTTGAGCTACGTGTGTAATCCCAAGAAACAGGCAGGAGATAAACCAAATGCCTAATAAAACAAAGCTATTCTGAGCCAAGGTGGTCAATCCTATACCAAGACCAAAAAGAACCGTTGCCAACCAAAAAGCTTGTCCGACACTCATTTTTTGTAACACAAAGTTAGCCACAACCGTTGTCCCTAACGAAGTTCCAATAGCACTGGCAGACACTAAAAGCCCATAAAAAGTAGCATTTCCAACATCCTTTGCAATCAACAATTGATAAACATTTAAACCAGCAAAGAGAAAATTGGCAGCTGCTCCGCCTAAAGTAATCGATAAAACCACTTTATTTTGCCAAATGAAGCGTAGACCGCTTAGGAAATCTGTTGATTCATCTGTTTTTTCAATCGTTTCTTCAAACTCTATTTTTCTAAATAGTAAAATAGACGCTAAAAATGTCAAAACATCAAGCAAAAGCAAAGGAATGTAACTTATCACAGAGAGTAAGAATCCACTGATAGCCGTAAAGACATATTCTGTTCCATTGTAAGCTACAGACATATACATCTCTGCTTTAGCTAAGTCTTTTGGCGGAACAATTTTAGGGACAAGAGCGTCTTGGACGGTATAGGTATTTAGCCCTACAGTAGATGCCAGAAAAACACATGTAAAGATAAGAATTAGGCTCAGATTAGTATTGATACTGTTTAAGATTATTCCTATTATGATACCTACTACTGCCACTAACTGTGCTAACTCTAAAAAGATAAGTAAGCGCTTTTTCGGTAAAGCGTCAATCTTTTTGCCAAATAGAAAAGAAAAAGTATTGGGGATAAAGATGAGAAAATTTAACACCCCTACGTACCAAGCACTATTTGTCATCTCCAGCACATACCACGACAAGACGATAGTGTAAATAGAATCCCCACAATTGCTAATTAAACGTCCCAAAAACAACTGACAAAAATCCTTATACTTTCTTAATAACACCCTTTATCTTCCCCTTATGACTAACTGACAAAACAAAAAGCGATAATTCTGCTTGAGATATACAAAATCATCACTTATCAGCATTATAAGCATTATAAGCACTCTCTGCTATTATTTCTCGATAACTTCTCCACCGATAATCTCCCTATACGACATCTATTATGCTGCTTTCAAAACTATTTTGTCAATACAAAAATCACTTATTTTATATATATTCTTACCCGTGGTGCTAGTTGATTTCAAAATATCTCAAATTATAGGCTAGTACGATTTGCTCTATTCTCAATTGTAAGCC
>NZ_JBCLSK010000050.1:0-8652 GCF_041225505.1 Streptococcus hyointestinalis | reverse complement strand
GGTGAGATTCTCGGTGCGACTCTACAGGGGATTGAAGAAAACAGGGAGAAGTGGACCGAACGTGGTTATGCTAAAAAAATCATGCCAAACTCAGATGGTCTCACAGGTTTGCATGTGGATATTGGGCAACCTAACCGCCTCATCTTTGCGGAAAGTGCTATTGATTTGATGTCTTATTATGAGTTGCATAAAGATAGTTTGCAGGATGTCCGCTTGGTATCAATGGATGGTCTAAAAGAAGGTGTTATCGGACGACACTTAGCCCAACTCCAGTCAGAACTATCTGGGCGTCCATTAAACTGGAACTATGATCAACTCGCTGAAGGGTTACAGATAGCGATTGATAAAAACTTTTTCGTAGATGGAAAACACTCAGACTGGATCACTCTTGCGGTAGATAATGACGAAGGTGGTCAAAACTTTATCAGTTCTCTGAGGAAAAAAGGAGCTGTAGTGAACGAGGCGTTACCCGATTTACAACCAGGGCAAGTTAAAACGGACTGGAATGATTACCTCAAAGAAATGAAGAAGTCAAAAGAACAACCGCCAAAGGAAGAAACATTAACATCATTTGATAATTTATCAGAAGAGCTAATGTCCTCAAAGACAGCTGAACAAGAGTCTGATTTTGACGGTTTTACGACAGTATCAAGAATTATTATAGACGACAGGACTTGGAATAAGAGTGATCCTTCCAAGGAGATATCTGGTACAGTTGTGAAAGTAGACGTTTCAGAACAAAAGCCTGACGTTGAACAGCTAGTAGAAGAAAGTGAAGCTAAAGAAAAAGCGCCTGATGTTAATCAGACACAAGAAAAGTCCCTTGACAATAATCAAGAGACTAACACTGGGGGCGAATTATTCAATCGCAGTTCCAGTTTTTTAGGAGAGAACTCTCCAGGGACAGCACCGCAGCCCGTTGAGCCAGCTTCTCAACCTGATTTTCCTACCAATGTTCCCTTATATTTTAACATTGATAAGGATATAAAGTCAAATTTTAGGTTGCGTAAAGGCTATCATTATCCTAAAAATAAAGATGTTCGAAATATAAGTGCGTACGCAGAGGATATTCAAAAATCTGCTACTTGGTATTTAAATGAGCTAGCGGATACAACTGTTACCTATTTCTATAAAGATGGATTAAAGCAACAAGCTTTACAAGTTAAATTTGAAAAACGTCATTGGATGCACTTAACTGGTATTGCACCAGTATACAGTGAGAAATTAGATTCTGTATCAGAAACGTTTATTGATGAAATTTCTTCAGGGCATACCAGTTTTCAAAATGTTACGGTCGGTCCAGGTTACTTAGATAAAATTCAAATATTACCGATGCTATCAGAAGTTCTAGAAACGGATTCATTTGTGTTTGATGACTTATCTTCTATCGAAAAATTTGGTCGGCTAGATGCTGAGTCAACAATTCGGTCTGAGGATAAGAGTATCGTCCTTGCCTTTCAGACAGATAGTCAAGATGAGATGTTCCCCGCTTCCCTACTAAAACCAGGATTAGATTTAAATATCCAAATGGACACACTATCTCAAGAAAAAACGATTTTGGGTGTTTTAATTGAAAAAGATGGTGATATTAGAGTTCATCGTATCAATGCTAACTATATCAGGGATAATGGTGCAGAGATGGTAGAATTTCTAAATAGTCAACGCAGTAACGAAACACAGTGGACTCAGTCATTGCCTGAAAAACAAGTCAAGGAGTCAGAACCATCTGTAATGGACTCAAATGTAGAATTAGAGGTTTCAGCTGAAGATTTCACAAAAGTTTTGGATGCTGTCTACAACGTTGGTATTCCAGATGATTTAGCACGTGTTCCAGAAGAAGTCTTAGCTGCTTGGCAGAAATACCTTGAGGTATCAGAAGAAAATCAATGGGGCTTAGAACAAATGGTTGACTATGCAGATAAAAACAGTCTCTTAGTCAAAGATTCTGCCTTCTATAAAGAGTGGCAAGAGGACATGATCTATAAAAATGACTATCATGTTCGCTTACAGTTTGCTGAGAATTGGGATAATGGCGTTGAACTGCCTTTCCATACAGAACAACTGATTGATTACAAAACATTTGTCACAGGACTTTATGAAGCTAATCAAGCCCATTATCAACGTAGGCAAGAGAATCAGCTGCCTTACACTAAAACAGAGTTTGACATTTATGCTCCTGGCGGACAGCTCATCAAAGATAATGTCCACTACGCTATTGGTGATGAAACAAGACCTGTTTCTCAACTTATGGGGTTAGGCTATCGTAGGTTATCAGGCTATCAAGATTTAGCTGCGATAGATGACAGTGTCCTTTCTCAGCTGGAAAATCAAGAGCTAAATCAAGAAATTGCTGCTGAAGCTAATGAACATCTTTTAAATTCACAAGAAATACCTCAAGAAGATAGCCGTCCAAGGGAAACCTTCACTTCGCCTAAACAGGACATCAAAATGGGGCTAGCCCAACGAGTAGAGGAGATTATGGCAGAGGATGCTAAAAAGCAATTAGAAGTAGCTGCTCCTCGAGTTCAAGAATCCTTATCGATGGAAGGTGATTTGGTTGGAACTCCTCAAGCTGATGGTTCTGTTATTTATACTAATCGTGAGGAGTTTGGTCAAGGGTATCAGATAGAGCTAACGGTTTATAGTCCAGAAAAGGTTGATAATTTATCTGAGACGACAGCGCCTTGGACTATAGCACTACTCAGAGGAGAAGAAAACCTAGGCTATCTAGCTTACGGCAGCGATTGGGGCAATGGTTTTCAGATTGAAGAAGAGCTAGAGAAGCTTGTTGAAGCCATCAAGGCTAATAAATTGCCTAAAGAATTGTATAAGCAGGAAGAAGTGGATGCTTTTTTAGCTAACAGCACAGGGCAAGGAAAGCCTCAAGAAACTACAGTATCAGCTGAACCTTTTGACTATAACACAGCGTCAGCTTATGAGATTAGTGAACGAGCTTTTCAAAAAATCCGTGAGTACACACAATCACCTGAAGACTTGAAGGCGTACATGGACTTTATGAGTAAGTTTCTAAGGCTTTCGCCAAGAAATGTAGCTCTTATCCAAGAACAATGGCGTGGTGCTAATGCTGTTGCTACTTATAATCAATGGCAGGCTATGGGAGAAGTTCTAGACATTAAGCCAGAGGATGTCATTCCGACAAAGGCAATCTATACCAACAAGCGAACAGGTGAAACCAAAGAAGTTGTTCATCAAAACCTTTCTGTCAAAACAGGAGAAAAGTCAAAGATTACCCTCTTTAGACCAGTATTGGTTAAAATGATTCCCGTACTGGACGAAAATGGTAATCAACTCAAAAATGATAAAGGCAATCCTAAATTTAAAAAGCTTTCAGAGGCAACGCCGCAAGAAAAGCAGTGGGTAAAAGAAGGCAAATTGCCTGTTCGCCAATTTCAGGAAAGAGATTTCAAAACAGGTCAACCACGATATACAACGTATAAGGTCTTTGAACTATCACAAACCACTCTAAAACCAGAAAGCTACCCTAAAGCAATGCCAAACCGTCATTATAACTTTAATATGGATAAGGTTAAGACAAAAGAAGTGTTAGAGGGACTTTGTGATTATGCTGACAGTATTGGTGTGACTATAATGAAAGATAAAGCCCATGTTCTCGACAATAGAAAAGGTGCCTTTTATCCAGAAGAACAGCTTATTCTTATCAATCCACACAACACGCCTGGAGAAAAAATTGCGACTACTATTCATGAGTTAGCGCATGCGACACTTCATAACCCAAAAATGGTAGAGCAATACAAAGAATTGCCTAGAGGGCAAAGGGAGTTTGAAGCGGAAATGACAAGTCATTTACTATCAAAACACTTTGGGCTAGATACTTCTGAAAAAGCGATCAAGTACATGGCAGCTTGGACAGATAATCTAAAAGCGCTAGACGATAAGCAACTCGCTAACTCTTTGGGACGTGTACATAAGACTGTTTCCAAAATGTTAAAGCAAGTGGAAAGCCATACCAAGCCGTATCAAGGCAAAAGTAGAGGGCATGCGCAAAATTTTTCTAGAACCCCTAACAAGGGGATAAGTCGTTAAGATTAAAGGCACTCTTGTGTGAGAGTGCTTTTAATTGTACACAAAATAGTACAAAAAGTTATATAACAATTTTTAATATAAAATACTAGACCTGGTAGCTACTGATTTCAGAAATGACATCTACTAATGGCTCTACTGATACGACCTCGTAAATTCCACTTTTATTAGAAGAGCTTTTCTACGTTTGCTGCTTCATCAGTGCTAGCTTGTCCCCTTACAGCAAGAATTGTCAATATCTCTTAGACTAAAGTTAACTAATGAAAGGAGAAAGATTATATGGTAACAGTTATTCTAGCTGAAAAAGAAACACAAGCTGTCGCTTACGCAGATTGTCTAGGTTCAGCTAGTAAAAAGGGAAAGGTACATATTGTGAAGCAAACACCTTACTTTCCAGATGAAGTTCATGTGATTGCTGCGGATGGTCATTTATTTGAGTATGGTTTACCAAAAGATAATTGGGATTTAGAAAAACTACCTCTAGTTGATGTCTCATTTAAACAGACGCTAAAACAAGACAAAACCTCTAAAGAAACCTTTAAACAGATTTATCAAGAGGTGGTGGCAGCCTCTCAAGTTATTATCGGTACAGACTCAGACAGAGAAGGGGAGCGTATTGCCTACTCCATTCTATCTCATATTCCAGAAGGAAAAGACAAAGTGTATAAGCGTCTATGGGTTAATTCTATGACGACACATGCTCTTCAAAAAGCTTTTCAAAACTTGAGAGAACCAATAGAGACCTACAACTATTATTTGGAGGCAGAGGCACGTGCACAGTCAGACTGGCTTGTTGGGATGAACTTATCTCCACTGGTCACCCTAGAGCTTCAAAAGAAGGGGCGACTGGCGAAGGGAAAAGGCAATAGTTTATCAGTAGGTCGTGTTCAAACGCCTGGGGTGCGCTTGATTTGTGAGAATGACCTCGCTATCCAGAATTTCAGACCTCAAACATACTGGAAATTGCAGTTAGAAGATAAAGCGACAGAGACGACATTTTCTCATAAGGATAAGTATTTAGACAGTGATATGATTTTAGCGACTTCACGACAACTAGAGCCACTTTCTACCGTTTCTTCAGTTGAAATTAAGGAACATCAAGAAGCAGCTCCTGCCTTATTCAACTTGTCTGACCTTCAAGGCTTAGCTTCTAAACAATGGGGATTTTCTCCTGCTAAGACAGAAAGTATAGTAGAGAGTCTCCATCTCAAAAAATACTTATCTTATCCTAGAACTGACACTCGATTTATTACGGAGGAAGAATTTGGTTATCTTAAAACTTATCTAAAGAGTTACCAAGATGTTGTGAATTGCGCATTTGAGCCTGTTTATTTAGAACCAAGGGAAAATTATGTAGATCCTGAAAAAGTAGCTAAAACAAGTCACTACGCTCTTATTCCGACAGAAAATATTCCTAATTTAGTGACTCTAAAACCAGATGAACGTCTTATTTATGAAGCGGTTGTCCGTCGAACCCTCTTAATGTTTGCGGCTGATTGTCGCTACAATACGACAACAGTTGCGATAGAAAATCAAGGATTGATTTTTAAGGCAAGAGGGCGACACATGATTGATTTAGGCTGGGCAGGTTTCAGCCAACAAAAGTTAAAGGGAAATGTTGAGCTTCCTGACTATCGTGTAGGTGATCAACTGGAAACAAAGACACTTATTATTGAAGGGGTGACAAAACCACCTAAGCGAATAACAGAAAGTCAATTTATCAGTGTCCTCTTACCTAAATATGGTCTAGGGACACAAGCTACAAGAGCTGCAATGCTTAAAACGATTCAAGACCGAGGCTATATCACTAAAGATAAAAAAACAGGACAGCTTTTTCCAACAAATAAAGCTTATCTCTTGATTCATTATCTCTATGATAATGAGTTTGCTAGCCCTGAAACGACAGGCGGCTGGGAACTGTTCCTCTCTCAAATTGGAGATGGAGAGATTAACCCCCGAGAATTTGTGGATGCGATTAAAGAGAAACTAGCCACTCAAATTGAAACGGCAAAAGAAAGGAGTGATTAACGTGCTAGATGAGCTTAAAACCCCATTTCTTGATAAGTACACAGATAATCTAACGGCTAAAGTTGCTAAAAAAGCAGATGACTACCAGGTTTATGGACGTGATAAGGAAGTTCAGGCAGTGATTATCTCCCTTCTCAGACGAACCAAAAATAACCCAATATTAGTAGGTGAAGCAGGTGTTGGAAAGACAGCTATTGTCGAAGGACTAACACTTGCCATTCTACGAGAAGAAGTTCCTGACGACTTAAAAGGTTTAACGGTTCGCTCTTTGGAGCTTTCCAGCTTGATGAGTGAAGAAGATGGTGGTTTTATTGCTAAGTTCAAGAAAATCATTGAGGAGATGGTCGCTACTCGTGGTCAAAATCTCCTCTTTGTAGACGAGTTTCATACCGTTGTTGGCGCTGGTAGTGAAAACGGTCAAGCGCTTGACGCAGGAAATGTCATCAAGCCTGTATTAGCTCGTGGTGATATTCAACTGATTGGAGCCACTACTTTAGATGAGTTTCACGATTATATTGAAACAGATAGGGCGTTAGAACGTCGTATGCAGCCTATCATGGTAGAAGAACCGACAATTCCACAAGCTATAACGATTATAGAGCAAGCAAAAGGTATTTATGAGGACTTTCATAATGTTCTGATTAGTTCAGAAGCCGTTGCTCAGGCGGTTCGTCTATCTGTTCGCTACATTACTGACCGTTTTCTTCCAGACAAGGCGTTTGATTTAATTGATGAGGCTGCAACCATTGCTTCAGCTGATGAAAAAAGAACTGTCACAGAGGAAGATATTGCCCAAGTCTTGAAAGACCGTACTGGTATTCCAGTGACCACAATTTTAAAGGGGGAGCAAGAGCGTTTAGAGGGCTTCAAAGACAAACTGATGAAGCGTGTTAAAGGGCAAGAAGAAGCGATTGAAGCGGTTGTAGATGCAGTGACGATTGCTCAGGCAGGCTTACAAGATGAAAATAAGCCTATCTCATCTTTTCTCTTTCTCGGACCGACTGGTGTTGGTAAGACAGAGCTGTCAAAGGCTGTCGCAGAAGCTCTTTTTGACGATGAAGATGCCATGATTCGTTTTGATATGTCAGAATACAAGCAAAAAGAAGATGTGACAAAACTGATTGGTGACCGTGCGACACGAACAAAAGGGCAATTAACAGAAGGGGTTAAACAGAAGCCTTACAGTGTTTTATTGCTAGATGAAATTGAAAAAGCGCATAACGAGGTTATGGATCTCTTTCTGCAGGTGTTAGATGATGGACGCTTAACGGATAGTTCAGGGCGTTTAATCAGTTTTAAAAATACTATTGTGATCATGACCACGAATATTGGGGCTAAAAAAATCATTAACAAATGGGAGCTAAAAGGCAATTTTCATAGCTTAACTGACCGAGAACGCCAACAATTTGAAAAATCAATGGATAGTGAACTTCAAAATGAATTTCGTCCAGAGTTCCTTAATCGGATTGAAAATAAAATTATCTTCAATCTCTTAGAGCGAGATGTTATTGAGACCATTGCAGAGAAAAACTTATCTGAAATTGCAGAGAGAATGAAGCGCCAAAATTTAACCCTTTCTTACGATTCTAGTCTAATCCAGTATCTATCGGATGTTGGAACAGATGTAAAAAATGGGGCACGTCCCTTGGAGCGTTTAATTAAGCGAAAAGTGTTAGCACCTATCTCTGCCAAAAGCTTAGCTTTAGACAAGAGTAAACAGACATATCATGTTCATTTGTGGGTTGAGGGAGACGTTCCAGACAGCCAACACCGCAAAGATTTAAGGCAAGTTCAGCTGAAAATCGAGGGAGAAATAGATGCCCTTTTCAGTTGAAAAAAAGTTTTTCCTGTGACTTGTCCCCTTACTGCACAGATTTTCATTATCCCTTACACTAATAATGTCAATAAAAAATAAGGAGGTTTCTATGAACACATTGACACATTATGTAAGTAAAGTAAGAGCCAAAAGTAAAGGTTACTTGCTTAGCTTGTCCCTTTTTCTATCAGGTATCCTGACAAACTCAGTCTATGCAGACGATCCGTTTGCGAAAACAGAAGCGTTATCGCAACAAGGTATTTCTAAAGTTCAAGGTATTGGAATTGTCACTTTAGGATTTGCCGTCGTTGTAACAGGTCTGATTTACGGTTTTGGTGGACGTGAAATCAAAGCTGCTATCAAAAAGCACTGGGTGGCCATTGCAGTAGCCATTATTGCCGTTTCTGCTGGCCCAAGCATTGTCGAATGGGGCTTTAACTTCGTGAAAGGTTAAGGTGGCTATCATGGCATTTAACCCTTTTAAAAAGAGTAATAAATGCGTGATAACAGATGATTTATTTCTTGAAATCACTTGGGAAGATGGCAAATCTCCAGATGATGATAGTGAGCTTCTCGGTATTATCGAGGGGATTGATCAGCAGTATTTGGATACTTTTCCACATTCAATTGAGGAATCTTTACCGTACTTGACTTTCTTTCAGGCGGAGCACCTTTTTCAAACCTTACGAGATGCTTACGGTCAACTTCAACTGAAACAAGTTGCCATCTGTCATCTCGAAGGAAAA
>NZ_JBCLSK010000049.1:0-8827 GCF_041225505.1 Streptococcus hyointestinalis | reverse complement strand
GGTGAGATTCTCGGTGCGACTCTACAGGGGATTGAAGAAAACAGGGAGAAGTGGACCGAACGTGGTTATGCTAAAAATATCATGCGAAACTCAGATGGTCTCACAGGCTTGCACGTGGATATTGGGCAACCTAGCCGTCTTGTATTTGCGGAAAGTGCCATTGATTTGATGTCTTATTATGAGTTACACAAGGATAGCCTGCAGGACGTCCGTTTGGTATCAATGGATGGTCTGAAAGAAGGTGTTATCGGACGACACTTAGCTCAACTTCAGTCAGAACTATCAGGTCGTCCATTAAACTGGAACTATGATCAGCTTGCTGAAGGGCTACAGATAGCGATTGATAAGAACTTTTTCACGGATGGAAAACACTCAGACTGGATTACTCTTGCGGTAGATAATGATGAAGGGGGTCAAAACTTTATCAGTTCTTTGAGGGAAAAAGGAGCCGTGGTTAACGAAGCTTTACCAGATTTACAATCAGGGCAAACGAAAACGGACTGGAATGATTACCTCAAAGAAATGAAGAAGTCAAAAGAACAACTGGCGAAAGAAGAACCATTAGCTTCACATGAGGATTACCAAGAGTTCGATCAAATTGTTGAGCGGTTAGCCAAAGACTATCAGATGATGAGTGTAGACGTTCAAGAACAAAAGACTGACGTTGAGGCACAAGAAAAAGCCCTTGATAAAACTCAAGAGCCTGATAATAGCGATGCGGGCGAATTTCATCGCACTTCCGATTTTTTAGGAGGAAACTCTCCAAGGACAGCATCGCAGCCTGTTGTGGAACAACCACAACCTGATTTTCCTGTCATCGCTCAACTGTATTTTACTACAGAAAAGGCACGTGTGTCAAATATTAAACCTAACTATCGTGTAGCTAGAAAGAAAGATTTAAGTGATTTAAATTTATTTGCGCCAACGTTACAAAGTACAGCTCAATGGTATTTGAGAGAATTAGCAAATAGCAAAGTATATTATTTCTTTAAAGATGATATGGGTCAGCTTGAGCAAATGGAAGTAACTTTTCAAGAGAAAAACTTTGCCCATTTAGCGGGCATTTCCCCAACTGATCGAACGATGGGAGCTACACTCCATGATTTTGCTCAGGGAAATGGTCATTATAAGAATATCCAAGTATCAAACGCACTACGTGATAAAATGAAAGTTTTACCTCTATTACCTGATATTTTGGAAGCTGGGTCATTTGTTTTTAACGATTTATCAGCAGTTGAAAAGTTGGATAATTTAGATTTGTCTAAAGCGATTGTTCCAGAAGATAATGATTTACTAGTTTTATTTAAAGATAATCCCAAAGATGGACTTATCCCTTCTTCACTGATGCGAATAAAAGGAAAATTGAGTGAATCCCTAGAAAAAATAGATAGCCATGCAATTTTAGGAGTTTACCGTGAACGTGATGGTCAGATTAAACAGCTCTCTATCAATGAAGAATATATCAAAGATGGTGGGCAAGAAATGCTATCAATTTTGGAGAATAAACAGTATGAAGAATCTCGTGATATAGATGATCAATCAATGGATGTTGTTTCATCTCTTGATCAGAACGTCGTAACTAAAATTACTGATAACGGATTGGAGCATGAAAAATCAACTCCAACGGGAATAGAACAACCGATTCCTCAACAAAAATTGGAAAGTTTACGAACCTATTTTGCTCGGCAAATGGACAAAGTGGAAACAGGAGTTGGTCATTCTGGAGCTGGGGGATCTTATGTAGCCTACTATTTGAGAAATGCGTACGGTAATAGGATAGAAATTGCTGATACTGATTTAGGTAATCAATTATCGTCTGAAGAGCAACTAGCTTCTTTGATGGATAAGATTGTTACAAATTATGGCAAACCATTCTGGGATGCTGTCCAACATCCAAATTATGAAGTATCGGATGAAGAAGCAAATCAATTAGCCTATCCAACAGTTAATCTAGAGTCTTTATCCGAAGTGTTTGGCTATTCCCCAGACGTAATGACAGAAGAGCAACTTCCCATCCCTGAACCTACTTCAGCTGAAGATTTCACAAAAGTTTTGGATGCTGTCTATAATGTTGGCATTCCAGAAGATTTAGCACGTGTCCCAGAAGAAGTCTTGCCTGCTTGGCAGAAATATCTGGAGGTGTCAGAAGAAAATCAATGGGGCTTAGAACAAATGGTTGACTATGCAGATAAAAACAGTCTCTTAGTCAAAGATTCTGCTTTCTATAAAGAGTGGCAAGAGGATATGATCTATAAAAATGACTATCATGTTCGCTTGCAATTTGCTGAGAATTGGGATAATGGCGTTGAGCTTCCTTTCCGTACAGAACAACTGATTGATTACAAAACATTTGTCACAGGACTTTACGAAGCTAATCAAGCCCATTATCAACGTAGGCAAGAGACTCAGCTTCCTTACACCAAAACAGAGTTTGATATTTACGCTCCTGGCGGACAGCTCATCAAGGATAATGTCCACTATGCTATTGGAGATGAGACAAGACCCGTTTCACAACTCATGGGGTTAGGTTATCGTCGCCTACCAGGCTATCAAGATTTAGCTGCTATAGATGACAGTGTCCTTTATCAGCTGGAAAATCAAGAGCTAAATCAAGAAATCGCTACTGAAGCTAATGAACATCCCTTAAATTCACAAGAAATGCCTCAAGAAGATAGCCGTCCAAGAGAAGCCTTCACTTCTCCTAAACAGGATATCAAAGCGGGGCTAGCCCAACGAGTAGAAGAGATTATGGCAGAGGATGCTAAAAAGCAATTAGAAGCAGCTGCTCCTCGAGTTCAAGAAGCTTTATCGATGGAAGGTGATTTGGTTGGAACTCCTCAAGCTGATGGTTCTGTTATTTATACGAATAGTGAGGAGTTTGGTCAAGGGTATCAGATAGAGCTAACGGTTTATAGTCCAGAAAGGGTTGACAATTTATCTGATACGACAGCGCCTTGGACTATAGCACTACTCAGAGGAGAAGAAAATCTCGGCTACCTAGCTTACGGCAGTGATTGGGGCAATGACTTTCAGATTGAAGAAGAGCTAGAGAAGCTTGCTGAAGCCATCAAGGCTAACAAATTGCCTAAAGAGCTGTATCAGCAGGAAGAAGTAGATGCTTTTTTAGCTAACAGCACAGGTCAAGGAAAGCATCAAGAAACTACAATATCAGGTGAACCTTTTGACTATAACACAGCATCAGCTTATGAAATCAGCGAACATGCTTTCCAAAAAATTCGTGAGTACACACAATCCCCTGAAGACTTATTGGAGTACATGGACTTTATGAGTAAGTTTCCAAGACTTTCTCCAAGAAACGTCGCTCTTATCCAAGAGCAATGGCGTGGTGCAAATGCCGTCGCTACTTATAACCAGTGGCAAGCTATGGGAGAAGCCCTAGATATTAAGCCAGAGGATGTCATTCCGACGAAGGCAATCTATACCAATAAGCGAACAGGTGAAACTAAGGAAGTTGTTCATCAAAACCTTTCTGTCAAAACAGGTGAAAAGTCGCAAATTACACTGTTTAGACCATTGATGGTTCGGATGATTCCAGTCCTAGATGAAAACGGTCATCAAGTGAAAAATGAGAAAGGTAATCCAAAATTCAAAAAGCTATCTGAGGCTACACCAGAAGAGAAAGCCTTGGTGAAAGACGGTAAACTGCCTATTCGTCAATTTCAAGAAAGAGATCCTAAAACAGGTTATCCACGTTTCACAACCTATAAGGTGTTTGAGTTATCTCAGACGACACTTAAACCAGAAAGTTATCCCAAAGCAATGCCAAACCGTCATTACAATTTTGATACGGATAAGGTTAAGACGAAAGAAGTTCTTGAAGGCTTGTGTGATTATGCGGAAAGCATTGGTATTACCATGATGAAAGATGAAGCGCATGTTTTAGGAAATGCAAAAGGTGCCTTTTACCCAGGCGAACAGCTTGTTTTGATCAATCCAGATAATACACCTGGAGAAAAAATTGCTACCACCATTCATGAGTTAGCACATGCAACACTTCATAATCCTAAACTGGCCGATCAGTATCAAGAGCTACCGAAAGGACAAAAGGAATTTGAAGCTGAGATGACCAGTCATTTACTCTCAAAACACTTTGGACTAGATACTTCTGAAAAAGCGATTAAGTACATGGCAAGTTGGACGGATAATCTAAAAGCGCTAGATGATAAGCAACTGACTGATTCTTTGAAACGAGTTCATAAAACTGTTTCTAATATGATGAAGCATGTTGAAAACCATACCAAACCCTATTCATTAGGAAAAAATCGAGGACAAGCGCCAAATTTTCCTAGAACCCCAACCAAAGGACCTAGTAGATAAGTTAAAAGGTGCTCTCAAGTGAGAGCGCCTTTTAATGTACATGAAAGAATATAAAAAGTTGTATAACAAAGTGTGCAGTTATTTTTGGAAAGGGCATAAGTTCTATGACTTGTCCCCTTACTGCAGGGACTGTCATTATCCCTTAGACTAAAGTTAGCTAATGAAAGGAGAAAGATTATATGGTAACAGTTATTCTAGCTGAAAAAGAAAGCCAAGCTGCTGCATACGCAGAAAGTCTGGGCTTAGCTAGTAAAAAAGGAAAAGTACATATTGTGAAGCAAACACCCTATTTTTCAGATGAGGTTCATATTATTGCTGCGGAAGGGCATTTGTTTGAATATAGACTGCCAAAAGATAATTGGGATTTGGAGAAACTACCTCTAGTTGATGTATCGTTTAAACAGACGCTAAAACAAGACAAAGTCTCTAAAGAGACCTTTAGACAGATTTATCAAGAGGTGGTGGCAGCCTCTCAAGTTATTATCGGTACAGACTCGGATAGAGAAGGGGAGCGTATTGCCTACTCCATTCTATCTCATATTCCAGAAGGGAAAGACAAAGTCACCAAACGTCTGTGGGTCAATTCCATGACGATACGTGCCCTTCAGAAAGCTTTTCAACATCTGAGAGATCCGATAGAAACCTATAACTATTATCTGGAAGCTGAAGCACGTGCACAGTCAGATTGGCTTGTTGGGATGAACTTGTCCCCACTAGTCACCCTAGAGCTTCAAAAGAAGGGGCGGTTGGCGAAGGGAAAAGGCAATAGTTTATCAGTAGGTCGTGTTCAAACGCCTGGCGTGCGCTTGATTTGTGAGAATGACCTTGCTATCCAGAATTTCAAACCTCAAACATACTGGAAATTGCAACTAGAAGATAAAGCGACAGAGACGACGTTTTTTCAGAAAGACAAGTACCTAGATAGTGATATGATTTTAGCGACTTCACGACAATTGGAGCCAATCTCTACTGTTTCTTCAGTTGAAACTGAGGAGCACCAGAGGGCAGCTCCTGCCTTATTTAACTTGTCTGACCTTCAAGGATTGGCTTCTAAACAATGGGGATTTTCTCCTGCTAAAACAGAAAGTCTGGTAGAAAGTCTCTATATCAAAAAATACTTGTCTTATCCAAGAACAGATACTCGATTTATCACAGAGGAAGAATTTGATTATCTTAAAACCTATCTAAAGAGTTACCAGGATGTTGTGAATTGCGTATTTGAGCCTGTTTATTTAGAGTCAAGGGAAAATTATGTTGACTCTAAAAAAGTGGCAAAAACAAGCCACTATGCCCTTATTCCGACAGAAAATATTCCTAACTTAGTAACCCTAAAGCCAGATGAACGTCTTATCTATGAAGCGGTTGTCCGTCGAACTATTTTGATGTTTACGGCTGATTGTCGCTACAATACGACAACAGTTGAAGTAGAGAATCAAGGATTGGTCTTTAAAGCAAGAGGTAGACAAATGCTTGATCCAGGTTGGGCGGCTTTTAGCCAACAAAAACTCAAAGGAGATGTTGAGTTACCAGATTATCGTGTCGGAGATCAGCTAGAAACAAAGACTACTATTCTTGAAGGTGTGACAAAGCCACCTAAGAGAATGACCGAGAGTCAATTCATCGGTGAGATTTTGCCGAAGTATGGTTTAGGCACGCAGGCAACGAGAGCTGCAATGCTTAAAACGATTCAAGACCGAGGCTATATCACCAAAGATAAAAAAACAGGGCAGCTCTTTCCAACGAACAAATCCTATCTCTTGATTCATTATCTCTATGATAATGAGTTTGCTAGCCCTGAAACGACCGGCGGCTGGGAACTATTTCTCTCTCAAATTGGAGATGGAGAGATTAACCCACGGGAATTTGTGGATGCGATTAAAGAGAAACTAACTCTTCAAATTGAAACGGCAAAAGGAAGGAGTGATTAACGTGCTAGATGAGCTTAAAACCCCATTTCTTGATAAATACACAGATAACCTGACGGCTAAAGTTGCTAAAAAAGCAGATGACTACCAAGTCTATGGGCGAGATAAAGAGGTTCAAGCCGTCATTATCTCCCTTCTCAGACGAACCAAAAACAACCCTATCCTAGTAGGAGAAGCAGGTGTTGGGAAAACGGCTATTGTTGAAGGACTAACACTTGCCATTCTACGAGAAGAAGTTCCTGACGACTTAAAAGGTTTAACAGTTCGTTCTTTGGAGCTGTCCAGCTTGATGAGTGAAGAAGATGGTGGTTTTATTGCTAAGTTCAAGAAAATCATTGAGGAGATGGTCGCTACTCGTGGTCAAAATCTTCTCTTTGTAGATGAGTTTCATACCATTGTCGGTGCAGGAAGCGAAAGTGGTCAAGCGCTTGACGCAGGAAATGTCATCAAGCCTGTATTAGCTCGTGGTGATATTCAGCTAATCGGAGCTACTACACTAGATGAGTTTCACGACTATATCGAAACAGATAGAGCCTTAGAACGTCGTATGCAACCTATCATGGTAGAAGAACCGACAATTCCACAAGCTATAACGATTATAGAGCAAGCGAAAGGTATTTATGAGGACTTTCATAATGTTCTGATTAGTTCAGAAGCCGTTGCTCAGGCGGTTCGTCTATCTGTTCGCTACATTACTGACCGTTTTCTTCCAGACAAGGCGTTTGATTTAATTGATGAGGCTGCAACCATTGCTTCAGCTGAAGAAAAAAGAATTGTCACAGAGGAGGATATTGCCCAAGTCTTGAAAGGTCGCACTGGTATTCCAGTAACTACGATTCTAAAAGGAGAGGAGGAGCGCTTAGTCGGCTTTGAAGAAAAACTGATGAGGCGGGTTAAGGGGCAAGAAGAAGCGATTGAAGCGGTTGTCGATGCAGTGACGATTGCCCAAGCAGGCTTACAAGATGAAAATAAGCCTATCTCATCTTTTCTTTTCCTCGGACCGACTGGCGTTGGAAAGACAGAACTATCAAAGGCTGTCGCAGAAGCTCTTTTTGACGATGAAGATGCCATGCTTCGTTTTGATATGTCAGAATACAAGCAAAAAGAAGATGTGACAAAACTGATTGGAGATCGTGCAACACGAACAAAAGGGCAGTTAACAGAAGGGGTTAAACAGAAGCCTTATAGTGTCCTATTGCTAGATGAAATTGAAAAAGCCCACAATGAAGTTATGGATCTCTTTCTGCAGGTGTTAGATGATGGGCGCTTGACGGATAGTTCAGGGCGTTTAATCAGTTTTAAGAATACTATTGTGATTATGACTACGAATATTGGGGCTAAAAAAACCATTAACAAATGGGAACTAAAAGGCAATTTTCATAGCTTGACTGATCGAGAACGCCAACAATTTGAAAAATCAATGGACAGTGAACTTCAAAATGAATTTCGCCCAGAGTTTCTCAATCGGATTGAAAATAAAATTATCTTCAATCTTTTAGAGAGAGATGTTATTGAGACCATTGCAGAGAAAAACTTATCGGAAATTGCAGAGAGAATGAGTCGCCAAAATTTAACTCTTTCCTACGATTCTAGTCTAATCCAGTATTTATCTGATGTTGGAACCGATGTTAAAAATGGCGCACGTCCCCTGGAGCGTTTGATTAAGCGGAAGGTGCTAGCGCCTATCTCTGCCAAAAGCTTAGCTTTAGACAAGGGTAAACAGACATATCATGTTCATTTGTGGGTTGAGGGAGACGTCCCAGACAGCCAACACCGCAAAGATTTAAGGCAAGTTCAGGTTAAAATCGAGGGAGAAATAGATACCCTTTTCAGTTGAAAAAAGTTTTTCCTGAAGTTTGTCCCCTTAACACACAAAATTTAATTATCCCTTACACTAATAATGTCAATAAAAAATAAGGAGGTTTCTATGAACACATTGACACATTATGTAAGTAAAGTAAGAGCCAAAAGTAAAGGTTACTTGCTTAGCTTATCCCTTTTTCTGTCAGGTATCCTGACGAGTCCAGTCTATGCAGACGATCCGTTTGCGAAAACAGAAGCGTTATCGCAACAAGGTATTTCTAAAGTACAGGGTATAGGAATTGTCACTTTAGGACTTGCCGTCGTTGTAACAGGTCTGATCTACGGTTTTGGCGGTCGTGAAATTAAAGCAGCTATCAAAAAGCACTGGGTAGCTATTGCAGTAGCGATTATTGCGGTCTCTGCTGGACCGAGTATCGTTGAGTGGGGCTTTAACTTCGTGAAAGGTTAAGGTGGCTATCATGGCATTTATCCCTTTTAAGAAAAGTAATAAATGCGTGATAACAGATGATTTATTTCTTGAAATCACCTGGGAAGATGGCAAATCTCCAGATGATGATAGTGAACTTCTCGGTATTATCGAGGGGTTGGATCAGCAGTATTTGGATACTTTTTCCCAATCAATTGAGGAGTCTTTGCCATATCTGACCTTCTTTCAAGCGGAGAACCTTTTTCAAACCTTACGAGATGCTTACGGTCAACTTCAACTGAAACAAGTTGCCATCTGTCATCTCGAAGGAAAA
>NZ_JBCLSK010000048.1:0-9630 GCF_041225505.1 Streptococcus hyointestinalis | reverse complement strand
TAAGCCATTTGTAATAACCTGAGCGTGACACCTTTAAGAGCTGACATAAGGTTTGAATGGGAATATCTGGTTCTTTAGCTCCCATAACCGCACAGGTCTGTGGGCTTAAATAATTCTCTGGAATATGCATTTTTTCTCCTTTTGCGTGGCTTGCTCATTCCATGCCTTTTCGTGCAATAATTGAAAAAATCGGTGTTGCGTTAAAGTTGAGTTGTTGGTCTTTTGTCAGCACAGAATGATTGATATTTTTAGTAACTGTGAGATGACTAGAGTGTGGGAGGAGTTCTTTTAGGATGGTAAAGTCCCAATGCGGACGTTGTTTGGCACTGAGTGGTAAGTGCTTTGCAATCTCCTCCATACGGGAGACATCTGTGTGAATGTAAAAGTCGTAAGCTCCTTCGTTAGCGACTCTTTTGCGGTCGTTGCGATAAGCTTCTTTGGCTTCTTTGTCGTACAAGTAATTGTACCAATTAGCATCAAAATTGATGAGAAGTCCACCTGGGCGAAGGACACGTAGCCATTCTTTGTAGGCTGCCTCAGGGTCTTCTAAGTTCCATGTGAGGTTTCTGCTCACAACGAGATCTAGACTATCGTCCTCATAGTCCAAATCAAGAGCATTCATTTGTTTTGTTGTGATATTTGCGCCGAGTTTTTCGGCATTTTCTCTTGCTTTTCTTAGCATAGCTGGGTTCATATCGACAGCGTCGACTTCTAAGCCCTTTTTAGCCAGTAAAATCGCTAAAAATCCTGGACCTGTACCGATGTCGACGGCTTTTGTTAGCGTACCGTTTGCTTTTTTAAAGATTTTGGTCAAATAGCTGTCCCATTTGCTGGCGTTTAAATCGGTCAATTCCGCAAAATGTTGCTTGCCGTAGCTTTCCGAGCGTTTTGTCCAATAAGCAGTATTGACTTTTGAGAGTGGAGTTGTCATAGTCTACCTTTCTTGTTTTGTCCCTTTTCCTAAAATGGTGTAAAAACCAAGAGCAACCGCACAAAGTCCTAGCACCAAATTGAAAAAGATATAGCAGAGCGCAATAAATGTGTGCCCACCAGTTATCAAATTATACATACCTGAGGCAAAAGATGAGAAGGTTGTTAGACCGCCACAAAAACCTGTCGTTAAAAATTTGTTCCATTCTTGGGAGATACGTTGTTTGGTGGCAAGCGCACTCACCAAGGCGATGATGTAGCAGCCGACCACATTGACGCCGAGGATGGCAAAAGGATCGGACACAGCTTTTCCGATATAGACCTCACAAAGCCATCTGATAGCTGCACCAAGTGCCGCACCACAACCAATCAATAAATATTTAATTCCTGTTTTCATGGGACACCTCACTTAAACCAAGCCTGAACACCAATGCCGATAAAGACACAGAGGATACACAAGATACAGCTGCCTATCCAGTAAGTCCATGCTTTTGAGTCTTTGCGCTCAACAAAGAATTGATATACTTCTGAGCTAAAGGTTGAAAACGTCGTCAATCCTCCACAAAAGCCTGTTATCAAGAGGACATTAGACGTTTGTGACAAGCCTTTATGACTCACCATACCAAGGAAAATACCCACGAGAAAGGACCCGATGATATTAGCTAGAAAGGTCCCATAAGGGTATGCATCGTCTTTTTTGTTAAAGACATCAGACAAGAGTGCTCTTAGACAACCGCCAAAAAAGGCACCTACACCTGCTAAGCAAAATTCTAAGATTCCCATAATGCCACCTGCTATTTCACTTTCATATCCAGTTTACGCAGGTTGATAGGGTCAAAGTGTTTAAAGGCTTCACGGTAAAAGTTGATAAATGCCCAGACCAAGTGACGATTATCATGATAAGTGTCACCTAGTACACGCAGCACCACACCACCGTTGATTTTGGTCAAGCCATATTTACATGTTGTGGTCAGGCTATCAAGCATGTCTTGCATGGTTTTTACCATCTCATCTGTTAGGCTATCATCAATGATAACAACAGAGTTAAAGTTGGTACGTCCTTCAAAATAACCAAGCTCTGCCATCAAGTCATCTTCTGGTTCACAGACCAAAAAGTCGTTGAGCAGCCATTTTCCTGCTTTTTTGATACTTGTTTTGAGTCCGACTTTGTGATATTTGAATGGGTCGCCTGCTTGTGACCAACCACCTGTGATACCATCTGTTAGAATGAGACTAGCCCCTTCTTCCAGCTCGATTTTTGTATCTTGCATGTAGTGAGCTGTTTCATAAGGGACAACCTCATCTAGGTAATACTCAAGGGTCGCATCTTTTCCCACCTTGATGATGGTTTCTTGTGTGGTCTCAATATGACGTTGGCATTTGTAGACATAGTTTGGTGTTTGACTGGTGATAACAGCATGGCTATGTTCAGCAAGTGTTATCGTTTGGAGATAATCTTCTCCCTCAACATAACCACCACCAGTTGCGATAAAGAAGTAAACAGGAACAACTCCTGTGTCTTTGATGGACGCAGAAACACGTGAATTGCCCTCACGATAGATACGCTCAGCTACCGTACGACCATCACGATAAGCAAAGCGCATATCAATATAACCGTCACGTTTTTTCATCTTATAAGTCCTCTAATAAGCAATTTTTCTTGATCCAGTTGATGACTTCATCTAGACCTTTATCTTCTTTAAGGTTGGTAAATAAGAAAGTACCATCTGCACGGAATTTTTCAGAGTCTGATTTCATACGATCAAGATCTGCACCAACGTATGGAGCAAGGTCGATTTTATTGATGATAAATAAGTCAGACTTAATCATCCCTTGACCCGCTTTACGTGGGATTTTTTCCCCTTCAGCAACGTCGATGATGTAGATTGAAAAGTCAACAAGCTCTGGACTAAAGGTTGCAGCAAGGTTATCCCCACCACTTTCTAGGAAAATCAAGTCAAGGTCATTGAAGCGATTTTCCAAGTCTTCAATAGCGGCAAGGTTCATAGAAGCGTCTTCACGGATCGCTGTGTGTGGGCAACCACCTGTTTCGACACCGATGATACGATCTTCATCAAGCACTGAATTTTTCAACATAAATTCAGCGTCTTCTTTTGTGTAAATATCGTTTGTGATAACAGCAAGATTGTAATCTTTTGCCATGTGACGTGTGAGGCGTTCGATCAACATTGTTTTCCCTGATCCAACAGGACCCCCGACACCAATTCTAACTGCTCGTTTCATTAGATTTCCTCCTTTATGACATGAATAAACGGGCTTCTTGAGTCTCGTGTTTGATTTGAGCGAGCTCAAGTCCGACTGAGTTTGCACCGAGATAGTAACGGTCTAAGTCGACAACTTCTTTGTAGAGTTCACCAAGTTGGTCAATCAAGCGATTAAGGATGACTTGACCTTCTTTTTGCCCTAGAGGGACAGCACGCACAGCGTTTTGCACCAAGGTTGAGCCAACACTGTAGCCATACATGAGAAAGGCTTCCTTCAATGGGACTTGTTTGTGATGAGCAAAAATAGCAAAGACAATAGCGGGATTACCATAAGCGAGTCCTTCTTTGATAGCTTGTTTGTAAGCAAAAAGATGAGGAATGGTATCGCCGTATAGTTCTTCTAAAAGGCTCATCATTTGATTTGCGATAAGACGTGTACCGTTACGTGTTTCAGTGGCGATGGTAGACGCATCCATGATAAGGTCATTTTCGAGTAACAACTCAAAGTCTTCTGCTTCAAGGGCTTCATAGGTTAGCTTGATGAGGAGTCCCTCACCATCACGAAACTGTGTTTGGTAGTAGTTTTTCAACCACACAGCAAATTCATGCCCTTTTTTAATGTGACGCTCAAACAAATAGTGCTCCATCCCAAATGAATGGTTGAAACTTCCGATCGGAAAGGTGGAGTCACATACTTGAAAGACATCTAAATAATCTAAAAACTCCATAGCGTCCCCTTACAATGATAAATCCGCATAGCGGAGTGGTTGTTCTAGTTGAATGCTCTCAACGGTATAAGGAATGTGACGAGCTCTCAGTGTTTCAGCTACCACTTTATCAAAAAGAAGTGAGATGGTGCCGTCTGCGATTTGGACAGGCTTGTGGAGGTTGCCTAGCATATGAGCAAGCTCTCCCATTTCATCAATGCCTTTTGGTGAAATCACAATCATCTCATCAGGAATAACGCTCAAAACAAGCAATTCACCGTCAGACAATTTAAAGGCTGAACCATTTTCAAGAACTTGACTCGAATCTGATAGACGAATGCCGTAGTCATTGCCGTGGTTCGTTGTGACACGCAAGATACTCTTCATCAAATCATCACTTTTCACCATTGCAGTCTCGATGTGAAAATCTGAGAGATTTTCAATCTCATCAACAGTGTTAAAAACATCAGTTAAAATCATTATCTTCTCCTTTAAAAAAAGAGAACCCAAGTCTTTCAATCTATTCAGTTGACTTGGGTTCTAAAAACTAGACGAGGCTAGTCAAAAATGAAACATAAAAATTCAAAGAATAGCCTAACGCTGCTATAAGCGCTAAATGGAAAACGTCTCTATTTTCCAACGATAACACAGTTTGCTAAGAGTAGAGGTGGCTTTTAGCGGCGCTAGATTATGCGATTAGAATAGGTAGTAACGTTGTGCCAAAGAAATAACTTCTTCTGGATCACAAGTGATGAGTTTATCATCAATTGTTACTTCAAAGGATTGTGGATCAATTTTGATTGTTTTTGGAATGTAGTCGTTGAGCTTCATGTCACGTTTTGTAAGGTTACGTGTGTTACGTACAGGAAGCACAATCTTATCAAGACCAAGTTCTTCTTTGATACCATGTTCATAAGCGTATTGTGATACAAATGTGATGTTTGTAGAACCAACAGCTTTACCTTTGGCACCGTAAAGATCTTTCATCAAACGTGGTTGTGGAGTTGGAAGACTTGAGCTTGCGTCACCCATAACACCGTAAGTGATCATACCACCTTTAAGAACCATTTTTGGTTTTGTACCAAATTTAGCTGGTTCCCAGATAACAAGGTCAGCAAATTTACCAACTTCGACAGAACCGATGTAGTCTGACATACCGTTTACAATAGCTGGGTTGATAGTGTATTTAGCGACATAACGTTTGATACGGTTGTTATCGTTAAATTCAGTATCGCCTTCAAGTGGTCCACGTTGTGCTTTCATCTTATCAGCTAATTGCCAGCAACGCATAGCCACTTCACCAACACGACCCATAGCCATAGCGTCAGAAGTCATAACACTAAGAGCACCCATATCGTGAAGAACGTCTTCAGCGGCAACAGTTTGTTTACGAACACGTGATTCTGCAAAAGCAACGTCTTCAGGTACTTTTGGATCAAGGTTGTGACAAACCATAGTCATATCAAAGAGTTCGTCAATAACGTTTTGAGTGTAAGGGTTAGTTGGGTTAGTTGATGATGGCAAGATGTTATCTTGACCAGCAACGATCATAATATCTGGAGCGTGTCCCCCACCAGCACCTTCTGTGTGGAATGTGTGGACGGTACGTCCTGCAAAGGCGTTCAATGTGTTTTCAACGAAACCACCTTCGTTAAGAGAGTCAGTGTGAACAGCGTATTGAACGTCGTATTTATCACAAGCACGAAGAGAGTTGTCAATACCAGCTGCAGTTGCACCCCAGTCTTCGTGAGTCTTAACAGCAGCAGCCCCTGCTTCGATTTGTTCTTCGATTGTACGTGGGTGACAACCAGCACCTTTTGCCATGATACCAACGTTAATTGGGGCATGGTCAACAGCTTCTAGCATACGGTGAATGTGGAATTTACCAGGGCTAGTTGTTGCTGAGTTTGTACCATCAGCAGGTCCAGTACCACCACCAAATAGAGTTGTAATACCGTTATCAAGAGCGGCATGTGTCAAACCTGGTGAGATGTAGTGAACGTGAAGGTCAATACCACCAGCAGTAACGATCAAGCCTTCACCTGAAATGGCTTCAGTGCTTGCCCCAACGATAAAATCAATGTCATCCATAATATCTGGGTTACCACCTTTACCGATGGCAATGATTTTACCGTCGCGAATACCGATATCTGCTTTGATAATACCAGTGTAGTCAATAATTGTTGCGCCTGAGATGATAGTATCAGCTACCAATGGATTGCTTTCACGGGTTTCACTTGCGTTTACACCCATACCATCACGTAAGACTTTACCACCACCGAACTTGCTTTCTTGTCCGTGTACAGTGTAGTCTTTTTCAATTGCTGCAAACAGATTTGTGTCTCCAAGACGGACGCTATCTCCAATAGTTGGTCCATAAAGTGAGGCAAATTGTTTTCGATCCATTTCAAAACCCATGGTTGAACCTCTTTTCTAGCGTTGATCACGTGCTTCGTTCTTAGCTTTATCTAGATAACCATTGGCACGGTTGTTAAAGCCAAAGACACGACGTTTACCACCAAAGTCAATCAAGTTGACTATGTGTGTTTCACCTGGTTCAAAGCGGACAGCTGTACCAGCAGCGATATCCAAGCGTTTGCCCCAAGCTTTTTCACGGTCAAAACTCAAACCTTCTTCGTTGGCTTCATAAAAATGATAGTGAGAACCGACTTGAACGGCACGGTCACCTAAGTTTTTGACTTCAAGTGAGATGGCGTCGTAGCCCTCATTATAAGTTACAGTCTTATCAGACAGTTTGTATTCTCCAGGAATCATATTATTACCTTCTTTCCTAGCTTAACGAATTGGGTCGTGAACAGTAACCAATTTTGTACCATCAACGAAGGTTGCTTCAACTTGAATCATTGGAATCATTTCTGAAACACCTTCCATAACGTCACTGCGTGTCAAGACACGACCACCTTCATCCATCAATTGGGCAACAGTTTTACCTGCACGTGCTCCTTCCAAGATATAACTTGTAATCAAGGCAACACTTTCTGGATGATTTAATTTCACACCATTATTTTTTCTTTCTTTGGCAATCATACCAGCCAAAGAAATTAACATTTTTTCGCGTTCGCGTTCCGTAAGTTGCATACGTACACTCCTTCTGTAATCAAACGATATTATTAACTATCGTTTTACGAGAACAATCTTATGTATTCTCGCATTATAGTTTAGGCCATTTGTCAATAAGCATCAAGAATCCTGGAATCCAGGCAGTAACGATACCTTCAATGATACCTAAGATGCCGACAAATTTGCCTAAATTGACTTTCATGTTGCATTCAATGAACCCTGTGAGCCACAGAATACCCCATGCCCACCATATAAGACCATAAAGCCAATTTCCGCCATATCCGACAAAGCAGTAGAGCCCTGCAGGAACAGAGTTGATCGCTACAAACAAGCTATACCAACCATAGAGACGATTGTCAAAATCGAAAATTGTGTTAATAGCCACATATAGGTATGTAAAGGCAAACAAGAGACCTGTTGCGCTCGCATAGAACCATAAAGCATCTTTGTTGTGACAAGCGCCATAGCCGATAGAAATGATGTTAAGGATTAAACCTAGACTACCTGTGAAGATATTCATGACAACATTTGATTTGTCATCAATCTTTTGCAAGCGGAAAAGTCCGTTACTCATCAAGACCATACCGACGTAAAGCAAAACGACACCCAGCATTGGAAACACCTCCTTTCAATGGTGAATTAGTTATTCAATTTTTCAAGGTCATAAGTTGTTTCTTCAAGTAAAGAAGCATCCAGACCATTTGCGATTTCTTCATCACTTGGTTCAATATTGGTTATAGCACCAAGGATTTTTAGGATGATAAAGGTAATGACAAAACTGTAAATGGCAACAAGAATCACTCCGAACACTTGAATCCAGAATTGATGCCAACTTGCAGAGACACCATTGACTGCTTTATCAGCAAAGATACCAATCAAGATACTTCCTGTAAAGCCACCAATACCATGGACGCCCCAAACACCGAGCGCATCATCCCAACCACGACTTTCTTGTAAGGATAGAGCAAGATTACAGATGATACCAGCTATGATACCAACTAAAATTGCTAATTGTGGGTGGATGTAACCTGCACATGGTGTAATAGTTGCAAGACCAGCAACTGAACCTGTCAGAACATCTACAAAATCAACTTTACCACGGACTAACTTGGCATAAATCATCCAAGTCACCATACCACTTGCTAGACCGATAAAGGTGTTTGAAAAAGCAATCGCTGCAAGACTTCCCGCCTTGAGTGCGCCACCTGAGTTAAATCCAAACCAACCAAACCAGAGAAGGCCAGTACCGATAGCTGCTGCCATCAAGTTACTTGGTTTCATGGAAATATCTTTTTGATGACGTCGTCCAAGAACAAAGATTGCGGCTAGCGCTGCAAAACCTGCTGTCGTGTGGATAACCGTTCCACCAGCAAAGTCAACAAAACCGATCTTGGATAAGAAACCAGAGCCCCAAATCCAGTGACAAACTGGAATGTAGACAATGATTGTCCAGATGATGAGCAACCAGATATATCCCTTCATATTGAGGCGCTCTGCAAAGGCACCACTCATAAGCGGTACAGTGATGACACAGAACATCAATTGAAACGCAAAGAAGAGAATAAATGGAATGGACGCAGCGTGAACATTACTTGGCACTAAACCAACATGCGCTAGTCCGAAATAATCTGAAATCGAACCAATCACACCACCGTGGTCTTTACCAAAAGCAAGACCAAATCCACCATACATCCAAATGATCGTTACAATCCCCATTGAGATAAACGATTGCATCATAATATAGAGAACGCTACGCTTCCTCGCTAGACCCCCATAAAAGAAGGCAAGCCCCGGTGTCATCAAACACACCATAGCAGTCGCTAACATCATAAAGGTGGTATCACCATAATTCATTGTGAAAAATCCTTTCTGTGACCAAGCAAGAAAAATTGCTTTGCCAAAGAAAACCATATCATAGACTAACTAAAAGGCGATCTGTTTTTAAAACTTTTAAAACGTGACTAGGAAACTCTAGCTCCCCTTTTCGCACAATCCATCATATAATCTAATTATTTCCCATATATTATTAAAGTTTTGTGAGTTTTATTTTAATAACATGTCAAAAATAACTAGATGATTCTATCAACATAACAATCATTCCTCCTGTAAGTCAGTTATTATAATTTTGTTATATATTTGTGATAACTAAATTATGGTTTTAGTATACTCCTTTTTATTAAAATTGCAAATCAATTAAAAAATACTTTTAAACACAATTATATCAACTGCTTAAGCGTTTACTAAAACAAAAATCTCTCAAAAAAATGAGAGATTTTTAACAAGTGGAAAGCAACTGGGCACTTTCTAAAAATACTGCAAGTTTAGCTTACAAAACTCAAACTGTCTAGTTTCTTTAAATTGTACGACTTTTTGTCATCTAAAATCTAATCTCGAGTCCATGGCTATTCATCAACGGTTTCTGTTCTAGAGCCGAAAATAGTTGTGAATCGGTTACACTAAACTAGACAGAAATTATAAAGTGTACCCGTGGTGCTAGTTCATTTCAAAATACAATACAAAGCCCAAATGGACTATACTGTAAGTGACGAAACATACAGGAGGTTAGTCCAAATGAGCCACTTACAGTATACTGCTAAATCTCATCATTTACAATGGAATGTACGTCAATTATCACAAATTTGTCACCACTTCTACCAAAACTATTGCCCAGATTCCTTCAAACATCG
>NZ_JBCLSK010000047.1:0-9953 GCF_041225505.1 Streptococcus hyointestinalis | reverse complement strand
CTCTTTATATTATATTTAGTGCAGTTAGCTACTGCCAGAGCCCAAGTGATACACTTGGTATAAGCCACTGTGGATTAGTTCTTTTCCTCCAATCGCTTGACGATTTCTAAAAGGCTCTAACTACAGCTTTTTGTTTCAATTGGTAATGAGTTTGATAACGCAGTGACGTTTTATCTCGTGTAAGGTGACAAGGCAAAAAGTTCGTGGAGTACCAGGTGCGATTGAAGATCATGCTAGGAGGTAACGCTATGCTTTATGTAGGCATTGATGTCGCTAAAAACAAACATGATGTAACGGTCTTGAATGAACAAGGTCAGGTAGCCCTTAAACCGCTCACTTTCTCTAACAACAGAGCGGGGTTTGAACTCCTACACAATACTCTAAAACAACTCAAACAAGACTGTCGTATCGCTCTTGAAGATACAGGACATTATGCCTTTAATCTCTTGAACTTCCTTCATGAACAGGACTATCTGGTCTATACCTACAATCCCTTGCTCATCAAGGAGTTCGCTAAATCACTCTCACTTCGCAAAACAAAAACCGATAAAAAGGATGCTCGCGTCATTGCACTGAAACTTCTTTCTGATCCTAATCGGGAACAATCTCGTCATGACAATAGGCAAGAAGAGTTAAAGATTCTTACCAGACATATCCATCGCCTCAAGAAAAAACAGGCAGATTGGAAAGTCCAGTACACACGTTGTCTAGATGTCATGTTCCCTGAGTTAGACAAACTCATCAGTAAGCATTCTAATTATGCCTATGAACTTCTCTCAATCTATCCTAGTCCTCAAAAAATGCTTGAGGCAGGATTTGAGAAGCTCATTGACATTAAGCGATTAACAGTCCCTAAAATAAAGGATATTCTCAAGGTCGCTCCTAACTCTATCGGGACAACTTCACCCGCCCGTGAGTTTGAGCTCATCGAAATCATTGAGAATATCCGACACTATAACAGGCTCATCGCTAAAGCTGAAAAGCAAGTCGATGAGCTGATGGCTGAGATTGCCTCGGTCATCACGACTGTTACTGGGATTGGTAATCGATTAGGATCTGTTATCCTAGCTGAAATCAGAAATATTCACACCTTTGACACGCCTGCTCAACTACAAGCTTTCGCTGGACTGGAGCCTGCCATTTATCAGTCAGGACAGATGGATTTAGCTGGAAAAATGGTCAAAAGAGGGTCGCCTCATTTGAGGTGGGCGCTCTTACAAGCTGCTAAAGCAACAGCACGTTTTTCTCCAGCGTTCAAAGCCTACCTCAGAACCAAGCTAGAACAAGGAAAGCATTACAATGTGGCCATCACCCATGTCGCCAAAAAGCTGATTAGAGTCTTGTTTTATCTCCTCAAAAACAATATCCCCTTTGACGAACAAAAAGTGAGATAACCTTCTAAAACGATAGATGTAACCCTTGAAAAATGAGTATTTTTCAAGGGCTTTTTGGCGTTCTCTCAAATCATTACATTTGAAACAAAAAGAATTCAGACGAAACTATTGACTTTTCTTATAGTTTGTCTTTTGTTGTTTATTGAGTTTAAAAGTAAATTGAATGATACCAATTTCTGGAGGGCCAAGTTCATATACTAGGCCTGTAATAAAAAAAAACATATGCTCATACATATGTAACCTCCTTTTTCTCTCTATATATAGTCTGCCATAAATTTCAAATTATAAAAATAAAAAATTAAAAAAACTGATAAAGGTATTGTTTACTTCTCAATTTTTTTGTACTTGTACCTCTTTCTCTCATCCCTCAGTTTTTTTGCAATTCTAATTTTTCTGTGTGTTTAGCGTTGACAGAAACGTATGTGTAAGTCACGCTAAACACACAGCGCTAGGTAAAAGTGAATAACGTAAAATAATCTTATCCTGATTTTTTGTTTTGTTTTTTGTGGCATACTAATATTATAGAAATAATTGATTGAGTAGAGACGTAACTATTATAGCTACGTTTTTTATGTTTGAAAGGAGGTAGCTATCGTGGAAACAGCAGGTTTTAGCTGGGTTAGGAAAGAACCAATTTTGTATTTCATTTACTAATAAAAAATAAATGTATAGATAATAAAAGTAATGTCAACAGCAGTTTTAAAAAAAGTTTTTTGAACGTAACAAAGTAAATAATAAAAGTATAGAAACCAAAGTAAATAACAAAAGTCTAAAAATCAAATACAAAAGCTAGCTTAACTCAGTAGCGAAATTCAGAGCATTTAAACCTGAAAATGTCTAACAAGAAAAAACAACAGATTTTTATCTGTATGATGGAACTCTACATCTTATTTGAATTGAGTCAACTTGTCATGTTGTACAATGACCTGGTTATCTTCTTAGCCATCAATTAAGAAGCGCCCTAAGCAAAGGGAAGATACTAGACCAGTAAATAAAAGCTTTAGGTCACTGCAATACTTCAACTTGAATTAAAATGCCTTAAGATTCTTCTTAAGATCTTCTTTAAACGTACATTATCTTCTATAGAAAGGAAAGAACTATGGCAAAGAAGAAACGTAGTCGTTCAGAACGACGAAAAGCTAAAGAGAGAGCTAAGAAACAACAAATTGATTCTCTAACTACTTTCAAAGGCCGTAAACAATTTGTCCAATCAAAAGGATTAACTAATCTAGTCACGCGCTTTAAAAAAGGAAAGGGGATCAAGCGAAATGATTCTAAAAAAACTGGCGAAGACATTCATTTAATTCATACCGATCGAACTCTCCATAACTATGCTGGTTCCTGGAGCAGATTCGCTTCCTTTATTGCTGCAACTGCTACTGCCGAAGAATTAGAAGTTCTTGAAAAATCTAACGATATAGAAGGATGGATTGAGTTAGTTAATCAATACTTAGAACATTGTAAAAAATTAGGACTTTCTGCTCCTACTCAATCAACCTATAAAGCAGCATTAGCCAAAGTTTTAGGTGTATCTTCTACTATTTTTATTGCAACGGATATTCGATATCGTGCCAACAAAAAGAATAATCGCTTAATGTCAAATGACGACAGAATGTCTGAAGAAACAAATAATCGCTGGTTTTCTATCGTATCTGCCACTGGACTACGTAAAAATGAATTCAAGGCTATTACTGGTGATTCTCTACACCAACGTGAAGATGGTCGATATTATCTTAAAATCATTGGTAAAAAACATAAAACAAAGGGAGCACGAGATCGTTGGGTTCCGATTATTACACGAGATAAAGAAGAATTAGAAAGGCTTGTTGAAGAATTTAAACTAGATGGTAAAAAGCGTGTGTTTCAAGTTCCATCTGCTTTAAAACCTCACAAATATCGTGCTGAATACGCAAAGCGTCTTTATCTTCTTGTCGCACGAGATCCTAAAGATATCAAGGATAAAAGGGAAAAAATTTATCTACGAGGCGAATTAAAAGGTGTTGTCCTTGATCGAAAGGCCTGTTTAATTGTATCACGTGCTCTCGGACACAATCGACCAGAAGAGTTTCAGAAATCCTACGCCTATAAGTTAATCTCACAAGCAAACTAAGTAACTTTTTGGTAGTGTAAAATAAGTTGTGTAAACACAAAAAGGAATAAATCCGTTATAGTAGAATTGCGAAACATTACTAGAAAGAGATTTATTCCTGCGACTCAGTTTACCACAGAATTGCTTAACTTCCTAGCCCAAAAGCGACTCAGGAGAATGTCGCTACTTTTCATGAGCGAAGTTTAGAGGTCAATTACTCTGTTTTATTCCTTGACGGAACCTATCTTCCATTAAGATGTGGAACCGTTAGTAAAGAATGTATTCATATCGCACTTGGCATTACACCAGAAGGACAGAAGCCTGTTCTTGGATATGAAATCTCCCCAAATGAAAACAATGCTTCTTGGACAACCCTGGTCGAACTGGTTTTCCAATCATTGTTTAAGCGCAAATCCTGTTTTTCACTAATTTGAATATCTGCATAACGATGCTTACCCTCTCCTAAACTAAAGCTTTCGTCGGTTCCAAAATGAAGTTCCTCTCAATTTTCAAAAATTATATCCACATCCGCTAAAAGGGGTAGTTGGTCTCCAAACTGAGCACTACCACCTTGCACACTAATGCGATCTGCATACCCTTCTACTGCTAGCACATTCTCTCCAGTTCTAAGCAGATCAGCTATCTCATAGGTCTGGTACATCAAAAAGTCACTGTAGTCCGTATAGTCCGGGGTGAAAATCCTATCTGTAACAGCCTCACCATTGATAAAAGTTTGATAAATCCCCTGACAGGTAATCGTCAACTGAGCTGTTCAAATCTCCTGAGACAAGGGAAAGACTTTTTTAAAATAAATCACTGGATGAAAACGTTCTTCAACAGGTTTCTGTGATTTCATTTTCCCGGAGAACATATCTTCCAGTGTAAACTCAGACCCATCTGAAACCCTAGCTCCTAGTCCACTGAGCCAGCGACCTGTCCAAGCTGATTCTTGATTTTTCATATTCACGATCTCCATTCTCTTTTACTTCATTATAGGAAATCTACTCGAGTCAACCAGGTCAAAAAGCGACATCCCTTATCAAAAACCCAACAATTTTTAGACTTATTTTTCAAGCACCTATGACAGAACAAAGAGGCTCAGAAATTTCCTGAACCTCTATTGTCTAATCTAATTTCCTACACACTCACTTTGACCTGACTGCGTCCATTGCCTGTTTTCTTGATGACCAGCTGCTGGCGGATAGTGGCCTTCATCTCCTCGATATGGCTGATGACTCCGACCAGGCGGTTCTCACCGATTTCCTCCAGAACCTGCATGGCCTTCTGCAGGGTCTCCTGGTCCAGCGAGCCAAAGCCCTCGTCGATAAAGAGGGCATCGATTGGCACCCCACGCGAAGAGTTTTGCACGACTTCACTGAGGGAAAGGGCGATGGACAGAGCTGCAATAAAGGTCTCACCGCCTGAAAGGGTGTCCGTTGAGCGAGATTCGCCAGTCTCATTGTCATAGACATTGATATCGAGGCCCCGGTTACTCCTGCGGTCACGCGCCTCTTCTGGCAGCTCAAACTGATAGCGATTATTGGACAATTGATTGATAAAGTGGGCATTGGCATAGCTAAGGATCTGCTCCAGATAGCTTTGGAGGACATAGGTCTCTAGATCCAGCTTGTCTCCCCCTGTCTTTCCATCCATGGCATAGTAGAGCTGGGAGAGAGACTGAAAGGCAGCTTGGGAGTCAGCCTGCTGACTCAAAATCTTCTCAATCGCCTTGAGCTCTTTTGATGCCAGGGCTTGATCTGTCTCAGCCCTGGTCACTTGGCTTGCCTGAATTTCAGCCGCCTTAATCGCAGCCTGTCTGCTTTCCTCTAGGCTGACTAGATCAGGACGCTCATGGTCTGACAAGCTCTCTTCGAGCTGCTGGATATCCTTTTCCAGTCGCTCCTTATGTGTCTGGTACTGGGTGATCTGCCTTCTCAGCTCATCCAGCTCTTGGTCGGCTGCTAGCCAGGTTCTAGCGACCGCTTCCTCATGGGTCAGAGCATCCTCTGCTGCTAATTTTTCGGCTAATTTCCTGCCTGACTCCTTAAGATCCTGACCAAGGTCTGCCAGAACAGACTCCAGAGTTTTGATCTGGCCTTGGTAATTACTAAGCTCCTCCTGATTTTTATTCAGCTGGCTTTCCAGTTGCTCTTTTTGCTCCTCATAGCCTTGAACCTGCTTTTGGTAATCGCTCTGCAGGTCCTCTAGTTCCTGACTGCCAACCTTGACATCCAGCTCTGCGATTTCTGCTTGCAGGCTCTCAATCGTCTTACTTTTCGCATCCAGGTCCTTTTGTCCTAAGTTAAGAGCCTGGTCTAGCTCTTGGAGACTGGCCTTAAGCCGACCAGCCTCAGCCTGCAGTTCTTGGTTTTGCTGGGACTTATCCTTAAAGCTGTCCAGCTGCTCGTTCCGGACCTTCTGAATAGCTGCTAGGTTAAAGTAGTCTGGAAATTCACTACCAAAGCTGGCTTGGAATTGCTTATAGCTGGCATTCAACTGAGCCTGGTAGTCTTGGTATTCCTTCTTCTGCATTTGAAAATCCTCTTCTTGTCTAGCAATCTCTTTTTTCAGAACATCCAGGTCCAACCGTTTCTGTTCATACTGGGCTTGGGCCCGGTCGACACTTTGGATCAGCTCGATCAACTCTTTATTGGATACCATATGACCATTTTCAGCCAAGGGATGGTCCTCCGCTCCACAAACTGGGCAGGGCTGACCATCGACTAAATCCTCCTGGAGCTGGACAATCATCATCTGGCGCCGATCTTGCTCCTTTGCCTGAACTTCCAGTTGAGCCTGTTCAAATTTCTCTTCTAGCTGAGGCAGCTTATTTCGATACTCCAGCAATTCTTTCTCCAGTTGTTTGGCCTTATTCAGAGCACTTTCGTAGTTCTCTGCCTGGCGCTTCAGCTCCCCATCGATAAAGCTAGACATGTCATCAAGCCGAGCTTTTTCTGCCTCCAGTAAAGCTGGATCTAGGACATTTTCCTCTAGCTGAGCCAGACTCTCACTCTGCTCTTTTTTTTGAGCTTGATTTTTTTTTAGCTGAGCCTGAATCTTGTTTAGCTCCAGCTGGGCTTTAGCAATCTTGGCCTGCTTGTCTTCGGCCTGCTTAGCTTTAAAGATCTGAGTCGGTAGCTTTTTGAGTTCTTCTCGTAAGCGATCGATTTCCTTTTCCTTTTCAAAGAGCTTGCTCTTCTGCTCAACCAGGACTTTTCTGGCCTTTTTCTGTTTCTGGCTTGCCACTTGGACTTCCGTTAATTTGGATTGGTTAGCCCGCTCATTATCCCTAGCCTGGTCGATTTTAGCAACATCACTATCTAGTTGCTTTGCCCAACTCAGTTGCTTCAGACGACCTTCTTTTTCATCCTGCTCATCAGTTTTATCCAGAATTTGCTCCTGATAGTCCGCTTGCAAATCCTCTAAACTCTTAAAGTCCAGCGCCAGTTTCTGACCTTCCTGATAGAGCGCATCCAGCCGTTTTCGCTCTGCTGTTGCCTCCTGATGGGCCTTTTTAGCTAGCTCATGACTTTCCTTACGCACCTGAAGGAGCCTACGAACTGTCTCCAACCTTTCTTCCTCCAAAGCAACCTCAATCTTAGCCTGCTCTTCTGGAGTCCATGTATCTGACTGGTAGTGATCCTGGAGCGCTCTTGTCGCCTCCTCGTCTGCTGACTTGGCCGCACTATAGCGCTCCCTAAGCCGATTTTGGAAGTCCTCAAAAATCTCTGTTCCAAAAATCTTTTTGAGTATCTTCTTTTTCTCCTCTGACGAGTCCTTGAGAAAACGAGAAAAATCATTTTGCGGTAGGAGAATAATTTTCTTGAACTGCTCATGGTCCAGGCGAAGTATGCCTGCAATTTCAAGCCCTACATCCTTTGGCTTGCTAGCCAGGCTCTGAAGTTCCTTGCCATCAACCCCATCAACAATAGCCAGAGAGGCCTCAGGCATTTGATTTCTCACCTTACGCGCGCCCATAAGCGTCTGCTCTGGCGAACGCACGACTCTATACAGATGACTCCCCTGCTCAAAGTAAAAGGTCACCTGGGTCTTTTCCTCAACAGTCGCAAACTGACTCCGAACCTCCTTGGGACCACGACTCCCTGTTGTCGCCCCAAAAAGAGCATAGGACATGGCATCCAAAATCGTTGACTTCCCAGCTCCCGTATCACCAGAAATCAGAAAAATCGGTGATTCTATAAAGTTTCTAAAGTCAATATCTGCTGACTCAAAAGGGCCAAAATAAGATAGTTTTAAAGCAATCGGTCTCATGATTTCTCCTTACTTATCTTCGTCAAAATATCCTCTACTAACTCCAACTGGGCCGAACTCAGAGACTGGCTAGTGCTTTCCTGATAGAAATCCCCGATAATGGTCGACTCATCCAGCTCCTCTACATTTCGCCCCCTAGTCCTACGAATGGTCTCCTGCTTGTAGCTATAGTCTAACTCCACAACTGTCCCATAGATCTGCTCCAGCTTTGCCCGCAGGTTCTTGCCCACATGTTCATTGCGATCAAAGTCCTGCACCTGGATGGCAAACCAAGCCTGATGACAAGGCTGGGTCTGATAAAAGCCAGGATCTGTCAGGGTCTCCCAATCCTCCTTGAGAGCGACCAGGTCAGTTTCCTGCTCCAGCTTGACAAAGTGACTCTCTACCCCCTTTTCATCAAACTCAAGGATATAGACTCCCTTATCAGTTCCAGCCTCCTTGACGTTAAATTTGACCGGACTACCCGAATACTGCACCGTCTCACTTGGGGAGGCATGATGGGTATGGATATGCCCCAGAGCCACATAGTCAAAGTCTGAAAAAATCGCTGCATTCAGAGTCGCAAGGCCGCCTACAGTCGAGCTGGTCTCACTTGTCAAGTCTTGAGGATCCTGGCCTGAGGCAGTGACCGCAAAGTGGGTGACGAGGATACGCTTTTTACCAGGAGCAAACCGGGCCACCAAGAGGGGCAGCAAGGCCTGCATGGCATCCGCCAGAGTCCGAACATTCTTGACCTCCTCATCTGACCAGCCCTGCTCTTCTTGTAGGTAGATCCGAGCATCCATGGGATCAAAATAAGGCAGGAGGAAAAGCTGACAGTCCTCCGTCTCGACTGGACTCATGGCCTCTTCAATAAAGGTATTGAGATAAAGCTGTTGGTGCTGCATCCATTCCCGGCTAAAATTAAGCCGCTTGGCACTATCATGGTTACCCGAGATAGCATAGATAGGTAGCTGGTGCTCCAGATTCATCTTCCTCAGCATCTGCTCAAAGGTGGTCACAAAGTCCGCTTTGGGCACCGAGCTATCATAGAGATCCCCCGCAATAATAACCCCATCAACCTTTTCTGCCAAAGCAAGCGCCAGTATCTGCTCAAAAGCGTACTTCTGCTCTTCCAGCAGACTATAGCCATTCAAGGTCCGGCCAATATGCCAATCCGATGTAAATAATAATTTCATTTTTGACCTCTCCTCTCTTTCTGTTTCTATCATACCAGATGACCTAGTCACGTCAAGTCCACCCCCTAACCTTCTAAAAAAATTTTTTCAAAAATCCCTTGCAACCCTCTCCCTTGGCGATTACGATTGCTATTACGATTGTAATAATAATTGTAGGCCTGGTTTTTAAGGCAAGAAAGCCCAGATAGGCAGTTATTTCACAAAAAGATGTTTTTCCCCTTGTCAAATGAGTTATTTTCAAGCATAATGAGATATTTAGAATTAAATGGAGATGAGAACTTTTGCAAACATTAAATCAGTTATCAAACGCGCTGAATTGAACGTTAAACAAAACGAAAAAAACTCAGCACAAAAATCAGCTATGCGTACTGCTATCAAGGCTTTTGAAGCAAACCCATCTGAAGAATTGTTCCGCGCTACAAGCGCTGCGATCGACAAAGCAGAAACTAAAGGTTTGATTCACAAAAACAAAGCTAGCCGTGACAAATCACGTCTTGCAGCTAAATTGGGTAAATAATAAAAAGAGTCTCCTATGTACTGCCCCCAAAAAGTTAAACAAGTTTCAAAACCAAGGCATCCAACAGGTTTCTCTTGTAGTGACCGATGGCTTCAAGGGGCTTGAGCAGATGATCAGTCAGGCTTACCCATTTGCTAAGCAACAACGTTGCTTCATTCATATTAGTCGAAATTTGGCTAGTAAGGTGAAGCAATCTGATCGGACAGTTATTCTGAAGCAATTTAAAACGTTTTATCGTGCTGAAAATTTAGAAATAGCAGTCCACGCTTTAGAGGACTTTATCGCTGAATGGAAACCAAAGTATAGGAAAGTCATGGAAAGTCTGGAGAATACGGATAATCTTTTAACTTTTTATCAGTTTCCCTACCAGATTTGGCACAGCATTTATTCGACAAACCTCATTGAATCTCTTAACAAAGAAATCAAACGTCAAACGAAAAAGAAGGTTCTTTTTCCTAACGAGGAGGCTCTGGACCGTTACTTTGTTACTTTGTTTAAAGATT
>NZ_JBCLSK010000046.1:0-10215 GCF_041225505.1 Streptococcus hyointestinalis | reverse complement strand
ACTCCTTTTGAATTCAGGAATCAGGTTGCTTAATCATTTTATTATTTCACTGTCTACTTGACAGGGAGCTGTTCATTACTCAAGTGTTTTTTGATGTATTATTTGGCGAAGTCAAGAAGAGCAAGGAAGCTTTCTGCTTCAAGAGAAGCTCCACCAACCAAAGCACCGTCAACGTCTGGGCAAGCCATGTAAGCTGCAACGTTTTCAGGTTTTACAGAACCACCGTATTGGATACGTACTTTGTCAGCAACGTCTTGACCGAAGTCTTTAGCGACAACGTCACGAACTGTTTTACACATTTTTTGAGCGTCGTCTTGAGTCGCTGATTTACCAGTACCGATAGCCCAGATTGGCTCGTATGCGATAACTGTAGCAGCGACTTGTTCAGCGCTCAATCCTGCAAGAGCTGCTGATACTTGGCTACCTACGAACTCAGCTGCTTTACCAGCTTCATAAGTTTCAAGAGACTCACCACAGCAGATGATTGGAGTCATACCGTTTGCAAAGATAGCTTTTGCTTTTTTGTTGATGTCTTCGTCTGTTTCATGGAAGTAGTCACGACGTTCTGAGTGACCGATAACCACGTAGTCAGTTCCCATTTCTTTAAGCACTTGTGGGCTTGTTTCACCTGTGAAGGCACCTGCATTTTCAAAATAAGCGTTTTGAGCAGCGATTTTAAGATTTGAACCTTTAGCAGCTTCAAGAACAGTTGACAAGTCAACAGCTGGTGCAGCGATTCCTGCTTCTACAAGTTCAGCTGATGGCAATTTACCAACAACAGCTTCCACAAAAGCTTTTGCTTCTTGTGGGTTTTTGTTCATTTTCCAGTTACCAGCGATAAATGGTTTACGTGACATTTCACATACCTCTTCTTTTTTTATTTACTTGTTTATTTTATCACATTTCAGCGACAATTTAAAGAAATAGTCGCTTTTTTCTTGCTATTCTTCCTTGTTTATCAGAACTTTGCGTGGTTTAGTCCCTTCGGCTGGACCAATGACGCCAGCTGCTTCTAATTCTTCCATGAGGCGTGTTGCCCGTGGGAAACCGACAGAGAGTCTACGCTGCAACATCGAAGCACTCGCTTTTTGGCTTTCTATGACAAGGGCTTTTGCCTCCTCAAACAAGCCATCACCGTCAGATGTACCTTTTTGCCCAGAGGCAAAATCTTGCTCAGACACTTCACCTGGATCAAAACTCTCGTCGTAGTCGGCTTCTGCTTGGTCTTTGATAAAGCTGACAATCCGCTCCACATCGTCATCAGAGATGAAAGAACCTTGCAAGCGCACAGGGTGATTTTCATCAATAGGCTTAAAGAGCATATCGCCTCGACCAAGGAGCTTTTCAGCGCCATTCTCATCTAAAATAGTACGGCTGTCTGTCCCGCTAGAAACCGCAAAGGCGACACGAGAAGGAACATTTGCCTTGATGAGCCCAGAGATAACATCCACAGACGGACGCTGCGTCGCTAAAATCATGTGAATTCCTGCAGCACGTGCCTTTTGCCCTAAGCGGATAATAGCGTCTTCGACTTCCTTACTAGCCACCATCATCAAATCTGCCAACTCATCAACGATAACAACAATGAGCGGAAGCGGGATGTGCTTTTGCTCGGACTGCTGGTTAAAGGCTTCAACCTTGGCATTGTAGCCAGCGATGTTACGCACACCAAAGTGGCTAAAGAGCTCATAGCGCTTCTCCATCTCATCGACAACCTTCTGCAGTGCTCGGCTGGCTTTTCTAGGATTGGTAACGACAGGAATCAAAAGGTGCGGAATATCATTGTAGACCGACAGCTCCACCATCTTGGGGTCAATCATCAAAAACTTGACCTGATCAGGACGAGCTTTCATCAAGATACTGGCAATCATGCCATTAACCGCCACGGATTTCCCAGAACCCGTTGAGCCGGCAACGAGAAGATGGGGCATTTTCGCCAAATCAAAACTACGAGCTGTGCCATTGACCGCCTTACCAAGCGGCACTTCTAGGAGGTGGTTGGGATTGGTCTTTGCCTGCTCCCACAATTCACGAAAAGAAACGGTGGCAATTTCAGAGTTTGGCACTTCAATACCGACCAAGGACTTGCCAGGGATAGGAGCTTCTATGCGGACGTCCTTGGCTGCAAGAGCCAGAGCAAGGTCGTCTGCTAGGTTTGAGATACGATTGACCCGAACACCAACGGCAGGCTTGACCTCGTACTTGGTCACAGATGGACCAATCTCAGCACGCTCAACCTTGACATCAATTCCAAAACTCTTGAAAGTATCCTCTAAGACAGCGATGTTCTTGCGGACGATATTTTTTTCCTTGGATTGGTTTTTAGGCTTGTCCGGTACAAAGAGGTCGATGGTCGGCAGCTTATACTGGAGCAAGGTCTTAGGACTAAAGTCAACAGTGAGTGTCTCCTCATCCTCCAAGTCGTCCATATCATAGACGACCTCTTCGTCACTAGAAGCCTTTTCACGCTCGTCCACAGATCCCTCTAGCTCTTGATGGTCTAGAATTTCTGGGAAAACCTGTGGCGTTTCCTCTTTTTCGCTGCTATCTACCAAAATCTCGCCTGTCTCAGGGTCTACGTTCAATTCACTGAGGCGTTTTTCAGCTTCCTGCGCTGCTTTTTCTTCTTTTAAGCGTTTTTCTTCCTCTTTCTTGGCAGCCTTTTCTTCTTTTTTGACAAAGCGTTTTTGCTTGTTTGCTTCGTGCTTTTGTGCCAATTTTTGGTAGCTAGCCTGCGCAAAGTCCACCACATCATAAACATCCCAAGGTCCCATCAAAAAAGCGCCTAGAAGGATAAACAGAGCTCCAATCATAAAGGAGCCGACATTGGAGAAGAGAAAGGCAGTCGGCTTATAGATAAGCGCCCCAAGCATGCCACCACCAACGAAATGCGTCACCTTAAACGCTAGGAGGTCACTAGTCAAGAGCTGTGCGGTTTGAACAAAGACATCCTTACCACGATTGGCTGGAAGTGCAAATAAATACGCCTGCCATTCAATTAAAAGCCCTATCATCAGCACCACAAAACCGCTGACAATGCCCTCGTGCTTTTTGACCCAGCGAAAGGCAAATAGGTAAACCAAGACAGCAAACATCACCAGATAAGCAAGACTCCCCACCGCAAATCGGATGACATTATACACCGTGACTCCAAAAGCTCCCAAGCGAATAATCGCAAAAAAGAGGACAAAAGCTGTCCCAAATGCTATCAACATTCGCCGAAATGCTTTTTGCTTTTCCTGCTCTGCCTTTGTTGGGCGCCGTGTTTTGCGCCCTTTTTTTCCAGACTTTCTTGCTTTTGCCATATAACCTTCCTACGTTAATCTAAATAATCGTAACTTTTATTATACCATATTTTGGACACTTAGAAAAATGGCAAAAAAGAAGGCTTTAATAGGATTTTCATAGAGAAATCCTGCCTTCTGTGTTACAATTAAGAAAAAGTCTCTTGGAGGAAATAACGTTTATGAAAAAATGGGGAGTCCTATCCTTACTGCTAGTTGCTCTGCTCACTCTAGCAGGTTGTGAAAGTGTTGAGCGTGCCTTGAAAGGAGATGATTACGTGGATCAAAAAATCGCTGCAAGCTCCAGCCAAGCGGCTGAAGAAAAAGCCCAAAAAGAATTGCAAAAAGCGCTTAAAGCCAAGGCTTCTGCTTTTCCACAATTGACCGATACCGTCGCAAAAGACGAAGCCGAAGTCATCATGACAACGTCGCTAGGAGACATCACCATCAAGCTCTTTCCAAAATATGCTCCGCTCGCTGTGGAAAACTTCCTCACGCACGCCAAAGAAGGCTACTATGACAATCTGACTTTCCACCGTGTTATCAACAACTTCATCGTCCAATCCGGTGACCCAAATGGGGACGGCAGCGGTGGCAAGTCCATCTGGAAAGGCAAAGACAAGAGCATTGACTCTGGCAATGGCTTTAAAAATGAGATTAGCCCTTATCTCTACAACATCCGTGGTAGCCTTTCTATGGCAAATAAAGGCGAGGACACCAACGGTAGCCAGTTCTACATCAATCAAAACAACACCGACAACGCTAGTTCTCTAAGCACCAGCAAGTATCCAAAAGCGATTATTGACGCCTACAAAAAAGGCGGAAACCCTGACCTTGACGGGCAATACACTGTCTTTGGACAAGTCATCAGTGGCATGGACGTTGTAGATAAAATCGCCCAAGTCGAAACAGACGACAGCAATAAACCCAAAACCGACGTCACCATCAAATCCATCAAAATCGTCAAAGATTATCAGTTTGATTAAAGGCAGATAAATAAAAAACGGCTTTTGCCGTTTTTTGTTTATAATTTCTCCAAAAAGGCAATTAGCGTTTGGGCGGAGCGCTTGCCAGCTTCTATGATGAACTCATCAAAGGTGATGTTGGCATCGTGGCTTGCGGTGTCGCTCATGGCTCTGATAACGATGAAGGGGCAGTTTGTAGCGTGCGCAGCTTGCGCAATAGCAGCTCCCTCCATCTCAACGGCTAGGACCTCTGGAAAAGCTGTTTTAATGCGGTCAATCTTGTCCTGACCAGCGATAAAGCTATCTCCCGTTGCGATTAAACCGATATGGCTTGCGACTTTCTGCTCTCTTAGCGTCTCCTCAAAGATCGCTACAAAGCGCTCATCTGACTCAAAATAGAGCGGCTGCATGGACATTTGCCCGTAAGCGTAGCCAAAGACAGTCAAGTCCACATCATGGTAAACCAAGCGACTAGCAACAACAACATCACCAATGCCAATGCCCTCTGCCACCGCACCTGCAGAGCCTGTATTGATAACAGCCTCAACTTCAAAGTCATCCACCAAAACCGCCACACTCATGGCTGACATGACCTTGCCGACACCAGACTGCACTAGCACCACATCATGCTTGCCTAGCTTTCCGCTGTAGTAGGTATTTCCTAAGCGAGTCGTTGTCTTTGTCTCTTCTAATCTATCTACCAATAGGTGCAATTCCTGCTCCATGGCAGCAATAATTCCAATCTTCATCTTACCTCACAAATAAAAAACAGCGTAGACTAGGGCAGCAATCAAGAGTAGCACAATCCCTAGTATCACATTTAACTTTCGTCTAAAGGCTTTGCGCTTCTCCTGCTCGATTCTTCGGCTCTTGTAGATATGAGGGACACCATCATCAGACTGAAAGTCCTCATCATACAAGTCCTCATCACGCAGCTCGCCACGCTTTGCTTTTTCAATGATGTCATCTGTAAGAAGGGGCTTTCCCACTAGGCATCACCTCCGTAATTCAGCGCATAATATTGTAGAGCAATCAGAGTCTTGGCGTCACAGATCTGCCCAGACGCAACCAGCTCCATGCACTCCTCATAGCTAAGCTCAAACAGCTCAATGACCTCATCCTCATCTTGCGGGCGAGGATTGTCCACTTTTTTGAGCTTGTCCGCTAGATAGAACGTGATTTTTTCATTTGAAAAACCAATAGCCGTGTAAAAGGTATAAAGGGGCGTGAGCTGACCTTGGTAGCCTGTCTCCTCCTCGAGTTCACGGCTCGCCGCTTCTTGCTCAAAACCTGCTTCGCCCTCTTCGAGCTTTCCAGCTGGAATCTCGTAGGATACGCTCTCAATAGCCTTGCGGTATTGTTTGACAAGGATAATCTTAGCTTCATCCGTCACAGCTAGAACAGCGACAGCACCCTTGTGAAAGACCAACTCACGCTTTGAGGTGCCAAGATTATTTGGCAGCTCGACCTCATCTAGGCAAACCTTAAAAATCTGACCGTCAAAAATCTCTGTGCGCTTCAGTGTTTTTTCTTCAAAGTCCATAGCTTACCTCACTTTTGAGATGGATGGTGGGGTTTGTTTTTAGCGTAGCCTTCTTTGTTGACTTGACGTGCTCGTCCAATAGCGATACTATCTGCTGGCACATCCTCAACGATACTAGAGCCCGCAGCTGTCAGCGCATTGTCCCCAATCGTCACAGGGGCAATCAAGGTTGAGTTGCTGCCGACAAAGACATTGTCCCCGATAACGGTCTTGTACTTAGACTTACCGTCGTAGTTGACCGTGATAGTGCCTGCACCAAAGTTGACCTTGCTGCCTACTTGAGCGTTGCCGATATAAGTGAGGTGCCCTGCTTTGGTGTCCGCACCGATATAAGAGCCCTTGACCTCGACAAAGTTTCCGATGTGGACGTCTGCCTCAAGAGTAGAGTCTGGTCTGATATGAGCGTAAGGACCCACCGTTACGCTATCAGCTAGCGTAGAGTGCTCAATGGTTGAGCTGGTAATGACACTTTTAGCTCCGACAGTTGAGTCGATAATAGCTGTGCCGTTGGTGAGTGTGACCTCCTCACCAATCTTAGTGTGCCCTTTGAGGGTGACATTAGCTTCGATGAGGGCGTCTGCGCCAATCTCCACGTCAATGTCAATGTAAGTCGCTTTAGGATTGGTAAAGGTGACACCATTTAGCATGTGCTTGCGGTTGATACGCTCTCTCATGACCTCTTCAGCAACAGACAAGGCTGCACGGTCATTGACACCTAGACTTTCGTTGAAATCACGCAACTTATAAGCACCGACCTTTTCACCAGCTGCTTTAAAGATACCGATAACGTCTGTCAAATAATACTCACCTTGGGCGTTGTTGGTATTGATATTTTTGAGGGCTTCAAAGAGGCGTTTATTGTCAAAGACGTAAGTGCCTGTGTTGATTTCAGTGGCTTGCTTTTCAAAGTCTGTGGCGTCTTTTTCTTCGACAATCTTGGTCACTTCCTCGTCTGAGTTACGGATGATACGCCCGTACCCAAAAGGATTTTTAGCGTCCGCAGTGAGGATAGTTGCGATATTTTTGTGATTGACATGGTAATCAATCAAGCTCTTCAAGCTCTCACCAGTAATCAAAGGCGTGTCGCCAGCGATAACCAAGGTCTGTCCGTCTAGGTTAGAAAGCTCTTTTTCTGCCATCATGACCGCATGCCCAGTGCCAAGTTGCTCCTCTTGGAGAACAAAGCTCGTCGCATCCCCTAGCACTTGACGCACAAGCTCTGCCTTGTGTCCTATAACGGTCACAGTCTTTTTAGGGTTAATCGCCTGAACACTGCGAAAAACATGCTCGAGCATGGTGATACCAGCAACCTTGTGCATGACCTTAGGCAAATCTGACTTCATACGAGTACCCTTACCCGCAGCTAAAATAATTGCATAATTCGACATAATACCAATCCTTCATTTCTATAAATAAACTGCTACTATTATAGCATAAAATCACACATGAGACCTAGTCTGGTCTGTGGATTGAGCCGCACGCTCTAACACATCCATCACATCTAGGCTATGCTCTAGCGCTTTTTGGGCTGCCTTGGTATCTTTAGTAGCTAAGATACGCTCAAACGCTTCAAACTCACCCTGCATGCGGTGTTTGCCAGCATTGACATCAATGACTTGAGCCTTTTCTCCATTCAAAGTCACTTGGACAGTTGGCAGACTATTTGTCGGACCTAATATAGCGATAGAGCCTTTATTGCCCTGAATAGTCGAGCGCACCTCAGCAGCACAGTCTTTGGCGGCGATACAAACGCACTTAAAGGCACCAAAGTCCATGACCAAAATCCCCGAGGTATCCACGCCACGCTCTTTATTTGCCAGATAAGTCACAGACTTTGGCTTGCCAAAGAGCCCCACCACAAGGTGGATATTGTAGATATTGAGGTCATAGAGCGCCCCTCCACCCATCTTGGGGTCAAAGGCTGGCGCAATATCACCACGCTTAAAGGCGTCATAGCGTGAGGAGTATTGCGAGTAGTTGCACTCTACAATCTTGAGCTCACCGATGTGTGCCAACTCTTCTTTGATAACATCAAAGTTTGGCAGGTATTGGTTGGTAATGGCTTCTAGCAAAAAGACCTTTTCTTTTTTAGCGATAGCAACCAGATCTTCTAGGTCTGCTTTTTTTAGCGTAAAAGGCTTTTCACAGATGACATTTTTGCCAGCAAGCAGAGCTTTCTTGGCATAGTCGTAGTGGGTGTTATTGGGTGTCCCGATGTAAATCGTATCAATAGCGTCGCTCTTTAACAAGTCCTCATAGTTACTCGTCGCTATCGTCATAGCGTAGCGCTGGGCTAGCTCCTTCGCTTTTTTTAGGCTACGTGGTGTGGACAAAATCCCTAGCAGCTCAATGCCAGTAACTCTTTCTAAAACAGGCAAGACTTCCTCAACGATTTTTCCCGTCCCTAACAAGGCTAACTTCATTTTGCGTCCTCTTTCTTAGGATAAACCACTGCAAACTCTTCTAGGACAATGACACTATCATGACTAAAGGTCAAGCCGCACTCTTCAAACCACTTACTGAAAATTGTTTCATGCACTTTTTGCCAGTAGGCAAGGCTTCTATCGCCTTCACCCTCCTTGTAAGCATGCTGGGCTGACACTTGAGAAAAAGGCACTAGACTGACTTTTGTGATTTCAATGATACAAACCGCCTCATCCTTGCTATCCAAAACGACATCATAAGTCCCCTCTTGTGGCAGAGCTTCCTTGTCCAGCTCGTACAGATCATAGGCGGAAGCGGTCGCTGTTTTGACGCCTTTTAAGACCAAGTCCGCTAGCGTATCTGCCTCCACACCAAAAGCCCAAGCATCCATGTCTTGAGTGATGTCAGGACGAGTAGCAAGAAAATCTTGCCACATGATTTCTGCTTTTACCATGCTTACCACCTCTTTCCTCAATTATCTCCGAAAAAGAGGGAAGCAACGGCGATAACGATAATGGCACCGAGTATGGAGGGAAAGACAGCCATACCAGCTAAGTGCGTTCCCCAAGCCCCAAACAGACGTTGTCCGACAAAGGCACCCAGTAATCCTGCCACGGTATTCCAGATACAGCCCATTGAGCGGTCTTTACCTGTCACAAGACTCGCTAGCCATCCGATAAATGCACCGACTATTAGTGACCAAATCATAGATATTCTCCTTTTTCCTGTGTACTAGTCTGATTATAGCATGATTAAAAGACTTTGACAAAACTTGACCAAGTTTAAAACACTAAAAAGAGAGTGGAATAAAAATTGGTCATTTCGCAGAAATGCGATTTTGTCGTTCCACCTCCGCATAGCTCAAAAGGTTAACAAAACCTTTTGAGGTTGGAAATAAAGTCAAGTGAAACTTGATGTCAAAAAGGCTTCTAAAAGTTGATTTATCAACGTATTAGAGCCCACTAGCAGGGATTGATTGGCACCAAAGTGCCTAATCAATTGTGCATGGGAAACTCTAAAGCGACTAAAGTCACTAGAGTTTCTCCAAACCACTGCGTCTCGTACATAAATCTATACAAAAAAAGAAGTTGAGATTTTTCCCAACTTCTTTTAGGCTATTACAAGCCCCACGCACCAAAACCTGATGATTGGTAAGCACGGATAGCGGCTTGGATTTGTGCGTCAACAGTTGATGTGTCACCCCAGATTGGCATTGTTTGGAAAAGACCAGACGCACCTGATGGGTTGTAGGCATTGACGTTACCGTTTGATTCTTTAGCGATGATGTATTCCCATGTGCTTGCGCTTGTACCAGTTGCTGCAGCTACTTGAGCTGCAGCGTAAGCACCGACACTACCAGCTGTATTGCCGTTTGACAAGACAACGCTTGATTGGTAGCTTGATGTATCAGCAGTAGTTGCTGCTGAGGCTGTTGTTGTCGCTTCTGTTGCAGTTGCTGTAGTTGCCACAGCATTTGCTTCGTCAAGCTCTAATACTTGACCAGCATAGATAAGGTGGCTGTTTGCAATGTTGTTTAGGCTAACCAATTTATCCACAGTTGTGTTGTGGTTAGCTGCGATAGCTGACAATGTATCTCCAGATTGAACAGTGTAGCTGTCTGCGCTTGCTGCAACACCCGCTGTAGCCAAACCAAGCACACCTGCAACCGTCAATAATTGTAATTTCATTTTGTTTGTCATGTATCTTCTCCTTAAGAATATGATATTACTCTACTTACCTCAAATAAGTAAGTGCATTACTTGTTGACTCAATCAACAACGTTATCTATCATACACGCTTAAGGTGACAAACGTATTGGCTTTGTGTAACATTATTAACAAAGAGATTGACTTTTACAGACGAAACTTTAAACAAACCTTAAAAAATACATCTTTTTCCCATTTTTAAATATTGTTTTATTTCTAAAAGTTCTAAAATGAAGTTAGCCACTTAAAAGTATGAAAAAACACCTCAGAGAGATATAATTGTAATCACCACA
>NZ_JBCLSK010000045.1:0-11399 GCF_041225505.1 Streptococcus hyointestinalis | reverse complement strand
AATTTCTACTTTATCTTTGTAACTTAATTTCATAAGAAAAGCACCCCATTCGTTAGATTGTTTGTCTAACTTTTGGGATGCAGTTCAAAAACCAGAGCTTTTTTCATTATTCACCTTCTAAGACATCTTTGACTTTATCGAAAAAGCCTTTTTTCTTAGGTTTTGAGATGCTGTCGTCACTAGCTTCTGCAAAGGCACGAAGGGCTTCTTTTTGCGCACTGTTGAGTTTGGTTGGCGTAACCACTTTGACAGTGACGTGCTCATCTCCTTGACCGCCACCACGCAGTTTTGGTGCTCCCTTACCACGCAAGCGGAAGATCTTGCCTGTTTGAGTACCTGCTGGGATAGAGAGCTCTACGTCACCATGAACCGTTGGCACATCCACGACATCCCCAAGAGCGGCTTGGACGATATTGAGATTAAGCGTGTAGTAAATAGTAGAGCCTTCACGCTCAAACTTGTCGCTTGGCTGAACGGTAATCATGACAAACAAGTCCCCGTAAGGACCACCGTTAAAGCCTGCCTCACCTTGACCAGCAAGACGGATTTGTTGACCAGTTTCTACACCTGCTGGAATCTTGACAGAAACCGTGTGTTTTTCCTTTTCGTGACCAGTACCGTGGCAGGTTGGACATGGGTCTTTGATTTCCTTACCAGTACCATGACAGACATCACAGGTCACTTGACGGCGCATGGTTCCTAGCGGTGTTTGCGTATCAACGGTAATCACCCCTTGACCGTGACACTTGTGACAGGTCACAGGGCTTGTACCAGGTTTGGCACCTGAACCACCACAGGTGTGACAAGTTGCTTCACGATTATAAGTGACTTCTTTTTCAGTACCAAAGATAGCCTCTTCAAACTTGAGTTGCACACGGTACTGCAAATCGTCTCCTTGACGTGGTGCATTGGGATTGCGTTGCGCAGCTCCGCCGCCAAAGAAACTAGAGAAGATGTCCTCAAAGCCGCCAAAGCCACCAGCACCATCAAAACCACCAAAGCCGCCAGCACCACCGTTAAAGCCATTAGCACCTGCTGGACCGTATTGGTCGTAGGCAGCACGCTTTTGCTCATCTCCTAGGGTGTCATAAGCTTCTTGGACTTCTTTGTATTTCTCCTCAGCTCCTGGCTCTTTATTGATGTCTGGATGGTATTTTTTAGACATCTTACGATAAGCTTTTTTGATTTCCTCCTGGCTAGCGTCCTTAGACACTCCCAGACGGTCATAATATTCTTGATTATTCATACGTTAAGCTATTAAGCCGTTAAGCGACTCCATTTACTTTTTCATAGAGCCACAGGCATATTCCATTAAGCTCGTAAAGCATTAGAATACTGCCTCAAACGACTGTTCCTTTCTTTTAGATACTAAAGGCATTAACGGACAAGGCTGGACAAGCCATAGTCCCTAGCCCGTGTTCAAAACGAACACCTTTTCTTGTCTGCAGACCTCTTTATCCTATTATAACAAAATAGACGGAGCGAGGCGCCCCGCCTAGAATGTTTTTTTTATCTTTACTGCACTTACGACGTGAGAAAAATCTTTCGATGATAAATACATTTCAAGTTATACTTCATCTACCAAGCATCTTACGACGTGAGCAAGCAAAATCGATATTATTTTGCTTGCGAACTAGTAAGGCACTTAGCTTCTCACCAGATAGTGAGAAGCGTTATCCAATGAGATGCTTAAGCATCCATTGGATTTAGTGCCTTATTTTTCCGTAAAGTCACCGTCTACAACGTCGTCTCCAGAGTTATTAGCGTCAGTTGCACCTTCAGCTCCTGCTTGAGCTTGTTGAGCAGCTGCAGCTTGTTCGTAGAGTTTCATGGCAAGGGCTTGTGCTTTTTCGTTGAGCGCTTCAAGTTTTGCCTTCATGTCGTCAAAATTGTTGTCTTCTTGGGCTTTCTTGAGGTCGTCAAGAGCTGCTTGAGCAGCGTCACGCTCTGCGTCAAAGCCTTTACCTTCAGTTTCTTTGAGGGTCTTTTCAGTCGCAAAGATAGCTTGGTCTACTTCGTTACGAAGGTCTACTTCTTCTTTACGTTTTGCGTCAGCTTCTGCGTTAGCTTCAGCGTCTTTCATCATTTTTTCAATTTCTTCGTCAGTCAAGCCTGAGTTAGATTGGATGACGATGGTTTGTTCTTTTTGAGTACCAAGGTCTTTAGCTTTAACAGACACGATACCGTTTTTGTCAATGTCAAATGTCACTTCGATTTGTGGAATACCACGAGGAGCTGCTGGGATATCTGTCAATTGGAAGCGACCAAGAGTCTTGTTGTCTGCTGCCATTGGACGTTCCCCTTGAAGCACGTGGATATCAACAGCTGGTTGGTTGTCTGCTGCAGTTGAGAAGACTTGTGATTTAGACGTTGGGATAGTTGTGTTGCGGTCGATCAGTTTTGTAAAGACACCACCCATGGTTTCGATACCAAGTGACAATGGTGTCACGTCAAGAAGGACAACGTCTTTGACATCACCAGTGATGACACCACCTTGGATAGCAGCACCCATAGCTACCACTTCGTCAGGGTTTACAGATTTGTTTGGTTCTTTACCAGTTTCAGATTTAACTGCTTCGACAACGGCAGGGATACGAGTTGAACCACCAACGAGGATAACTTCGTCAATGTCGGAGATAGAAAGACCTGCGTCTGATAGAGCTTGACGAACTGGAGTCTTAGTACGTTCCACAAGATCACAAGTCAAATCGTCAAATTTAGCACGAGAAAGTGTTGTTTCCAAGTGAAGAGGGCCAGCTTCACCAGCAGTGATGAATGGCAAGCTGATTTGAGTAGATGTCACACCTGACAAATCTTTCTTGGCTTTTTCAGCAGCGTCTTTAAGACGTTGAAGCGCCATTTTATCTTGGCTAAGGTCGATACCATTTTCTTTCTTGAACTCATCCACTAACCAATCAATGATTTTTTGGTCAAAGTCGTCACCACCAAGTTTGTTGTCACCAGCAGTTGCAAGAACGTCAAAGACACCGTCACCAAGTTCTAGGATAGACACGTCAAAGGTACCACCACCAAGGTCAAAGACAAGGATTTTTTCATCTTTATCAGTCTTGTCAAGACCATATGCAAGAGCAGCTGCAGTTGGTTCGTTGACGATACGTTCTACTTCAAGACCTGCGATTTTACCAGCGTCTTTAGTTGCTTGACGTTGTGCGTCGTTAAAGTAAGCAGGTACAGTGATAACAGCTTTTGTCACTTTTTCGCCAAGGTAATCTTCAGCGTATCCTTTAAGGTATTGAAGAATCATAGCTGAGATTTCTTGTGGTGTATATTCTTTACCATTTGCAGAAACTTTTTCAGAAGTACCCATCTTAGATTTGATAGAGATGATAGTTTCTGGATTTGTCACTGCTTGACGTTTTGCAGCGTCACCAACGATGATTTCTCCGTTTTTGAAAGACACAACAGAAGGTGTTGTACGGTTTCCTTCCGGGTTCGCAATGATTTTACTTTCAGTACCTTCAAGTACTGCAACTGCTGAGTTTGTCGTTCCTAAGTCAATACCAATAATTTTAGACATAATAAGATACCAAGAACACTGAGAAAACGACTGAAAAATAGGAAACTGGCATGACATCCTGATGTCATAGACAGTTTATCTTTTTTTACGAGTTTTCTGTTCGGGTTCAATTCCTTTCAAAATTTTTAAAGTTATTTTTTATTTTATATTTCGTTACGCTTTAACGTACGCCTATCCTAGTTGTAAACAACTACCATGGCTGGACGAAGCAAGCGCTCATGCAATTTATAGCCTTTTTGGAGCACTTGAGCGATACTATCTGCTGGATGGTCGTCATCCGCTGGCAGAGTTTGTACCGCCATGTGGAGATTATGGTCAAAGCTTTCCACCTCAACCTCTTCAACACCCTCTTCCTTGAGTGCTTGGATGAGGCTTGCTTGCACCATCTCAAGACCTTTCTTGACATCATCTGTCAAGCCCTCAACAGATAAAGCACGCTCTAGGTTGTCAAGACTTGGCAAGATAGCTTTCGCCAAATCTTGCGAGCGGTAGCGTTGCAATTGCTGACGTTCTTCGTTGGCACGGCGCTGGATGTTTTGTATCTCGGCGTGGGCACGCAGATACTTGTTTTCAAACTCTTCAGCTTTTTCCTGTGCCAACTCTAGTTCTGTTTTTTTAGGAGTTTCCTCCTCAACCACTTCCTCAACAACTGGCTCCTTTACTTCTTCGACTTCTTCTTTTTTCACTTCTTCTTTTGTTTCTTCTGCCACTGGATCGCCTCCTCTAAAGACTTTATCTCATATTCAAAGTTAATGGACTTCGTAGTGATTACTATTTAAATAGCGGTAGTAATCGGTCAATTTAGCTGCTAAAACACGGCTAATCACATTGACCAAACTAATGGAGCGCTTGTAATCCATATCAATCGGACCAATCAAAGTCAAACTTCCAATTCCTCGGTAAGGAATCAAGAACTTGCGACTGAGAACCGTTAAATCACTAAGTGCAGCCACCTTGCTATCAGCAAGCTGAACAGATGTGACTTCTTCATCTGATAAGCTATCACGCAAAACTCTAGCAACCGCCTGCTTATCATCTAAAAACTGATAAGTATCAAGCGTTGCGTAGTTAAGCGAGTGCACCTTACCTGCGACAAAGACCGTCTCGTCAAATAAACTTTGAAACAGATAATCAATCAACTCCAAGACACCATCAACCGTTTTAAAGTAATGTTGGATAACTTGGGGGATTTCTGTTCTTAACTTATAGTGAATGGTCATCAGCGAACTGCCTAGCAGACGCTCTGCTACGAGTTGCTTTAGTGTCACCAAGTCACGTGCCAAAAAGCTCTTTGGAATGGCAAACTGTACTGTCAGTGACTTTGATTCGTCAAGGGTCATGACTGCTAGTGCATCGTGACTACTCAGCTGCACAATATCAAAGCTCGTTAAGCGTTGATTGCTAGGCTCAACATCCAAAACAACGGCGCTATAGCCTGTTAAATCACTCAACAGTTTTGCAGCTTGCTTTAAAATATCCTCGAACTTATAGGCTTCAAAGTCAAAGGCTTTAATCAACTGATAGACATCAGCCTCATCAGCACTTTCCGTCAGGGAATGTTCCACGAAGTACCTAAACCCAGCCGCACTTGGCATCCGACCGCTAGAGGTATGCGCCTTCTCTAAAAGCCCTAACTTTTCCAGCTTTGCCATATCGTTACGAATGGTGGCACTGCTAGAGTCAATCGCATTCTTTAGCGTTTTGGAGCCAACAGGCTCATGGGTTTGAGTGAACATCTCGACAATTAAATTCAAAATATCATTTTGACGTTGTGTAATCATCGCATCCACCCTTTCTTTTAGCACTCTAATAGTTAGACTGCTAATCTATGTTTCTATTATATCTCTTTTAAAAAGATTGTCAAGGAAAAAGGCAAAAAAATTAGCACTCTTTTTTTTGAGTGCTAATCACTTATCATAATCGGTTAATTGATAGGTTTTAATGATACTTTTCAGGTCCTTGGCATAGGTCTTGCTGGTTGAAAAACCTGAGCTCTGCAAAACATCCGCCAGAGTATTGACATTTTTATTGGCTACAAAGAGCTTGTAGCTGTTAGAGTTTCCGACTTGCCCTGCTTTTAGTTGTGCCAGGTAACCGCTGATACTTTCTTGATAGGACTTGTAGCGTGCATAGGAGACCAACAGCCCGTCACTGTCACGCAGCTTGATAAAAGCTTCTCCTGTCATCGCTTTGCTATTAAAAAGATTGTCATAACGTCTAGCTAGCAAGGTTCTACCAAAATCTGATTCCAAGCTCGCCTGTGCAATGATAATAGAAGGTTTTATCCCATAAGCTTTAGCAAGCTCTTGACTAGCTGGGGCAATGGACTTGATAAAGGCAGTCTTCGTCTGAGAAGTGTCCGCTTTTTCCTGAGCAGACAGTCCCTCACGATGCACAACCAAAGGCGTCACAAAGACAAACACAAAAACGAGTAAGCCTAAAACAGCTTGTACTAATGAAAAACGCTTACGCATCTCTTTCCTCCAGCAATGCTACATATTCTTCTAAAGTGAGATTATGCTTGGTCATATACTCTGCTGACTTTTTACCCACATAGCGGAAATGCCAGTCCTCATAGTCAACGCCTGTACTAGATGATTTTCCCTTTGGAAAACGCAGGACAAAACCATATTGAGGTGCCAAGGCTTGGACTTGCTTGGCAACAGTTGTGTCACTTTGATTGAGCGCATCCACCGTACTCATATCAATAGCGAGCCCTGTTTGGTGCTCACTAGCACCTGCTGGCTGTGAGTAGGTCTTAACCAAGGTTTCAACCTCAGATTCTGATAAGCTCGGGTCAGCTGCCATTTCCTGCTGGATATAGCTATTAAAAAGCCCTTCTTGATAAGATACGCTACGGTAGCCCGAGATGAGGTGCTCACTGGCGTCAATTGCTTGCGCTGCAGCAAGAAAAGCCTCGACATTTTCAGCGATACGAGCATCAACTGAGATACCGTTGACAGTGGCTAGCTCTGGATTCATCTCTTTTGTGATATGGTCACGATTGACCAAGACCAGCTCCCAGTCGCTAGCGGAAACATTAGGTAGTGAGCTTGTCTTTTTCTTAGATGGTGTTGTCGTTGATTGACTGGTTTTAGTTGTAGCTGTGGACTGCTGATTGTCTTTTTTTCCTCCTATAAAATAGACAATGGCTAGCACAAACATAATAATAACAATCCCTGCCATCAAACGCTTTGTAAAACTAGTTTTCATATTCCCCTTCTTCTAAAAGACGACGTCCTTCCTTACGATAAGACATATCGCCTATTTTTTCAATAGTAAATGCGCCGTCTTCATAGGTCACAACAGACACACTGCCGTTATCCAGCGCTAACCCTTTAGGTGTCTTTGGATCAATCAGCCACATCAGCGTTGCAATGGTCATTCCATGACTGACAACGATGGCATTGCCACCTCCATCACTTTCTACCCTATCTGCGATTGCTAAAAAGCCCAGCCAAATTCTCTCCTTGATTGTCTCCCAACTCTCAGCCCAGCCTGCTGTATCCACCTGTTGGATACCGTCTGCGATTTCTTGATAAGTCAAATCCTTAATGTCTTTTTTAAAAATACGAGGCAAAACACCACCAAATAACTCACCGTTATAAGCTCCGTCAAGACTGCCAAAACACCACTCCCGAATGCGCTTATCACGTGTATGCGGGATAAAGTCCTGCTGACAGGCTTCTAGAATAATCTCAAGCGTCTGCACAGTCCTGCTGCTATCACTTGTAAAAGCTTCTTTAAATGAAATCCCCGCTTCTTTGAGACCAAGCCCTAACTCATAAATCCCACGTTCTCCTTCTGCTGTCAGAGGTGTGTCGCTCCACCCCTGCGCCCGACCAATCGTATTAAACATTGTCTTGCCGTGACGCACAATGTATAGACGTGTCTTAGCCATCTTCCTTACCTCCAAAAGACTTTTCTTTTATTATAACAAATTCTAAAAGGCTTTCATACCAAAGACTAAAAAAACTCCAGACTAGCTGGAGTAGGAGTTAGTTTTTAAAACTGTGAACCGGCGCTGGAATCTGTCCACCACGAGCGATAAAGGCTGCCGAAGAATTTTTATTGACAGACATAACTGGTGCAGTTCCAAGCAAACCACCAAACTCAATCATATCACCTTCTTGACCTTTTGGAATAATGCGCACAGCTGTTGTTTTTTGGTTGATAACACCAATTGCCGCCTCATCTGCAATCATAGCCGCAATCGTTTCTGCTGGCGTATCCTCTGGGATGGCAATCATATCAAGCCCAACCGAGCAGATAGCTGTCATAGCTTCTAGTTTTTCAAGATTGAGCGAACCAGACTGCACCGCAGCAATCATACCTTCATCTTCAGAGACAGGGATGAAGGCACCAGACAAACCACCAACTTGATTACATGCCATAACACCGCCTTTTTTGACTTGGTCATTTAAAAGCGCAAGCGCAGCGGTCGTTCCGTGCGTACCGACTGTTTCAAGTCCCATCTCTTCTAGTACACGAGCAACAGAGTCTCCAACAGCAGGTGTTGGTGCTAAAGATAAATCGACAATTCCAAACTTAACACCCAAATGCTCGCTTGCCATTTGACCAACCAACTGACCGATACGAGTAATTTTAAAGGCAGTTTTCTTAACGATTTCAGCGACCACATCAAAGCTCTCACCACGGACTTTTTCTAAGGCACGCTTAACAACGCCAGGTCCAGAAACACCAACATTGATGACCACATCCGCTTCACCGACGCCATGAAAAGCACCCGCCATAAAAGGATTGTCTTCAACTGCATTTGCAAAAACAACCAACTTTGCAGGACCCATCTCAGATGCTTCCGAAGTTTCCTTGATGATACGCCCCATATCACGAACCGCTGTCATGTTAATACCTGACTTGGTCGATCCGATATTGACAGATGAACACACTTTTTCCGTCTCTGCCAAAGCACGAGGAATCGAATTGATCAAAATCTCATCGCCCTTTTGATAGCCTTTTTGCACCAAAGCTGAAAAACCACCGATAAAGTCAACACCAATCTCATGAGCTGCCTTATCCAAAGCCTTCGCAATCGGTACGTAATCCGTTGCGTCCGTCGCCGCACCAATCAATGAAATTGGCGTCACAGATACACGCTTGTTAACAATCGGAATACCAAGTTCACTTGCAATCTCATCTCCTACCTCAACAAGCTTACTTGCCTTTGCAATAACCTTGTCATAGACCTTAGCTGCCACACGCTCAATATCAGTATCAATACAATCAAGAAGCGAAATCCCCATCGTAATCGTACGAATATCGAAATTCTGCTCCTCAATCATCTCTATTGTTTCTTGAACCTGCTTAATATCCATCGATTTTCTCCCTATACATTATGCATGGCATCAAAAATAGCCGAACTTTGAATATTGATCTTCACTTGAAGCTCTTCACCCAAATCTTCCAGCTGAGCTCGTAAATAAGAGAAATCCTTCTTCTCATCACTAGACACCACAGCCATCATCGTAAAATACTCATCCAAAATCGTTTGTGTAATATCATCAATGTTTAAGCACAATTCTGCCACTTTTGTTGAAACCGCCGCAACAATCCCTGACTTATCTTTACCAACAACTGTGATAATTGCTTTCATCATCTGCCTCCAAAAATCTTTTTGTTTAGTTTACCACAAATGACAAGAAATTACCACTATATCCGAACAAATTTCGATTAAACCTCCAATTTGTATAGCTATTTCCGAAACTCTCTTTTCATCGCCCAGATATAATAACGATAGAAACGTTCCTTATCCTCCAAAATAGTGTAGAATATCACACAAAACATACTAAGATTAGTAGTGAGAAACTCTCCGACAGGAGAAAGTACTCACTGCTTTTTCTTTATGATAAAGTAGAGGTGTCTTGTTAAGTCGTGGGGCTTTTTGACGCTAGACATCATACACAAAACTGGCAAGACACCTGTTTTAGTGAGAATCTGTTCAAAGTATGTGGGACGCTGGACGTCGAGTATTGAAAATGAGAGCACTAAAACAAGGAGCATTCGAGACAAAGAGGTAATATCATGCGAGTTGACGTGAGCAAGGTAAGTTCAGAAGTGGCCATTCTGGTCAATGGCGAGAAAGTTCATGGCTACACGATGCCAAACGATGCCATTGGGTTCAGCCGTCTCTTGGAAGACCTAAGGCAAGTTCAAGCACCAGAGATTGTTTTTGGAGCTACAGGTGTCTATTCTCGGCGTCTTCAAGCTTTTCTAAATGAACATCACTATGCTTATATACGGCTCAATCCCTTAGAAGCCAAGAAGCAATTGGATGGCTTGCGTGTGCGGAAAACAGACAAAATCGATGCGGAAAAACTGGCTCAGTCTCAGTTTGTGCTCAACCGCAAATCCAGCTATATTCAGGAAGCTGTCTACCAAAGCTTGCGTGATCTCAGTCGCTTCTATCAAAATCTGACAGAGGATATCGTCAGAGCTAAGAATCGACTGCACAAGGTCTTACAAGTCACTTTCCCCGAACTGGGATCCATCTTGTCAATGCCATCAGGAGAACAATACTGGAACTTGGTCATAGCTTTTCCGAGTAAGGAATTTGTATTAAGTTTGAACCAAAATCAGTTATCTAATCTCGTTCGTCAATCGACAGCCAAACGCATCTCTGACAAGCGTGTTGCCTACTTAACTGAGAAGCCTACAGCACTGGCTAATCAGTCTTATTGTGCCGTCAAGAAAACTTCTCCAATGATCGAAGAGGTTCGTTACTACGCCCAGGAGTTGCTTAGACTTTCCGTTCGCAGACAAGCTGTATTGGATAAGATGGTGACATTAGCTAAGCCCTTACCAGAGTACGAGATTCTTCTCTCAATCCCTATTATCGCTGAAACAACGGCCACATCTATCATCGGCGAATTAGGGGATATCCGTCGGTTTCAGTCCGCCAATCAAATCAATGCTTTTATTGGGATTGATTTGAGACACTACGAATCTGGAAACTTCCTCGCTAAGGAACACATTACCAAGCGTGGCAATCCCTACGCTAGAAAGATTCTCTTCAAGTGTATTCACAATATCGTTTCAGCTAGTCATACCAATCTTTGCCATATCGCAGACTTTTATGAGAAACGAAAAAGACAATCGCAGGTGACTTCAACCAAGCCACACACGATTGCCGGCTCTATAATATCTGTAGTGGGTAACTCCACCGCAGAGGTTATAGGCTTTTTGAGTACAGAAAAAATCCCATAAGACTTACATTGAAAAGCGACTAAACCATCATTAGGAGGTACTTATGGAACCTATTAAAAATACCAATATTAAGGATACCACAAAAATCATTGCAATCAAAGACTTAAACATCAAAATATTACTTGTTCTCAAACATCAGACTCACATTGAGCTTAGAGCTGAGCTGGATTATCCAGCCCCATCCTGTCCTCATTGTCAAGGAAAGATGATGAAATACGGTTTTCAAAGGCCTTCCACCATCCCAATCTTAGACGTCCAAGGTATGGCAACCGTCCTAAAGCTCATAAAGCGGCGTTTTCAGTGTAAAGTGTGTCGCAGGGTCTCTATCGCCAAAACCAGTCTAGTCAAGAAAAATTGCCAAATCTCACTGACTGTCTGGGCGAAAATCACACAACTTCTCATCGAAAAACAGACCAACTCAGATATCGCACCCCCCCCACATCTCTGTTTCCACCGTTCAAAGACAGCTAAATGCTTTCACTTTGAAAGAGAATTTTGAGGTCTTACCTGAGATTTTATCCTGGGATGAATTCGCAAGAAACAAGGGAAGACTGGCTTTCGCAGTGCTGGAGAATAATCGCCAAACGACCATCAAAAACCACTTCTACAAGTATTCAAGACAAGCTAGAGAAGCAGT
>NZ_JBCLSK010000044.1:0-12841 GCF_041225505.1 Streptococcus hyointestinalis | reverse complement strand
AAAGGACTGAGTCCTGTGCAATACAGAACGCAATCCTTCAATTAAAATATTGTGTCCAACTTTTTGGGGTCAGATCACACAAAAGCTTTTTTACAATCACTAATGATACTCTCAAATAGAGCTTATTTTTTCACAAGCCACCAGACCAAAAGACCAAGTCCGCCAACGACAGCTAGATTAGGCAGTAAACCCGCACAGTATGAAAACTCTACTTTTATGCTACCATCTTCTGATATATGTTTTAATGTTTTTTCTTCACCAATCAATGTTTTCTTCCAATCCATTAGATTCTCCTCTCCTTATCATCGCTAAATGAAGCAAACGTAGCAGCCACACCTAATCAAAGATAAACTTTATTTTACAAAAAATTTCAAAAACCAAAAAGCCTCTTAACGAGGCAAGAGGACAGGCGGACGGATTTCAACCGTCATCTCGATAATAGCATATGTTTCATTAGCTAGATACGACTGAACTTTTACGCCAATAGCGGCGTCCCCTCGCTAAATCCGTCACTTGCAAGATGCTATACCGTGTTTTCACTCGTAAACTACTCTCCTATCCTCATTCCATTATATCAATTCTTCACTGCTTTAACAATACTTGAGCAAACTACAAAAATTACTTTAATTTTTGTAGTTGGTCAGTCTCTTTCCATTCTGGTCCGTAAGTATAGTCTATAGGCTCTACCATATAGCAATCCCCCACCAGCTCATCTGAAATATACACAATAACCGCTTTTTTACCCGTTACCTTATCAATAACTTTATCGTATAGATGGAAATAATCAACCCCTGGTGCTAGTTCATTTCAAAATAACATAAGTTATGAGCTAGAATAATTTGTTCCATTCGTAACTGTAGTTCGGCTATCCCTCTAGCTAATGTATGTTCGATATCAAAGAGACGACACAGTTCAGAAAAACGTGTTTCAATAGTTCGCCTCATGGCCATTATTTTCCAATTGTTATGTTCTTCGGCTCCTGTCATGTTTTTACGAAATGGCGTCCATAGATGGTAACCTTGTTGTTCTAAGTCCTTCCTGAGTTCACTGCTCAGGTATCCTAAATCACCTAGGATAACCGATTGCTTACACCCTGCTAATAATTCATAAACTACCTTGATGTCATGAACAGAGGCTGGCGTGAGAACATAGTTCAGAATATAACCAGATAAGCTCACTAGCATATGAACCTTGAAGCCGTAGAACCAAAGATGTTTAGAGTCGTTGTAGCCAATATCGGCTAATCCTTTAAAAATGGTAGCTCTGTGATTGCGAACGGGTTGACAAAGTGGCAAAGGAAAACTATCTATAATGGCGACTCTATCAGATGGAAGCCTGTCATTCATAGCTTTTCGAATGAGTTGGATGAGCCAAATCAATTGTTTTGACCAACGATTGAAACGACTTCTTTCTAGTAACTGACCACAAGGAAAGAGGCGGCAGATAGTGTAGAAATGGCGTTGTGATGTCATGCCCAGTTCAGCTTGTAACAAGAGCAAGACAAGGATTGATTCATCTGAAACTTTGGCTAAGCCAAAATTACGCCGATGTTTGAAGGAATTTTGGCAATAGTTTTGGTAGAAATGATGAGATTTAGCGGTATACTGTAAGTGGCTCATTTGGACTAACCTCCTGTATGTTTCGTCACTTACAGTATAGTCCATTTGGGCTTTTTAGTATAGTTTGAAATGAACTAGCACCACGGGTATAATATATCAACTGATATAATTGAATTCTTTAAAATACTTTTAGTAATCTCTTTAACTAACTCTTTTTATACTTCTAGCCCATAGCCAACACAAAAGAGCCTCACGGCTCTCTTGTCCTCTAATAAGCATAGCCGTAGAAAAAGCTATGTCCCCAGCTGCCCTACTAGGACTTCTTTTTGCTTCGGTGGAAATTGCTGGTCAAAAGCTTCTAAAACCTCGTCATCGACCTCGTAGCCATCTGGTACACGAAAAAGCCACGGTCCTGTCTGTTGACTAATGTCTCTAGAGCCTTGTAAGCTCACTATCTGCAAATAGTCAAGTGGCTCTGCCTTATCCTGCCCTTCCAAGTAAACGCCATAATCTCTAGCAGGCACAAAACCATACTGCTTATAGTAGTCTGGATCTCCCATGATAAGGATGTGTGACAAACCCATCTCTTTGGCATCTATCAGTGTTGCCTCTAGCAATTTCTTTCCAAGACCTTTTTTTTGATACGCTGGAGCAATGGCAAATGGTCCGAAGATAGCTATCGGCTTTAGCTCACCTGTCACCTCGTGGCGCAACTGTGCCTTACTGTACATAATCTGCCCCGCTATCTGACCATCAACCGCTATTAGTTTAGACAACTCTTTCAAATAATTATCATGATGACGAAATTGGTGCAGTATCAAATGTTCCGAACAGCCAGGTTGATAAACATTCCAAAAAGCTTCACGGACAAGATTTTCCACCTCATGATACTCAGACGGTAGCTCGTTGCGAATCTCAATAGACATACTGTTTCTCCTTGTACTTATCGTAAATACAGTATAGCACAAAAACAAGAAAAGATAGCATCTAAACGATTTGATATTTATTTAAACAAATATTTTTATATTAGTATAAATACGAATTTAAACAAAAAAACACTAGCTCATGCTAGTGTCCTACAAGACTTAGTCAGTCTTCTAAGTGAGCTTTCACTCTGCTTTAGATTGGCGCTCTTTATTAGCTGATAGCTTACCAAAGACTGAGCTAAAAGGAGCTACCTGATGACTTCTTTGGCGTCTCGAGAGCTAGATAGGGCTGGTTTCCTTCAACGTTCACTCAACATTCAGTATGTATGATTTTCAAACGATGCACATTTGAGCTACTAGTACTGGTCTTTAGTGTAAGCAAGGGAGCTTTTCACCCCTCAAGGTGCACAATAGCTTATTTTGGCATTACCATCTTCATGCAAGTCGCCAAACTTGAATCCAATGGCTTATTCTCCACTGGAGCGTCTATTATCGCTACCACCGTCTGACCATAGCCTAACAACGTCAATCCTCCACACGACACACACTCTTGGTATTCTCTCACGTCCCAAGCTCTCACAATCACTTGCAAGACCATTACTTATCTAACCACAGTATCCCACAGCTAGTGTAACGAGGTTTAAGCGCATCATCTTAGCATGGTGTCAACCACTCTTCACTAAGTTACTTAGAGGACTAACTAAATCTTGTAGGAAATCATTATAGCATATCGCTATACGGTCGTAAACTAAAAACATTGGGATAACAATCTCCAAAATCGCCTAACGCTTGCCTTCCCACTCTGCATAAAACTGCTCTAAGTAAAGAAGCAAAAAATCATGCCTTTCCTTAGCTAAGGCTCTAGCAGAATCGGTGTTCATCCGATTTTTTAAGGTCAACAGCTTTTCATAAAAGTGCATAATAGCCGTATCCTTACCACTTCGATATTCCTCATAAGTGAGGTTGTCTCGTGGTGTCATACTAGGGTCATGAATAGGTCTATTGGTATGCCCTGAATAACACATCGCTCTAGCAATACCTATCGCCCCCATAGCATCTAAGCGGTCTGCGTCCTGCACGACATAACCCTCTAGTGTCGAGACCTTATCCGTCTGATTGCCACCCTTAAAAGACATCTTTGTGATAATGTCTATGATATGAGCCCTATCTGATGATGACACTCCATTTGTCATCATCCAATCCTTGACGTTTTGCAAGGCTTCTGCTTCATTGTCTGTTAATTTATCATCCACCATATCATGTAAGAGCGCTGCTAGTTCACAGATAAAGACATCTGCTCCCTCTTTTTCAGCCAGAGTCACAGCCATCCTTGCGACTCGCTCAATATGCCACCAATCATGACCACTACCCTCACCGCTCAAGGCTTGATAAACAAAATCCCTAGCTCTCTCTATAATCTGCGCTTGACTCAGCATACACTCACCTCTCTTACCAATCACTTTTCCAACTCTCTAGCGATAACGCTTTCAAATAAGGCTATCACTAAAGGCGACTATAAGTATAATCGCCTGACTTGCTTGATAAATAAAAAATCAAACTTCTCCCATACTATCCTCGCACTCCCAAGCGCTTATTCTAATATAGTATAGTATCGGCATTTTTCAATGCCAAGACTATTATACTAAGTTTGACAGAAAGAATCAAGAAAACAAAGTTTTCGGTATTTATAGAATTGGGAATGGAGGGTTGCTGTAGTCTGCTGTGTCTTACTGCGTTCTACTTATAAAAAAGTACTTATTTGGGAGCAAGTATGTAGTACTGATTTTTATCATTTTTACTATTTCCATACCACTTCAAAAAACCTTGTTCTGTCAATTTCTTCAAAGTTTTTCCAATATGACGCCTGCTTCTCCCTGTAATCTCAACAGCCTTTGCTGTGGTCATTTTGTCACCCGAATTATACATGTAGTGGATAATAGTTATTTGTGCTAAGAAACCTTATGAGAAGTTGGCTGATGGTACGGTGCAGGAGGTTGATGTGCCTTATGATATTCCAGAGAGCTGGGAGTGGGTGAGGTTGAGAAATTTAGGAACAATTACTTCAGGCGGAACACCAAAGTCTTCTGAACCTGCCTATTATGGTGGAAATATTATGTGGATAACTCCAGCAGATATGGGCAAACAGCAAAACAATAAATTATTTACCACCTCATCGAAAAAAATTTCTGAATTGGGGTTACAGAAATCTTCTGCTCAACTAATTTTAAAAAACTCTATTGTTTATTCTAGTCGAGCTCCAATAGGACATATAAACATTGTTAACTATGACTTTACTACAAATCAAGGTTGTAAATCCGTAACACCAACACTAGTAAATCTAGATTTTATGTATTGGTTGTTACAATTTCGAACGAAAGATATTATTCTACGTGCATCGGGTACAACATTCAAGGAAATTTCTGCTTCAGGTTTTGGAGATACCCTCCTCCCCCTCCCACCCCTAGCCGAACAAAAACGAATTGTTGCACAAATCGAGAGAGTTCTTAAAAAGGTTGAAGTATATGCTGAAAGTTACAATAAACTCCAAGAGTTAGATAAAACTTTTCCGGATAAACTGAAAAAATCTATCCTCCAGTATGCCATGCAAGGTAAATTAGTTGCACAAAATCCGAACGATGAACCCGTTGAAGTCTTGCTTGAAAAGATTCGTGCTGAAAAGCAAAAACTCTATGAAGAAGGTAAGCTAAAGAAGAAAGATTTAGCGGAAACGGTAGTTAAAAGAGGAGATGATAACTCTCCCTATCAGGATGTACCTTACGATATACCTGAGAGTTGGGAGTGGGTCAGATTATTTCAAGTAGGCAACTTACAAACAGGTACGACGCCAAGTACAACTAATAAATCATATTATAATGAAAATTATATTCCATTCATAAAACCAGCTAATTTTATAAATGGTAAATTGCATATAACTGAATATCTTTCAGAAAAAGGATTAGAAAGAGGGAGGCTTATTCCGAAAAATTCAATTTTGATGGTTTGTATTGGTGGTTCTCGTGGTAAAACTGCTTTAACTACAGTTAGCGTCAGCTGTAACCAACAAATAAATTGTATTACTCCCTATAGCACTTTACTATCGAAATTTCTTTACTATTATTTTATAACTACTACTTTTCAAAGTTGGATGGAGACAAAGGCCACCGGAACTGCTACTCCAATAGTTAATAAAAGCATATGGGGTAATTTCCTCCTCCCCCTCCCCTCCCTAGCTGAGCAGCAACGAATTGTCTCTAAAATCTCCCAAATCTTTTCAATGATTGAAAATTTAGTATAATAATCTTTGCGTGCGGTGGAATTTCTATCAAAAAAAGATAGGAGTTTAAAATGAAAGACTTTGAATTATATTTACGAAAAGGTGGATTAGCTGAAAACACAGTACGGTCCTATCTATATGGTGTTCGCTTTTTCTTGGCGAATTATGAAGTGACGATGGAAGATTTGCTAGAGTACAAGAGTTATTTATTGGACAATTTTAAGCCTAAGACAGTCAATTTGAGGTTACAAGCCATCAACAAATACCTCATTTTTAATGACCAAAAGGAGTTGACCTTAAAATTTGTCAAAATTCAGCAGAAGCCTTTTTTAGAAGATGTCATTAGCCATGCAGACTACCTTTTTCTAAAGCGGAGCTTAAAAAAGGACAACAACTTGAAGTGGCATTTTGTGGTTTGGTTCTTTGGGGCAACTGGAGCTCGTGTCAGTGAATTGATTAAATTAAAGGTAGAACATGTAGAGGTGGGCTATTTTGATATTTACTCAAAAGGCGGTAAAATGCGACGACTCTATATCCCCAAAAAACTTCGAAACAGTTGTCAAAAATGGCTAGATATTGAAAATCGTCATAGTGGCTACCTTTTCCTCAATAAATTTAATCAACCGATTACTGCTCGAGGAATTGCCCAGCAATTGAAAAACTATGCTGTCAAATATCAGCTTAATACAAAGGTCGTTTATCCTCATTCCTTTAGACACCTCTTTGCAAAAAATTTTCTTGCCAAATATAATGATATTGCCCTATTAGCAGACTTGATGGGACATGAAAGTATTGAAACAACTCGCATTTACCTTAGAAAAACCGCAACAGAACAACAAGCTATAATTGATAAAGTGGTTAATTGGTAATAAAACAGCAGAAAGTCAAAATGACTTTCTGCTGTTTTTGTGTTAATGGCTCTCCTTATGGGAAGATACCAAAAAGTTGGAGAATGACTTCACTTGGTAGTATTGTGAATATCTATACTGGCAATAGTATCAATGCGACAGAAAAGAAAGCCCACTTTTCTGGAGTTACTGGTATCAATTATATTGCGACAAAAGATGTGAAATTTGATGGTTCAATAGATTACGATAATGGCATTAAAATACCTAAAAACTATTTATCAAAATTCAAAATCAGTCGTGCCAACTCAGTACTTCTATGCCTAGAAGGAGGTAGTGCTGGACGTAAGATAGGGTTATTGGAACAAGATGTTTGCTTTGGTAATAAATTATGTAACTTGTCCTTTTACGTTGGAGAAAATCAATTACTCTACTATTTTCTTCAAAACCCACAATTTCTTAGTGATTTTCAGGATAGCAAATCGGGCATAATTGGTGGTGTTAGTATTAAGAACTTAGGCAATATAACAATTCCTTTATCTCCTCAAAAAGAACAAGAACGGATTAGTTACAAAGTTGATTTACTTTTTCAAAAAGTAAATCAACTTTAGTTACAATATCTTTCATTTCTCGATAGTTTGAAACAGGTATCAGTAATCCTGAGATACTAGTACTATTTAACGTTTTTCCTTTTATGGCATCTTTTGAATTGCCAGCAGTAGCAATTAGAGGTAAAAATCGCATTAGATAATCTCTTATGATATTTTCTTTATCTCCGTATGGAAATATTGAGATAATCGCTTCATTATGGCTGGCAGGGATTTCTAACAGTGCTACTTTACCGATAGATAACTTAAAACTCATCAGTAGGGTGCCTGCCGGAGTTACCTTTATATTCTTCTGCTTAATAGCTAAATCTGATAAATATTCCTTTGTTTTGGTGATATAACTATTGTTGGATATATCTGAAATAGAAACCCAAGGAATATCATTTCCCCAATAAATAGTCTCACTTCTTGGAGGAGTTTTTCCAATATTAAATAAAACTAGTCCACCAAACTTAACGTATCGCCAAGAATTGGGAATATCAGCAATCGTTGAATTATTGAAATTAATATTTTCATCCTTCTTCCCATAAGGAGAGTTATCATCTCCTTTTTCGACCACTATTTCCGCCAAATCTTTCTTCTTGAGCTTGCCTTCTTCATAGAGTTTTTGCTTTTCAGCACGAATCTTTTCAAGCAAAACTTCGACGGGTTCGTCGTTCGGATCTTGTGCAACTAGTTTACCTTGCATGGCATACTGGAGGATAGATTTTTTCAGTTTATCAGGAAAAGTTTTATCTAACTCTTGGAGTTTATTGTAACTTTCAGCGTATGCTTCAACCCTTTTAAGAACTCGTTCGATTTGGGTAACAATCCGTTTTTGTTCGGCTAGGGGTGGGAGGGGGAGGAGGGTAGAAGAAACTTTTTCACTATTTAAGTTTTTGACTACAGCTCCACTAATTAATTTTAAAAATTGACTATATATTGTTTTTGAGGATAACAGATAAAACAAAAAGTTTTTATCTAACGAGCTTTCATAATTCGAGATTGCCAACCAACCATCGTGAATTGCTCCGTCAACATTTAAGATATAAGGTCTACCAAAGCTCATTGAATTTGTTAATAAAAATGTGCCTTTTTTGACAAATCGTGTTTTACTAAGTCCTGATGGTTTTATTTTTTCATTAACATTATTGATATACTTGCCACCTTTTTCAGTATCACCAATTTTTATCCAATTTATCCCATCATCCTGAGTAGTTAGATACTCTTTAATTGGTCTTGGCGATCCCCCTCTGACAATATCAGCAAGCAATGAAAACCTCACCCACTCCCAGCTCTCTGGTATCTCATACGGGACTTCAACTTCTTGAACTGATCCGCCCGCCAACTTCTCATAAGGTTTCCCATCCTCACCTCGAAAGAACTCAGTTTCCTTTTTATCTCGCCTGATTTTCCCCTCTGCGATGAGTTTTTCCTTTTCCGCTTTGATGCGTTTGAGAAGTTCACTGGCTGGATCATCATTTGGGTCTTGCGGTACTAATTTCCCCTCCATAGCTCTTTGGAGGATACTAGCTTTTAGTTGCTCTGGTGTCATTCTTTTTCCTCCAAAAGCTCTAAAATATCTGCTAAAACCGTATCAATCTTTTGATTGAGAATTGCTCGCTCTTGCTGATAACTTTGGATAAGCTCCAAAGGTTCAAGGATTTCTTCCTCTTCCTTTGGAAAACTGCACTGGTCAAAGTTGTAGTTCAGATCAGCCAGTTCACTTGGTGAAAAAACTTTCGCCTTGTAAAAATTCCCCTCTAAAATCTCCTCGCGATTAACCCACCAGTCACGGACAGAATCAAAATGCTCTGATTTCATCGGCTTGGTCTTAGAAAAGTTTTTGTAGCCCTCTGGCATGTCTAAGCGGTAAAACCAAGTCTGCTCCGTTTTCTTGGTCTTATCAAAGAAAAGGATATTGGTATGAATACTAGTATAAGGCGCAAAGACACTATGTGGTAGGCGGACTATAGTGTGTAGGTTAAATTCTTCAATTAACTTTTGTTTGAGACGAGTTTTAACTCCTTCCCCAAAAAGGAAGCCATCAGGCAAAATTACACCAACACGACCGTTTTCTTTCAGGCGATACATGATAACCGCCATAAAGAGGTCAGCAGTCTCTGAACTCCGCAATTCTGCTGGAAAATTATTTTTGATGGTTTCAAGCTCTGACCCACCAAAAGGAGGATTCATCATAATAAGGTCAAACTTCTCATCCTCTGTATAATCTCGGACGTTTTTCTCCAAGGCATTACCGTGCATGATTTTAGGGTCATCAATCTCGTGCAAAAAGAGATTGGTCACCGCTAATAGATGCGGAAAGGCCTTCTTCTCAATCCCGAAAACAGCCGTGTTGTACTTTTGAATATCTTCGCTAGTCTTACGTTGCTTACTAAGATGATTCAAAGTTGAAGTCAAGAAACCACCTGTCCCACAGGCAAGGTCAGCCATAGATTCGCCAAGTTTTGGGTCAAGCATTTCTGCGATAAAATCTGTCGCCGCACGAGGCGTGTAAAATTCCCCAGAATTACCAGCACTTTGAATATCCTTGAGAATTTTCTCATAGATATCATTAAAGGAATGGCGGTCTTCTGGACTATTAAAGTCTACTTCATCAATGACATTGATAACTTGACGCAAGAGAACTCCATTTTTCATATAGTTGTTAGCTTCTTCAAAGGCTGCCTTGACAATGCTCTTGCGGATAGGCATGTTGGGAGTAACTTCAAGCTCCTTCAATTCCTTAAAGAGCGTGTTATTGACAAAGTCCAACAGGTCGTCACCTGTTAAGGCCTGCTCTCCCTTTTCAGCGTGGGCCCAGTTTCGCCATTTCAAATCTTCTGGGATAATAGACTCGTAATCATCTTCTTCCAACTCCCAGACCATCTCTCGACTGTCGTATATTTTCAAAAAGAGTAACCAAGACATCTGCTCAATGCGCTGGGCATCGCCATTGACCCCCGCATCATTGCGGGTAATATCCTGAATCCGTTTGACAAATGATGTAATTGACATAGTTTCCTTTCTATAAGCTACGTGTAAATAGCTCTTCTTCTAATTCTTTTATCGCCTCTAAATAACGTTTCTTGTTGCCAAAGTGCGTCGTGATAATATTGAACGTTCCACCAAACACTTGAAACTCTGGTAATTTCAAGGTTTCAAGACTTTCCAGTTCTCCAATTCCCTTGTCCATATATTTATCCAGCAGAATCTCTAGCACTGCACGTGCTTCTTCACTATACTTATAGAGATAACCACTTTGCTTAACCTTGTTAATCCGCTCGGACTTGGTCAGGCTTTTTTGCCCATAAGCCAGCTTCAATAATAAATCAAAATCATCAATCTCCTGTTCAGAAATACCTTCTGCCTCTCGGATAGCATCGAGGTAAACACCCTTTTTATAGAGCTCATCCAAGATAACCTTTTTCTTATCAGCATCCCGCCATGCTGTGATAAAGTCGGTCAAGGTCGCATAAGCTCCCAAAATATTTTTCCGAGTATAGTCGGTCAAACTTTCTGTCACCAACTTCCCATTCTCATCTAAAACTTGAATTGTAGAATTCAGAATATCAACTCTCTTATCAGTGACATGATATTTCTCTATAGGTCCATTTCCACCGTCTGTTCCTTGCCCGCTAGAGGTAGAACCTTTATTTGGATCAAAGATAACATCAGGTTCACCATCAAAGTCTGGATCTGCAAAGAGATTGGTCACATTCCTAAAATCAATAATAGTAAAAAATTCTTTCCCTTTTTCTGGATACAAGCGTGTTCCTCGACCGATGATTTGCTTAAACTCAGTCATAGATTGAATATTAGAATCCAACACAATCAAGCGACAGGTTTTCGCATTTACCCCTGTTGTTAAAAGCTTAGAAGTTGTCACTATAGTTGGAAATTTAGAATTAACATCCATAAAATTATCCAACTGAGCTTTGCCTTCTTGGTTATCTCCAGTCACCTGCATGACATAGCGGTAATCTTCTTGCATGAGATCTGGATTTTCCTTAACAAAAGCTGCTCGCATTCGTTCAGCGTGGTCAATATCAACGCAGAAAACGATAGTTTTATCGAAGCGTGCATCATTTTGCTTCATGTAATCTGAAACAAACTTTGCCACCATCTGTGTCCGGTCATCAATGACAATTGTCTTATCAAAATCCTTACGACCATAATACCTATCTTCGATAAGTTGCCCCTTAGCATCAACTTTTCCTTTTTCTGGACGATAGCCATCCACATCGACATCAAGATTTACTCGCATGACCCGATAGGGGGCCAAAAAGCCGTCTTCAATCCCTTGTTTTAAACTATAAGTATAAATCGGCTCACCAAAATACTCCATATTGGAAATTTCTTTGGTCTCCTTTGGCGTTGCCGTCATACCGATTTGTGTCGCTGATGAAAAATACTCAATCACTTTCCGCCAATTACTAGATTCTCTGGCTGAGCCGCGGTGAGCCTCATCAATGACAATCAAGTCAAAGAAATCCTTTTCAAATTTTCGATAGTGAGTCCCCTCTCCATCTTCACCTGTTAGTTGCTGATAAAGTCCTAAATAAATCTCAAAGGAATTGAGTTTTTCTGGGGCATTGAGCAATTTTGGCGTGATTTTGGTCATGACCTTTTCAAAAGGCTTAAAATCTCCATCCATCGTTTGGTCAACCAGTATGTTGCGGTCAGCCAAGAATAACACTCGCTTAGCCAACCCAGCCTTTCGTAGGCGATGGATGATTTGAAAAGCCATGAGAGTCTTTCCAGTTCCTGTCGCCATCACAAACATCACTCGCTTTTGTCCACGTGCAACTGTCTCGATCGTACGGTTGATGGCGATTTGTTGATAATAGCGAGGCTTTTTGGTTGAAAAAGTATCAGTATAGTAAGGAATCGTAATAGCCTCTGCTACTTCTGATGTAAGGTCCTTCTCAGCTTTTAATCGTTCGAAAAGTTCATCACGAGTTGGAAAGTCATCTAAAGAGAGTTCTCTCTCTTGTCTCGTAATACGGTCATGTTCGATGAAACCATCACCATTTGAAGAGTAGACAAAAGGCACATCTAAAATTTCCCCATATTCAATAGCCTGCTGTAAGCCAGCTCGAACACTGTGTTTGTTATCCTTCGCTTCAATAATAGCAATACGCTGTCCAAATTGATAATAAAGAGAGTAGTCTGACTTTTTACCCTCTTTTCGACGGGCTTTGTCCCCACGAACTTCTATTCGACCATCTGTGAAATATTCCTCGTAAGCAATATGTTCCCCGTTTTTCCAACCTTTTGACAAAATAGCTGGTGTAATAAAGTTTGCCTTGATATCCTCTTCGGACATTTTATGTTTTGGCTTTAATAAATCTCCCATACTAATTCCCTCTTAAATATTTTAAACATAATAATCTAAACTATCAGAAGTTTATTTACTTCATTATACCATTTTCCAATCTCATCTTAAACGATTTCTCAGGAGTTTTGAGGAGGTTTCAAAAATGAAGTCAAAAACATTTCAAAAGTCTAATCTTAAGTTTGGCAGATATTTTTCTCCAAGCCTACATATGACCAAACAAAATATAATCATCACCCGTGGTGCTAGTTGATTTCAAAATATCTCAAATTATAGGCTAGTACGATTTGTTCTATTCTCAATTGCAAGCCT
>NZ_JBCLSK010000043.1:0-13526 GCF_041225505.1 Streptococcus hyointestinalis | reverse complement strand
TCCTCCTCATCTTACTTACTCGAAAATGAAAAGGAAACTTAGAGGAAAACACATAAAAAAGCCAACATAGGTTGGCTTACGGGGTTAGTCTTCGTTCACGAAAGGCATAAGTGCCATAACACGTGCACGTTTAATAGCAGCTGTGACTTTACGTTGATTTTTAGCTGAAGTACCAGTTACACGACGTGGCAAAATTTTACCACGTTCTGATACAAAACGGCTAAGCAATTCTGTATCTTTGTAATCAACATATTCAATCTTATTAGCTGCAATATAATCAACTTTTTTGCGGCGTTTGAATCCGCCACGACGTTGTTGAGCCATGTTTTTTCTCCTTTATATTATTAAAATGGTAAATCATCGTCAGAGATGTCCATTGGGCTTGAATTGCCAAATGGAGCATTGTTATCTCTAGCAAAATTTGGTGTTCCTTGCGATGAACTAGAATAGCCAGCTGTTGAGCTAGGAGTATCAAATCCACCACTGTAGTTACCAGTATGACTCTCACGTGCTGCACGGCTTTCCAAAATTTGGAAATTATCAGCAACAACTTCTGTGACATAGACACGCTGACCTTGTTGATTTTCATAATTTCTAGTCTGAATACGACCAGTCACACCAATCAACGTACCCTTTTTAGCCCAGTTTGCAAGATTTTCAGCTTGCTGACGCCAAATAACCACATTAATAAAGTCTGCCTCACGCTCACCATTTTGATTTTTAAAATTACGATTAACAGCCAAAGTAAATGTCGCTACAGCTTGATTACTTGGTGTGTAACGAAGCTCTGCGTCACGGGTCATACGACCTACTAGCACTACATTATTTATCATGAGGATACCTCTTATGCGTCAAGTTTAACAATCATGTGACGAAGAATGTCAGTATTGATTTTTGACAGACGGTCAAATTCGTTAAGAGCTACATCATTGTCAGCTTCAACGTTAACGATGTGGAAAAGACCTTCACGGAAGTCTTGGATTTCATAAGCAAGACGACGTTGTTCCCAGTCTTTTGATTCAACAACAGTTGCACCATTGTCTGTCAAGATAGCATCAAAGCGTGCTACCAAAGCGTTTTTAGCTTCTTCTTCAATGTTTGGACGAATAATATAAAGAATTTCGTATTTAGCCATTGATAGTTTTCCTCCTTTTGGTCTAATGACCCCAAGACTAGCAAGGGGTAAGTGAGGTACACTCACAATTTAGTATTATATCGTTTTTCAGAGACAAATGCAAGCACTTGTTAGTTATTTATGTTCTCAGCAAATGTTGCCCCATTTTCTTCTTTTATGGCTATATAGCGACGTTGTTTAGATTGGGGTGCAATGTAAGAAACCCAAACATAGCCTTCATTTGTCTGCATGTCATCGTAGTCAATAGTATCACCATTACTATAGCTAGCGACAGCTTTACTATTTGTGCTTGGTGCTTCACGTACTTTCAAGTCAGAAACGACAACCCTTACGGTACCTTTTGTTTTGAGTTCAGAGCTTTGTGATGACGCTGCTCCTTTATCCTTAGATAAGGTCACATCAAAATCTTTTGGTTCCTCAGTGAAATCAAATTCTTCATCCTCAGCTACAGTCCAATAGACATACTTGTATGTCCCATTTTCCAACTTAAAGCCATCTGCTGTTTTAAATCCAGCTCCACCGATACCTGTCATCCCTGGGTTAATAGCGCTATGTTCTCCAGTGTAGTCGACAAAACGGTAAATAGTGTCCGTTACTTTTTCAACTTTTCTGACAGTTGCTTGGGACTCTACTGTTCCTCCCCAATCTGCTTTGAAATTTGAGATTGTCTTAACAGTTCCGTCTTTTTCAATGGTCATTTGAATGGAGTCAGTTTGTTTACTTGAGCCGTACCAAGTACCTAAAGCCTCCTCAGGAAAAATAGAACTTTCACTAGTTGTAATAGACTCTGTCTTAGAATCTTGTTCTGTATACTTTTGGATAAGTTCTGTGTATTTTTGCTGGATATCTTTTGGAGCCTCTTTGTAGCTTTTGGTAGCTGGCTTATAATTTTCAGCCATATAAACTTTACCATTATTAGCCAGTATAAATTCATAGCTTGGTTTACTTGTATCAACTAGCTTATCATAATAATAGTCATAACCGTAGTGAGATTCCTTGTTCAAAGCATCATCTGATGAATCGCCAACTTCTTTTTTAACCGCTGTCTTAACAGCCTCAGCTTCATCCGAAAATTCTTCATGGTAGTGAGTGCTATTATCCTTTAAATGATAAACACGCACAGCATTGCCATTTATTAAATTGCTAGCTTTTGTTGACGTCGGTACAATACCTAATGCAGCGATTTTAGATGAGCTTAGAGATGATACAAACTCTTCTTTTGTTGCATTATGCTTGTCATCTACTGTATAGGAGGAGATTTTTGCTGTACTAAGGTCTTGACTTTCATCTAGTCCAGTTATAGTCGCCAGCATTTTTCCATCGGTAGTCTCAACACTGTAAGACGCTACATCTCCATTACTTGAATTTGCTGTATAAATAGGCTCGTTTGGTCGCCCTTTTACAACAACAGCATCTTTACCATAACTACTTTCATCTAACCATTTTGAAAAATCAGCTGTTAGCTTTTTGATAGTCGCTTGGTCTAATGACGCAATCAAATCGACTTCTGATTGACTTGACTTTGTACTTGAAGAAGTGGTTGATGATGTTTTTGTAGAGCTAGTATTTGTTGATGAAGTCTCCGTTTTTGTCTCTGTGGAGCTCTCACTAGTTGTCTCAGTTGTCTTACTTGTTGTTGAGTTCGTCGAACTTGACTGACTAGATAGCGAGCTTTTACTAGTAGTACTTGTACTTGATTTTACTGCTGTTTTGGCTTGGTTGAAAGAAGCATTAGCAGCTGGAATAGTCTTGCTGGATACTTGCTCTAAATTTTTGGAATCTTTCAAGGTCAGCTGAGCATCTGGAACAAAAGTACCTTTATTTTTCAGATTAAGGACACCATTTCCGTTAGGCAATGCCATGCTAATAGATTTATCAGCTTCTGTTTGGATACGACCTGTATAGGTCTGTCCAGTATTAGCATTAGTGATTTTATAACGGTTTTTACCAACTCTTTGAACTTGATAATGAATTTGCTTACCTGTTTTTTTATCTTTGACCGTCGTTGCATAAACAACTGACGAGCTGGTCAGTGCATTTGTTTGTGTATACTTCCCAATCGCTAAGAAAGCGAGAAATACAACAATCAGAACAACATAAAATTTTTTAGAATGTAATGATTTTAGTTTTTCCATCATCCCCACCTCACGCAAATAGATAGCCGACAAGATAACCAAATACAGCAACAACAAGGACAACTATCACTCTAGCAGCAATTTGCAGCCAAGATAGTTTCTCTGATGTTGGATTTATCTGATCTTTTGAAAACTTATCTCTTTCGTCTGACATTAAACTCGGAAAGCCTTGTTGCTTAGCAGCTAGAAACTCATCAGAGTTCGCTTTCCTACCATTGACGACTTCAAATTCTTTTGCCCACTCTCTCATATCCATTAGTCATTCCTTATATTTATATTAGCGGGTAGCTCCCGCCAGTATAAACCCTTTCTTTAATTATTTTTTAGATTTGTTTTATACTTAGTTCAGCGCTGTGGATTAGTATTTCATTCCAATCGCTTTGACGATTTCGAGGAGGCTCTAACCACAGCTCTTTGTTTAATTGGTAATTAGAATGATAACGCTTTGACGTTTTATCTCATGTAAGGATACAAGGCAAAGAGTGCGTGGAACGAACAACAGTCGCTAATCATTTTGAAAGGAATCAGAAACTTATGCTCTATGTTGGTATTGACATTGCCAAAAATAAACACGATTTAGCCTGCATCAATGAGGCTGGAGAAATGATGATGACTAACTTTAAATTTGCCAATTCTTATCAAGGTTTTCATTAGCTGACAATAAAGCTAGAACAGCTCTCTCCTATCACACAAGATGTCCAGATTGCACTTGAAAGTACAGGGCACTATAATTACAACATTGTGACTTTCTTAAGAGAGTTAGGCTACAATGTGTTTGTTTATAACCCGCTCATTATCAAAGAATTTGCTAAATCACAATCGCTTAGAAAAACTAAGACAGATAGGAAAGATGCCCTGTTAATTGCTCGTAAGCTACGCTCTGATGTGACCCCTGAACGTTATCAAACAAATAGTGTATTAGACGAGTTAAAAGAGCTGACACGTTATCAAAATCGCTTAACCCAGTCACGGTCTAGATGCAAGAACCTATATATCAGATTGCTTGACATTATCTTCCCTGAACTCCATAGAGTTGTTAGTAATCTTCATAGTCATTTTGTCTATGAGTTATTGACTAAGTACCCTTCTGCCCAAAAGATAGCTCGTGCTAGATTCTCATCGTTACTTAAAATCAAACGGCTAACTGCTGATAAAGCTCATCAGATACAAGAAACAGCCAAACAGACTATTGGTAATGCTTCACCTGCTTTATCCCTGGAATTAGTGCAATTAATTGAAAGCATCAAACACTATGATAAACAGATTAATCAAACTCAAGAGGAAATTAATCTCCTGATGAATAACTTGAACTCTCCTATCACATCTATTACAGGAATTGGAAGTCGTCTTGGTGCTATTATTCTAGCTGAAATTAAGACTATTCATAACTTCAAAAATCCAAATCAACTCCAAGCCTTTGCAGGGTTAGACCCTGCCATTTACCAATCAGAACAGATGGATAATGCAGGTCACATGGTTAAACGAGGCTCTTCTTATCTGAGGTATGCCCTAATACAAGCTGCTAAGCTCATCTCGATTTATTCTCCGCATTTTAAAGCCTATTTAAGACTAAAAATCAGTCAAGGAAAGCACTACAATGTAGCCGTGACACATGTCGCTAAAAAATTAACTCGTATCATTTATCATCTTCTTAAAACCAATCAACTATTTGATGAAACTAAACTAAGGTAAAGCTATAAAGTCACGAATGATTTTTAAAACTTGCTTTTAGCAGGTCTTTTTCGCATGCAAGCAATTTTTTAAATAGCTTTAAAAAATATTTGAAATTATTCTTGACTTTTTATATAGAATGCCTCCTTTATTTTGAATATTCTCCTAAAAATGATTGATAAGCTTCTTGCATATCATCAGGCGCTAACTCGTAGCTATCTCCTTCTAGAGGAGATGATAAGCTGTAGTCTTTTGTCCAATACACTTGCCCATTTGAGGCTAAAACAATTTGATACGATGGCTGACTAGTGTCCATCAAGTTGTTAAACAAACTCTCATATAAATCACCTGTTGTCAGTTTTTCTAAACTGAGACGTTCAGCATCCTCTGTATAGTAAGCATGTTTCTTTTCTTTAAGGTGATAAATCCTAAAAATGGTTTTGGCTTGATAATCACTAGCAGAATCACTGCCTAAAGAATTACCTAATGCAGCTAAATCAAAATGATTGACATAACGAGCAAATCCCTCTTGTGACAAAGACTCGCTATTGTATCCCACTGGATTAGGCACCTCTCGAATCCAATCACTAGCTCCTTTAGGCACTAAAAGCGAGGTTAAAATATCGCCATCTTTTGTTGAAACATACAAGACTTGACTATTTGCTGTATCTTTTAGTTGTGGTTTTGAAAAAGCACCTGAAACAACAACAGCATCCTTAGCATACTGACTCTCATAAAGCCAATGCCCAAACTTTTGACAGATATTTTGGATATCATCACTTGAGAAGACAACAGATTTATCTGTTTTTGAAGCAGTTGTCGTCTCGTTTTTATTCTGCCGTTCAACTACTTTAGTCCTTGTATTTTTTTGAGCATAAACTGTTGAATTGGTTATTTCTAACTTAGGTTTCTCCCATGGTAACAAGCCTGCTTTTAAAATAAGGGTTCCCTTATCATTTGGAAGGACAAAACGAATAGCTCTACTGGCGCCAGTTGATGTTTGCTTGATTTTTCCTTCAAAGCTCGTTTTTTTCGTTACATTTTCAACTAAAGCCTTTGACGAACTCAGTAAGGTCACTTGAAAGACTTCTGTATTGCCACTTTTTTTATTGTCTAACTCTGTCTGATACGTTACTCCAGTATGTGATAATACTGCTGTTTGACGCCACTTTCCTAAACCTACACACAATAGAAAGATACTTAGAATCAATACGATATAATTACGATTTTTCTGCATAAGCCTCACTTCTTTCTATAAAGTAGCAGCAACATAAAGATAAGAGCGTACACTACAGCGTGTATAGCAAGCATACTCCAATCACCCAGTATAGCAGCATGTGACGCTTTAAATTGGTTTAGTTGTCCTTTTTCAATAGGAATATGGAGCTTCGCCATAATAGAGGGAAGGTGATAGAGGTCATTAGACATACCAAATACTTTGTGCCCGTAACTCAAGAAAGTAAGAGCAGAAAATTTACTAATAGCTTTTGGAAGCTGTAAAATAGTCCCTGCAAGTGAAAACTGAACAATACCAATAATAACCGCCAGAATGACCGAGCTTATTTCGCTATTTCCTGTCAAAACAGAGACAAGAAGTGCTATAAAATGCGAGGACAAATAAACAAGCACTACTGTAATAAAGACTTCTAACAAAAACGATTGAAAATAACCTCCCTTTTCTGGCAAGTCAAAACCGAAATAGAACGACAAAGTCAGATAAGCTAAAACAAAGACAAAAGCTTCTATTACAGCGTTAATGCTTTCAAAAAGGAGACTAGCTAAAGAAAAACTAAGACGATTCAACCCTGAAAAGAAATCACGCTCCAAGATACTACGCTCTCGACTAATACTGATACTGGTCTGGACAAGAATCAGAAGACTGGTTGAAAAAAGAAGCAAGAAAAGTGTCATTCTCGTTGTTTCAAAGTTTTCTAAGAATCCCTTTTTTTGGATATAAAGGATGAGCACCTCAAATCCTACAATTCCAAATAAAACTTTCAAAAAATCAAAGTAGTGTCGCTTATACTGGTACCACTTTAGACGTATGCTAGCTTGCACCCTATCCTCCTAAATATCATAAATCCTCCCTGATGCATTCAACTCTTGATAGAGATCTGCAATACTCAAATCCAAATATTTTTTAACTGTGAATCTATCTGTTGTTTTGAATTCCATCAATAGCTCTTCAAAACTGCCAACAAAAGTCGGTTTCCCTTTTGACAAAAAAATCAGTTTATCCAAAATCGCAAGGTTTTCAGTATTATGTGTGATGACAACAATAGCTTTTTGATTGACTCTAGCCATAATCTTGAGTGTCCGAAGCAGATTACGATCACTAAGAGCATCAAGCCCGCTAGAAGGTTCATCAAGGATAAAGTAACGTGAATCTCTGAGCATCTCTATGCCAATACTCACACGACGCTTTTGCCCTCCACTAAGTTCAGAGATTTTCTTATCCTTAAAATCAGACAATCCCAAATCTTGAAGAGTTTGGAAAATGCGTTGCTGTTTTTCCTTTGCTTTTGCAGTTTTTAAGTGAATATCAGCATAAATGTTAAAAATTTCATTAACACGTAAGTATTCTCTTAGTAAATTTTGCTGGGGAACGTAGCTCCACTTAATAGCTATTGATAAAGGAGAGCCGTCTTCTAACATTTGAAAATGACGACATGTAGGACGATGACGTCCTAATAAGATTTCCGTAAGTGTTGTTTTTCCACTGCCTGAAGACCCTAAAATACCAACCAACTCTCCTGTTTTTACAGAAAAATTCAGCTCTTTAAATAAAGAAACTTGGCTATTTGGATACTGAAAACAAATGTGTTTAAAGTCTAATTGATGTTGCATTCCTAATCCTATCCATTCATAAAATATAATATAAGAGCTATGGCTATTAACATAAAAATCAAAAGGACAAAAAGATTCAAGTGCCAAATCCAAAACAAGAAGAAACTTAGTACCAAAAATACACCTGTCAAGATGATAAGAAGCCAATTTCGCTTTACTTCTTTTTTTCGAGGAGGCTCAATTGTTTTCACATCTGGCAAAATTCCCTCGCTTACATAGATACTCCCTAGTTTTTGGTCATAAATTTGTCTTTGTTGCTCACTGCTAAAAACACTCTTAGCATAGTCTAAAAGGTCGTAAATTTCCTTTTCATCCTTGAGATGACTATTTGTAAGTGTCGCTCTCTCGCCAAACTCTTGCTCAAAATGATAGATAAGCTGGTAGAGTTCTTCAGTACTGGCTTCTGGAGATAGTTTTCCCGACATTTCTTGTGCAAGCGGTAGTGCTTGCTTTGTCTGTGTGTCTTGCCATTTATAAAAATCAATCATACAATATACTGTTCAAAAATTGCCTGTAATTCTGATAAATCTTCCTCGACATTTTGCTGGCTCATTTTCGCATTAGCTTGGAAACGACTGATGACTGCTTGTGTCTTCACATCTATAATTGAAATCACAACCAACTGTTCCTCACTTAATTCAAAAATCGCTTTTCCTATCTTGTCTCCTGTTTGATAGGATGATGGGAGATTAACAACTTGGTCAAGAATGACTTTGACATTTATTGGATTAGCATAGTTGCCTTCTGTCACACGTAATCGAAAATTATTTTGATTATTGGCAACAGCAAACAAATCCTTTTCAAAGCGATGAGGAACTGGTGTATTTCGTGATACGATGACACTATTTGTGAAATCTCCCCCAAAATCATAGTGTTGATAGGGTGATTTTTTAAAGAGAAGACCAATTCCTTGCGAAGTCACATCTTGTACCTGTATCATTGATTCGTTTGTATCAAATCCATCACGTTTTTCACTGAATGAAATCGTTTGATTAGCTAACAAATCTGCAATTAAACTAGCTCCCTCAGCGACAATAGTATCCGGATTGAGGTCATAATGAATAGTTTTTCCGCTAACGCTACTTACCATCTGACGAATAATAGGCATACGTGTTGCACCACCTACTAGTAAAATATGGTCTATAGCTTCCCAAGTCAAACCAGACGCTGCTAAGGTCTGATTCATTTTCAACTCAGTATCTTTAACCAAAACACTTACTGCGCTGTTGAACTCATCACGTGTAATTTCAATACCGTAGTCACCAGATTCACTGGAACGCTCACAAAAAACACTCTCATCGATGGATAGTTGTGTTTTTAATTTTTCAGCTTGATAGCGCAGCTGCATTTCTTCTTTTGGCGTCAGCATGGTCATATTGAGTCCTTGTTGCTCAAATTTTTCCTTGATTAATTTAACCAATGCTTTATCAAAATCTATCCCACCCAATCTATGGTCGCCATCAGTTGCCAAAATATGATAATCCTGCTGAGACACGTTTATCACAGTGACATCAAAAGTACCGCCGCCCAAGTCATAGACTAGGACATTACCTGATATTTTTTTGCTGCTAGCATAGGAAATAGCTGCCGCGGTAGGCTCATTAATGATCCTAAGAATATTAAACCCTGCTAATTTTCCTGCACGTTTCGTTGCTAAACGCTGCTCTGATGTGAAGTAAGCCGGCACAGTAATGACTGCGTCTGAAATATCATCCACTCCTAATTCTTGAGACACCGTTTTGAGGCGTTTTTTGAACTGATATAATAGCAGAGCCGATAAAATCGTTGCGTCTATAGGTGAGCTACCAGGTGTCTCATTGACAATACCACGTGCCATATCACGCTTAAAATCTTGCTTAAAGTATTCAACTTTTCCAACTTCTGTTCCTCGGTTAATAGCGTCATTACCATAAAAAACACGATTTTGCCCACCGATAGTTGAAAAATAAAGTGCCGAGCGCAATACACGGTCGTCGTTCGTGCCAAGTTGAATAATCTCTGGCTTGCCATCAATCACAATTGCCATACTCGAGTTGGTCGTTCCCAAATCTATCCCAACTGCCTTATTTACCATATTTTCCTCTTTCTTTATAAAAAGGTTGATCTAAGCCAAACTCCGAACCTCTTTACATGTTTATAATCAATCTACACTATTGTCTGTTGATAGTGTTTTAGATTCACCATTTGGCTCAACAATACGATATTTATAGGATTTACCACCATAGCTATAACTATCATTATCACTAGTGCCAACATACTTGACATGAGCAGACCAAGACATTTTCTGCTTGATATAGCCAGACGTTGTATGGCCATTTCCATAAGAATAATAGAAGCTATAAACAACTGTAAAATCAACTGTGTAGCTATCTTTTCCTGTCTGACTCACGTTATTGACATCAACATCAGAAAAGCTAATACTGTCAGCATTTCTTATTTTTGCCTCATGGAGGTTGTGGTCAATTGTCTTTTTAACATCATTGTAGAACTTATTTTGGTTTCCATTTTGGAAGATATTATCAAGCTCATTTGGTGTTTTTCCATTACTTGCATAGTACGAAAGCTTTTGATACGCTGCTGAGATGAGATCATTTGCCGTATCACGGTCTAAAACACTATCAGAATCCAAGGTAACTGTCCCATCATTAGCAATATCACTCGCTTCAATGCTCTCACTCTTAACTGTTGTACCATCCGCAAAAGTCTTTTGAACATAGACATCTGTCGTTTTACTAAGAGCAAGCTCTTTTACATTGTAGGTGCCATCTGTTAAACTAGCAATTTTATTATTCCCTGCATAAAGGTCACCATCTTTAAGATTGCTGTTAACTTCAAAGCTCTTGTAGACAACACCTAAATCAATTTGTTCCGTGCTTGTCAACTTTTTATTAGCTGATAGGTTGATTGTTTGACCATCAACTTTTCCTGAAGCCTTAAACTGATATGTACCCGGATAGAGAGGATTAAGTTTTTTTTGATATTTTTTGGAATTAGTGGTTCCTATTTTTTTGCCATTAACACTGATAACGAGACCACTAGCATTTGATGTGATATCAGCACTAGCAGGTTTAATCACAACACGCCACTTTGGAAAAATGAGGAGTTCTTTTCCAACTTCTTCTAAGTGTGCACCATTGAGTACTTCCTCTGCAGAAATTGCTACGGTTGCTCTTTTAGTATCAGTATATTTTAAGTCTTTTTCTGTAATATCCTTGTAGTTATCTGACCAAACTTGATATTTCAAAGCTTCTTTAAAGTTCTTATGAACAGCGCTACTGTAGCGCTTTGCAACGGATTCTTTAGAATAATAATTGGTGCCTGCCATGTAAGCAAAAACAAGGACGACAACAAAACTTACAGAAAAAATAACACCAAATTTTTTGCGTTTAGACCACGGCTTTGCCTGCGAAACTGAATCTTGTTCTTCTGTCTTCTTAACAAAAGGCGTGATACTTACTAAGCTAAAATAAGCCTCTTTTCCAGCCTGAAACTCTTTTGGAGTTGGTTTACGCCCAACATACTTTTCAAAAGCGTTAAGCCACTCTTTTTGAGCAAGATTTTCTTTTTTTACTTGCGAAGTTTGAGAGTCGCTACTTTCTAAAGTTTCTGACTGGGAGGTATCGTTCGTTGAAGATACAGCCTCTTCAGCAATATCAAAAATCTCAGCAGCTGCTTCTCTTTCTGCTAGACTTGATTCTAAAGATTCTTCAGCAATATCAAAAACAGACTCTTCTGCTTTTCTTTCACTTTCTTTTTCGTGAGCTTGAGCGATTGTCTTGATGTCCTTTGGTGAAAAACCGCCTGCTTTTCCTGCCATAAATTCGTCTGGAGTCGGTGGGCGTCCAATCACTTGGTTAAACAGCTCGGTCCATCTTTCTTTACTAGCCATAAATTTCTCTTTCTCCTTTAGAATGACATTGGGTTAAAGAATTGTGATAGATCTCCTAGTGGCGTTTGTCCAATGTAATTGCCAATTATAGAATACTCAATCCTAAAGAAAATCCCAATAATAACACCACTTAAAACAACTGCAATAAGAAAGCGGTAGTAATTATCGAATTGAGTTTTATTACCTACCGGTAGCAAACTATAGGTAAGAGCAGTTCCCACTAGTAAAAAGAACACAGTTAGAAGAAACCATGCCAGTTGAAAACTTCCCATCAAGACTAGTAAAAAGATTAAAAGAGACAAAGGAGCTGTAAGAGCAGTTGCACGACCAAACCATGCGAAGCTCTTCATAAAAGTATAAGACTCATCTTGGTAAATAAATCGACGTGAAACAAAGGAAGAAAAAGTCAGAGAGAACAAGAAAAGAGCAAAGGTCACAAACCCTATCAAAAAGACAGATAAATCAGCACTGCTACTACTTGATTGTCCGAACGCACTAGAGATAGAATTGACTAATTTATTAGCCAAGGTATAAACAGTTATGCCTAACAGTGCTGCCGTGATACCTAGAGTGATGAGACCATTATACTGACTGTTATCTTCTTTTGTCGGATTTTTCCAAGCGTCTACTAGCCAGTTCCAGAAATTACTTGACGACGCTTTAAACTGGCTTGCCCCATCAGTCTGAGACTGTGGGGTGTTTTGCGTATTTCCTGTGGCTACCTGTTTTTCTGCTGGAGCCTGTACAACCGTAGTTTCCACTACACTTTCTTCTGCGATTTCTTGAACAGTTGACGGTTCAGCTACTACCTCAGCTTCGAATTCACCAGCTAATTGTGCCTGCTCAATCTCAGCCTCCGTAGCCTCACGACCATTAACAGCTTCAAAATACTCTAACCAATCCTGCTTGCTCATTAACTTTCTCCTTTTCCTTTTTCTTGAACAGAATATTCAAAAAATATACAATGTTACGATTCTATTATATCCACTAAAGTATATGATGTCAATATGATAATCAATTATTTTAAAAACCCATAACCACGTCTGGTTATGGGCTAAAAAATATTATTGTCATATCATAAGGAGGGAAGTTAGTTATCACCATTTTTATAGCGTTTGATATTTAATTTCAGCATAAGATTAAGCTCCTTATTTTTCACAACTTCTAAGATAATGCTTACCTCTTACTCAAAAAGACATTCTTCACATTGACAGCGACTGTTCCGTCATACTCTCTCGAACTGTTTTAATCTCCGTTTTTATACCTATTAAGTGTCATTTGTAATATAAGCCACCTCGCTCCCATAACAAGATTAGCTAAAAACAACTGTCTTTTTACATTGGAGACACCTCCTAAGCTATTTTATGCGACTAGCTTTTTTGTCTCCATTTTTATACCGTGATACATGTAACATAGCTATTCCTCCATCTCACTTTATAAACAGCACCTTATCACCGTTGCGATAACGCCCTATGTTTAACATCAACATAAGTGTCACCTCCTATAAAGCAACATCTGCCTACCGATTTCTGAACGACATCATTAACATTTTGTAAAGTCTCTTGTTTTGCCTACCTTAAATGGAATCACCATTTTTATACCGAGACTTGTTTTGATTCATCATAGAAGTTTCCTCCTTTGATTATCTTTATTTTTTATACTTTAATTATAATGTAAACGCTTCCTTTTGTCAAAGATTTTGATGTGAAAAAGTCAAAAAACTTTTTTCCCCACTTGTCAAGTCAAGTGCAACAGGTTCGATAGTAGACTAGAAAACCTGTGTTCAAGCTGTTTGGGCTAGCTCAAACAAAAAATGTGCGGTTTTATACTTGAGAATTCGTCTAGGTCT
>NZ_JBCLSK010000042.1:0-14162 GCF_041225505.1 Streptococcus hyointestinalis | reverse complement strand
TAATGAATATGCTTTTTTGACCATAACAAAACACTCCTGTTTCTAGTTTACTAGATTTTCAACAGGAGTGTTTTTTTGTGTCTCATTTTTGGGGGCTAGTACCTAGGACTGCTTTTTTTCTCATTTTATGATATAATTAGCTTTCGGAGTTATGCTGATGAAACCATTAAAAAAACGGCTTGTGTCACTAGCATTTAGATAAATAAGGAATAAGAGCGCTATCAGGTCAACAGTCGCTTTTTTAGTGGTTTTATATTACAATAGAAATGACTGAAATGTAAAAAAGAGTAGTAATATGACAAAAAAAATCGGACTCGGAAAAGCGCATAGTAAGATTATTTTAATGGGGGAGCACTCGGTGGTGTATGGTTATCCAGCCATTGCTTTACCTCTGAAAAACATTGAAGTGGTTTGTCAGGTGACAAAGGGAAGCCATCCTTTAGAGCTTGATGTGACAGATCCGCTTGCCATGGCTATTTTTGCAGCGCTTGAGCATTTGGATAAGCAAGAGGAGTGCTTGGATGTTCACATCCAATCGCAAGTGCCTAAAAAGCGTGGCATGGGCTCCTCAGCAGCGGTTGCTATCGCTGCTATTCGTGGTGTTTTTGACTATTTTGAGGAGGACTTGTCGCTTGGGACACTGGAGTATCTGGTCAATCAAGCAGAGATGATTGCGCACACCAACCCTAGCGGTCTTGACGCCAAGACCTGTCTCAGTGAGGTGGCGATTAAGTTTATCCGAAATATCGGCTTTTCAGAAATCGCTCTCAATCTGGACGCGCACCTCTTGATAGCTGACACAGGTATCTATGGACACACCAGTGAAGCCGTTGAAAAGGTCAAAAGTCTAGGTGCACCAGCACTGCCTTTGCTAAAAGAGCTAGGCAATTTAGCAGAAACCGCAGAAAAAAGTATCGCAGCAGGTCAGCTAGAAGCGCTTGGTAGCAGTATGTTTGCAGCGCACCAAGCCCTAAGACAACTGGGTGTCAGTAGCAAAGAGTGCGACCACCTTGTCGCTATTGCCCAAAAAGAGGGTGCTATAGGCGCTAAAATGACAGGCGGCGGTCTAGGTGGATGTATTATCGCACTTGTCAAAAGCCAAGAAGAAGCTGAAAACCTCAGTAGTCAACTAAAGAAAGAAGGAGCAATCAATACATGGACGGAAAAACTGTAAGTGCCAAGTCTTACGCCAATATTGCCATTATCAAATATTGGGGCAAAGAGGATAGCCAAAAGATGATTCCCTCAACCAGCAGTATCTCTTTGACGCTAGAAAATATGTTTACCCAAACGACACTCACATGTTTACCAGACGACGCTAAAAGCGACTTGTTTTATATTGATGGTGTGCTCCAAGATGAGGCAGAGCATGCTAAGATGACGGCGGTTTTAGACCGCTTTAGGTATGGGAAAAGGCAGTTTGTCCGCATTGATACGACAAATAACATGCCAACAGCAGCAGGGCTTTCGTCGAGTTCTAGCGGCTTGTCTGCTCTCGTTTTAGCGGCTAATAAACTCTTTGAGACTAATCTCAGCCAAGAAGCGCTCGCTCAAGAAGCTAAGTTTGCCTCTGGCTCCTCGTCACGTTCCTTCTTTGGTCCTATCGCTGCTTGGGACAAGAAGAGCGGAGCGGTCTATCCCGTTGAGACTCAGTTAAAACTAGCTATGATTGTGCTAGTGCTTAATGACCAGAAAAAGCCTATCTCAAGCCGTGAGGGCATGAAGCGTTGTCATGATACCTCTACTAACTTTCAACAGTGGATTGAGCAGTCTGATAAAGATTACCCTCAAATGCTAGATTATTTAAAATCTGGAGACTTTGAGAAGGTAGGAGAGCTGACAGAACAAAATGCTCTTGCTATGCACGAGACGACACGAACCTCAAATCCTGCTTTTTCTTACCTAACCGACAAGTCCTACCAGGCAATGGAGTATGTGCGTGCACTTCGCAAGCAAGGAGAGCGCTGCTATTTCACCATGGACGCTGGACCAAACATCAAGGTACTCTGCTTAGAAGAGGACTTAGAGCATCTCTCTAAGCGCTTTGAGGAGGACTACACGATTATCGCATCTAGGACAAAGGAGATCAGATGATAGAGGTCACAACAGGTGGAAAGCTCTATATCGCTGGTGAGTACGCTATTTTAGCGCCCAAACAAACAGCGCTGCTGGCTTTTATCCCCATCTATATGCGTGCTAGTATCCAGTCAAGCAGCACCTATCAGCTCTCCTCTGACATGTTTGACTACAGCTGTGATATGGCAAGCCCTGACGCTAATTACGTTCTCATCCAAGAGACCGTTGCGGTGATGGAGGAGTATGCGCTCGCTTGTGGTCAGAAGCTTCAGCACTTTTCTCTTGCTATCACCGGTAAGCTAGAGCGTGATGGGCTAAAGCTAGGTATTGGCTCGAGCGGTAGCGTTGTGGTTTTGACGCTAAAGGCAATGGCTGCGCTCTATCAGCTTGATGTATCAGCTGATCTGCTGTTTAAGCTGGCAGCTTATGTGCTCTTAAAGCGTGGTGATAATGGCTCAATGGGTGATATTGCTTGTATTTCTTATGAGTCTTTGATCGCCTACACAGCCTTTGACAGAGAAGCGATGCGCCGTCAGATAGACTCGCACAGTTTACAAGAGGTGCTAGCGTCTGATTGGGGCTACAGTATTCGTCCAGTGCATTCTGTTGTAGATATTGACTTTTTGGTGGGCTGGACAAGACAACCCTCTATCTCAAAAGACATGATAAGGCGTGTCAAAGGTTCAATTGATGAAGCCTTTCTAACCGAGACAAATCAGCACGTTGTACGCTTGATAACTGCTCTTGAGACAGGTGATAAACCTGCTATCAAGGACAGTTTAGAGATGATTAGCACACTTCTTGACCAGCTCAGCCCTGCCATTTACAATGATAGCCTACGACGCTTAAAAACAGCTAGTTCTGGCTTAGACTGTGTCGCTAAGTCATCGGGTTCAGGTGGCGGTGATTGCGGGATTGCCCTCTCTTTTGATGAGAAGTCCAGCCAAACTCTGATTGAGCGCTGGAGAAAAGAGAGTATTACACTTCTCTTACAGGAAAGGTTATAGTTTTATGAGAAATCGCAAGGATGACCACATCAAGCACGCTCTTGCCTACCAGTCACCCTATAATAGCTTTGATGAGATGGAGCTGATTCAAGCGTCTCTGCCTAAGTACGCTCTTTGCGACATTGACCTTAGCACCAATTTTTTAGGGATGGACTTTGACTTTCCTTTTTACATCAATGCGATGACAGGAGGCAGCCAAAAAGCAGCAGCGGTCAATCAAAAGCTAGCGCAAGTAGCAGAGGCGACAGGTCTTGTCATGGTGACAGGCTCCTACAGTGCTGCCCTCAAAAATCCTCATGACCAGTCCTATCCACGACACGAGGACTATCCAAATCTTAAACTCGCAACCAACATCGGCTTAGATAAGCCCCTCTCAGCAGCACTTGCGACCATCAAGAGCATGCAGCCGCTCTTTTTACAAGTCCATGTCAATGTCATGCAAGAGCTTCTAATGCCAGAGGGCGAGCGGGATTTTAGTCAGTGGCAGAACCATTTACAGGACTATGTGCAAAATCTCTCAACCCCTCTTATGCTAAAAGAAGTTGGTTTTGGCATGGATCTTGCCAGTATCAAGAGAGCGTATGAGCTGGGCATTCGTTGTGTTGACATTTCTGGTCGAGGCGGCACCAGCTTTGCCTACATCGAAAATCAACGTGGCAAGAAGCTTGATTACCTAAACGACTGGGGGCAGACAACTGTACAAGCCCTGATAAATTCAAGTCCTATGATGGACAAGATGGACATCTTAGCATCAGGTGGCGTTCGCCATCCCCTTGATATGATTAAGTGCTTGGTGCTTGGTGCTAAGGCAGTCGGGCTATCACGGACGGTTTTAGAGCTTGTTGAGCGCTATCAAGTAGACCAAGTGATTGCTATTATCAACGGCTGGAAAGAAGAGTTGCGCCTTATCATGTGTGCTCTAAATTGCAAGAGCGTTGCTGATTTACGCCAAGTAGACTATCTCCTCTACGGACGACTAGCCCAGGCAAATCCACAGCACAAAAGAGAAGGTGTGACAAGCAGAAAGGAGGATAGCTTATGATTACACTACGCTATCGTGATTCTTACCAAATGGAGCGAGAGCAGGTTTATGACAATCCTGATGAGTTTTTACTCGCACTATCAGGCTGTGTCACTCTGCCTGACAGTACTCCTGTCTTAAGTGTCACTTATAAAGGCAAAGACCTTGGTTACAAAGGTAACTTTGGGGATTTGTACAAAACCTTTAGCCAGTTTGACTGGTCAGCAGTTAACTAATGAAAATAGTAGGCAAAAGCGGCTCTTTGTCAACTGTAGTGGGTAGATGAAAAGCTAACACCTAGAGAGAACCAAATTGGTTTTCTCTTTTTTGATGTTCAAAGCGATGAGAATGCGTTTTTTGAAGTTTTCAAAGTTCCTAAAACCATAAGCGTTTCGTTTGATGACCTTGATTAGATTGTTGGTCGCCTCCAGTTTTGCGTTGGAATAAGGTAAGGTGAGGGCATTGATGACCTTTTTCTTATCTTTTTGGAAGGTCTTAAAAACAGTTTGAAAAATTGGATCAACTTGCTTGAAATTGTCCTTGATGAGGGCAAAGAAATGGTCAGCGTTCTTCTCCTGAAAGTGGAAGAGCAAGAGCTGATAGAGGTCATAATGTTGTTTTAGGTCCTCTGAGTAATTGAGCAAGCGATCTCGAATCTCCCTATTTGTTAGGTGTTCTCTAAAAGTTGGTTGATAAAAGAGCTCGTCCTTCAGTTTTCGACTGTCTTGTTGTATCAGTTTCCAATAGCGTTTGAGGGCTCGATATTCAATTGATTTTAGGTCAAATTGATTCATGATTTGGATGCGGACACGATTCATAGCACGGCTCAGATGCTGGACGATGTGGAAACGATCGAGAACAATTTGGGCATGTGGGAATAGCTTTTTAGCTAGCTGATAATAAGGGCTATACATGTCCATGGTAATGAATTGCACACACTCACGGACTTTTCTGTGGTAACGAAGGAAATGGTTGCGAATGACCGCCTGAGTTCGTCCATCTAAGATAGCTAGGACCTCATTTGTTTCAAAGTCCTGAGCAATAAAGCTCATCTTCCCTTTCTTAAAGCTACTCATCCCAGATCATAACGGTCGGCAGGTAGTTGAGCTTGGTTTTAAATTGAAAATCGTTGAGCTTACGAATAACTGTTGAGGTTGATACGGATAGCTCCTCTGCGATCTTTGTCATGGAGGTCTTTTCGATGAGTTTCTGGGCGATTTTCTGGTTAAGGATAGTCGGGATTTGATGATTCTTCTTGACGAGAGGAGTCCCTGAGATCTGCATCTTGCGACAGTTGGAACAACGAAAGCGACGCTTCTTGAGGAGAATTCGACACTTGTAGCCGACACAGTCTAGATAGGGGATTTTAGACGATTTTTGGAAGTCGTACCTTCCCATTTTCTCTCCACAAGCAGGACAGTTTGGAGCATCGTAATCAAGAGAAGCGATGATTTCTTTGTGGGTTTCACAATCAATCAGGTCCTGAATGGTGATATTTTGGTCTTTTAATCCGAGTAGTTTTGTGATAGTATTGAAGTGTTCCATATGAGCCTTTCTAATGAGTTGTTTTAGCGCTTTTCATTATAGGTCATATGGGACTTTTTTTCTACACACGAAAAGGCTCCATAATCTCTGCTTGGGATTTACCCACTACAGAAATTATAGAGCCGCAAAAGCCTGCTGTTTTTTCTATGGTAAAAACATTTTCCTCTCATTACTAGACATTTTAAAAAAATGCAACGTAAGTGGTAAGAGTTTTTAGAATAACAAATAATCCTGTATTTACAAAGGAGAACGGAGAAATCTGTTCTCCTTTTTGTTCGCTTAAAATATCATAAGGAAAGGAAATTCACCATGAAAGGTCTTGAGCTGGTAATGGACATAGATACGTTGGAAATCTATGAAGTTATTGATCATGATGCTGAGGAAGAGATGATAGATGAAGATGGTATACCTTCTTACAAGGGAAAAATATCATTGACACCTTGTTATTGTATTCAACAGACATTATTTGATTTTCTTGATAACGATAATACATCATAAAAGCGAAGGTAAAGTTATGGATAGAGAAAGTTTATATCAACAGTTAGTTAACAGTGACCCTTTGGGTTTTATTGATCCCTTTGAGGATTTGGGAGAATTTGATTCTGTTCAGATGAAGTTTAAAGAACCTGTTAGTATGTTGAAAAATAAATACTCTGGTCAACCTTACAATCTCAACTGGCAGAAGAAAATTGAAGAAATGAGGGTACTGTATATTCAGTATCAGAAGTTATTAAAACTAGAGGATCAAGAACAGCGTATCCACAAAAGGCTTAGAAATAAGAAGGCTAGGGAACATGTTCATGAAATTGTCACAACCTATTTAAAACTAGGTTTTAGATTCAGAGAGATTGAGTCTAAAGTTGCTCTTTTCAATACTCGTCTTCGTCGCAATTGGAAAAGAAGTGACTATGTCATGACAGTAAATGCTGAGTTCTATTTGAAAAAGGATCTACAAAATGGTTATTGTTCCCCAAATTCGTTTCCTCCTCGGAATATGAAAATAAATTAAACTAGAAAGACTAGTATAGTCAAAGTAAAAATAAGAAAAAGTTAGTTAAATGGTAAATCAGATAAAGACAATCTATGATTTAATCCTCAAAAATGGATTAAGACAAACCAAATTTAAAAATAGCCACCTTCAGTCAGTCTCTTCAGCTGAAGAAGATAAACGAGGCTCTATCTTTGCTTATCGATCTAAAACAAATATGATTAAAGCGCATGGACTGGTTTTGACATCGATAGAAGCACTTTTAGAAAATCAAGATAGCTTCACTCATTGGACACCAAACGTCTATCGTTATGGCTCTTACAGTGACGCTAAGCGAAAAGTGACACGTGGACATTCAGAAGATAATCTCAGACAGATTAACACCTTCTATATTGACTTCGACGTGCATTCTTCAGCTGAAGAGATGACTTCTGGAGATATTCTAACAGCTGCTATTGACTTAGGGTTCATGCCTACGCTGATTTTAAAGTCAAATAAAGGCTATCAAGCCTATTTCGTGCTCTCTGAGCCAGCTTATGTGACTGCACATTCACAGTTTCGAGTGGTGAAAGTGGCGAAAGCTATCTCTCAAAACTTGCGTCACTATTTCGCTCAGTCTTTACCAGTTGATATGACATGCAATCATTTTGGGATTGCTCGTATGCCTCGGACAGATAACGTCGAGTTCTTTCACGAGGACTACAAATATTCTTTCCAGGAGTGGTTAGACTGGTCAATGAAGCAGTCAGATTTACCATTTCCGAGCAAGAAACCAAATTTAACTGTTATCACAGGAACTGCAGGGATAAAACAAATTGATGAGCCTTGGTACAAAATGCTGATGAATGAGTCTAATATCAAAGGTGCTAAAGCATTGATGGGTAGAAATAACGTTCTCTTTACTTTAGCGCTTGCTAACTTCTCATCTGGTGTTTCTCAGAGCGATTGTGAGGACGTTTTAGCTGATTTCAATGGACAACTGGACGAACCTGTTGCTTCAGGTGAGCTTCTGAAGCTTATTGCGAGCGCTTATTCTGAAAAATATGAAGCAGCTAGTCGTGATTACATCACTATTTTATGTAAAGCATGGGTCAACGAAAATCTAAAAGCCTCAGATTTGTTTGCAAAACAAGGCTGGTATAAATTCAAGAAGAAGCGTACTGAACGTAAATACAGTCATCTTCACGAGTGGAAAGCTGATCTTATGGCGTATCTTGAGGACTTTAATCAATCTACAGACCCTTTTATCCAAACGACAAAAAAGACTCTCAGGGAGGCGTTACACATCCCTGAGCGTTCACTCGATAAAGTTCTCAAAGCTCTTAAAGCAGAACAAAAGATTTTCTTTACCATCAAAGCTGGTCGTGGTGGCGGTATCAGACTAGCATCGGTTAAAGCAATTGTCCTTTCCCTTATCAGGGTGAAAAAAGAGCGTCAGGAGGCTTATTTTGCGAACATAGCTGCTTTCTTTGATGAAAGCTTAGGATTCACTAAAAAGGTGATAGAAGGGGTTAAAAATGGGCTTAAACAAGCACGACAATTATCTTTATTCGAGGCTGATGTTGGTTAAAAAAGAAAACCCGCAAACTGCCATTACATTTATATCTATGATAATGGTAAGCTGGGCTAACTGTAGCCAAAAGTAAACCAATAAATATTAGTATTAACATACTAAGTCCTAGAGAAGAAACAAAGAGGAGAGAGAAGATGAAAATTTTATTAGTTGTTATTAGTATTATTGTTTGTTTTAGTGTTCTAACAATAGGTATTTTAAAAGGAAATCATAAGGTTAGATATGCAAATGGGTATGACAGCGAGTTGGAAGCTGACTATCAGACTATAATTAATCAAAATAAAGAGAAAGATAGGGAGATGAAATGAAATACATTATTTTTAGTTTTGCGGAAGGAGATTACCTTTATGATGATAATGGAAAACTCTTAGTTTTTGAGAGTCAAGGCTTAGCGTTTCAGTATATGCAAACCCACTATCATCAACCGTTGCCAAAGCATAAAACCAAAAAGATTATGAACTACCCAAAATATTATCAAGCACCATTTAAGTGTCACAAAGTTTGCTAGGAGAAAAGGAGAGAGTAATATGCAAAACAAGGAAAATACCAAAATTGTACGTGGCTATTATCTGACAGGACTGGGACAAGAACCGCTAGCTTATTATTTTAAAATAACTGCTGATTTTCCTGACTATGAAACACTGAAGGTAGGAGATGTAGCCATGACCTTTTATCAGAATGCTGAAGCTATTACGAGTATTCCAGCACTGATTAGAGTAGATGGTTTGATTGAGACAGAAAAACAGGTGCTAGAGTTTCTTCAAAGCGAGAAAAAGGACCACTTTCCTATGCTACCAATCGTTGATGTTTATGATGACTTTGATCCCTTGCGCTTTAAGCGGATGATGGAGACTTTTGAGCGTCTAAAAGCAGACATCAAACGATTAGCTAAGGTGACCTATGTTCAAGGCGACTTGTTTGATTTTCTAGGAGGTGAAGGCTAATGACAGGTAAATTTTCACTTCTTAGATTGATTTGTGGGACGTTGCTCGCCTTTGGAATATTAGTTTTTGTGGTAATTGGTATGCAGGATACCTGGAGAGACCATGTTGCTAAAGATTACGATAAGCATCTCACAGAACAGGTCTATGTAGAAGCAGTGGTCAATCAGAACGCTAATCTAGTTTTTTATCGAACAGGTTGCCCATATTGCGAAGCGGGCAAAACAGCAGTAGTCGTGGCTGCTCAAAAGAGTGCCTATCCAACTTTTTACATCGATGTTGAGTCAAAATTAGGTCAACAGTTAGTCAAGAAGTATCACGTAGAAGTTGCTGCTACTTTGATTCAAATTAGGGATGGTAAGACCAAATTGTTTCACTATGCTATGAAGACTAGCGCTGGAAAATATCAGCCTAAGACAGAAAGTATTGAGGAGGCGTTCAATGACTGATAAAAATAAAGACCCTCAACTAGAACGAAATATGCTCGTTATTGAAATGATTGTACGTTCATATTCGACAGAATCATTTCTATGGAGTTTCTTATATTTGATCGCAGCCGCTACTCAAATTATTTTCTTTTTACTCTCATTTATATTAGCTTTATTCTTAATGCTTGGCTTAATACTAGGATTTTGTCTCAAAGGTACACCTATTCCATTAGAGGCTTATAATTGTCTCATTGTTTACTGGGCATTATTTACTATTACTGCCATGCTTTCTAGAATTGTGCTAGAACTAAAGAGATGAAGCTTTGTGGCTCACGCTAGAGCTTATTCCAGAAAAACTGAGTTGTATTTAGAGGTGAACTTATGGGAAATTTAATCTATGCGATTGGTCATGGGCTATTTGCCTTTGCTTTACTTTTTGTCTGGTTTATGCCTGTTTTTCAGGTGAGACTAACTTTAGGACAAAAGCAAAAGGAGTACACTTGGAAGCTCTCAATAGCTCTAACTATGCTGATAAAAATAATAAAACCAGACTGCAAAATCAGTTTTCTGGGGTGGAGGTAAGAGATGAAAAAACAGAGAATATTAGCACAGAAGATGAAGCGCCCAAGTTCTCACAGGATTGGAAAACGGATAGATTTTTCAAAGGATACTCGAAGACAAAAGAATCTATTTCCTCCAATTGACCCATTTGAGGTACCTCCAATTTCGGAGAAAAAAGAGGAGGCATTGAAAGTCAAAAAAGAATACAGACGGCTGAAGAAACAGGTTATTGTGGGCTCTTTGATGACTATTTTAGTCGGCATCTATGTTTTATTCTGCATGGGATTCTTAATTTTTGGATGGATTCAATTGGAACTGCATTCATTTATGGATTTATCTGGTGTCCTAGCTTACATGAAAACGTTAGAGACCGTTGTATTAAATCCTGTCTATCTAGCGATTGCTGTTTTCGCTCTAATCGTTGGTGACACACTCAAAACCAATGTAAGAAAGGAAATTGAAGAAAATAAAGAGATACAAAAAATAATAAAGTCAAAAAAAGAGTTCAAGAGATTCCAAAAAGAACTTGAAAATCGGTTTTATGTTGAAAGACGGTTCTATCTATTTGGATTCATACCCCTAGGTAAAGTAAAATACAGGAACGATAGGATCATAGATTAAAGGACAAAGTCCATTCAAAGTTAGAATACAGAAAGAAAAATTATGAGTAAGAAAGAATTTAAAATAACAAGTATTTTTTGCATCAATTGGTTAATCAGAATAGGTGTTGCTGGTCTGCTTTACGCTTTTACAGGGTTCATGTTTGGTTTAATACCTGCGATAGCAGTTGGAACGTACAAGGGCATTCATCTCGACTTATCTAAATCATTGAGTAGTATTTTCACGATACTACTATTTGGAGGGTGCATTTGTTGTCTTTTTGGTTTCGCCATAACAGAACTATCTTCAAAAAAGAAAATCTCAAACAAGAGATACGGCATCGCTTTAGTAAAATTTATCCTCTTTTACGCATGCTTTGTGTTTGCAGATGGATACTTGGAAAAGCATGGTTCGTCTGCAGCCCTAAAACTACTGTCGGATCTATTTATTTATTGGGGAGTAGGCTTGAGTTTTCTTCTTGTCACAAAAACCATTCTTCCTAACATATACGAATGGTACTTAATGAAACACGTTTTGAATAAAGGATATTTAGGCTATAGAACTTTTAATGACCCAGTAGAACACCCTAATATTTTTAGTGACTTAGATAATATGGGTGAGGACGTTGATTATTCAAAACGCATTGAAGTAATCAATAAACGTGCAATACAAGAACCTTATGTCAACATCATCAAAGTAGACCGACTGGTTCATGAAATTGCAGTAAGTCCCAATTACCAGCCTTACCCATATGAGGTGGTTCATTTAGATTTGCGAGTAACCATTACTAAGAAGAAGTGGACACTCTACGACTTCAAGTTAATATCACTCGACATCGACAAAAGGGACGCTCTGATAATGGTTGGTCAACGTCCTGTAGATAGAAAAGAAAGGAAGTACCCAATGTGATTGATAATATTAAAAGCTTGATTGAAAAAACAAAATCTAGCTCTATTGCTAGACCTTTTGTAGCCATAAATAAATGGTTTCAAGAAAATGTGATTAAACGAAAGTTAGTCATTTTTATGACACTGTTTGCTGCTTGGTTGAGTTTATTGTTAGGTGCTGTTTACTCTCCACAACGTCAAACTTATAGCGATGAGCAGCTCAAAACCAAACGAACATTTGAGAATGGTACGGGTGAAATTAGGCTGATGAGTCAGATGTATTCTCCCAAAACTGGAGTCATTGTACTTCAATTTGAAACGAAAGATGCAACCTCTCCAGTTGATCGAGGTATAGATACTAAGCGTTTAAAATGGAACCTATATGCGCAGAATAAAACAGCAGATACGACGATGGAAATTGTACCAATTGTTGATAATAAAATTTCAGTCATTATCCGAAATGTGCCTAAAAATTTTGGAGCTTATGCCATTGATATTAGGAATAAAACAGTTGTGACTAGCTCCATCGATGTTGATGTTTCTAGCTCCTCAGATGAGCAGGAGAAGACTTCAAAAACAACAGATAACGCTAATGATAACCTTGTTCAATTTTATGTGACAACTCAAAATAGTAAGCTAAAAGAAAAGCACATCAAGAGTGTTTCTCGTGAAGAGTTCGCCTTGTCAGAAATATCCGAAGAGAGAACTTTCCAAGAAGGTCAAATAAAAAAACTGAGTAAGTCTATCAAGCAGTTGAAAGCATCTATCGAGGATGATGAGTCTCGTAAGGCTGGACTTGTCAAAGAGGCAGAATATCTCTCAGGTGATGATTTAGAGTCTAATCAAAAAGATATTGCAACGCTTGAGAGTAACATTGAAACGAAAAATAGATCTATCGAAACAGCTACTCAAAATATCGAAAAAGTTCAGATTAAAATTGAGGCTTTGAAGAAAAAAGAAGCAGCTATTAAGGACGGAACATTTGAGTTTTCAAATTCAATTGAGACAATAAAAATGAAATAATGAAAGGAATAATATCATGAAAAAGAACCTCCCAAAATGGAAATCACTCAATAAAAAAGCCCTACGATTTATCATCCTGTTTTTACACTCTTCCCCTTCGGTAAGCGGTATGATTTTTTCCACAAGTTAACCACATTTAAGCTCAGTCGAAGAGCTGCTTTTACTGTAACAGGTACTAGACCTAATAAGAAGTAAACAAATAGATGGGTTCCCTGATTTAAATTGGGGAACCTTTTTCTTTTGAACTTGTCCCCTTAACACACAAAATTTGATTATCCCTTACACTAATAATGTCAATAAAAAATAAGGAGGCTATTGTATGGCTAAAAAGAACTTAAATAAAATTGATTTGGAACTCGAAGAAGCAAAGAAAAAAGTTGCTTTGCTAGAAAATGAAAGGCGTCTAGCGGAAGAAAATATTCAAAGACAAATTGGTAAACTCTACGTTCAGGTTCAATTGAAAAAAGACAAAAATCAATCTTACGAAACACTCCTAGATGACCTCAAAACAGAATTGGCAATTCTCAAAGAAGAGGAAAAAGCGAAACGAGAGGCTGCCAAAAAAGAACGCCAAGAAGAGATGCAGCTAAGTTAAAAATCTCCTCTTTCTCAGCTGAATAGACATTAAAATAACGTGAAAACTAGTGTGTACTAGTGGTTATTGCTGTGTGTTTTAGTGTGTGGTTATTGTGTGTATCACGCTATCTATGTGTGTTTATGTGTGTTTAGGTGTGTTTTAGGATGTGTGTACTGTGTAGGCGTAGCCGAGAAAATTGATATCATGGGAAACGTTGATACTATCAACTCCACACGGAACGTGGGGACAGTTTCCCTTATGCTCTTTTCTAACACAACACACAAAAAAAGAGGCATTAGACTCCGCAGTGTGTGTTAGTGTGTGGAAAAACCGCAAAAGTAGAACCGTTTTGGTTCGTGACGTTGCGAGGTTAAGGTTTTCTTTTTTGCTTCTTTTTGCTTTTTGCCTCGTCAAAAGAAAAAAGAAGGCGCATTTTTTTGTAGAAAGGAGAGAAAATGGATATTTTGATAAGAGGGTTATCCAATCAAGAGGTGGATTACCTAAAAGCTCTTGCAAAAGAACAAAAAGCAAAATCTTTTAATGCGTTTTTGGTTGCTATGTGCCGTGAAAAAATTGAAAAAGGCAAATTCAATTTGGTTGAGGCAAACTATCTAGCGCATTTAGAAAATATGAAATTGACATCTGACCATGTGTTGTTTTTAACGCAAAAACAGACATCCCTATTATCTGATTTTGAAGAAAAAATGACTCGGTATGCTGACCATATTTCTCGTTGGTTAGAATATGAGGGGGAGGTCGAAAGTGATGACTAAAGAAATTAAAATTAGGTCTATCCCAGAAAAAACATTAGCACAACTACAAATGTTATCTAAGAAATATCAGTACCCCTCATTCAACGAATTTATGCTCGCTCAATTGCAGCGTATTGTTGAAAATGGTGGGTTAGATTTGTACGATAATAAGTTTGCGGAAAC
>NZ_JBCLSK010000041.1:0-14370 GCF_041225505.1 Streptococcus hyointestinalis | reverse complement strand
GTGGTGATTACAATTATATCTCTCTGAGGTGTTTTTTCATACTTTTAAGTGGCTAACTTCATTTTAGAACTTTTATTTACAACTCGGTAACAAGTTCTCCTTCGGAATACAGAGATGTGTATTCTAAAAAATTCTACCACATACATCCTTTAAAAATCTATTGACAAGTTTCTTAAATAAAGGTATAGTAATATTAACTATTAGACATTTTACACCGTGAGGTGAGGAGGACGAAATGCCAAGAGTAGCAGTGATTGTAAAGAGCAAGGGATATTGCTTTAGTTTCTAGATAGACGTTTGTAGCTATGAGGTACAGACGTTATGAGTTTGTATCTATGAAGCTAAAGCCTTTTGTGATGATTAGCCGATTAGATAAAAGTCTTCTAACTGGCTGTCACTGCTATGTAAACATAGGCATTAACCAGCTAGTTTATCTATCTAGCTGGTTTTTTGATAGCATTTTAGAAAAGGAGAAATGATGAAACGTTTCCTAAAGGGATTGTTAGCGCTTAGTGCTGCTGTGTTAGTGCTTAGTGCCTGTTCGAGCACGTCAGAGAGTGAAAAAACAGCTGACAAGGACGCCAAGCATATCGGTATCTTGCAGTATGTAGAGCACCCGTCTTTGACGGCTTCTAGAAAGGGCTTTATTGATGAGCTGAAAAAAGAGGGCTATGTGAATGGCAAAAACATCGTGATTGACTATAAAAACGCCCAAGGTGATCAGTCTAATCTTCAGTCTATCTCTGAAAAGCTGATTCGAAAAAATGATCTTGTGCTAGGGATTGCCACAACGGCTGCGCAGTCGCTAGCGAGTCTGTCAACGGATGTGCCAATTCTCTTTACCGATGTGACGGATCCTGTGTCCGCTAGTCTTGTCAAAAGCATGAAGCACCCTGGTGGTATCGCTACAGGAACCAGTGATATGGCGCCGATTGCCAAGCAAGTGGAATTTCTCAAAGAGGTGTTGCCAAATGTCAAGAAGGTCGGTATCATGTACACCACGAGCGAGCGCAACTCCGAGGTGCAGGTCAATCAAGCTAAAAAGCTCTTTAAAAAAGCAGGTATCGAAACAGTGGTCAAGGGGATTTCATCCACCAACGACGTGCAAGATACGGCAAAGAGCCTCATGTCTAAGAGCGATGCGCTCTTTATTCCGACAGATAACACCATTGTTAGCTCCATCAATCTCGTGACAGAGCTGTCTAAGGAAATGAAGGTACCTGTCATCGGAGGTTCTGCGGACGTGGTGGAGCAGGGGGTCTTGTTCACCTACGGAGCAGACTATGAGAGCCTTGGACGTCAGACCGCCAAGATGGCGATTCAGATTTTAAAAGGGAAAAAGTCAGCAGATATACCGGCTGAATACCCTAAAGCTGTCAAGGTCGTGGTCAACAAGAAAATGGCAAAACTCTTGAGCGTTGACGTGAGTCACATTACAGAATAAAAGTAGAGGATGTTTATGTTAGATATTGTATTATCAGGGATTTCTCAAGGGCTGTTGTGGTCCATTATGGCAATCGGGGTGTTCATCACCTTTCGTATTTTAGATATTGCAGACTTGTCTGCTGAGGGAGCTTTTCCGATGGGAGCTGCGGTTTGTGCATTGTGTATCATGCACGACATCAATCCTATCTTAGCGACTTTCTGTGGTATGCTTGGCGGGATGTTGGCTGGTTTTGTCTCAGGTATCATGCACACCAAGATGAAAATTCCAGCTCTTCTGACAGGGATTATCACACTGACAGGACTTTATTCGGTCAATCTCCTTATCCTAGGCAGCTCAAACGTCTATCTGTCGACACATGAGACGATTGTGACCATGTTTGCAAAGCTTGGCTTGGATAGAACCAGCTCTGTTCTATTGATTGGTAGTGTCTTTGTCGTTTTAGTGATTTTGATTTTGTACCTTTTCTTAAATACTCAGCTGGGTCTTGCGCTCCGTGCGACGGGAGACAATGTCGCTATGGGACAGGCTAACGGTATCAAAGTCGACCGTATGAAGATTTTAGGTTACATGATTGGAAATGGGCTTATCGCACTCTCAGGAGCGCTCTTAGCGCAAAACAACGGCTATGCTGACCTCAACATGGGGGTTGGTACTATCGTTATCGGCTTAGCTTCAATCATCCTTGCTGAGGTCATTATCAAGCACTTGCCGCTTGGTAAACGCCTGTGGTCATTGGTGCTTGGCTCTGTCATCTACCGCTTGATTATCGTCTTTATCCTAACGACCGACATCGAAGCGCAGATGATTAAGCTGGTGTCAGCGATTCTTCTGGCCGTTATTCTCTACATCCCAGAGTTGCGCAACAAATTGGGCGTGCGCCCCTCAAAAACATTAACGAAAGAAGGTGACTAGTTATGGCTTTACTGGAACTTGCTGGTATTCATAAGACCTTTGAAAAAGGCACTGTCAATGAAAATCATGTCCTTCGAGGGCTTGATTTGACCATCAATGAAGGAGACTTTATCTCCGTTATCGGAGGAAATGGCGCTGGAAAATCAACGCTTTTAAACAGTATTGCAGGACTTGTTACCATTGATGAGGGCGATATTAGACTCGAGGGCAAGTCTATCCGAAAAGACTCTGTTGAAAAACGTGCCAAAGCGATTAGCCGTGTTTTCCAAGACCCTCGCATGGGAACAGCGACCAATCTCACCATCGAAGAAAACATGGCGATTGCCTTTCGTCGTGGGAAAAAGCGCAGCTTCTTTAAAAATGCTGTCACAGATAAGGAGCGTGAGCTCTTTAAGAGCGTGCTGAGTGAGCTTGGCTTGGGCTTAGAAAACCGCCTCAAAACCGACGCTGCCTTTCTCTCAGGGGGGCAACGTCAAGCCTTGACGCTGTCTATGGCGACCCTTGTCCGACCAAAAGTGCTCCTTTTAGACGAGCACACTGCTGCCCTAGACCCTAAGACCAGCGAGATGGTTATGCAGTTGACCAATAAAATCGTCAAAGAGCAAAAACTCACCAGTCTCATGATTACTCACAACATGGAGCATGCCATCACCTATGGTAATCGTCTGGTCATGCTCTATCACGGCAAAATCGTTGTGGACATCTCTGGCGAGGAGAAAAAGAACCTAACCGTTGCACAGTTGATGGAACTCTTCCACAAAAATAGCGGACAAGAGCTAACAGACGACGCTCTTGTGCTCGGTTAAAGTTGAGCTTAGCTCAACTTTTTTTGTGTGGTGAAGAGAACAGAAAGGAAAGCCAATCCTGTAAACAAGAGCCAAGTCAGCTTTTCTGAAAAAGGTGTGATGAAGCTAAAGATGACAACACCTAGTGGAGCTGATAAGGTAAAGAGTAAGGTCAGAAAACTGCTCACACGAGCGAGGACTTGGCTTGGTAATTGGCTTAACAGCAGCGCATTGAGCTTGGGGTTGACCTTTCCAGATAAAAAGCAAGTTATAAAGAGAAACAATAAACTAAAAATGGCTGGTAGAGAAAAGAGTTGACTAAGCCCTGTCAGAAGCAGCATAACTCCCGCAAGGTTGACTAAAGTTTTAAGTGAGCGTTTGGCGAAATAATCTCGTGTTGACAGACTTCCTACTAAAAGCCCACCAATCATAGCGACCTCAACCATCAAAACGCCTTGACTGTAGCTAAGCCCTAACAAGGGTTTCTTGAGTAAGATGATATTGTAAATAGATGTCATAGCGCTAGCGAGCATATTGATCAGCATAATGCTAAGCAGTAGCGGGATAAAATGGACGCTTTCCTGCTCTTGAAAAATCGTTTTGACTTGCAAAAACAAGTCTTTTGCCTGCTTTGGTGATGAGCTTATCTCTTCTTTTAGCGCAGTGTGCTGGTAGGTTAAGTCCTGTTTTATAGGAAATAGCACTAGTGACGCTAGGATAAAGGATAGTGCGTTGATAAAGGCGATAAAAGCAAACTGTTGATTGGCAATCGTTAGTAACCAAATGCCTAGTGTTTGACCTAAAAGGTTACAGATATAGATGGCAAATTGACTGCTAGCATAGGTGCTAACCAGGTCCTCTTTAGCGACTTGTTTCTGTAAAATCGGCAAACGTAAGCCATTAGCATAGTCACTCAAGCAATCGCTGATGATATTGACTAAGCAAACAATGGTAAAGACTAAAAGACTTGGCTTGTTAATGATAAAGCCAACAAGTGTGAAAAGACTAGATTGGACAAAGCCGCACGTTATCAGCCAGCGCCCTTTTTGCTTGGTTTTGTCGGCTCTTGTCCCAACCAAAAGGCTAAATAAAGTGGGTATCATCATGGTGATATTGGCGATACTGACGATGATTTGCGACTTAAAGCAAGTAGCAGCATAAACGACAAAAACGATATTGTAGAGAGAAGCTCCGAGGTTATCTAAGATACGTGACAATAGCAAATGACGGTAGACTTTATTTTTGATGATGAGATGCATGGCAAGCTCTCCTTTCTATTTGCCTTTATTATAGACGAGGGGAGGACGCTTGCTAAAAAAGTTGCATATGTTCAAAAAAACACCACTTCTTTTTGAAATGGTATCAGTTATCTGCCTGTAGTAAGAGGTCTAGTGACCTTTGATAGTAGCTCGCAGCCTTTTGGCAATCAAGAGTTTCAAGTATCGAAATAGCTTTTTGCATTTGCCTTGTACCATTTACTTTATCCCCTTTTTTATAAGTCAACAAGCCCTGGGCAAAAAGGTAGACAATCCGAAAGTAGGCTTCTTTTTCATGATAAAAGTGCTTCTTTATCTGCTGGTCAAAGTAAGTGGCATTGTCAAAATCCTCCTCGTCATAGAGAGTAGAAAGCCATTAAGGAGCATAGTGTGGATGATGGCACGATTTTCTGGAAGATCGCCAAGAGTATCTGTTTTACGCAAGATTTCTCGTGTATATTTGCTAAAGAGCTCAACACTAAGCAGGGGCGTGCTGATGGCAAATAGCTCTAGCTCGTATCTTCCCCAAATCTCTGTCTCAAACAGATAGTCATGCAAAAAACGACTTTCTTTCTCGGTCATAGTGACGCTATCATCTAGTGCTTTGAGATGTGCCTTGATGACGAGAGCATTGACAGCGTGTTCACGAGAAGACAAAGCAGCTTCCCTCTCATAAAGGGCTCTTAAGCCAGCGACATCCATCTGTGTTTCAAGGTTGAAAATGGCTTCTAACAATGCAGCAAAAGCAGATGGTGTAAAGCCATGAGCTAAGTACAAAAATTCATTGACATCTGTATGGATATGCTCAAGTGCAGTGAGAAACTTACCTGCTGAAAGGTCATTTTGCCTAGATTCGAACCTAGATAACATGGAGGGTGAAAAATCGTCTTTGCAGGCTTCCTGGAGGGTGATATGACGTGATGTCCGTAGTTGTTTGAAAGTAGCTCCTAAATCCATAAAGAGTCCTTGTGAGGTCGGTTCCTTTATTATAATATATTTCCCGCTAGATATGGTATAATAAAAAACGAAAAGAAAAAGGTTTGGCTAAATTATATCGGAAGAGTTGAGAAAACTTAAAATGGCAAAGCGAAAAATCTACTTTTATGTCGAGGTTGAAGAGCTCAATGGTACTCATCGTATTTTGCAGTTGCCAAGAGATTTGCAACTGCCAATGCGCCAATATTTTCACGCCAACCGTGGAGCTTGGCAAGAGCTTTTGCGAGGCGGTCTCATCAATATTGCGACAGAGCCCTACACCGCAGAAAATGACTTTCAGCCAACGATTCGTTTGACCAAGATTTGCAAATTTTTCTACAGTAGAGAGGAGCAGGACGAGCGAAGTCGTGGGCAATTTCTAATTCAATCTAACTGGCAAACTCCAGGTATCAAGCATTTCTGGGAAAGTGCCAAATTCATCCAACACGACTACCCTATCAAAAACAAGGTTCTCCTTACCCTAGACTATTACCGTTGGCGTAGACGCCACAGAAAATATAAGAATAGAAGAAAAAACTAGTCTCATTAGGAGACTAGTTTTTTACCATTCATGTCGTTAGCTCAAAAAAAGAAAAAAGCCTTTAAAACAAGGCTTTCAAAGCATTTTACATGCCCCCTACAGGGCTCGAACCTGTGACCCATGGATTAAGAGTCCACTGCTCTACCAACTGAGCTAAGGAGGCTGGGTGCTGTATTGGCACCGTGATTCACGTTTTGTATTGAACCCGCACAGAATAAGCAGGTGGGCAACTCGCTCTAACTTCAGTTGCTTCCGTGTGAGACGGCTTGCATACTGTTAGAAGACTTATGTTTCCCGAAAATACAAAAAATAGTCGGTCAACACTCGATGTGAATTCGTATGCCACAGCAGATTTCTATGTTTCTATAATACCACTTTCTCAGAAAATTTCAAGTGCTAAATCTTATTTTTTGGAAAACGATTGCTAAAAAGTGGCGTTGCCCTTTTCATTCTGTGATAAATGGTCGATACGCTCTTTGTTGGCAGCGAGAGCTCGCTCGTATTTTCCCGTGTGGTTAGGGTCAAAGTAGTTTTTGCCTTGCAACTTATCTGGCAGATATTGCTGAGCTCCCCATTTTTCAGGATAATTATGCGGATACTTGTAGTTTTGAGCATTGCCAAGGTCTTTGCTACCAGCATAGTGTCCATCTCGTAAGTGCCTTGGAATAGGCAGAGCACCGCTTTGGTGCAAATCAGCGATAGCCTTGTCCATGGCTAGATAAGCCGAATTTGATTTTGGCGATAAGGCAAGGTCGATAACGACATTACTAATCAAAATACGAGCTTCTGGAAAACCAATAGACTTTGCAGCTTCAAGTGCGGTCACAGTGTGGACTTGAGCGTCTGGGTTGGCAAGTCCGATATCCTCATAAGCGATGACAATCAAGCGCCTAGCCAGACTGGGCAAATCTCCTGCCTCAATGAGACGTGCAGCGTAGTGGAGACTAGCATTGACGTCGCTACCACGGATGGACTTTTGTAGAGCAGACAGCACATCGTAGTGCCCATCCCCGTCCTTGTCCATGGTAATATAGCTGCGCTGCAAGCTGTTTTCAACGGTGTCAAGAGTGATGTGGCGAGTGCCGTCCTTATCTTCCTTAGTCGACATGACCGCAAGGTCAAGAGAATTGAGCGCTGAGCGCAGGTCTCCGTTGGTAGCTGTTGCGATAAAGTCAAGCGCATCCTCATCCAGTTTAACATCAAAGTCAAAGCCACGCTCCTTGTCAGACAGGGCTATTTTGAGCGCTGTTTTGACCTCTTCAACGGTCAATGGCTCTAGCTCAAAAATCTGTAAACGGCTACGAATAGCGGGTGTAACAGAGAAAAAAGGATTTTCAGTGGTCGCTCCAATCATGATGATATTGCCATTCTCAAGGAGTGGCAACAAAAAGTCCTGCTTGGTCTTGTCAAGTCTATGAATCTCATCAAGCAGCAGCACCAATCCCCCAGAAAATTTGGCTTCCTCAGCGATTTCCTGCAGGCGTTTTTTATTGTCCGTCGTAGCGTTAAAGGTTCTAAAGGCATAATCGCTGGTTCCTGCGATAGCAGAGGCGATAGAGGTTTTGCCAATCCCTGGCGGACCATAGAGAATCATGGAACTCAGGCGATTAGCTTCAATCATTCGGCGGATAATCTTCCCCTCCCCAACCAAGTGCTGTTGCCCAATCACCTGATCAATCGTGCGAGGTCTCATCCGCAGTGCAAGATTATTTGGCATACGTTATTGTCCTTTGCGTTTGTAAAAGTCACTAAAGACCTTTCTATATTCTATTATAACAAAAACTGTGGTAGAATTAGAGTTAAGAACGAAGGAATTGAGGACAACAATGGCTAAATATGGCTTTTTATCAGTGTTAGAAGAAGAGTTGGACAAGGGATTTTCTTACGATTATGAGCTGAATTGGGATAAGCGCAACCACGCAGTGGAGTTGAGTTTTATCCTTGATGCGGCGAATGCCGAGAAGATTGCGACCATGACCGCTGATGGCGAGGTTTTGGATGGCGATATTGCTCTAGAGGAGTTTGTTATCTTTTATGACCCGAGCAAGTCTCGCTTTGAGGCGTCGGATTATCTGGTGGCTCTTCCTTTTTTGCCTAAAAAAGGCTATTCTAGGGAATTTTTGGCTTACTTTGCGGCATTTTTACAAGAAACAGCTGACCAAGGGCTGGATGGCATTTTAGATTTTCTAGAGGATGAGAGTCAGGAAGAATTTACTATGACATGGGCTGAAGCGGCTTTTGAAGAGGGCAAGAAAGCTCTCGTTGAGACCGACTTTTATCCTTACCCGAGATATTAGAAATGGAGGACGACAGAGATGGAAACATGGCAAGAAGTGACGATTAGGGTAAACCGTGAGGCAGAAGAAGTAGTCTCAAATCTCTTGATTGAGCTAGGGAGTCAAGGGGTCGCTATCGCTGATAGCGCAGACTATGTGGGGCAAGAAGACCGCTACGGCGAGATTTTCCCAGAAGTGGAGCAAAATGAAACCATTGCTATCACGACTTACTACCCAGATACCCTCGACTTAGCAGAAGTCACCTCTGCACTCAAAGAGCGCTTAGCTGAGCTTGAGGGCATGGGGCTCTTAGCAAGTCCTGCTAAGCTCAGCAGCCAGACCTTGGACGAGGAGGACTGGGCGGAGAATTGGAAGAAATATTATGAGTCGACTCGTATCACACACGATTTGACCATTGTGCCGAGCTGGACAGACTATGAGCCGACTGCAGGTGAGAAGGTGATTCACCTTGACCCTGGTATGGCATTTGGGACAGGGACGCACCCGACGACCAAGATGAGTCTTTTTGCCTTATCACAGGTTCTTCGTGGTGGTGAGACGGTGCTTGATGTGGGGACGGGCTCTGGCGTGCTCTCTATCGCTAGTTCTCTTCTAGGCGCCAAGGAGATTTACGCCTATGACCTTGATGAGGTCGCTGTGCGTGTTGCGCAAGAAAATATCGACCTTAACAGCAATACAGACAATATCCATGTCTCAGCAAACGACCTTTTACAGGGCATTACACAAGAGGCAGATGTCATTGTTGCTAATATCCTAGCTGATATTTTGGTCAATCTTGTGGAGGACGCTTATCGTTTGGTCAAAGATGAAGGGTATTTGATTATGTCAGGGATTATCGCTGATAAGCTGGACATGGTTGTAGTGGCAACGCAAGAAGCTGGCTTTTTCCTTGAAACCCACCTCATCCAAGGCGAGTGGAATGCGCTTGTCTTTAAAAAAACAGACGACATCTCTGGCGTTATCGGAGGGTAGCATGCAGCAGTATTTTATCAAGCAGAAGCTAGAAAATCCCATCACCATTACAGATAAGGAAACGCTCAAGCACATGTTTTCAGTCATGCGTCTTAGCACAGATGAAGAGGTCGTTTTGGTCTTTGAGGATGGTATCAAGCGCTTGGCTAGGGTGGTGGACAGCGAGTTACATCAGTTTGATCTGGTCGAGGATCTAGCTGAAAATAGCGAGCTGCCTGTTGAAGTCACCATCGCTATGGGCTTTCCAAAAGGTGATAAGCTGGATTTGGTCGCTCAAAAGGGGACTGAGCTTGGTATGGCAAATCTCTGGGCATATCCAGCAGACTGGTCGGTGGTCAAATGGGACAAGAAAAAACTCACAAAACGTCAGGAAAAGCTTGAGAAAATTGTCCAAGGAGCCGCTGAGCAGAGCAAACGCAATCACCTTCCCAGCGTGCAATTCTTTGCAACTAAGGACAATTTCATGCAAGAACTTGCACAATTTGACCTTATTTTGGTGGCTTATGAGGAGTCTGCAAAGACAGGAGAGCACTCGGCATTTGCGAACGCTCTCCAACAATTAGAAGCAAATAGTAAGGTTCTTTTGATTTTTGGTCCAGAAGGTGGTATTTCTCCTGATGAGATAGCAGCTTACCAAAAAGCAGGTGGTTTGCTAGTTGGCTTAGGACCTCGTATCCTGCGTACGGAAACGGCTCCGCTGTATGCTCTATCTGCTATCAGCTACGCTTTAGAACTCAATCGTTAATGTTTATTTAGCCCTTAAAAAGGGCTTTTTTTGATGTTATGAAATCTATTACAAGTCAAAAAATTTAAAAAATAACAATTTTTTACCTCGAAAAGGTTTACAAATTACAAAAATGTGGTAAAATAGTATCAAGAAATGCAAACGGTTGCACAACAATAAACTAGACGCAACCCGAAAAGGAGTTATATTATGAAACAGTTGTTCAAAAATTTGACCAGCTTTGAATTCTGGCAAAAATTTGGTAAAGCCTTAATGGTTGTTATCGCCGTTATGCCAGCGGCTGGTTTGATGGTTAGTATCGGTAACTCACTACCGCTTATCAATGCTAACTCACAAATTCTTGCAACAGTTGGTAACATCATTGCCCAAATCGGTTGGGGGATTATCAACAACTTGCACATCTTATTTGCACTAGCTATCGGTGGTAGCTGGGCAAAAGAGCGCTCAGGTGGTGCTTTTGCCGCAGGTATTGCCTTTATCTTGATTAACTTGATTACAGGTCACTTCTACGGTGTTAGCGTTGACCAAATCGCTTCAGGTAAAGGTACTGTCCACAATGTCTTTGGTGGTGCAATGCACATCTCAGACTACTTCATCAACGTGCTTGGTCAGCCAGCGCTTAACATGGGTGTCTTTGTTGGTATCATCTCTGGTTTTGTTGGTGCGACAGCTTACAACAAATACTACAACTTCCGTAAACTTCCAGACGCTCTCTCATTCTTCAATGGGAAACGTTTCGTTCCATTCGTTGTTATCCTACGTTCTACAATCGTAGCGCTTGTTCTTGCTATTGTTTGGCCACTTATCCAAGCTGGTATCAACGGCTTTGGTATGTGGATTGCAAGCTCACAAGACACAGCACCATTCTTGGCACCATTCCTATATGGTACGCTAGAGCGTTTGCTTCTTCCATTTGGATTGCACCACATGTTGACAATCCCAATGAACTATACGCAGTTGGGTGGTACCTACACTGTCCTAACAGGAGCTGCTAAAGGGACACAAGTGCTCGGTCAGGACCCATTGTGGCTTGCTTGGGTAACTGACCTTATCAACCTTAAAGGTTCAGGAAACACTGCAGCTTACAACGATCTTTTAAATACTGTCACTCCAGCTCGTTTCAAAGTCGGTCAAATGATCGGTGCTTCTGGTATCCTTATGGGACTTACCCTTGCTATGTACCGCAATGTTGATGACGACAAAAAACGTAAATACAAATCTATGTTCCTCTCTGCTGCGGTAGCAACATTCTTGACAGGGGTAACTGAACCTATCGAGTATATGTTCATGTTTGCAGCACTTCCACTTTATCTTGTTTACGCTGTTGTTCAAGGTTGTGCCTTTGCTATGGCGGATCTCGTTCACTTGCGTGTTCACTCATTTGGTAATATCGAGTTCTTGACTCGTGTGCCAATGGCGATTAAAGCCGGTTTGTTAGGAGATGTGTTGAACTTCATTTGGGTAACAGTCCTCTTTGGTGTTATCATGTACTTCATCTCTAACTTCATGATTAAGAAATTCAACCTTGCAACATCAGGACGTAACGGTAACTACGACGATTCTGACGTTACAACTGACACTGCAACTGCTGGTGTTGACGTTCCTGTTAACTCACAAGTTGTCACTATTATCAACCTTCTTGGTGGAAAAGGAAACATCGCTGATGTTGACGCATGTATGACACGTCTTCGTGTAACGGTTAATGATGTTGAAAAAGTCGGTAGCGAGGACGCATGGAAACGTGCAGGAGCTATGGGACTTATCATTAAAGGTTCAGGTGTCCAAGCGGTTTATGGACCAAAAGCTGACGTTTTGAAATCTGATATCCAAGACCTTCTTGACTCAGGTGTTGACATCCCAACTGTTGACCTTGAAAAGGTTGAGGACAAGTCTCCTGAAGCTAGCCAATTCAAAGGTGTGAAAGATACTGTTGTCTCTGTAGCAGGTGGTGAGGTTATCCCTATCACAGCTGTCAAAGACCCAGTCTTCTCACAAAAAATGATGGGTGATGGTTTTGCTGTTGAGCCTGAAAACGGTAATGTCTACGCACCAGTTTCTGGTCTTGTCACTAGCGTCTTCCCAACAAAACATGCCCTTGGCTTACTCACAGACAATGGTCTTGAAGTGCTTGTGCACGTTGGTCTTGATACTGTTGCGCTAAATGGTGCGCCATTCTCTGCTAAAGTATCAGACGGACAACGTGTTGAAGCAGGTGACTTGCTCCTTGTAGCTGACCTTGACGCTATCAAAGCAGCAGGACGTGAAACAACAATCATCGTTGCCTTTACAAACACTGCTGAAATTAAGAGCGTGACACTCGAAAAAGAAGGTAAACAAGCAGCGAAAACACCAGTCGCAACCGTTGAACTTTAATCTATCAAGTTTATAACTAAGTCGAGTCTGGAGCAGTTTGTTCTAGGCTCTTCTTTCTATTTTTAAGTGACGATAGACCTCTAATGGTGTAGAATAAAAGGTAAATAAATTAGCGAGGACATGACATGACAAAAGTTCTAACTCTCAATACGCATTCTTGGATGGAAGACAATCCCCTAGATAAACTAGCAAAGCTGACAGATGATATCCTAGCAAACGACTATGACCTCATTTGCTTACAAGAAATCAATCAAGAAATGACCAGTCAAGTCGCAACGAAAGTGCCTAACTATCAAGGACTTGATAGCTCACCCGCTATTCATGTGGACAACTACGCTTTACTGCTCGTTTTAGCGCTGTTAGACAAGGGAAAAACCTACTATTGGTCTTGGGCTTATAATCACATCGGCTATGACAAGTACCACGAAGGTGTTGCGATTTTGTCTAAAGAGCCGATTGAAGCCTTTGACATTTTGGTATCGGATGTGGATAAGGAGACGGACTACCATACCCGCAGAGCCTTGGCAGTCAAGACTGAGCTTAATCAAAAGTCTGTTTTAGCTGTCAGCGTTCACCTATCATGGTGGGACAAGGGCTTCCAAGGCGAGTGGGCAAAATTAGAAGAGACCTTACTATCTAAGGACCTGCCTGTTATCATCATGGGAGACTTTAACAACCCTTACGGCTACGAAGGGTATCAGATGATACTTGATAGTAAGCTTGGTTTGAAAGATAGCCATGCCATAGCCAAAAAAACCTCAGGCAGTCATACTATCGAAGCCAACATTGATGGCTGGGAAGGCAATGAACACGACCTGAAAGTAGACTATATCTTTACCAACTTAGATGTCTCTATCAAAAGCTCGCAAGTCGTCTTTGATGGAGAAAACTCTCCAATTCTTAGTGACCATTTTGGTGTTAGCGCCAGCTGGTAGAAGGAGCTCAATATGAAATGTTTGACCTTGAATGCTCACTCGTTTAGGGAAAATCTCCCTCTAAAGCGTTTGTTTGACTTAGCAGAGCACATCCTAGAGGTGGACTACAACATTATCTGCCTACAGGAGATTAACCAACGTCTTGAAACGGCTGTTGCTAGTGACTTGGAGAACTTTACAGCGCTGTCTGACTTTCCAAAGGTGCATGAGGACAACTACGCTTTGTACTTGGTCAATTACCTCAAAAAACACGGCAGGACTTACTACTGGTCTTGGGTCTATAATCATATCAGTTATGATGAGTATAATGAAGGGGTTGCCATTTTATCAAAGACACCTTTTGAAGTGCAGGATTTGCTCGTCTCAAACCGAGACGATGAGTACGACTACAACACCAGACGTGTGTTGATTGCTACAACGACTATCGAAAACAAGACTATCACCTTTGTCAATGTCCACTTGTCCCAAGAAGGTACAGGCTTTGAGGAAGAGTGGCACCGCCTAGAAAAAGCCCTAGCTCAAAAGCCAAAGCCCTATATTCTCTTAGGCAATTTCAATGCAGCCACGCACAGTAAGGGCTACCAGCTCGTCATCAACAGTCCTCTGCATTTGCAAGACTGCCACGCCATCGCAGCTGACAGCAGAGGAGACTTTACAGTGCTTGAGACGCTGAGTGATGGCAATGAGCGTGAGCTCATGATGGATCATGTCTTTGTCAGCCGTGACGTCACGGTCAATACTTCCTACGTATCCTTTGATGGCGGTCACTCGCCGATTGTGAGTGACCACTACGGGCTTGCGGTTGATATTAGTTTAGAAGATTAAAAACCAGACCTCGTCTGGTTTTTATGAGTTTATCATGAAAAAAGCGCTAGCGGGGCTGTTTTAATGGGAAAAATATGCTATAATGAAAAGAAATATTTCTTTTATTTGGTTTACCTTGGCTATTTGATTCAAGTGATGAGCAGGTCAAGGCTAAGCGTAATCGTATCATTGCGGATGAGTACAAAAAACGCTACAAAGATAAAAAATAAAGCAAAGTCCTAGTTTGAACGGCTCCCTGTCAAGTAGACAGTGAAATAATAAAATGCTTAAGCAACCTGATTCCTGAATTCAAAAGGAGTCAGGTTGC
>NZ_JBCLSK010000040.1:13153-17495 GCF_041225505.1 Streptococcus hyointestinalis | reverse complement strand
CCATGTGCGATAGTATAGTTGACAATCTCTACACGCTCTTCAAATGTTGTCTGTCTTCCTTGCTTCATACGGCTATAGATGCTATAATTAGACATAAAGAGATAATAAGTCCTATAATTGGATATATAGGAGTTTTTATTTTCTAAAAGAATTAAACATTAAAATACGGAGTTTATATGAACGGCAAACATAAGAAAAAATTCGATTGGCACTTGATAAAGAAGCGTTATTCCTTCCGTAAGTATCATTTTGGACTTGCGAGTGTTCTTCTTGGGACAACTCTACTTACAGGGCAAGTTGTTCAAGCGGAAGAAGTAACTTCTGTAGCATCAACAGCAACACAGACAGTCGCTTTAAGTGAAGCAATAGAGACCGTCAGTAGTTCTATAGTTGAAGAAACCAGTGTTCCTAAATTTTCAGAATCTGCAAGTTCAGTTGCTACTGAAACGTCTACTGCAACAGAGGCATCAATCACTCCAGAAACCAGTAAAACAGCGAGTAGTTTTAGTTCCTCCTCTGAAAAAGCTTCAACTGAAGAAGTGAAGGAATCAGAAACAGAAACAGCAACCAGCCAAACTGAGAACTCATATAGTTCAGCTGAATCTTCTAAAACTATAGCAGTAACTACTCAATCAACTAACAGCAACAAGGAAAATACTCCAGTAGTGGCTATAGAAGATGAGAAACGGGAAACTTCTGTATTATCAGGAGATTTCCTTCCTGTAGCGACAGAACTTTTACAAGATGAACTTGTGAAACCAATCGTAGATACTTTTGTCAAAATGTCTTGGCAAGCGATCCCTCGTGCAGAAGCGCTGTTGTTGAATGCTAAAGAATTGTTGGAAAGTAGTGCGAATATTGCCTACTCTAAGACTCCACAATATGGTGACCGTCAGGCCAGCATTCTTGTCACCTACGAAAATGGTGAGACAACAGAAGTAAACTTCGATGTTCAAATCACCAGCCAAGACGTTCGTCGCAACCGTTCAAACGGATCATCGTCCAGCAATCGTGCTTTCCGTTCAGATAGCTCAAATACTTCAGGTGTAGTAAACGGAGCCATTTCTACGAGAAGTAGTTTAACCAATAATATTGATTCAGCAACAATCATGGTTACAACTTCTTTGGATATTTCAGGCGAATCTGCTAATTATGATGGCGGCTATGTTGAGTTGGTAGTTGAAAACACTCCATATATTGAAGCAAAACCTTCGGCAGTTTCAGGGGTTACAGTTTCAAATAGCAAAGACGGAAATAACACAGTCGTACGTTTCACACCAACAACTCCATTACGAGGTGGTTCCTACTATAACTTTGTTACCAGCTATCAGTTGAAATCTGTTAATAATGGTGGAAATGTAGCTTCTATGTTGGAAGCAAATGATTTTAAAGTTCCGGTTAAAGCTACCTTTTATGATGCAGATGGCTTAAAAGTTCAAGATTTGGGTGAGTTGGTTTTTGGTTATGAAGAAGTATACAATGCTGCTGATACAGGAACAGCTATGTCAAATCGTCAAATTGTTTCTGTAGATGTTAATGATAATGGTATTGTGGATGCAGATGAAACAGGGAAATTATCATTCTATGTGTTTACGGGTGCACGGACTGAAACTGGAACTAATGTCCTAAATGATCATTTTTCTCCTGGAACAGGGATTTTTGATGGACGGAATGTTACAGGTGGTGGGACCACTGCACCTAGTGCTCGCATTGTAGCTCCAGTTACTTCATACACCTACGATGTTGCTAAAAAAGCAGGTCTTACCCTTAGTCAAGAATCGAAAGATGCTGGTTGGTATGAGGATGAAAATGGTTATCATTTAGATGTAACTCGAGCTACGAACCCACTTGAAGGTAATGATACAGCTAACCGTAATAATTATTTCAATTATGTGCCACTCATTTTGGATATTGTAGAAGGGGCGAGGGTTTCTGAAATTAAGGGAAATCAAGCCTTAACGGTGACAGGTACCTATATTAAGGAAGATGGAACAACTTATTCAAATACGAAAACACTTACTTATAATGTCGATATTCCGGCACAACCTGTTTCCGAGGGAATTCTTTCTCTAGGCCACATATATAATACGGATACTGAGATTATTAAGGCGCATGGTCAAGCAGCCTATACAACCAACGTTGCTTTAACCCGTGCAGCAGATACAGATACGGATTATCCTTTAACTGACTATACCTTAAAAGTTACAACAGACAATGATGGTGAATTTTTCAATCGTGTTGGGTATACGGGTCGTAACTATAGAGAGGTATTTGCCAATGGCGGGTCAGTTGAAGTTTATAATGACGCCACCAATGAGCTACTTGGTACCTTTGATGCTTCGTCTTATGTTGCTACCGGGACCTACATTACAATTGATGAATCGAAGGAAGTCAAAGCAGTTCGGTATGAGTTTAAGAATCTAAATTTGAAAAAAGATTCAACACTTGCATATCCACCATCGAACCTGAGTTTTTCTGAAAACACCTTCTACAACAATTGGGAAAATCGTTACAATGATTCCTCTATTACAGAATTGCCAACACAAACAACAGCTACTTTGGTAAACAATGTAACTACAGAAGAGTCATCTATTGCTAAAAATGGTGTTTTGGTCCGTAAGGTTTATCAGGTCAAAATGGATGATAGGTCTGATTTAACTCACAATAGCCGTATCCAAGGTTCTGGATTTACTCAACGTTATACATTGAAGGATACTGAGCAAAACAGCAGTGGAGGCTATGATACGAAAAACGTTGATGAAAAAGGACTGGCTGGCTATACGGTGGATCTTTACCAAGCCTATCTCCTTGATCCAAACCTTAAGTTATTGAATACTAATTGGATTGTTTACTATAATTTTAATGGCACAGGTAAGGATTTGTATGTTGAAAACGTCCCTGTGACTTCTTCAACCGATCCAATTTCTCAAAATATTGTAACCATGGCCAATAATTTCATACCGGTTGGTTCTTATGAAATTACTCAAGTTGGTTTCTGGGCTAGTAAGGATCCTGGGCTTATTCCAACGGATGGAATTGATTTGGGTACAGTTACAGTTGGAGATGAGAGTTTTGTTGTAACAACAGAGAATTCAACTTCAAGTACATGGAAAGTTCACTTGGTATCTTCTGAGTCATCAGGTGTTCTCTCAAAAGTGAAGCCTGACGATGCTTCAGCTTACAGTTTCAATTCAAATGAGCACAAAGCACAAGATATCGTGGACTTCGAGATTACTTACTCCAATGTTGCGGATTCTGAATTAAAGAATGTTAGCGTCATTACATCTCTTCCTCGAGAAGGGGATAAGCAGTTGGATTCTCGTGGTAAGGCTCGAAACTCCCAATTTGATGTTTATCTAACCAAGGAAGTGACCCCACCAAGCGGTTGGCGTGCAGTTTATACAACAGCAACTGGAACGGCGGCTCAGATGGAAGCTGGAACTTGGTTGGACGCAGCAGATGTAACAGATTGGTCCAGCATAACGGCTGTTAAGTTTGTTTCAACTGGGCCAGTTAGTGCGAATTCAAGTGTTAATTTCCACATTGAGGATGCAGTCATTGGCACAAATGCTACTCAAGGAGGGAAGGCTTATCTTTCTTCTGCTTCAACATCAGGCGGACCAGCTACTTACATTGAATCCAATAATGTATTGATTCAAATGAAAAATCAAATTGCGGATGGAACAGTAACCGTTAACTACGTGGATGAAAACGGGAATGCCATTCCAGGAATTGATTCGAAAAGTGTGTTTAATGATGTGAAATCTGCTTATGATGTTTCGGATAAGAATACTTATTATCCAGACTCTATTACTACTGATGATGGTTTAGAATACGAATATGTAGAAACAAGATCTGATAGTGCACCAAACACAGGTGTTTATACAGAAGAGGAACAAACCATTACCCATGTTTATAAACTTGCCCAACAAACAGCAAAATTCACTTATAAAGATGTAACAAATGCGGATAATCCGTCTGTTTTGAATAATGTAGATTCTGTAACGGGCGATTCTGCTGCAGCCATCGACTATAAGACAGCAGACCGTATCAATGAATATCTCAAAAAAGGGTATGAACTTGTCTCAAATGATTTTGAAGATGGCGTAACCACTTATGATAAAGATAAGAATGTAAATCAGGAATTCACGATTGGATTGAAACAACGTGTTTTGCCAATCACAGATTCATCTCAATCTGGTACAGATGTGGATGAAGATGATGAAAATACACCACAATACCCAGAATCTGTTAAGGATATGGAAGCTCTCAAGAAAACTGTAACTCGTACCATTGAGTACAAGTACCTCACACCAACAGGTGAGGAAGCATCAGGTACCAT
>NZ_JBCLSK010000040.1:0-13053 GCF_041225505.1 Streptococcus hyointestinalis | reverse complement strand
CACGCAAACTGTCGAGTTTACACGTACAGCCAAGGTGAACTTGGTAACCGGTGAAGTCACTTATGGTGAGTGGAAAACAGAAGAAGGAACAAGCCCAGCAGTTGATTCACCAACTATACCAGGTTATACACCAGACCAAGCAACAGTTGTGACTTGGACACCGAGTGCAGATGATGTGGATTCTAATGTTATTGTTGTCTACACACCGGATAAACAAGAAGCAACTGTTACTTATGTAGATATTACAACGGGTGATGAAGTTGTTCTTGGCGAAGTTGACTCTCTAACGGGTGTAACGGACGCTAAAATTGACTACTCAACAGCTGATCGTATCAAAGCCTATGAAGAAGCTGGCTATGAGCTAGTTGAAGATGGCTTCCCAGTTGGTGAAGTCTATGACAAAGATAGCAATGTGACTCAAGAATACAAAGTTACCCTACGTCAAAAAGTTGTCGATGTGGATCCTGAAAGACCAGTGAATCCAAAAGACAACTCTCCAATCGAGTTGGCGAAAACTGTAACTCGTACCATTGAGTACAAGTACCTCACACCAACAGGTGAGGAAGCATCAGGTACCATCACGCAAACTGTCGAGTTTACACGTACAGCCAAGGTGAACTTGGTAACCGGTGAAGTCACTTATGGTGAGTGGAAAAGTGAAAACAATACCTTCCCACTTGTTGTTTCACCTGAGATTGATGGTTATACCGTTGATCAGGCAGAAGTTCCGGCTATGGATGTAACAGTGGACTCTGAAGACTCTAACGTTGTTGTTATTTACACGCCAGTTGAGAAGCCAGAACCAGAAAAAGCGAAACCATTCGTGGCTGAAAAACCACAGATGAAAGAATCTTATGTTGGAGAAACACTTCCTGAAACCGGTGACTCTGATAATCTTGCAATGGCCTTTCTTGGACTCAGATTGCTTGGAGCAGTTTCATTAGTTGGATTTGCAAAACGGAAGAAAGATTAAGTGGCTCTTTGTCAACTGTAATGGGGGAATAGAGTACTGTTAGCGACTATATTTAATTTTGGGAACTATATACCTGTTTACACTAACCACAATATGGAGTGCTTCCGAAAATATACAAAAAGACGACTTCCGAAATGGAAATCGTCTTTTAATGTGATGTCAATAATATTTTCTAAGTTTATCTTGATTTTCTTTGAAAAAGTTCTCTAACCAATCCATGCCATAAGCATGGCTAAAACCTTCTAGGAGAACTGAGAAGTCAATACTATCAAAGCCCATTTTTTTCAAACCATCAAAGGTGTTGAATGGTGAACGAAAATGCTTGTATTTAATAATCGCGCCAATATCTTTTAAATCCTGTTCTCTAGTACTCACCATCTTCATTTCCAACACATACTCAATCGGGGTTGCTAAAACCGTTAGATTCTCAAACAAGTACAAGGTTTCACATAAACTTAACGGTGGCTGTTTGTTCATATTTGCCACATTATTGTTGAGCCATAGCTCTTCGTGAGTGTTAAGATTAAACTTTTGTCCTGCTCTTGTTTCACTTGACTATAAAGTTATACTTTGAAAGAAATAACACAGCTAAACAGGAGGTCAATATGGAACGGTATAGCGGACAATTAAGCCAACCGGCTACAGTGATTTATAAAGACCACAAGGGCAATGATGAAGCACTAACCTTTGATAGTTTTGCCGACATTATTGCAGTTGTGAAATCCTTGAGCGAGCAGGGGCGCCCATGTGAGATACACCAAGGCAACAATATCTACGCAAACAGCGATTGACGGCAAGAAGGTCTATACCGCAGATAACTATGTAGAGCTCACAAAAATGGAAGCAGAGCGCAAAAAGCAAGGGCTAGAGAAGTCACAAGTTGGCTTGAATGCTGTTGTTGTCCCAGAGTTTGGGCGTGATGGTATGTTATTACGCACCCCGAGGGAACGCTACCAAGTTAACGAAGCTATCGCTTTTGCTAACGCCGTTGAGGTCAACAGTGACAATCACACTATCACGCTTGTCCGGGACTATCGAGCTATCCAAGAAAAGCCATCTGGGCTACTTTATGCGACTGGAGTTGTTGGTTACGTTATCGGTAAAAAAGGCAAAAACTATGCTGTCTTAGATAAAATCATTGTCCCAGAAAAGGACTTTATCAGTGGTTATCACGCACAGCTGAAAGGTGATGACATTAAAATGATGTTTGAAGTTATCGACCACTATGAACAGAGTGGATCAGATACAGGATTAGACCTAGAAGATCTCTTTGGCTAGTTGGTTTAGAGCAGATTTCTATGATGAGGAGTGGCAGTTAATCACTTAGATGAATTTTGAAATTTAGCTCTTTGTTTTTCAAAATTATTAAGCAAAAAGTGTGATATGTGATATAATAGACGTATCAGAAAAAATACCAGGTAATCAAAAAAGCACCTTGTGGGGTGCTAGTTTCTTGCCTGCTGAACTCATAAAATTTAATTACCTTTTTAACTACCCTTTTAAATCACCGTACTTATATCTACTTTGTCTAATTGGGGTGGTTTAAAAGGAAATGTATCCAATTATTGGTGGTGGTTTTGGATAGTGTTTATTAAGAAAATAATGAAAAGAAATAGAATATTTGGAGTGAACTGTGAAGAAAACTTATCGTGTAAAGAGTGATAAAGATTTTCAGAAGATATTTCACGAAGGCAAGAGTATTGCCAATCGAAAATTTGTCATTTATCATCTAAAGGTGGAGCAGAAGCACTTTCGTGTGGGATTGTCGGTGAGTAAAAAGCTAGGCAATGCGGTCGTACGCAATCGCATTAAGCGCTCTATTCGCCATATTTTGCAGGAGGTGAAGCCGCAGCTTACGACCGATGACTTTGTGGTGATTGCAAGGTCTGGTGTCGAGCAGTTGGATTATCATGAGATGAAGAAAAATCTCCTGCATGTCTTAAAGTTAGCAGCGATTTATCAGGAAGGTAGAGAAGGTGAAAAAAAACGTTAAACTATTAGGATTAGGAAGCTTAGCACTGTTAGTGCTTTCTGCTTGTGGACGTGGTGATGTTAGCAGTCACTCAAAAGGAGCTTGGGATCAGATTGTCTACGCTTTTGCCAAGGCAATCGAGTGGTTGTCCTTTGGCGGAAGCGTCGCTATTGGTATTATTTTATTTACCATTATCTTGCGGGCTGCTTTGATGCCGCTCTTTAGCAAGCAAATGAAGTCCAGCCAAAAGATGCAAGAGTTGCAGCCAAAGCTAAGAGAGTTGCAACGTCAATACTCTGGGCGTGACAGCGAGAGCCGTCTCAAGTTGGCAGAAGCGCAGCAGGCACTTTACAAGGAAAATGGTGTCAGCCTTTACGCTAGCTTTATTCCTTTGCTGATTCAGTTGCCGATTTTGTGGGCACTGTACCAAGCGCTGACACGTGTTGCCTTTTTGCGTGAGGGAACTTTTTTGTGGTTAGACCTTGCAAAGCCAGACCCTTACTTTATCCTACCTCTTTTAGCGGCTTTGTTTACATTCTTGTCCACTTGGCTAACCAATAAAGCAGCGCCAGAGAAAAATCCAATGATGTCTGTCATGACCTATGGCTTTCCAATTATGATTTTTATTTTTGGGGTGAACTTTGCCAGCGGTGTGGCTCTCTACTGGACAGTATCCAATGCCTTTCAAGTCTTTCAAATCATGTTGCTCAATAATCCTTTTAAAATTATTGAAGCACGTGAAGCAGCAGCTAGAGAGGAAAAAGAGCGTAAGGCACGTATCCGTCGTGCCCAGAAAAAAGCACATAAAAAGCGGAAATAAGGAGTTATTATGGTAGTATTTACAGGGCGAACGGTAGAGGAGGCTATCTCAAAAGGTCTTGATGAGCTGGGACTGACTCGCCTAAAAGCGCATATCCGTGTGATTTCACGTGAGAAAAAGGGATTTTTAGGTTTTGGAAAAAGACCTGCTCAAGTTGATATCGAAAGTTTAGAGCTTGAAAAGACTGCTAAAACGTCCTCAGTGACACGTCACAAGGTGACAAGCATCACAGAGCGTCTAAACCGTGACATGATGCAACAGAGTGAGTCTGTGACAATTGTAGACACCAGTAACGAACCTGCCTCTGCTAAAAGCGAGGCGGCTGCTAAAGAAGAGCTAGAACCTGAAGTCAAAGAGGTAAAAGAAGATGTAACAGCTTCTAGCAAACCTTTGGCGGACGAGCCAGCTCCTTTGGCAGATGATAGTTTTGAGGCTTTTGTAGCGACAGCTTTTGATAATAACAAAGACGAAGCGCAAACTATAGACATCACAGAAGCAGCAACTCAGGTCAAAAACTATGTAGAGCGTATTATCTACGAGATGGACTTGGAAGCTAGCATTGAGACGACAACCAAGCGCCGTCAAATCAACTTGCAGATTGAAACACCAGAGCCTGGACGTATCATCGGCTATCACGGCAAGGTTTTAAAGTCGCTCCAGTTGTTAGCGCAAAATTATCTGTATGACCATTATTCAAAGGCTTTTTCGGTGTCGGTCAATGTCCATGATTATGTGGAACATCGCACAGAGACCTTGATTGACTTTAGCCAAAAAATTGCTAGCCGTGTGCTAGCCAGTGGTCAAGATTTTAGGATGGATCCGATGAGTAACAGCGAGCGCAAGATTGTCCACAAAGCCATTTCGCATATTGATGGCGTGGATAGCTACTCTGAAGGTAGCGACCCAAATCGCTACGTTGTGGTCACTGTGAAAAACTAATGAGCTTATCCTCAAAAAGCACTTGACAAGTAAACAACAGATGATGTAAAATAGTATGGTATGTTTAGTAACTGATCAAATATAGCCGGCTAAACGAATACGAAATCTATGAGGAGGTACTAAAAGTGAAACGTACTTATCAACCAAGTAAGATCCGTCGTCAACGTAAACACGGATTCCGTCACCGTATGTCAACTAAGAACGGACGTCGTGTGCTTGCGAGCCGTCGTCGTAAAGGACGTAAAGTATTGTCAGCTTAATCAGACGATTTATAAGAGGAAAGCCAACAGGAACTCGAGACTGTTGGCTTTTTTTGTATTCCAAGTGATTATTTATGGAAGCTGTCGGTTTTTTCTTGTATTCTTGGTGTAATCATAGTACAATAATATGAGAAAATGTAGAGGTTTCCCTCTAGTTTTATTAGCGTTAAGAAAGAAATCCCTTTAGTTTTCTATTTTTAAAATGTAAGGGCTTAATACAATTTGAGAGAAGGTACAGGATGAATAAGCATCTTCAATTTTTACTAAAAACGCTGTTTTTCTTTGTTATCTTTGTAATGTTACTCTACTTTTTTAGCTACCTTGGTCGTGGTCAGGGAAGTTTTATCTACAATGAATTCTAGGAGTTGTCTATGATACGAGATATGATTGAAACGATTGATAGGTTTGCCCTCAAGCAGCCTGATTTCCCTGTCTATGACATTTTGGGAAAGACTTATAGTTATGCGCAGCTGAAAAGTGACTCTGACAGTTTGGCTTCTTATATCGATAGTCTAGCTTTAGCAGCAAAATCGCCGATTCTTGTTTTTGGTGGGCAAGAGTATGAGATGTTAGCAACTTTCGTTGGAGCGACAAAGTCTGGTCATGCTTATATCCCTGTTGACCAGCATTCGGCGCTTGACCGTGTTGAGGCGATTGTTGCCATTGCACAGCCTAGCCTTGTGATTAGTGTCGGGGACTTTCCGCTAGAGCTGTCAGATGTCGAGGTGATTGACCTAGCGCAATTGCACTCTATTTTTGAGAAGAAGAGCTCTTACAGCTTGACATACCCTGTTAAGGGAGATGATAATTACTATATTATCTTTACCTCTGGGACGACTGGTCAGCCTAAGGGCGTGCAAATCTCGCATGACAACCTCTTAAGCTTTACCAACTGGATGATTGGTCAGGAGACTTTCTCAGTTCCAGAACGTCCTCAAATGCTAGCGCAACCGCCTTATTCCTTTGACTTGTCTGTCATGTACTGGGCGCCGACGCTTGCCATGGGTGGTACACTCTATGCTCTGCCAAAGGAAATCATCGGTGATTTCAAAAAGCTCTTTACAACCATTGCGAGCTTGCCTATCCAAGTTTGGACATCAACGCCGTCATTTGCTGATATGGCATTGCTCTCAGATACTTTCTCTGAGGAGCATTTACCAAAACTGACGCATTTTTACTTTGATGGTGAGGAGTTGACGGTTAAGACCGCTAAGAAATTGCGTCAGCGTTTCCCACATGCCCGCATTGTTAATGCCTACGGTCCAACAGAAGCGACAGTTGCCTTGTCAGCGGTTGCTATCACAGATGATATGTTAGCGGAGTACAAGCGCCTGCCGATTGGTTATCCAAAACCAGACTCGCCAACCTTTATCGTGGATGACGAGGGTGAGGTTGTTGCAAATGGACAGCAAGGTGAGATTATCGTCACAGGTCCAGCTGTATCAAAGGGCTATCTCAACAATCCTGAAAAAACAGCAGAAGCCTTCTTTACTTTCAAGGGTCAGCCTGCTTACCACACGGGTGACTTGGGGCAAATGACCGACGAGGGGCTTTTGCTTTATGGTGGTCGCAAGGACTTTCAGATTAAGTTTAATGGCTACCGTATCGAGCTAGAAGACGTGGCACAAAACCTGCTTAAATCTCGCTATGTTGAGTCAGCAGTTGCCGTTCCCCGCTACAATAAAGACCACAAAGTGCAAAATCTTTTGGCTTACATCGTCTTAAAAGCAGGTGTCCGTGAACAGTTTGAGCGTGACTTGGATGTTACCAAGGCGATAAAAGAGGACCTCAAAGAAATCATGATGGACTACATGATGCCATCCAAATTCCTCTATAAAGACGAGTTGCCGATGACACCAAATGGCAAGATTGACATTAAACGCTTGATAAGTGAGGTCAATCGTTCATGATGAAATTTTGGAATGCTCTTCCTCACATGGAGGTTTATGGTAATCCGCAGTATTTCTTTTATCTTCTACTAGCGGTGTTGCCGATTTTTATAGGACTCTTTTTTAAAAAACGTTTTCCTATCTATGAGGCGCTGTTTAGCCTTTCCTTTATCATCTTGATGCTGACAGGCAAGAGTCAGCTGCAACTAAAATCGCTACTAGCCTATGTCATTTGGGAGACGATTCTGGTCTTTTCTTACAAGATTTACAGACGTAACCACAATAATAAATGGCTCTTTTACCTCTGGTGCCTCTTGTCTGTCTTGCCTCTTGCTTTTGTCAAGGTAGCGCCGATCATAGCAGCCAATCAGAGTTTGTTTGGTTTCTTAGGGATTTCCTATCTGACTTTCCGTGCGGTGGGGATGATTATCGAGATGCGTGATGGGGTGCTAACAGAGTTTACGCTTTGGCAGTTTTTACGCTTTTTGATGTTTCTGCCGACTTTCTCTAGTGGTCCGATTGACCGCTTTAAGCGTTTCAACGATGATTATGAGAATATCCCAGAGCGTGATGAGTTGCTTGATATGCTGGAGAAGTCTATCTGGTATCTCATGCTAGGTTTTCTCTACAAGTTTATCATTGCTTATTTCTTCGGGCAGGTGCTTTTACCACCGCTCAAAGAGCTTGCGCTTGCGCACGGTGGCATCATCAACCTCCCTACCATAGGCGTCATGTATGCTTTTGGGCTTGACCTCTTCTTTGACTTTGCAGGCTATACCCTTTTTGCGCTAGCCGTGTCCAATCTCATGGGAATCAAGAGCCCGATAAACTTTAACAAACCCTTTATCTCACATGACCTCAAGGAATTTTGGAACCGTTGGCACATGAGTTTGTCCTTTTGGTTCCGTGACTTTGTGTTCATGCGCTTGGTAAAGGTCTTGGTCAAAAATAAAGTCTTTAAAAACCGTAATACCACATCCAGTGTCGCTTATCTGGTTAATATGCTTCTCATGGGCTTTTGGCACGGTGTGACTTGGTATTACATTGCTTACGGGCTGTTTCACGGTATCGGTCTTATTATCAACGATGCTTGGCTACGTAAGAAGAAAAAAATCAATAAAGAACGAAAAGCCGCAGGCAAGCCTAATCTTCCTGAAAATCGCTTCACAAGAGCCTTGAGTATTGTCATCACGTTTAACGTCGTGATGGTGTCATTCTTACTATTTTCAGGCTTTTTAGACCAACTGTGGTTTCCAAAACATCCACAATAACATAAAGGAGTAGACAAATGGATATTAAATCAGAAGTTATTGACATTATTGACGAGCTTTTCATGGAGGATGTTTCTGACATGATGGATGAGGATTTGTTTGACGCTGGCGTGCTTGATAGCATGGGGACAGTTGAGTTGATTGTTGAGATTGAGAGTCGCTTTGACATCACCGTTCCTGTGTCTGAGTTTGGGCGTGACGACTGGAACACCGCCAACAAGATTGTCACTGGGATAGCGGAGTTGCGCAATGCTTAGGCGTCTTTGGCAGATTTTAGGACCTGTCATTTGCGCTGCCCTTTTGCTTGTAGCGCTACTTGCCATCTATCCTAATAAGCTAAAGCACTCTGCCGAGGAAGAAAAAAATGACGCTGTGGCGCTGACCCACATCAGCTTCAAGAGCCGAGCGAAAAAAATCCGAGCGCTGAGCGATAAAAGCCAGAACTTTGTGCCTTTTTTTGGCTCTAGTGAGTGGAATCGTATGGACAGTTTTCACCCATCTATGCTGGCAGAAGCCTATAATCGCAGCTACACCCCATATTTACTGGGGCAAAAAGGTGCGGCGTCTCTGACGCAATATTTTGGCATGCAGCAGATTACTAGCCAGATGACCAACAAAAAAGCGGTCTACTTTATCTCTCCTCAGTGGTTTGTCAAAAACGGTGCTAATGCGTCCGCTTTTCAGAACTATTTTTCAAGCGACCAGATGATTAGTTTCTTGGAAAACCAAACGGGAACAGTCTACGACCAGTATGCCGCTAAGCGCTTTTTAAAGCTTTATCCAAAAGGGACGCTTCACCAGCTGGCTGAAAAGGTAGCAAAGGGTGAGTCTCTGTCGAGCTTTGATGAGGGAATTTTGAGTTTCAAGCGTTTCCTAGCGCTTAAAGAGGACGCTCTCTTTAGCCAGTTGTCGTTTTCAAATTCTTATGAGGACAAGATCGTCAAAAAAGCTAGCAAGCTGCCACAGCCTTTCTCTTATCAAACCTTAGGAGAGCTTGCGACTAGTACAGCTAAAAAGGCAACAACCAACAATCCTTTTAACATTGATAACAACTTTTACACGCAGCGTGTGAGTTTTCAGATTAAGCACCTCAAGGGAGCACAGAAAAAGATTTCTTATCTCAAATCTCCTGAGTACAACGACTTACAGCTGGTTTTGAGTCAATTTGCCAAAAGCAAGACGCAGGTTATCTTTGTCATTCCACCGGTCAATAGCAAGTGGATTGCCTACACGGGACTTAGCGAGGACATGTACCAAAAGGCTGTTGCCAAGATTAAGTATCAGCTAGAGAGTCAAGGCTTTACCAATATCGCTGACTTTTCAAAAGACGGTGATAAAGCCTACTTTATGCAGGATACGATTCACATGGGCTGGAACGGTTGGCTGGCTTTTGACAAAGCAGTTGCGCCATTTCTCGAAGAAAAGCAAGCTACACCACACTACCACCTAAACAATACCTTTTTATCAAAATCTTGGGCAAACTACACCGGTCAACCGCAAGATTTTACAAGTAAATAACTTAAAAACAGAAATCTGAGGATTTCTGTTTTTGCATATCGTCTTATGGTATAATAAAAGAGACAAATCGGAGGAAAGACAATGCAGATTTTTGATACGCATACCCATCTCAACGTGGAAAACTTTGAGGGCAAAGAAAAAGAAGAAATAGATCTGGCACGTGAGCTTGGCGTGACCAAGATGAATATCGTGGGCTTTGATAAGCCGACCATTGAGCGTGCCTTAGAGCTGGTAGAGACTTATGACAACCTCTATGCGACCATTGGCTGGCACCCGACTGAAGCCGGTACTTACACGGACGAGGTAGAGACTTGGTTGCTTGAAAAGCTCAAACACCCCAAGGTCGTTGCGCTTGGTGAGATTGGGCTAGACTACCACTGGATGACAGCGCCAAAGGAAGTGCAGGCAGATGTTTTTCGCCGTCAGATGAAGCTGGCAAAAAAACTTGATCTTCCCTTTGTTGTCCACACCAGAGACGCTTTAGAGGATACTTATGGTCTCATCAAGGCAGAAGGCGTCGGACCTCGTGGAGGCATTATGCACTCTTATTCTGGTTCTTTAGAAATGGCAGAGCGTTTCATCGAGCTTGACATGACTATTTCCTTTTCAGGCGTGGTGACTTTCAAAAAAGCCTTGGATGTACAGGAAGCTGCGACTCACCTGCCTTTGGATAAGATATTAGTAGAGACAGACGCACCCTACCTTGCCCCAGTGCCTAAGCGTGGTCGTGAAAATAAACCCGCCTACACCCGCTATGTCGTGGAGAAAATCGCAGAACTTCGAGGGCTACCAGTTGAGGCAGTTGCCCAAGCAACTTATGACAATGCAGTGAGGGTGTTTCAATTGAATGGATTATAATATGAATTTTATTAAACAATATCATAAAAAACTAACAAGGGAGATGTTAGAAGAATCAATTTTTATTATAGATACTAACTGTCTGTTGTCTTCGTTGAAAGACTATGTTATAGGCGATAAGATTCTAGAGGCTTTTGAGAAAATAACTAATAGTACCTACATCCCGTTCATTACACAAGTAGAATATTTAGAAAACGAATTAAGTGTTATTAATAATCGAAAACGTAATGTCGGGGAAGTTATTATGGACATACGTTTAAAAAATAGTGCAGGTCAGCTGAAATTTATGAATTCACTGGTGCAAGAACAATGGGAACAATTATGCCAACGAAAAAAAATTTAAAAAAAATCTACGAGGTCGTGGTCGTTGAGGGCAAGGACGACACGGCAAATCTCAAACGTTTTTATGAGGTTGACACCTATGAAACCAGAGGGTCTGCCATCTCAGACGAGGACTTGGCAAGGATTGACAGACTAAATAACCTTCGAGGTGTCATCGTCTTTACCGACCCCGACTATAATGGCGAGCGTATTCGCAAGATCATCATGCAGGCAGTGCCGACCGCAAAGCATGCCTTTCTCAATCGTGGCGAGGCAGTGCCAAAGTCCAAGACCAAGGGGCACTCGCTCGGTGTGGAGCACGCTAGCTACGAGGACTTGGAGAAAGCTTTGTCTAGCGTTATGGGCTACTACGATGACGAGGAAGTCTTTGATATTACCGCCAGTGACCTCATGCGCCTAGGATTGACCATGAGGACTGACAGCAGACAGCGCCGTGAGTATCTAGGCGAAGAGCTTCGCATCGGCTACACCAACGGCAAGCAACTTCTCAAACGCCTACGCCTATTTGGCGTAACCTTAGCGGAGGTGGAGGCAGTGATGAGTAAGTTTGGAGAAAAAAAATAGATTGCTGTCGCTTTTTATGCTATAATACAAGAGGCGTATGATTAGATTTTTGACTTGTGTGTTCGCAAGTATTAGCAACAATGGTATGAAAGGATTAGCTCTCTCCGAATTTCTTTAGAAAGCACGATATCATCTCTTGTTATTTATCATCAATTAGTCAGCTGAAAAGGGGCTGGTAGGAATTGTTCAATAGGGTTGTTATATCGTCGTTTGCGTAAGAGTTTTCATACGCTTTTTTATTATATAGATAGGTGCTATAATGATAGGTTTAAATACTTTAAAAGATAAAGATGATTTTGCAAAATTACTCGGATACCGTGATGCAAAATATATAAATTAGGGAACTATATATCAGTTTACACCAACTACAATATATAGTATTCGAGACTATCAAAAAAGGCGACTTCCAAATGGAAATCGTCTTTTCGATTTTTAGAATAAGTTCATCCTAATATTTCCCCCAAATTGTGGCTTTTCAAGAGCTATTATAAATACTAACCTAATGGTAGCTGTGCAGTGGGTTGACGAATTTTAATAGGCATGGTAAAGTGAGAAACAAGCAGCTTTCTAATAGAGAATTATATAACCGTATGTTGCTTAGGGAATTTGATTTGCAAAATTAAGCCCCCAAAATACGGTAGTACAGAGGTTATTAAAAGATAAAAGGAAGAAAAACATGAAAATAGCAGATTACAGCGTGACCCGTGCGATTTTGGAGCGTCACGGCTTCACGTTTAAGAAATCCTTCGGTCAGAATTTCCTGACCGATACCAATATTTTGCAGAAGATTGTAGATACGGCAGAGCTTGACAAAGAGGTCAATGTCATCGAGATTGGACCAGGGATAGGCGCTCTGACGGAGTTTTTAGCGGAAAATGCTGCCGAGGTTATGGCTTTTGAGATTGACGACCGCTTGGTACCCATATTAGCCGATACCCTGCGTGACTTTGACAATGTCACCGTGGTCAATGAAGATATTTTAAAGGCGGACTTGCAGGCGCATATCCAGAACTTCAAAAATCCGGAGTTGCCGATTAAGGTCGTGGCTAATCTACCCTACTACATCACGACGCCTATTCTCATGCACTTGATTGAGAGCAAGATTCCTTTTAGCGAGTTTGTCGTCATGATGCAAAAAGAAGTGGCAGACCGCATCTCCGCCCAGCCAAACACCAAGGCTTATGGTAGTCTCTCTATCGCTGTCCAGTACTACATGACGGCTAAGGTCGCCTTTGTCGTGCCTCGTACGGTCTTTGTCCCTGCGCCAAATGTCGACTCTGCCATCCTCAAAATGGTGCGTAGAAGCGAGCCGCTAGTCACTGTTAAGGATGAGGACTTTTTCTTCAAGGTAGCACGCCTTAGCTTTGTGCACCGCAGAAAGACTCTATGGAACAACCTTACAGGTGCCTTTGGTAAATCTGAAGAGGTCAAGGAACGACTGACACGAGCTTTAGAGCAGGCTGACATCAGGCCTAGCGTGCGTGGTGAAGCCCTGTCTATTGCCGATTTTGCCAGACTGTCTGATGCTCTGCAAGATGAAGAATTTTACTAATAGAGAGAGCGAAAGCTCTTTCGGCAAAATTCAAGTCCAAGTTAGCCAGCGTATAACACCTCTCTGGGAGTTTTGTAATCTAATACTTTCTTAGG
>NZ_JBCLSK010000039.1:0-18279 GCF_041225505.1 Streptococcus hyointestinalis | reverse complement strand
ACCAGTCTCCTGTAAAGTACAGAAAACTGGCCTCATGAATGTGTTTTTCTTGTGTCCCATTATAAGGGTGCAGTGCCTAAAGAGCTTGTTTTTAATTCATCATCCCTGCTTGCAGGTTATACATGCGGTAGTAGGTGCCTTTTTGGGCGAGGATCTCTTCGTGGCGTCCTTGCTCGATGATACGCCCCTTGTCCAGCACATAGATACAATCAGCGTCCTGGATAGTAGATAGCCTGTGGGCAATGGCAATGGTGGTGCGCCCTTTTCGCATTTTCTCAAGCGAGGCTTGCACCGTTGCTTCGGTCTCGGAGTCGATGTTAGCGGTCGCCTCATCAAGGATGAGAATCTTTGGCTTGCTAGCGACTGTCCTAGCAAAGGCTAGGAGCTGGCGTTGCCCTGTTGAAAAGCTGCCGCCACGCTCGCTGACGGGCTGGTCATAGCCCTGCTCTAGCTTATCAATAAAGTGACTGGCATCCACAAACTCAGCTGCTGCCTTCACCTCTTCCTCACTAATATCCTGATACATCTTGATATTAGAGCTAATGGTGCCGTGATAGAGAAAAGGCTCTTGCAGAACTAAGCCGATGTTCTTGCGCAGCTCATCCTTGCTGTAGCGTCTGATGTCCACACCATCGATGAGAATCTCGCCCGCTTGAAACTCGTAAAAACGCATAAAGACATTGATAATAGAGGACTTACCAGAGCCTGTTGAGCCGACAAAGGCAATGGTTTCTCCCTTTTTCACCTCAAAGGAGATATTATCCAAAATCTGACGTTTACCGTCATAGCTAAAGCTGACGTTTTTAAAGGCGATATTCCCCTGACTAATCGTGTGGCTGCCCTCTTTTTGCTTAGGCTCATAGACACGCTCATCAATCAAATCAAAAACACGACTAGCTGACACCATGGAGGTCTGCAGGGTTGAAAAGTTCTGCGTCACCTCAATCAAAGGGTCAAAAAGGCGGTTGATATACTGGATAAAAGCGTACATGACCCCAGCAGAAATGCCTAGCTGCATGCCACGAAAACCAAAGTAAGCCATGAGTACAGCATAAGCGAGTAGTTTTAGTAGCGACATGGCAGGGCGCAAAAAGAGAGAGTCCAGCTGCATGGAGCGATTGGCATAGACGACATGCTCTGCGTTGATGTCCTCAAATTCCTCTTGCAAGCGCTTCTCCTGCCCAAACGCCTGTATAATCTTAATCCCCTCGATACTCTCAGACAGCTTGCTATTGATGTCACTGAGCAGACTTCTAGTCTTTTCAATCACGCTGACTGATAGCTTACGATAGAGATTAACTAGAATAAAGATAAAGGGTAAAAAGAGGATAATCAAAAGCGTCACTCGCCAATCCAAAAGCAGCATGGTGTAGAGGGTCACAGAAAAGATAAAAATCGCCGTGATAAAGCTTGAGAGAATACCTGAAAACATATCGCTGATAGCTTCAGTATCATTGGTGATACGAGAGACGATAGAGCCAGCTGGCGTCTTGTCAAAGTAAGCCATGCCTAGGCGCTCCATATTAGCAAAAGCATCGTAGCGAATATCACGCACGATACGGTAAGACACCTTGGCAAAAAAGAGATTACCAAAATACTGGATGATACTCTGCAGGACATAAAGCCCATAATAGCCCAGCAAAAGCAGCATAGCAGGCTGATTGAGGGCATGCAGGTAGTGGTCGATAAAGTGCGAAGCTAAAAGCGGAATGACACTTTTGATAACGGTCGTTAGCAGCAATAAAGCAAGCGCTAGTGCGGTCAACCATTTGTAGCGCTTGAGGTAGGTAATCAAGCGCTTAAAAACAGCCCATTGACTAGTGTTTATCATAGCGTCTCCTCCATTTCTAACTGCTGAGAAGCATAGGTCTTGGCATACCAGCCGTCTGCTTTTAGCAAGTCCTCATGACGCCCCTGCTCGATAATGGTGCCGTCCTGCAAGACCAAGATAAGGTCAGCATGCACCACAGCTGATAGGCGGTGCGCTGTGATAATCGTGGTTTGATTCTGCCGTGTCTCTCGTAGATTATCGATAATAGCATGCTCAGTTTTGGCGTCCACAGCTGACAGAGAGTCATCCAACAGTAAAATCTCTGGGTCTAAAATCATAGCACGGCTCATGGCAAGCCTTTGCTTTTGCCCACCTGACATGCTGACCCCTTTTTCACCGACAACTGTGTCAAAGCCCTCTGGCATTGCCATGATATCCTCGTAGACCTGTGAGAGCTTGGTCGCTTCTGCGACAGCGCCTCTGCTGAGTTCGGGATTACCAAATCGGACATTTTCTAAGATAGTTGTGGCAAAGAGAAATTGGTCTTGGGGCACATAGCCGATGAGTCCTCGCAAATCCTTTAGGCGATAGTCTTTGAGATTGTGCCCATTAAGGGTAATGCTACCTTGTGTCACATCGTGCTGGCGCAAAAGCAAGCGCAGCAAGGTGGTCTTACCAGAGCCAGTCTGCCCGACAATTCCTAAGGTCTGTCCTTTTTTCAGCCTAAAGTGGATGTTGTTGAGCGTTGCCTCGTGGTCATAGTGAAAGGCGTCAATATTATAAATGAGATCTCCATTTTCAGCCGGTGTGATAGGGTGTTCTGGATCTTTGACATCAGACTCTTGGCTGAGCAACTCCTCAATCCGACTGTAAGACACACTACCACGCTGTATCATATTAAATAAAAAGCCAATTGCCATCAAGGGCCACACCAGCATATCGAGATAGGTCACAAAGGTCACTAGACTCCCAACTGTGACCTGACCCTTGACCACCATGACAGACCCCACAAGAAGCGTCAGCACATAGGACGCTCCGATAAAGAGCAAGACTAAGGGATCAAACATAACATCGTACTTCATGGTCGTCATGTTTTTCTGATAGGTCATGGCATTTACCCGCTGAAAATCCGCTAGTTCCGCCTCTTGGTAGCTAAAGGACTTGGTGACTTTGATACCTGAGACACTTTCTTGGACCTTGTTATTGAGCTCTGAAAAGGCGGCTTGCGAGTGCTTGAAGCTCTCGTGGGTCTTGCGCCCAAGACGACTGGTCGCATAAGCCATAAAAGGCAAAGGCAGCACTGCGATTAGAGTCATCTGCCATGAGATGGTAAAAAACATGGTAAACAGTGTCACCAGCGCTGTGATAGAAGCATCGACAGCCGACATGACCCCACCACCAGCCAAGCGTGTCAGTGAGTTGATGTCATTCGTTGCATGCGCCATCAAATCACCGGTACGGTATTTTTCATAAAAGCTGGGTGGCATTTTGGTAAAATGCTCAAACAAACGGTAGCGCATGATTTGACCTAAACGATAGGATGTGCCTAGGATATACATGCGCCAAATGTAGCGCAGCGCATACATGGCAAGCGCAGCCAGCACTAGCCAAAGCAGGCTGAGCAACAGTTTATCTGTCGTCAGTTTTTTCTCTGTGATACTATCAATCACAGCTCCCATAATTTTTGGTGGAATGAGATTGAGCACGGCAACGAGGCTGAGTGAGAAAATCCCAATCAGATAGCGCCGTTTTTCCAGTCTGAAAAACCACCACAGTCTCCTAATAATAGACATGTTTTCCTCCTCATTTTCATCTATCCTATCATACAGGTTTCAAGGGCATTTGACAATCATTTTATTTCTCAAAACGACAAAAACAGCTGTTTGAAAAACAAGCTGTTTGACATTTAAGAGTGGCTGAGCCATTTCACTAAAAAACGATAAGTCCACAGGGCAAAAAGACCACCTAGACTATTGGTCCAGAGGTCATCAACCTCAAAGACACGATTAGCATCAAAAAGAGCATCGATAAGAAGCTGTGTGCACTCGATAAAAAGGCTACAGCCAAAAGCGACGAGAAAACTGCGCTTTAGGGTGCGAAGCTCCTTAAAGAGCGCTAGCAAACCTAATATCAAGGGATAGAGCAAAAAGCAGTTGACCACATTTTGCCCAATCACCCAAAACAACTGCCAAGCGCTCTCTATCTCGCCTAGGCTGACCAGCGAGTTAAAGGGAACTAGTAAAAAGACCAGACGCCCCACATGTTGGATGTTTGGTGTCTCCATGCCAGCAACAACATGCTGTGGACCAAAGCACATGTAAGCAATCATCAAGCTGTAGAGCCCAATCAAAATCCAAACCAAACGTCTTCCCTTTGCAGTTAGTGTCAATGTGTCATCCCACAAGCCAAGCTGTTTAAAGAAGCGACTCACTTCTTAGCTCCTAGCGCTGCCGCTGCCTTTTGACGGTCACGCTTCATGGTGTTTGAGCGCAATTGTCCACAAGCCGCATCAATATCTGTCCCGTGCTCTTGACGTACCACGCAGTTGACACCATTTTTCTTGAGAACGTCGTAAAAAGCAGCTACACGTTCCTTAGGACTACGCCTGTACTGGTCGTGCTCACTGACAGGGTTGTAAGGGATGAGGTTGACATAAGAAAGCTTTCTGATGTTTTTGGTCAAGTCAGCGAGCTCTTGTGCCTGCTCCACGCCGTCATTGACTTGATTGAGCATGATGTACTCAAAGGTCACACGACGGTTGGTTTTTTCGATGTAGTATTCAATAGCGTCAAAGAGTTTTTCCAGCGGGAAAGAGCGGTTGATACGCATGATACTTGAGCGCAGGTCATTGTTTGGTGCATGTAGAGAGACTGCCAAGTTGACTTGAACGCCTTCGTTAGCGAAATCACGAATCTTGTGAGCTAGTCCTGACGTTGACACGGTGATGTGACGAGCACCAATAGCTAGTCCATTGTCGTCGTTGATAGTACGCAAGAACTTCATGACATTGTCGTAATTGTCAAAAGGCTCACCAATTCCCATGACCACGACGTGGCTGACACGCTCATCCTGTCCACGCTCGTCAAAATACTTTTGCACCAGCATGATTTGAGCTGTGATTTCACCGCTGTTTAGGTCACGTTGCTTTTTAATCAAGCCACTAGCACAGAAAGTACAACCGATGTTACAGCCAACTTGGGTCGTCACACAGACAGAAAGCCCATAGTGCTGACGCATCAAAACAGTCTCAATCAACATCCCATCTGGCAATTCAAAGAGATACTTGACCGTGCCGTCTGCTGACTCTTGAACGATACGTTGCTTGAGCGGATTGACACAGAAGTTTTCATTTAAAAGAGCGATAAAATCTTTTGAGATATTAGTCATCTCCTCAAACGATTGGACACGCTTGCGGTAGAGCCAATCCCAAATCTGCGTTGCTCTAAATTTTTTCTCCCCGTGCGCTATCGCCCACTCAATCAGCTCATCTCGGGTTAAACTATAAATCGATGGTTTCATATCACTCTCAAGCAGCTCCTTGCTGCCTTCCTCCTCTGTTATTTTTCTTTCTTTCTGATGACAAACTGCGCTCTAGCATCCTTAATCGCACGCTCTTCTTGGCGACGTCTACGCTTGTTGTCTCGGCGCACGCTATCTTTTCGTTTTTTGTCTTTGAATGGATAGTTTTGGCGCTCTTTTTTGTTACTTTTTTTCTTTCTTTTGGTGACAAGCTCTTCCTCAAAGAAGATTTCCTCTGGCTCAGGGTTTTCAAGTACAAAGTAAGCACAACCAAAGTTACAATATTCATTAAGATAATCTTCGAGCCGTGTAATGTTTTTGTTTTCCTTGCCTTTAGGTGTTTTTTTGTAAAAACCTCTTAGGCGCAGCTGTTCATTACCCCAATCACCGACGATATAGTCATACTTGAGGAGCACTTCTGAAAAGCGTTGCGTAAAGGCAGTGGCATCAAAAGCTGACTTGTCATTGTCAATCAAGCTAAACTCATAACTGTCACTTTTTACCTTGTCACCGACAAGCACAAACTGCGGTCCAGGAAACTTGTTGTAGTTATACATCTCTTCTGAGATTTCCTTACGCATAAGACTCCTCTCTAGTCACTAGATTTTAAAATGTTTTGACGATGTAGTTTTCGACGACCTCTCGTAGCAAGTCGGGAAAAAGGAGCTGTGCTGGATAGGCTTTGAGTGTCTCAAAGTAGCGTGCAAAGACATACTGATCCACAAGCACCAAGCGCAGCTTCTCCTTTTTGGCAATATGACTATTATACACTATTTCATGATTTTTGTAAGTAAAACCTTTTTGGACAATATCGCCAAAAACACGCCCTCGAAAGCCCATGCCACGGATTTTTTCATTTTTGAGAAAAAGGGCTTCGCTGTAAATATCCTGACAAATCTCTAAAAAAGCTGCCTTGTCGACCTCGACAATAGCGAGTCTCATCTGGTGAGGTAGGCTCTTTTGCAAGTTATCTCGACTCAACTCTTTGACAAAAGGTGTCACCACCAAGCCAGAATTGATAATCACCACATCAGCCTTAGCATAGTCAAGCATAGCATCCATAACCAGCTGGCAACTCTTCTCAAGGTCAAAATCCTCTTTAAAGGTCTTTATCGGATATTTTCGCAGTAGTCGGTGCCCTTCATCCTTTAAATGAGAGACAAAAGCGTCATCTCCAGCCTGACTAGGCAAGCATCTAGTCTCATGCGCTGTGATGTTAATAGCCTCTAGCTTGTGGTCGTCAAAAAAGAGGTTAATCTCACCGACATACTGCCCGTACTTGCCAGCCGCAGCCAGATAAGTCGTTCCCAGCTGTTTGCCCTCTTCAAAGACATGGTGCGTGTGAGCACCGATGATAAGGTCAACCGCCTCAAAGTTTTCAGCAATCTTCTCATCATAGCGAATGCCCAAATGACTCATGACAATCCGAAAATCAGCTGCCTTTACCTCAGGACGTTCGAGGTCTTGCGCTAAACAAACTAGCGGATCCAGCACCTGCCAGCCATTTGGCTCATAAGTCGCCGTGTAGGGAAAGGTATAAGCAAGAAAGGCAATGGTCGTGCCTTTTTTGGTCTTGTAAAGATGATAAGGCTGCGCCCAACTAGGTCTTTGCCCTTGACTTTCTAGGTTTCCTAAAATGAGCTGAAACTTTGCTGTGTCATAGACATGGTTGAGTACATCTTTAGACAAGCCGATACCTTCATTGTTGCCGATTGTTGCTAGTTGAATGCCAAGGTCATTCATCAAACTGACATTTGCCAGACCTAGCGTCGCATCTGTCAGCGGATGGCTTCTGTCGATATTGTCACCAAGGTCCAGCGTTAAAGTTTCTACTTGCTCACTAGAGCGTTTCTCCTCAAAAAAGCGCTTGATTTTCGGGTAAGCCTCAAAATGAGAATGCAAATCATTGATATGTAATAAACGGATATGCTCGCTCATGACGCCTCCCTTCCTCTAGCGATCCTGTAAAAGCTAGACTTCTTTTCCCTTATAGACAAAGCGAATATGTGAAAAATCGCTATCATCCTGCTTGTCTGCCATAAAGGCTGCCGCTTCTTTTTTGACCTGGACAAGGTCAATCCCTTGCGCTGTCGCACCATAGACACAACCACAGTAGCACTGGCGATAGATGTCATACTCTTCACACATCTCAACTGAGCGCAGATAACCCTTATTTTTCTTAAAATCGCTGGGCAAATACTTCGTCGCATAGACTTTTTGGACATCAAGACCAATCGAGTTGATAGTCTGCGCATTTTTGTGCGGGCTGATAGTCAGTGCTGAGCCAAAGTAGTCAAAACCAAGCTCCACCGCCTTTTGAGCCGTTTTATCTAAACGATAGTCAAAGCAGACCTTACAACGGTCACCCCCTTCTGGCTCAGCCTCTAGCCCACGCACGATCTTGACAAATTCATTTGGCTGATAACTCTCAGCTAAAAACTGCACGTGATTGCCTGTACGCTCATTAAAATCACTGATAAACTTCTTAGTAACATACTCACGTTTTTCATACTCTGCTTTTGGATGAATGTTTGAGTTGGCAAAGTAAATGGTCACATCTGCATACTGCGTCAGATACTCTAAAGTATAGGTCGAGCACGGAGCACAGCAGACATGCATCAAAATCTTTGGTCGTACGGTCTCTCTTTGCCAGACCTTGACCATCTGCTGCATGACACGATCGTAGTTTATCTTTTGATTGGGGTTCATCTTTGACAGAACCTCAGTCACGTTAATCATGGCTGAACCTTCTAGCCCACTTAGTCCTTTCATCATCTCTCGTCCTTATTTTGTATTTTTTAGATAATCAATCGCTTCTTGAAGCGTTGTGACAGGGACAATCTTCATATTTGTGCCTATCTTCTTGGCTGCTTCTTTGGCTTCTTCGTAGTTGGTTTTAGCGCTTGGGTCTTTCTTTTTGACCGCTTTGTCTACTGGATTATTTGGCACAAAGAAAATCTCCGCACCAGCCTCGGCTGCTGAAATGACCTTGAGAGCAGCTCCGCCGATATCACCAACAGAACCATCAGACTCAATGGTTCCAGTTCCTGCAATCACACGTCCATTGCGCAAATTTTCCCCAGACACTTGGTCATAAATGGCTAAGGTAAACATCAAGCCAGCGCTAGGTCCTCCGACACCTTCTGTTGAAAAGGCGACTTTGACAGGAGAGTTGACCTCTGTGTGGTCTGTTAGTCCAATACCAATCCCGTTTTTACCGTTGCTGAGTTTGACGATTTTACCTTCTGCGGTCTTACTCTTGCCATCTGATGTATAGCTGACAGTTACTTTATCACCCAGCTTCAAGCCACCCACATAGTCGATCAACTCTTTTGAGCTCTCAAAGGTTTTACCATTGACACCAGTCACCGTGTCTGCAATCTGCAAGACATTCTTAAAGGTTGAATTGTCTGCGACATTAAGCACATAAACGCCCTTGTAGTCCATGGTGACTTCTTTACCAGCGAGTTTTAGAGCTTGGTAAATGGCAGTGTTTTGCGAGCTCTCCATATAAAACTGGTTGATACGGATATAGTCCTCATTGCTGTAGCCACCTGTCGTGTCTTGCTCTGTCTCGATAACCGTATCTGGTGTCTCTAGAGCGTAGAGGAGCTGGGCTAGAGTCGCTTGACTAACACCTACCGCCACAAAGTTATAAGACCCTTTTTGGCTATCTTCTTTGCCATTGACGGTCAAGACAGACTTGATGTCAAAAGCACCACCAGGCATTTCAACATAATAAGGAAGTGGTACAAAAAGGCTAAAGAGGACAAAAACGACTGCGATAATGCCAACTAGCCACCACTTAAATCGCTGCCAAAAGGACTTCTTTTTTTCTTGCTTACTTGTCATAGCTATTATTATTCTCCATTTCTACTAGGACACTCTCTGGCACAAAAGGCGTGATATCTGCACCAAAATGTATCAACTCCCGAACACGACTAGAACTCACATGAGAAAGCTCTGGCTTTGCCAATAAAAAAACACTCTCAATGCTGTCATCTAGGTGATGGTTGAAAAAAGCAAGCTCAGCCTCATAATCCAAGTCCTTGCTGCTGCGTAAACCACGCACCAGATGTGTCACACCCAGCCTTCTTGCCACATCAACAGCCAGCTCATCTCGTGCCATAATCACCTCGACATTTGGCAAAGGTACTAAAGCTTCACTGAGCATGTGCGCACGCTCCTCCATGGTAAAAAGACTGGTCTTTGCCAGATTGGCAAAAAGCCCAACATAGAGCTTGTCAAACAGCTTACTGCTGCGTGTCAGCAGATCGATATGTCCCAGAGTTACAGGGTCAAAAGACCCTGTAAAGAGACCTATTTTTTCAGTCATTTATCATCTCCACTAAAGTAAAACCATAACATCATGACAATGATGAAAAGACCAGTCAAGTGACTAGGCTTCAAACCATTGGCTACAAAGTCCAAGAAAAAAGGTAAGCTTAAAAGCACAGCCATCAATAGATAGATCGGGTCTTTGCTACGAGATAGAGAGCCTGTTCCCTCTTGATTTTTCAAATGAAAATGTTTTAGATATTGCTCCAAGCGATTAAGCCGATACAAAAGGTAAAACAGCACTATCACAATCACTATAAAAACAAGCACCCTCATATCCATAACGCTCTCCTAGCTCACATAGACACTGACCTTACTGATACCGTAGGTCTTTTGCTTCCATAGCTCAACTGAAGCAATCGTCTCTGGAAGCTCAACCGCCTTATCCGTCTCACAGACAATCAAGGCACCCTCAGCAAGAAGTCCTCTCTCCTCTAAGTGTTCAATAGTCTTTACAATTTCTTCCTTAGCATAGGGTGGGTCAAGTAATACCAAGTCAAACGCTCCATCCAACAGGTCCAAGGATTTATTTGCCTCCATTTTCAGAAGTTGAAACTGGCTGGCTGCCTTGGTCATTTTGATATTTTCCAGGATAATCGCTTGCGCCTTACGATTACGCTCTACAAGTACAGCCTCTGTCATGCCTCGAGAAATAGCCTCGATGGCAAGGCTGCCGCTGCCTGCGTACAAATCCAAAACACGACCACCCTCAAAGTAAGGACCAATCATATTAAAAATAGCGCCCTTGACCTTATCTGTCGTTGGGCGTGTCGTCTGACCCGCCAAGGTCTTTAGCGGACGACCACCAAATGTTCCTGCTACTACTCTCATGCTATCTATTATAACACAATGTTAGAGCGTTTCCTATCTCAAGTGAGATTTATCCTGTGGAGACAAAATGCAAAAAACAGAAAATCGTTTTGACTTACTGTTTGATAACTTTCAATAATCCGTAATCTCCGCTCGGTCGTGGATACGGCTTTGCTTACCTTGACGGCTCTTGAGGACAGCTGCGACATCTTCTGGTGTGACGGCTGTCTCAACCAGCATGACCGCTAAATGATAGAGCAAGTCAGCAGTTTCATTTGCAATCTCATCCTTGTCGGCATTTTTAGCAGCGATGATGACCTCGCTACTTTCTTCGCCCACTTTCTTTAAAATCTTGTCCAATCCTTTGTCAAACAAATAGTTGGTATAAGACCCTTCCTTAGGCTTGTTTTTGCGATTTTTAGCTTCTTGATAAAGATTTTCTAGCATAATCTCTCCTTATAAAATCTGATTGAAAAAGCATGACGTGGCACCGGTATGACAGGCAGAACCGCCCACCTGCTCCACCTCAATCAGCAAGGTATCACAATCACAGTCAGCTTTGATAGACTTGACATTTTGAAAATGCCCGCTGGTCGCCCCCTTGTGCCAAAGCTCATCACGACTGCGACTGTAGTACCACATTTGCCCAGTCTCTAGGGTCTTTTGGTAACTCTCTTCATTGAGATAAGCCAGCATCAAAACGTTCTTGGTCTCGTGGTCAAGGATAATAGCTGGAATCAAGCCCGCTTGCTTGTCAAAATCAAGTTTTATCATCGTCTCACCTCCACACCTGCCTGCGCTAGAGCTTCTTTGAGACGTTGAATCTCAATCTCTCCGTAGTGAAAGACAGAGGCAGCAAGCGCACCTGTCACACTAGTCTTTTCAAAAACATCCGTGAAGTCAGCAACGCTCCCGACACCGCCCGATGCGATAATAGGCAATTGTGTGACTTCACTTACTGCTTGGTAGAGTTCTAAGTCAAAGCCTGACTTGGTGCCGTCCTTGTCCATGGAGGTAATGAGAAGCTCACCCGCTCCTAGAGCAGTCACTTCTTTGACCCATTCAATCAAATCTAGCCCTGTGTCCTTGCGACCGCCAGCCACATAGACATGCCAAGTGCCGTCTGGCTGACGTTTGCCGTCAATGGCAACGACCACGCACTGATTGCCAAACTTTTGCGCACAGTCAGCGATGAGCTGAGGATTGTGGACAGCTGAGGAGTTAATAGCGACCTTGTCAGCGCCAGCCCTCAGCATGGCTTGCATATCCGCCACACTGCGAATGCCGCCGCCCACTGTAAAAGGGATAAAGACTTGGCTCGCCACACGCTCCACCACATCCACCATTGTAGCTCGATTATCACTGGTCGCTGTAATATCAAGGAAAACCAGCTCATCACAGACCGCTTCGTAGTAAGCACGAGCACTATCCACAGGGTCACCAACGTCGGTCAAATTGACAAAATTAACCCCCTTGACCACACGACCGTCCTTGACGTCAAGACAGGGAATGATCCGCTTGGCTAACATGACGTCACCTCCTTGAGCTCGTCAAGGCTGATATTGCCGTTATAATAGGCTTTACCGATAATAGTCCCAGCGACACCTAGCTGTGCCAGCTTATCCAAGTCGCTTTTGGCATGAATGCCACCAGAAGCGATGACACGCGCTGTCGTCAACTTATCCACAAGCTGAGCGTAGTGGTCAAAGTTGGGACCTGTCAGCGTGCCATCTCTATCCACATCCGTGTAGACAAACAAAGTCACGCCCAGCTTTTCCATCTCAAGAGCAAGGTCAATAAAATGCACTTGACTGGTCTCAAGCCACCCTTCTGTCGCCACACGACCAGCTTTAGCGTCAATGCCCACCACAATCTTGTCAGCACCAAAGGTCTCAAGCGCCTGCTTGACAAAATCTGGACTTTTCACCGCCATAGAACCAATGATGACACGATCAATCCCCGCAACCAGATAATCCTCAATCTGCGACAATGTGCGAATGCCACCGCCAACCTCGATACCTAGCCCAGTCTCACGCTTGATTTGCGCAATCAAGTCACGATTAGTCGCACGACCCTCCACAGCGCCGTCCAAGTCCACCACATGGATAAACTGAATACCTGCTTCCTTAAAGATCTGTGCCTGCGCTAAAACGTCTTGATTGACCACCGTTTCTTGGGCGAAATCTCCCTTGACCAAGCGCACCGCACGCCCTCCTCTAATATCAATCGCTGGTAGAATTTGCATCCACAACCTCCTTAAATCGCTTCAAAATCATCAAGCCAACCTCGCCAGACTTTTCTGGGTGAAATTGCGCCCCATAAACCTTACCACGTGAAATCATGGCTGGTACTTCCATGCTGTACTGGCTAGTGGCATTTAAAAACTCGGGCGCTACATCAGTGTAGTAACTGTGGACAAAGTAAACCGACTGTCCGTCCAAACCTCTAGTCAAGGCATTGTCCTGCTGGATAGCAAGCTGATTCCAGCCCATGTGAGGGACAGGATAGCCAGCTTTCTCAGGAATAGGGCGACAAGTGCCCGCTATCAAGCCCAAGCCTTTGGTCGGTCTGTGCTCCAAGCCCTCATCTAGCAGCAACTGCATGCCTAGACAAATGCCCAGAAGCGGTGTGCCCTGCGCTACAGCCTGCTTGATGACCTCCACCAAGCCCCAATCACTCAAGCGCTCCATTGCCGCTGGAAAAGCACCAACCCCTGGTAAAATCAAGCCATCCGCCTGCAAGATATCTTCTTTGTCTCTTGAGAGCTTAGCTGAAACACCCAGCTTATCCAAAGCTCGCAGGACATTTGCGGTATTGCCCGCATCGTAGTCAATGACAATCATCACAGCATTCCTTTCGTTGAGTTGACCCCATGTATCTCTGGGTTGATCGTGACGGCTTCTCTTAGCGCACGCCCTGTGGCTTTAAAGAGGCTTTCTGACTTGTGGTGGTTGTTCTTGCCGTGCAAGATTTTCAAGTGCAGGTTCATTTGCAGATTAAAGGCTAGCGCTTGGAAAAATTCCTCCACCAGCTCGGTGTCAAAATTGCCTAGCCGTGGATTGGTAAACTCACAGTCAAAGACCAGATAGCTACGCCCAGACAGGTCAAGACTTGCCATGCCCAGGGTCTCATCCATAGGTACAAAACTGGTACCATAGCGGTTAATGCCTGCCTTGTCGCCCAGCGCTTCTCTTAGCGCCTGCCCTAGGACAATGCCCACATCCTCAACGGTGTGGTGACTGTCCACCCAAAGGTCGCCATCCACTGCCACCTCAAGGCTCAGACACCCATGACGGGAAAATAGCGTCAACATGTGGTCAAAAAAACCGACACCTGTCTCAATAGCCACAGGCTCTTGCCTATCCAGATTGACCTTGAGTTTGATTTTAGTTTCTGCGGTGTTGCGTTCGATACTGGCTTGTCTCATGATGTCTCCTTTTCTTGTCTGATTTCAATGGCACGTGCGTGAGCGGCTAAACCCTCAGCGTAGGCAAGTGTCGTGATATCGGTGCTGGCTTTTTGGATAGCTTCCTTGCTATACTGGGTATATTGCATGCGCTTGACAAAATCATGCACACCAAGCGCTGAGTAGAAGCGAGCGGTGCCTGATGTCGGCAGGACATGATTGGTCCCCGCATAGTAGTCCCCAATCGGCTCACTAGTGTAGTGACCAAGGAAAATAGATCCCGCATGCTCAATCAAGTCTAGATAGTCGTAAGCATCGTCCAGTGCCACCTCCAAGTGCTCTGGCGCCACCTCATTCATGAGGGCAAACATCTCCTCTACCGCTTCTGTGATGATGATACAGCCGTGATTGTCCAGCGCTTTTTGGGCAATGTCTCTGCGTGGCAGAGTTACGAGCTGCCTCTCCAGCTCTTTTTCCACCGCATCCGCAAACGTTTCAGAATTAGTCACCAAAGTAGCACGTGCCAACACATCATGCTCCGCTTGAGACAGCAAGTCTGCTGCGACAAATCGAGCATTGGCGGAATCGTCTGCAATAACGCCAATCTCAGATGGACCTGCAATCATATCAATACCCACCAGACCAAAAACCTGCTTTTTAGCTGTCGATACAAAGATATTTCCAGGACCTGTGATTTTATCGACCTTGGGAATCGTCTCCGTCCCAAAGGCAAGCGCTGCGATACCTTGCGCCCCACCAACTTGAAAAATCTTGTCCACACCAGCTAGACTAGCCGCCACCAAGATAGCAGGGTTAAAGCGCTTTTGCGGTGGTGTAATCATGATAATCTCCTTGACGCCTGCAATTTTCGCTGGCAGGACATTCATTAGGACAGACGATGGATAGGCAGCCGTGCCACCTGGGACGTAAACACCCACACGTGACAGCGGACGTACTAATTGACCACGGATAACGCCGTCACTTGGGCGGTCCTCAAAGCCTGCCTCAAGCTGCTGTTTGTGATAACTTTCGATATTGGCTCTGACGTTTTTAAGAGCACTTAGAACTGCTGGGGTAACTTCGTCAAAAGCTTGCTTGATTTGCCCTTCTCCTACCTCAAGACTGGTCAAAGTCATCTTGTCAAACTGCTGGCTGTAGGCATAGAGCGCCTCATCTCCCTTTTCACTCACAGAGGCAAGGATGTCTGCCACAACTTCATCCACTTTTGTCTGATTTTCTTGACTTTTGAGGCGGTCTGCTACCAACTGCGCTACAATTTCATCTTGTTTTCCGACTAAACGTTTCATCAAAATGCTTGCTCCTTTCTGCCGACAATACTTTCAATCTTCTTGATAAACGCCATCACTTCTGGCTTGTTCTTGATAGCCGCTTGATTGGTAATCATCCGTGCGGAGATACGGCAAATGTCCTCAAACTCCACCAAGCCATTTGCCACAAGGGTCGAGCCCGTCTCCACAATGTCCACAATAGCATCTGCAAGACCGAGAACAGGGGCAATTTCCACCGACCCTTGAATGGCGATGATTTCCACATCTTCTCCTTTTTTATGGAAATGCTGGCGTGCAACCTGTGGATACTTGGTGGCAATGCGCTTACGTTTGTGGTCTTGCGGATTGTAGCTAGGCACTGAAGCTACTGCAAATTTACACAATCCAAAGTTGAGATCCAGCACTTCTAGCACACCTGTTGCATACTCGATCAGCAAATCCTTGCCCACAATGCCCAAATCCGCCACCCCGTGGCGCACATAAGTCGCCACATCAGGCGCCTTGACCAAAAGAAATCGAAAAGCTTGATCAGGACTTTCAAAGATGAGGTGACGTCCCTTATCTTGCATAAAAGACATGTCAAAGCCCGCTTGAGTCAGCAAATCCACCATACTTTTTTCAATCCGCCCTTTCGTCAGAGCAATCGTAATTGTCATCTCAATCTCCTTTCTCAAAGGTCAACTGGTCATGAATGGCTTGATAAACCGCATCAATGTCAATCGCCCAGCCCACCGCTGTTAGCTCTGGCGCCCCAAAGCGCCCAAAAAGATGGTCATACCTGCCACCAGACAGAAAAGCATGCGGCACATGAGCGTCAAAGACCCGAAACATCAAGCCATTATAGTAAGGCATGCTAGCCACCTGCGCCAAATCAAGCGCCACACTTGCTAAGTCGTCCTCCTGTCTTAAAACCTGCTCCAGCTCATCAAAGACAGCAAGCAAAGTCGCATCGTCTGTCAACTGTCGTGCCCTCTCAAGCACCACGTCGCCTTTGCCAAACAGATAAGGCAACTCACGGATAAAAGCGTCAAAAGAACTAGGATTGTCCACCGTAAAACCATAAAGCCCTGTAATATTTTTATTGGCAATCAAGTTTTTTAGTTCAGCCGTCTTTGTCTCGTCTAACAGCAAAGTGGTAAAGAGATGTTGTAAAATCTTGGCATGCGAAAACTCAAATGTGTAGTTAGTGACACCTGTAGCACGCAGGGCTGCGTTTGCGGTCTCAATCGCCTCACGCACAGCTAAACTCGCCTCGTAACCCACAAGCTCAATACCTGCCTGCGTGCTTTCACTTTCAAGCCCACGCAAATCCTCATGACGTCTAAACACCTTTCCTGAATAGGAAAACTTAATCGGTGGCTTGACCTGTGTCGAAGCAATGACTCGCCCAATCTGACTAGTCACATCAGGGCGAAGCGTTAGAAGCGCACCATCTGCACCAAAAAAATTGTACTGGTCTATTGCCACACGGTCAGAAAACACCTCAAAATGCTCAATCGTCGGCGTCTCAATCCGATTGAACCCACGAACAAGCAATAAATCACTAATGGTTCGCTCAATCTCATAAGACGCTCGTGCTCGTTTAAAGAGCTTATCGTGCATGCCTGTCGGCAAAGTTGTCTTATTCATCCCATCCTCCTTCTAGCTCATTAAGAACCGCAAGCACCTGCTTCATCTCTTCATCCGTCCCGATAGAAATCCGCAAGTAATCCTTGATACGCTCCACTTTGGGAAAATAGCGCACATAGATATGCCTACGCTCTAGCGCCTCAAAAACTTCTTTTGTTGCTTCCCTTGGCTTTGCGAGCACAAAGTTTGCCTGACTAGGTACAACCTCCCAATCCAAATCCTTCAAGCTTCTACTAAACCAATCCCTCGTTCGTGCTATCTGCTGGCAAGTCTTTTCATAGTAGCCCCAGTCCTCCACTGCAGCTGTTGCCAAAGCTTCTGCCAAACTATCTACCGCATAAGGATTAACCGAATTTTTGACCGCCTCCATGACCGCTATCAAGCGGCGACTCCCAATACCGTATCCCACACGAAGCCCAGCCAAACTCGCATCCTTTGAAAACGTCCGTGTGATAAAGAGATTGTCGTAGGTCTCAAGCAAAGGAACCGCTGTCTGACCACCAAAGTTGATATAAGCCTCATCTACAATCACCACCACATCTGGGTGCGCTCTTAGCAAACCCGCAAGCTCATCAAGACCTTTAAACCGTCCAGTCGGAGCATTGGGATTAGCAATGATGATACCACCATATTCTCCAACATAGTCTGAAAAATCAATCTCAAAGTTATCCGTCAGCGGCACTTCCTCATAAGGCACATGATAGAGCTCCGCCCAAACCTTGTAAAAACCATAGGTCAAGTCTGGAAATTTGATAGGCAGGCTACTATTGAAAAAAGACAGAAAAGCTTGTGACAAAATATCATCGGATCCATTTTCCACGATGAGTTGCTCACTTGATACACCCAACTGCTGGGCTAAAGCGTTCTTGAGCCCAGCCTGGTCTAAACTAGAATAGCGAACCAGAGACTTAGCATCAAAAGCCTGCAAGCTCTCTATTACCTTTGGGCTAGGGGGATAGGCATTTTCATTGGTATTTAGCTTTATCATCTTTTGGTCAGCAGGTTGTTTTCCCGCCACATAAGGCGCAATCTGTCGTAATCCTCTATCTCTGTCATAGCCAGCTCCTCTTTCTTCTCTTCATTCAGCGATAATTTGAAAAAACAAACAAAAATGCCCTCGCAAAAAAACTTTTGCAAGGACGTTTCCACGTGGTCCTACCTCGATTTAGCCAACTGTCACCAGCTGACCCTCTGGAAGTCTATCAACTTCTGGCGTGATAACGACTGCCAACCGTCAAACACTACTCGTACTCTTTCGCATTTGCACTCAAGAATGTGTATCCGAGACTCACATGCACTCTCAGAAACCATGCACTCTCTGTCCAAATCGTCTCAGACGTTTTTCTCTCTTCGCTTTGATTTAGATAATATTTTACCGAAATTTCTGAAAAATGCAAGCTAAAAACAGAATTTTCTCAAAAAATATTAGGGAACTATATTCGTGGTGCTAGTTGATTTCAAAATATCTCAAATTATAGGCTAGTACGATTTGTTCTATTCTCAATTGCAAGCCTGTT
>NZ_JBCLSK010000038.1:0-18583 GCF_041225505.1 Streptococcus hyointestinalis | reverse complement strand
ACCAGTCTCCTGTAAAGTACAGAAAACTGGCCTCATGAATGTGTTTTTCTTGTGTCCCATTATAAGGGTGCAGTGCCAACAGCGTTCTCTTCTTTTAATTTTTAGTCTTTAGTTTTTGGTTCAGCTTGTTCCAGCTCTTTACCAAGAGTGATGAGATAGTCTTTCATCTCGTTTTTGACTTGTGGGTGCTGTAGGGCATAGTCAATGGTTGTCTTTAAGAAGCCAAACTTATCGCCCACATCATAGCGGTCACCTGTGAACTGACGGGCAAAGACACGTTGTGTTTTATTGAGCGTGTCAATAGCGTCTGTCAGCTGGATTTCATTGCCAGCGCCTGGCTCTTGTGTCTCAAGGATAGCAAAAATCTCAGGTGTCAAGAGGTAGCGTCCGATAATAGCAAGGTCGCTAGGTGCGTCTTCTGGTGCTGGCTTTTCAACGAATGTTTCCACACTATAAAGCCCGTGCTCGCCTTCGCCTTGAGGTGCAATCACGCCGTAGCTAGACACATCCTCATGAGGCACTTCCATGACAGCAATGGTTGAAGCATGCGTTTTTTCGTAGTCGTTGATGAGCTGTTTGGTGAGCGGCGTTGCCTTTGGATTGGTGATATCCATGAGGTCGTCACCAAGCATAACAACAAACGGTTCATTGCCAACAAAGGCTTTGGCTTGTAAAACAGCGTCGCCAAGTCCACGTGGGTGGCTCTGACGGATGAAATGCAAACGAATCCCTGTTGTCTCATCAACCAGTTTTAAAAGGTCGTGTTTGCCCTTTTCTTTGAGGTTGTATTCTAACTCAAAGTTGGAGTCAAAGTGATCCTCGATAGAGCGTTTTGACTTTCCTGTCACGACAAGGATGTCCTCGATACCAGATTTTAGAGCTTCTTCAACGATGAATTGAATGGTTGGTTTATCAACGATAGGCAACATTTCTTTAGCGAGTGCCTTGGTAGCTGGCAAGAAACGTGTCCCAAGTCCTGCCGCTGGGATAACTGCTTTTCTTACTTTAGTCATAACTTTTCCCTTCTATATGTAAGCGTATTTACTACATTTTATCATATTGGAAAGCAAAAGGCTAGACCTATCGCCATTCGTTTTCAGCACGGAGCTCATTGGTCATCATGCTAAGGATACTCTCACGAATGTCAGCTCCTTCGTAGATACCACGGTAGATAGCTGTCGTGATTGGCATGTAGACATCCAGGTCTTGAGCCAGCTCATAGGCAACCTTGGTCGTTGAGATACCCTCGATGACCATGCCCATATTTTTCTCAACGTCCTCTAGCTTTTCACCACGTCCAAGAGCGTCCCCAGCACGCCAGTTGCGGGAGTGAACAGATGTCCCTGTGACAATCAAGTCACCAACACCAGACAGTCCGCTATAAGTTAATGGATCAGCTCCTAGCTTGACACCGAGGCGGGTAATTTCAGCCAGCCCACGTGTGATGATAGCCGCTTTGGCATTGTCACCGTAGCCAAGACCGTGAAGAGCACCAGCACCAACAGCGATGATGTTTTTGAGCGCACCAGCCGTCTCAACTCCGATAACGTCTGTGTTGGTGTAGAGGCGGAAGTAGTTGTTGCTAAAGAGCTTTTGAGCGTATTTGGCAGCTTCGGTGTCTTTGGAAGCGGCTGTGATAAGGGTGATGTCACGTACGATGGTCTCCTCAGCGTGGCTTGGTCCTGAGACCACGACAATCTCACTACGCAAGTCCTCAGGAATTTCCTCTTCGAGGATAGTAGACAAGCGCTCATGTGTGCCAGGTTCTAAACCTTTTGAAGCGTGCATGACCGTGACCTTGTGGTCAAGGACTTCAGCCACTTGTTTTGCGACAAGGCGTGTCACTTTTGTCGGAACGACAAATAAAACAGCGTCCACGCCGTCAAGCGCAGCCTTTAAATCAGTATAAGCCTTGATGTCGCTTGAGAGGACAACGTCTTTAAAGTAGCGGGTATTGGTGTGTTGGTTATTGATTTCGTCGATTTGTTCTGGAATATTGCCCCAAAGACGCACGTCGTGTCCGTTGTCGTTTAGGACTTGAGCTAGAGCAGTTCCCCAAGACCCTGGTCCTAGGACTGCAACAGTTTGCTTAGCCATTTTCTTCCTCTTTCCTTTGCTAAATTTAGTCTATTATCCTGTTCATTATACCATAGTCACAAGTCGCTTGTCTGACTTGAGCCGATATTATCCCAGAATTTTGCTTTTCGCAAACGAATAGATTATAATAAAGAAACAAGATTTGGAGGAAAAATGTGATGAAAATCCGTGGTTTTGAGTTGGTGTCAAGCTATACTGATGAGACGTTGCTGCCAAAGCGTGAAACAGCGCATGCGGCTGGTTATGACTTGAAAGTGGCTGAGCGTGTGGTGATTGAGCCAGGTGAGATTGTCCTTGTGCCAACAGGCGTCAAGGCTTATATGCAGGCTGGTGAGGTGCTCTATCTCTACGACCGCTCGTCAAATCCGAGAAAAAAAGGCTTGGTTCTCATTAACTCAGTAGGTGTCATTGATGGGGATTACTATGGCAATCCCGCAAACGAAGGGCATATCTTTGCTCAAATGCAAAATATCACTGACCAGCCTGTCACGCTTGAAGTGGGTGAGCGCATTGTCCAAGGTGTTTTTGCACCTTTCTTGGTTGCTGACGGCGACGAAGCAGATGGCGTAAGGACAGGCGGTTTTGGAAGTACAGGAAACTAAGTGACCTTTGCGAATGGATAGGAGATTTTTATGAGAGTCATTTTTGTTCGCCATTCTGAGCCAGACTATTCCATGTTAGATGGATGTGAGAACCCTGAAAACTATAGTGGTTTTGGACGTGATTTTGCACCTTTGAGTGAACATGGTCGACATTTAGCACGAGAGCTTGCTAAAAGCGAAAGCTTTCAATCGGCTGACGCCATTATCTCATCGTCGATAACTCGAGCGCTTGAGACGGCAACTTATATCGCCCGTGAGACTGGTTTGGACCTTTTAGTTGAGCCTTTCTTTCATGAGTGGCGTCCTGACTTAGAGAATTTAAATTATACAGGAGAAGCTGTTGCGAAAGCCTATCAGACTTTTTGGGAAAATGATGGCAAGTTACCAGAAAATGCGTCTTATCGGTATGAAACGGCAGAACAGGTTAAACAACGTTTTCTAGCCGCCTTGGAAAAGTATCGTGGCTATGACACGGTTATCATCGTGACCCACAGCATGCTCATGCGCCAATTTGTCTCTCAGAAAGAAATAGCTTATGGTGAGACGATAACAGTAGATTTTTAGTAGGAGGTTTATCATCGCTAAAACGAAAAAGACATTTGTTTGTCAGGAATGTGGTTACCATTCTTCAAAATATCTAGGGCGTTGTCCCAGTTGCTCGTCTTGGACCTCTTTTGTGGAGGAAGTAGACGTCACCGAGGTCAAAAATGCCAGAGTCAGCCTAACTGGTGAGAAAACACGTCCTGTCAAGCTGAGTGAGGTCAGCTCCATCAACGTCAATCGCACACAGACCGACATGGAGGAGTTTAACCGTGTCCTAGGTGGTGGCGTTGTCCCAGGCAGTCTCGTTCTCATCGGAGGAGACCCTGGGATTGGGAAGTCAACGCTGCTCCTGCAGGTCTCTACCCAGCTGGCAAATAAGGGAACGGTACTTTATGTGTCGGGCGAGGAGTCTGTTGAGCAGATTAAGCTGCGTAGCGAGCGTCTTGGCGATATTGACAATGCGTTTTATCTCTATGCTGAGACCAATATGCAGAGCATACGAGCTGAGATTGAGAAATTGCAGCCTGATTTTCTGATTATTGACTCCATTCAGACCATTATGAGCCCAGAGATTTCTAGTGTCCAAGGGTCGGTCAGTCAGGTGCGTGAGGTGACAGCAGAGCTCATGCAACTGGCTAAGAGCAACAATATCGCTACCTTTATCGTTGGGCATGTGACCAAGGAAGGGACTCTTGCTGGACCACGGATGCTAGAGCACATGGTGGACACAGTGCTCTATTTTGAGGGCGAGCGCCATCATACTTTTAGGATTTTACGAGCGGTTAAAAACCGTTTTGGCTCTACCAACGAAATCGGTATCTTTGAAATGCAGTCGGCGGGTCTGGTTGAGGTGACCAATCCTAGCGAAGTTTTCCTAGAGGAGCGCTTGGATGGGGCGACAGGTTCTGCTATTGTCGTGACTATGGAGGGGACACGTCCCATCCTTGCTGAGGTGCAGGCGCTAGTAACGCCTAGCGTCTTTGGCAATGCCAAGCGGACAGCGACAGGGCTTGATTTTAACCGAGTGAGCCTTATCATGGCGGTTTTAGAAAAGCGTTGCGGACTGCTATTACAAAATCAAGACGCCTACCTCAAGTCAGCGGGTGGTGTCAAGCTGGATGAACCTGCCATTGACCTTGCTGTAGCTGTCGCTATCACCTCGAGCTACAAAGAACAGCCCACCAATCCGCAGGACGCCTTTATCGGTGAGATTGGCTTGACAGGTGAGATTAGACGGGTCAATCGTATCGAACAACGTATCAACGAAGCGGCAAAACTAGGCTTCAAAAAAATCTACGTCCCTAAAAATGCTCTCGCTGGTCTTTCTCTGCCAGACGGCATTGAGGTTATCGGCGTTTCAACCGTGAATGATGTTTTAAAGAAAGTGTTTGCACATTAAGGAGAAGTTATGTCATATTTTGAGCAATTTATGAAAGCCAATCAGGCTTACGTTGACCTGCATGGAACAGCGCATTTGCCTATTCACCCAAAGACCCGTGTGGCTATTGTGACCTGCATGGACTCTAGGCTACACGTGGCGCAAGCCTTAGGCTTGGCGCTTGGGGATGCGCACATTCTGCGTAATGCCGGTGGGCGTGTGACAGACGATATGATTCGCTCGCTAGTTATCTCACAGCAGCAGCTAGGTACTCGTGAGATTATCGTCATCCACCACACCGACTGCGGAGCGCAGACCTTTGAAAATGCCGCCTTTACACAACAGCTTGAGCGTGATTTGAGCGTCGATGTGCATGACAAGGACTTTCTGCCCTTTACAGACGTGGAGGAGAGTGTGCGTGAGGACATGGCGCTCTTGCGACAATCTCCGCTCATCCCAGATGATGTCGAGATTTCTGGGGCGGTCTATGACGTTGACACAGGGCGTATGAGTGAGGTCAAAGCTTAAGAAATAGTAATTATCCTTGAAAAGGCTTGCAAACTTCTTTGGCAAATGTTTTAATTGTATTAAAACAGCGATACAAAAAGGAGAATAAGAAATGGCTTTTTCAATTGACAGTAATATGCAATTTCCGCTAGTTGAGGTGACGCTTGAGCGTGGTGAGCATGTTTATATTCAGCGTGGCAGTATGGTTTACCATACGCCTAGCGTCAGCCTAAACACCAAGCTCAACGGTCGTGGGAGCGGTCTGGGTAAACTCAAGGGAGCCATTGGACGTTCGATGACTTCAGGCGAGTCCATGTTGATTACTCAAGCCGTGTCAAACGCTGATAATGGCAAGCTCGCACTAGCACCAAATACACCTGGTCAAGTCGTAGCTCTCGAGCTAGGTAGCAAGCAATACCGCCTCAATGACGGTGTCTTTCTAGCTTTGGACGGCTCTGCTCAATACCGCATGGAACGTCAGTCTGTTGGGCGTGCGCTCTTTGGCGGACAAGGTGGCTTCTTTGTCATGACAACTGAAGCGTCGGCACGCTTCTAGCTAACGCCTTTGGCTCTATCAAAAAATCGAGCTTCAGGGTGACGAGATGACCATTGACAACGCTCATGTTGTCGCATGGAGCACCGAGCTCGATTACAACATTCACTTGGAAAATGGATTTGTCCAATCCATCGGAACAGGCGAAGGCGTGGTCAATACCTTCCGTGGCACAGGTGAGGTTTATGTACAGAGCCTTAATCTTGAAACCTTTGCCACAGCCTAGAGAGCTTTTTACCTCTGTCAGATGGCTAATTGTTGCCCTGATTTTTGGCAAAGTCAATAAAAAACAAATAAGGTCTAGGGAATTTTGTCCCTGCCTTATTTTTGTGCTATAATAGGAACGATTGAAAATTGTATAGGAGAATGCTATGTCTAAGCAAATTCGTGTGCGTTACGCACCAAGTCCAACAGGACTACTACATATCGGAAATGCCCGTACGGCACTGTTTAACTATCTCTATGCCCGTCATTATGGCGGTACTTTTGTGATTCGTATCGAAGATACAGACCGCAAGCGTCATGTGGAGGATGGTGAGCGTTCACAACTTGAAAACTTGCGTTGGTTAGGGATTGACTGGGATGAAAGCCCAGAAACACATGACAAGTATCGTCAGTCTGAGCGCCTAGAGCTTTACCAAGGCTACATTGACCAGCTTTTAGCAGAAGGCAAAGCTTACAAGTCTTATGTGACTGAGGAAGAGTTGGCTGCGGAGCGTGAACGTCAAGAAGCAGCAGGCGAAACTCCTCGCTACATCAACGAATATCTTGGCATGAGTGAGGACGAAAAAGCAGCCTACATCGCTGAGCGTGAAGCGGCAGGCATTACACCAACGGTGCGTCTAGCGGTCAATGAAGCGGGTATCTACAAGTGGAACGACATGGTTAAGGGCGACATCGAGTTTGAAGGAGGCAATATCGGTGGCGACTGGGTTATCCAAAAGCGTGACGGCTACCCAACTTACAACTTTGCCGTGGTTGTGGATGACCATCTCATGGAAATCTCCCACGTTATCCGTGGAGACGACCACATCGCAAACACACCAAAACAGCTCATGGTTTATGAGGCACTAGGCTGGGAAGCGCCAGAGTTTGGGCACATGACCCTTATCATCAACTCTGAAACAGGTAAAAAGCTCTCAAAACGTGATACCAACACGCTTCAATTCATCGAAGACTACCGCAAGAAAGGCTATCTGCCAGAAGCAGTCTTTAACTTCATTGCTCTTTTGGGTTGGAACCCAGGTGGTGAGGACGAGATTTTCTCTCGTGAAGAGCTCATTAAGCTCTTTGATGAAAAACGCCTCAGCAAGTCACCAGCAGCCTTTGACCAGAAGAAACTAGAATGGATGAGCAATGACTACATCAAGCATGCCGACTTTGAGACGATTTTTGCTCTTTGTGAGCCATTCTTAGCAGAAGCTGGACGTTTAGAGGACAAGGAAAAAGCAGAGAAATTAGTCAAACTCTACCAACCTCAAATGAAGTCAGCTGACGAGATTGTGCCATTGACAGACCTTTTCTTCTCAGACTACCCAGTCTTGAGTAAGGACGCTATCGAGGTGCTAAAAGGTGAGACTGTGCCGACAGTACTTGCTGCCTTCAAGGAAAAACTAGAAAATCTCTCTGACGAGGACTTTGTGGTGGATAATATCTTCCCGCAAATCAAGGCAGTCCAAAAAGAAACAGGCATTAAAGGCAAAAACCTCTTTATGCCAATCCGTGTTGCCGTCTCAGGCGAAATGCACGGACCAGAACTGCCAGATACCATCTATCTTCTTGGACGTGAGAAGTCTATCCAACACCTCTCAAATGTGCTTGAATTGATTAGCTAATCACAATCTGATAACCTTTTTGGGTTATCAGATTTTTTGTATATACGAATATTTTTAAAATAATCGCATTTTATTGCAAAAAAGTCTTGACAGGGAGAGTAAGTAGTCGTATAATTATGCGTACAAACCGTAAATGGTTGTAATATTTATAAAGAAAAGAGAACCTGCGATGACAAAAGAAAAAGTAATTTTAGCCTATTCTGGTGGACTGGATACCTCTGTTGCCATTACTTGGCTCAAAAAAGACTATGATGTGATAGCGGTCTGCATGGACGTTGGTGAGGGCAAGGATTTGGATTTCATTCATGACAAGGCGCTAAAGGTTGGTGCGCTTGAGTCTTATGTCCTTGATGTCAAGGATGAGTTTGCTGAAAACTACGTCCTTCCTGCTCTCCAAGCACACGCCATGTACGAGCAAAAGTACCCACTAGTTTCTGCGCTTAGCCGTCCGATTATTTCTAAGAAGTTGGTTGAGATTGCCCATAAGACTGGTGCTACAACTATTGCCCACGGCTGTACGGGTAAGGGAAATGACCAAGTGCGTTTTGAGGTGGCAATCGCTGCGCTTGACCCAAGTCTAAAAGTCATCGCCCCTGTGCGTGAGTGGAAATGGTCACGTGAGGAGGAAATCACCTACGCCAAGGAAAACGGTGTCCCAGTCCCAGCAGACCTTGACAATCCTTACTCTGTCGACCAAAACCTCTGGGGACGTGCCAATGAATGTGGTATCCTCGAAAATCCATGGAATCAAGCGCCTGAAGATGCCTTTGGTATTACAAATGCGGCAGAGGACGCTCCTGATACCCCAGAGTATGTGGACATCACCTTTAAAGAGGGTGTGCCTGTTGCGCTAGATGGCAAGGAGATGAAGCTAGCCGACCTCATCCAAGCACTCAACGCCCAAGCAGGAAAGCACGGTGTGGGACGTATTGACCACGTTGAAAACCGTCTTGTCGGTATCAAATCACGTGAGATCTACGAGTGTCCTGCTGCTGTGACTTTGCTGGCTGCCCACAAGGAGATTGAGGATATTACGCTGGTGCGTGAGCTGTCTCACTTCAAGCCTATTTTGGAAAACGAGCTCTCAAATCTCATCTACAACGCTCTCTGGTTTAGCCCAGCGACCAAGGCGATTATTGCTTACATCAAGGAAACGCAAAAGGTGGTCAATGGTACGGCTAAGGTCAAACTCTACAAAGGTTCAGCAGTTGTAGTTGCTCGTCAATCAGACAATTCCCTCTACGATGAAAATCTAGCGACTTACACAGCAGCAGATAGCTTTGACCAAGAGGCAGCTGTAGGCTTTATCAAACTCTGGGGGCTACCAACACAGGTCAACAGTCAAGTCAATCACCCTGAACTGGATGACTAAGCTCTTGGCTACGCAAACGACAAAGAGGAGAGATTATGACAGAAAATCATAAATTATGGGGCGGACGCTTTGAAGCCAGCCTTGAGAAATGGGTCGAGGGGTTTGGAGCCTCCATCTCCTTTGACCAGAAAATGGCACAGTACGACATCGAAGGCTCCATCGCTCACGTCACCATGCTGGGTGAGACAGGTATCATCTCAAAAGACGAAGCCAAGACGATTAAGGCAGGACTTGAGACTTTGCTTAGAAAGTACAAGGCAGGAGAGCTGACTTTTGATGTCACCAACGAAGATATTCACATGAATATCGAGCAGCTGTTGACAGACGAGATTGGCAGTGTCGCAGGCAAACTACACACCGCACGCTCACGTAACGACCAAGTGGCAACAGATATGCACTTGTATTTAAAAGCGAAGCTTGCTGAGGTCATAGAAAAGCTCGAAAACCTACGCCGTGTTATCGTCAAGCTTGCTGAGGATAACATCGAGACCATCATGCCAGGCTACACGCACTTACAGCATGCACAGCCTATCTCTTTTGGACATCATCTCATGGCTTACTATAGTATGTTTACACGAGATAGCGAGCGCTTTAGCTTTAACGTCAAGCACGCTGACCTCTCACCTCTTGGTGCTGCGGCTCTAGCTGGAACGACTTTTCCCATTGACAGGAACTTTACAGCTGACTTGATGGGCTTTTCTACGCCTTATCGCAATTCCCTAGACGCCGTGTCAGACCGTGATTTTATCTTGGAATTTCTCTCCAATGCCAGTATCCTCATGATGCACATGAGTCGTTTTTGTGAGGAAATCATCAACTGGTGTAGCCACGAGTATCAGTTTGTCACTTTGTCTGACACCTTTTCAACTGGCTCATCCATCATGCCACAAAAGAAAAACCCAGACATGGCAGAGCTCATTCGTGGCAAGTCTGGGCGGGTCTATGGCAATCTCATCGGTTTACTGACAGTCATGAAGTCCCTTCCTCTAGCTTACAATAAAGATTTACAAGAAGATAAAGAAGGCATGTTTGACACTGCTGAGACCATCACGGTGGCAATTGACATCCTTGCTGGCATGCTAGGCAGCATGAAGGTCAATAAAGAACGCATGAAGTCGTCCACACAAAAAGATTTCTCAAATGCCACAGAGCTTGCGGATTATCTAGCTAGTAAAGGTGTCCCTTTTAGAAAAGCGCATGAAATCGTTGGAAAGCTGGTGCTTGAGTGCAGCAAGAAAAGAATTTACCTGCAGGATGTCAGCTTAGAGAGCTACCAAGAAATCTCTGATGTTATTGACAATGATGTTTACACCGTCTTAGACCCTTACAATGCTGTCAAGCGCCGTCATTCGCTTGGCGGAACTGGCTTTGACCAAGTCAAATGGCAAATCGAAGCGGCAAAAAAGGACTTGGCACAATAAAAGGATGGGTCTAACTGTTGATGATATGCTATAATAGGTTGAAGTATATAGATGTGTGGAGGGCATATGAAAGCAGCAGAGCGTAGACAGTTGATATTAGAGAGACTTGATCAGACCCAGAAGCCCCTCTCTGCTAGTTACCTAGCCAAGGAACTAGGGGTTAGTCGATAGGCGATTGTTGGAGACGTGGCACTACTACGAGCAAACCATCACGGCATTTTATCGACGCACAGAGGTTATCTCTTAGAGAAAAATCTCTCCTCCCAAGCGCAATATATCGGCAAGATTGCCTGCCAGCACAGCGCAGACGCTGTTGAAAAAGAGCTGGCGCTGGTCATTGAGCTGGGTGGTAAGGTTATGACTGTTGAGGTTGACCACCCTATCTACGGCACACTATCAGCCCCTTTACAAAATTGCGACACAGGATGATGTCCAGCATTTTATGACCAGTCTAGAACGTCATGAGGACGCTCTTTTGAGCTCACTCACGCAAGGTATCCATGTCCACACCATTGCCTGTGAGACAAAAGACCAATTTGATAACATCCGCACAGCATTAGAAGAAGCTAACATCGCACTGTGAACAGCAGGAAGAGAGAACCAGATTGGTTTTCTCTTTTTCTGATGACAACTGTTTCTAGCTTGGCATTGGCGGTTTATTTTCTATATTTCTTAAAAATTCTAAAAATAAACACCAAAATCTATGTACATGTGTCATGACATATGATAAAATAAAGGAAATTATTTTTAAGGAGTTATTATGAACGTTACGTCTTCATAGCGAGTTGCTAAAGTGTTATCGCTGTCTGCTATCCTCACTGCTCTAGGGATTTTGATTCCGCTTGTTATGCCTGCTAAGCTTGTCATTGGACCTGCCTCCTATACCTTAGCTAGTCATGTCCCCATTCTACTAGCCATATTTATCTCTCCCTTTTCTGCCTTGATGGTGACCTTGGGAACAACGCTGGGCTTTTTAATCGCAGGTTTTCCGATTGTCATTGTTTTGCGTGCACTTAGTCATGTCATTTTTGCGGTGGTAGGTGCTTACTGGTTGCAGAAAAAGCCTGCTCTATGGGATAGTTTAACAGCTATGCTAGGTTTTGCCTTTGTGCTCAATGTCCTACATGCTATTGGTGAAGTCGTCGTGGTTTATATGATGACGGCAGGGACTGGGGCTACAGCCAATTATTGGTTTATGCTCTTTGTCCTCATTGGAATTGGTACGATTATCCATGGTATGGTAGACTTTGCCATTGCTTATTGGCTATGGAAACAGCTAGGACTAAAAGAGATGGTGACAGATTAGTTCTCTGTTTTATGAGTTGGGCAGAAAAATAAAAGAGGTTTGATGATTGGCCTGTTTCGAAGTATTAGATTGTCGTCTAACCTTAGAACAGCTCAATTGTCAGCCTCATTTTTCTATGTATGAAATGCCTCTTGAGCAGCGATGATTTTACCTGCGATACGCTCAATATCACTAGATGTGCCACGCAGTTCAAACTCATCTAGGACAGGAAAGCCAAAGCGCTTAGCATATTGCTTAGCGGTTAGGCAAAATTGATGGTTGAAGTTGCGATTGCCAGAGCCTACGATACCATAGCAGTACTTGTAGTTGTCATGAGCAGCGATAAAGTCACCAAGAGGTGTTGTCAAAATCTCGACATCGCCGTTATCGACACCATTTCCCCCCTCGAGATAAGTCGGCAGCATAGCGACAAAAGGCTCTGTCACAGGAAAGGTCGTGTAGTCGAGTTCTTTGATGTTGATAAGCTTGGTGTCTATCTGGTGCCAGGTTTTGAGATAGCTTGACAGACGCGTAACAAAACTCTCGGTATTGCCACTCAGGCTAATATAGATAATCGTAATAGTCATGATTCCTCCTAGTCGTATAGTAGTGTAACAAAATGTCATCCGCCTTGCAAGAAATCGGCAAGAAGAGCTTTACAAGGTCTAGGACTTTTTCTTTTTGCCCTAAAAGTGGTACAATAGGAAAAAGACAATTCGGACGAGGAAGAGTATGGCAAAAATTGTAAATTTAACGGGAGATGAGGTTGTAGCCCTCACCCAAAAGTATATGAATGACTCTGATGTGGCTTATGTCAAAAAAGCGCTTGATTATGCGACAGAAGCGCACATCACACAAGTGCGAAAGTCAGGAGAGCCTTATATTATTCACCCTATCCAAGTGGCTGGGATTTTAGCAGACCTGCAGTTGGATGCGGTGACAGTGGCGTGTGGTTTTTTACACGATGTGGTTGAGGACACTGACCGCACGCTTGACGATATTGAGGAAAATTTTGGCAAGGACGCACGTGATATTGTCGATGGCGTGACAAAGCTGGGTAAAGTGGAGTACAAGAGCCACGAGGAACAGCTGGCTGAAAATCACCGCAAGATGCTCATGGCAATGTCAAAAGACATCCGTGTGATTTTGGTCAAGTTAGCTGACCGCCTGCACAATATGCGTACCCTCAAACACCTACGAAAAGACAAGCAAGAGCGTATCTCACGTGAGACCATGGAGATTTACGCACCGCTAGCGCACCGTTTGGGGATTAGTCGTATCAAGTGGGAGTTAGAAGATTTATCATTTCGCTATCTCAATGAAGTCGAGTTTTACAAGATTTCACACATGATGAGTGAGAAGCGCCGTGAGCGTGAAGCCTTGGTGGATGAGATTGTCAAAAAAATCAAGGACTACACCGAAGAGCAAGGGCTCTATGGTGATGTTTACGGACGTCCTAAACACATCTACTCGATTTATCGCAAAATGCGGGACAAGAAAAAGCGCTTTGATCAGATTTACGACTTGATTGCCATTCGCTGTATCATGGAGAGTCCAAGTGATGTTTATGCCATGGTCGGCTACATCCATGAGCTGTGGCGTCCAATGCCAGGGCGTTTCAAAGATTACATCGCAGCGCCAAAGGCAAATGGCTACCAGTCTATCCACACGACGGTCTACGGTCCTAAAGGTCCTATCGAGATTCAAATTCGTACCAAAGAAATGCACGAAGTTGCTGAATACGGGGTTGCTGCGCACTGGGCTTATAAAAAGGGTATCAAAGGTAAGGTCAACTCACAAGAGCAAGCGCTTGGCATGAACTGGATAAAAGAGCTGGTTGAGCTGCAGGCAGACTCAGGCGGCGACGCCAAGGAATTTGTCGATTCTGTCAAGGAAGACATCTTTACAGAGCGTATCTATGTCTTTACACCGACTGGTGCTGTGCAGGAGTTGCCAAAGGACTCAGGACCGATTGATTTTGCCTATGCTATTCACACGCAGGTCGGCGAAAAAGCAACCGGCGCTCGTGTCAACGGTCGCATGGCGCCTTTGACTGCGAAGCTAAAGACTGGTGACGTCGTTGAAATTATCACCAATCCTAATTCTTTTGGACCAAGTCGAGATTGGATTAAGATTGTCAAGACCAATAAAGCCCGCAATAAAATCCGTCAGTTCTTTAAAAATCAAGACAAGGAACTGTCTGTCAGCAAAGGGCGTGATATGCTGGTCTCTTATTTCCAAGAGCAGGGTTATGTTGCCAACAAATATCTGGATAAAAAGCATATTGACGCCATTTTGCCAAGGCTGAGCGTGCGCAGTGAGGAAGCTCTCTATGCAGCAGTTGGTTTTGGTGATTTGAGCCCTGTGACGGTCTTTAACCGCTTGACGGAAAAAGAACGCCGTGAGGAGGAGCGTGCCAAAGCCAAGGCAGAGGCAGAAGAGCTCATGAACGGCGGCGAAGTTAAAAAAGAGAAAAAAGAAGTTCTTAAAGTCCGCAGCGAAAATGGCGTTATCATCCAAGGAGCGTCTGGGCTTCTCATGCGTATCGCCAAATGCTGTAACCCTGTTCCAGGAGACGCCATCGAGGGCTACATCACCAAAGGTCGTGGTGTCGCTATTCACCGTGCGGATTGCCACAATCTAAAAAGTCAGGAAAACTATGAGCAGCGCTTGGTTGATGTTGAGTGGGATACGACCACAAACGACAGCAAAGAATACATGGCAGAGATTGACATTTACGGGCTCAATCGCAGTGGCTTGCTAAATGATGTGCTTCAAACACTTAGCAACGCTACAAAGAGTATCTCTACGGTCAACGCTCAGCCGACAAAGGATATGAAGTTTGCCAATATCCATGTCAGCTTTGGCATTCCAAACCTATCTCACCTGACCACAGTTGTTGACAAGATAAAAATTATCCCTGACGTTTACTCTGTTAAACGCACAAACGGCTAAGGAGACAGCAATGCGAGTTATTATTCAACGAGTCAAGACAGCACAAGTTGCTGTATCAGATGAGGTCATTGCAGAGATTAGTGACGGGCTCTTGCTTCTAGTCGGTGTAGCACCTGATGACACACAAGAAGATTTGGACTATGCTTGTCGCAAGATTGTCAACATGCGTATCTTCTCAGATGAGGCAGGAAAGATGAACCTGTCTGTCAAGGACATCAAAGGGAGCGTTCTGTCCGTGTCACAGTTTACTCTCTTTGCTGAGACGAAAAAGGGCAATCGCCCTGCCTTTACAGGTGCAGCCAATCCCACTCTTGCTAAAGATTACTATGAGCAGTTTAATGACAAGTTAGCACAAAGTGTGCCGGTAGAAACGGGTATTTTCGGCGCAGATATGCAGGTCACACTTGAAAATGACGGACCCGTCACTATCATCCTTGATACAAAGCAGCGCTAGGATGTTTATCGCAAAAAAAGAGCGAAAAATCCATTGACGAAAAAAGTGAAACATGTTACTATAGTAGACGGTACTTTTTACTTTTGGTCTCTCAAAAGTGTACAGAGACGTGCTGACAATAGTTGCAAAGTACACACAGATGATAGCTGTCACCAAGTGTATCATCAACCAAAACTAAAAAAACAGGAGAATGTAGATGCCTACAATTAACCAGTTGGTTCGTAAACCACGTAAATCTAAAGTAGAAAAATCTAAATCACCAGCGCTTAACGTTGGTTACAACAGTCACAAAAAAGTTCCAACAAATATCTCATCACCTCAAAAACGTGGTGTTGCGACTCGTGTTGGTACTATGACACCTAAAAAACCTAACTCTGCCCTTCGTAAATTTGCTCGTGTACGTTTGAGCAACCTTATCGAAGTAACAGCTTACATCCCAGGTATCGGACACAACCTTCAAGAACACAGTGTTGTGCTTATCCGTGGTGGACGTGTAAAAGACCTTCCAGGGGTACGTTACCATATCGTTCGTGGTGCACTTGATACTGCAGGTGTTGCTGACCGTAAACAAAGCCGTTCTAAATACGGTGCAAAACGCCCTAAAGGGTAAGAAAATAGGAGGGTAAGAGAAAATGAGTCGTAAAAACCAAGCGCCAAAACGCGAAGTATTACCAGATCCATTATACAATTCAAAAATCGTAACACGTCTTATCAATCGTGTTATGCTTGATGGTAAACGTGGTACAGCTGCTACTATCGTTTACGATGCTTTTGAGCAAATCAAAGAAACTACAGGTAACGACGCTCTTGAAGTGTTTGAAACAGCTATGGAAAACATCATGCCTGTACTTGAAGTACGTGCACGCCGTGTCGGTGGTTCTAACTACCAAGTCCCAGTTGAAGTGCGTCCAGAACGTCGTACAACACTTGGACTTCGCTGGTTGGTAAATGCCTCACGTGCTCGTGGTGAACACACTATGAAAGACCGTCTTGCAAAAGAAATCATGGATGCAGCAAACAACACAGGTGCATCTGTTAAGAAACGTGAAGACACTCACCGTATGGCTGAAGCTAACCGTGCATTTGCACACTTCCGCTGGTAAGATAGGATGTGAAGCCGTTAAGAAAGTTCAAGGAAAAATAGGAAATCTTTGCAGAATATTAAGCCGTTCAAAAAAGATTTATCTTTTTTCTCGAACTTTTAGGCTGAACTTTATTTCATAGGATGTAACTATTTACAAAAAGATTAGTTCACATTTTATAAATGATGAGAAAAACGGGTAGGTCCTGCCTATCCGTTTTTTACAAATAATGGTATAATAGAAAAGTAAACTAAAAATTTATAGGAGAAAACAATGGCACGCGAATTTTCACTTGAAAAAACTCGTAATATCGGTATCATGGCTCACGTTGATGCTGGTAAAACTACTACAACAGAGCGTATCCTTTACTACACTGGTAAAATCCACAAAATCGGTGAAACTCACGAAGGTGCGTCTCAAATGGACTGGATGGAGCAAGAGCAAGAACGTGGTATCACTATCACATCTGCTGCGACAACAGCGCAATGGAAAGACACACGTGTAAACATTATCGACACACCAGGACACGTGGACTTCACTATCGAAGTACAACGTTCTCTTCGTGTTCTTGACGGTGCGGTAACAGTTCTTGATGCACAATCAGGTGTTGAGCCTCAAACAGAAACTGTATGGCGTCAAGCGACTGAGTACGGAGTTCCTCGTATCGTATTTGCTAACAAAATGGACAAAATCGGTGCAGACTTCCTTTACTCAGTATCTACACTTCACGATCGTCTTCAAGCAAATGCTCACCCAATCCAATTGCCAATCGGTTCAGAAGATGATTTCCGTGGTATTATCGACCTTATCAAGATGAAAGCTGAAATCTACACAAACGACCTTGGTACAGACATCCTTGAAGAAGATATTCCTGCTGAATACCTTGATCAAGCACAAGAATACCGTGAAAAATTGGTTGAAGCAGTTGCAGAAACTGACGAAGACCTTATGATGAAATACCTTGAAGGTGAAGAAATCACAAACGACGAATTGAAAGCTGCTATCCGTAAAGCAACTATCAACGTTGAATTCTACCCAGTTCTTTGTGGTTCAGCCTTCAAAAACAAAGGTGTTCAATTGATGCTTGATGCGGTTCTTGACTACCTTCCAAGCCCACTTGATATCCCTGCTATCAAAGGTATCAACCCAGATACAGACGAAGAAGAAACACGTCCAGCGTCTGATGATGAGCCATTTGCAGCGCTTGCCTTCAAGATCATGACAGACCCATTCGTAGGTCGTTTGACTTTCTTCCGTGTTTACTCAGGTGTCTTGAACTCAGGTTCTTACGTGCTTAACACAACTAAAGGTAAACGTGAACGTATCGGACGTATCCTTCAAATGCACGCCAACACTCGTAAAGAAATCGAAACAGTTTACTCTGGTGACATCGCCGCTGCTGTTGGTTTGAAAGATACAACAACTGGTGACTCATTGACTGATGAAAAAGCTAAAGTTATCCTTGAGTCAATCGAAGTTCCAGAACCAGTTATCCAATTGATGGTTGAGCCAAAATCTAAAGCTGACCAAGATAAGATGGGGATCGCTCTTCAAAAACTTGCTGAAGAAGACCCAACATTCCGTGTTGAAACAAACGTTGAAACTGGTGAAACAGTTATCTCTGGTATGGGTGAGCTTCACTTGGATGTCCTTGTTGACCGTATGAAACGTGAATTCAAGGTTGAAGCAAACGTAGGTGCGCCTCAAGTATCTTACCGTGAAACATTCCGTGCTGCTACACAAGCACGTGGATTCTTCAAACGTCAATCAGGTGGTAAAGGTCAATTTGGTGATGTTTGGATTGAATTCACTCCAAATGAAGAAGGTAAAGGATTCGAGTTTGAAAATGCCATCGTTGGTGGTGTGGTTCCACGTGAATTCATCCCAGCGGTTGAAAAAGGTTTGGAAGAATCTATGGCAAACGGTGTCCTTGCTGGTTACCCAATGGTTGACATCAAAGCTAAACTTTATGATGGTTCATACCACGATGTCGACTCATCTGAAACTGCCTTCAAGATCGCAGCATCTCTTGCTCTTAAAGAAGCTGCTAAGACTGCAAAACCAGTTATTCTTGAGCCTATGATGCTTGTAACCATCACAGCACCAGAAGAAAACCTTGGTGACGTTATGGGTCACGTAACAGCTCGTCGTGGACGTGTTGACGGTATGGAAGCTCGTGGTAACACTCAAGTTGTTCGTGCTTACGTTCCACTTGCAGAAATGTTTGGTTACGCAACTGTTCTTCGTTCAGCTACTCAAGGACGTGGTACTTTCATGATGGTATTTGACCACTACGAAGATGTTCCTAAGTCTGTTCAAGAAGAAATCATTAAGAAAAATAACGGTGAATAATCACTAATGAATAAGAAGCACTCTCGTGCTTCTTATTTTTTATCTCATAAATTTCAAATCAAAATAGCAGGGGCAAAATTCAAGTCCAAGTTAGCCAGCGTATAACACCTCTCTGGGAGTTTTGTAATCTAATACTTTCTTAGGATA
>NZ_JBCLSK010000037.1:0-19051 GCF_041225505.1 Streptococcus hyointestinalis | reverse complement strand
CGACGTTGGTTACCAAAGGGAAGTAAAAATGCGACCAAAAAACAGGTCACATTCATTGAAAATTGGATCAATAACTAACCTAAGAAAGTATTAGATTACAAAACTCCCAGAGAGGTGTTATACGCTGGCTAACTTGGACTTGAATTTTGCCGAGCTGTCAAACAATCACATAAACTAAAAATATAATTCTTTTTAAGTTTCGTTTAAGGAAGTCTAGCTATACTATAATCATCCTAAAACTTTTTCTTTTTCAAAATCTCCTGAGAGGGCATCGCTTTGCGGTACCCTCTCTCCTTGCTTCATAAAAAAACGACAGGAAAAATCACACTGATATCAGTGTGATTTTCGATTTTCGCTTAATAAGTCAGAACAAAGTATTTTTTCTTACCACGGCGGATAACGGTTAGCTCACCTTCGAGTTTGTCGGCATCAGTGAGGGTGTAGCCTGTGTCTTGGATACGCTCACCATTGAGGTAGATAGCGCCGTTTAGCACATCCTCACGGGCTTGGCGCTTAGAGTTAACCACGCCAGCAGTGACCAGGAGGTCAACGATATTAAGACTATCCTCAGCTTTGACAGCGTAGTTTGGCACGCCACGGAGTCCTTGTTTGAGTTCTGCGACAGAGAGTCCTTTGATGTTGCCAGCAAAGAGTTGCTCTGTGATATTGAGAGCTTCTTGATAAGCTTTTTCACCGTGGACAAGGATCACGACTTCACGAGCCAATGTTTTTTGCGCTAGGCGTTTGTGTGGTTCTTGCTCAAACTGTACACGGATGTCTTCGATTTCCTCAAGAGAAAGGAAAGTAAAGATTTTCAAGAAGCGAACAGCGTCCTCGTCCATGACATTGAGCCAGAATTGGTACATTTCGTAAGGGCTGGTTTTGCTTGCGTCAAGCCAGACGGCGTTGCCTTCAGACTTACCAAACTTTTTACCAGTTGAGTCGGTGATGAGTGGCACTGTCATGACGTGACCAGTCTTGTCTGCCTTACGGCGAAGAAGCTCTGTACCAGCTGTCATGTTCCCCCATTGGTCACTTCCTCCGATTTGAAGAGTGACATTGTACTTGTCATTGAGCTCGTAGAAGTCGTAACCTTGCATGATTTGGTAAGCAAACTCGGTATAAGAAATCCCTGTTTCGATACGTTTTTTGACGGACTCTTTACTCATCATGTAGTTGACAGTGAAGTATTTGCCGACATCACGCAAGAAGTCGATAAAGCTCACATCGCTAAACCAGTCGTAGTTATTGACCATGACAGCTTTGTTGTCGCCATTTTCAAAATCAAGGAAGCGAGAGAGTTGCCCTTGGATTTTTGTCACCCAGCCGTCAACGGTTTCTTTGGTTTGTAGGCTACGCTCTGCGTCCCTAAAGGATGGGTCACCGATGAGTCCTGTCGCACCACCCACGAGGGCGTAAGGTTTGTGTCCAGCCAACTGCAAGCGGCGTGACGTCAAAATGGCAACCAAATGCCCAAGGTGCAAGCTATCAGCCGTTGGGTCATAACCAGTATAGTAGGAGACTTGTCCGTTTTCTAAAGCGTCCTCAAGCGCTTTTTCATCCGTTGTCTGAAAGACAAGCCCACGTTCTTTGAGTTCTTCTAAAATGGTCATAATCTTCTCCTATGTTAGTATATCAAGCCAACTATATCAAAATTCTTTGGGATATGCAAGCCCTATTAAATTTGCTATAATGGGAATTGAGGTATTTTCATGTTTAAAAAACCAAGAAATCAAAAGAAACGTCCGAAAAACACCAATCAGCCTATGCCTTTTAGTGAGATTGGGGCTGTTTTTCTAAGGACCCTAAAGTTATTGTCTGACTTTGCTTATATCATCATCCTGCTTTTGGGCATGCTAGGTGGCGGTATGGCGCTGGGGTATTTAGCCAGCCAGATTGACAGTGTCAAGGTGCCAGACAAGGCGACCTTGGTCAAGGAGGTGACTTCTGTATCGCAGGTATCACAGATGACCTACTCCAATCAAGCGCTGATTTCAGATATTGACTCGGATTTGCTGCGCACACCTGTTGAGAGCAGTGCCATTTCAGATAATATCAAAAAAGCCATCATTGCGACTGAGGATGACAACTTTGAGACTCACCACGGTGTGGTGCCAAAGGCTGTTTTTCGTGCGGCAGTTGGGTCTATCTTGGGGCTTGGTGAGTCCAGTGGTGGCTCGACCCTCACCCAGCAGTTGCTCAAACAGCAGGTCTTGGGGGATGACCCTTCCTTTAAACGCAAGTCTCGTGAGATTATCTATGCGTTAGCGCTTGAGCGCTATATGAGTAAGGATGAGATTTTAACGGCTTATCTCAATGTCTCTCCTTTTGGGCGCAATAATAAGGGGCAAAATATTGCAGGTGTCGAGGAAGCAGCGCAGGGGATTTTCGGAGTGAGTGCCAAGGATTTGACCATCCCACAGGCAGCCTATATCGCGGGGCTTCCGCAAAGTCCTATCGTCTACTCGCCTTACACTGCTAATGCCCAGCTCAAGTCAGACGAGAACCTCCAATATGGTATCAATCGCCAGCAAGATGTGCTCTACAACATGTACCGCACAGGCAGTCTGACAAAGAGTGAGTATGAAACCTATAAAGCCTATGATATCAAGCAAGACTTTATCGCTCCTGAAACTCAGCAGGCAAATACACATGATTATCTCTACTACACGGTGATGAGCGAAGCCCAGCAGGTCATGTATGACTACCTCATCAAGCGTGACGGTGTATCTGAGCAGGATTTGAAAAACGACGCCACTAAGCAAGCCTATCAAGAGCGTGCGCTTGAAGAGTTGCAACAAGGTGGCTACACCATTAAGACCACCATTAACCAAAACATCTACACTGCCATGCAAAATGCCGCTGCCCAGTATGGTAGCCTCCTTGACGATGGTACAGGTACCGTTCAGATGGGAAATGTCCTCATGGACAATAAAACAGGGGCTATCTTAGGCTTTATTGGTGGGCGTGATTACAGCACCAACCAAAACAACCATGCCTTTGACACCAAGCGCTCTACAGGCTCAAGTATCAAGCCGATTATTCCTTATGGTATCGCCATTGACCAAGGGCTTATGGGAAGTGCCAGTATCCTCTCAAACTACCCAACCACCTTCTCAAATGGTCAGAAAATCATGCACGACACCGAAGAGGGGACGGGCATGATGGATCTGCAAGAAGCGCTCAACAAATCGTGGAACATCCCAGCCTACTGGACTTATCAACTGCTTCTAAGTAAGAACGTTGATGTCAAGGGCTACATGGACAAGATGAATTACACCATTGACAACTACAATATCGAGAGTCTCCCGCTTGGTGGTGGGGTTGAGGTATCCGTTGCCGACCAGACCAACCTCTATCAGATGTTAGCCAATAACGGTGCTTATCAGGAAAAATACATGATTGACTCTATCACAGATAGCACTGGCGAGGTCATCTATAAGCACGAGTCCAAGGCGACACAGGTCTTCTCAAAAGCGACAGCAACTATCATGCAGAGTCTCTTGCGAGGTCCTATCGAGTCAGGCTTGACTACGACCTTTAAGAAAGACTTGCAATCGCTAAACGCAGGGCTCGCAAGTGCCGACTGGATCGGAAAAACGGGGACAACCAACAATTACTCAGACGGTTGGCTCATGCTAGCGACACCAAATGTGACTTTGGGTGGCTGGATTGGTCACGATGACAACAGTTCCCTTGCTAACACCACTGGCTACTCCAAGAACTCCCAGTACATGGCAAATCTGGTCAATGCCATTAACCAAGCAGATAGCACGGTCTTTGGCACCTCTAAGTTCACCCTTGATTCGAGCGTGATTAAGGCAAATGTCCTCAAATCAACAGGTTTACTACCTGCGACGGTCTCAGTTGACGGCAAGGACGTGAGTGTCACAGGCGACATGACTACCAGCTACTGGGCAAAAAATGGTCCAGGCAAAACAACTTATAAATTTGCCATCGGTGGTACAGACAGTGACTACCAAAAAGCATGGGCAAGTATTTTGAAAAAATAACTTGCAATCTTTGACGAAATAAGATATAATATTATAAATTATTTGTCGTCTGCTTTCTTGAAATATTGTCCAAGAGGGCTTACAGCAGTTAAATCAAACTTTTAAGTCGGGTTTAGCTGCTCTTTTTGTGCCTATTTTTAGTAAAAAAGACAAGTGTAACCTATATTTAAAGGTTCTAACAATTCACATATATTTTTTCTAAAATAGCTCAGACGACCGGGTGATGTGAAAGAGCATCACGCTACTTGAGTAAGCTAGCAGCTTACTTAGGAAGTTAGTTCACCCTCAAGGCTACATGCCTCTCATCTTAATAAAAGGAGTAAAATCTTGGCAGGACATGAAGTTCAATACGGTAAACACCGTACACGTCGTAGTTTTTCAAGAATCAAAGAGGTTCTTGATTTACCTAATTTGATTGAAATTCAGACAGATTCGTTTAAAGACTTTTTAGAAAATGGGCTAAAAGAAGTCTTTGAAGATGTGCTCCCAATCTCAAACTTTACAGATACGATGGAGCTTGAATTTGTAGGGTATGAGTTTAAAGAGCCAAAATATACCCTAGAAGAAGCTCGTATCCATGACGCTTCTTACTCTGCACCTATCTTTGTGACCTTCCGTTTGGTCAACAAAGAAACTGGTGAAATCAAGACACAAGAAGTGTTCTTTGGAGACTTCCCTCTCATGACAGAAATGGGAACTTTCATCATCAATGGTGGTGAACGTATCATCGTTAGTCAGCTTGTGCGCTCTCCAGGTGTCTACTTTAACGATAAAGTTGACAAAAATGGTAAGGTCGGCTACGGCTCAACTGTCATCCCTAACCGTGGGGCTTGGCTGGAGCTTGAAACTGACTCAAAAGACATCGGATATACACGTATTGACCGTACACGTAAGATTCCATTTACAACGCTTGTGCGTGCGCTTGGATTCTCTGGTGACGATGAAATCATGGATATCTTTGGCGATAGCGAGCTTGTGCGCAACACTATCGAAAAAGACATCCACAAAAACCCAGCAGACTCACGTACAGACGAAGCCCTCAAGGAAATCTACGAACGCTTGCGTCCAGGTGAGCCAAAGACAGCGGACAGCTCACGTAGTCTTTTGACAGCTCGCTTCTTCGACCCACGTCGCTATGACTTGGCTGCTGTTGGTCGCTACAAGATTAACAAAAAACTCAACCTCAAGACACGTCTTTTGAACCAAACCATCGCAGAAAACTTGGTTGACCCAGAGAATGGTGAAATCTTGGTTGAAGCTGGTACTGTCATGACACGTGATGTCATCGACTCTATCGCAGACTACATCGACGGTGACCTCAACAAGTTTGTCTACACACCAAATGACTATGCTGTTGTGACTGAGCCTGTGATTTTACAAAAATTCAAGGTCGTTGCACCGACAGATCCAGACCGTGTTGTGACTATTGTTGGTAATGCCAACCCAGACGACAAGACTCGTGCCTTGACACCAGCTGATATTCTCGCTGAGATGAGCTATTTCCTCAACCTAGCAGAAGGTATCGGTAAGGTCGACGATATTGACCACCTCGGAAACCGTCGTATCCGTGCGGTCGGCGAGCTTCTTGCCAACCAATTCCGTATCGGTCTTGCTCGTATGGAGCGTAATGTGCGTGAGCGTATGAGCGTTCAGGACAATGAAGTCCTCACACCACAACAAATCATCAACATCCGTCCTGTGACAGCTGCGGTCAAAGAGTTCTTTGGTTCTTCTCAATTGTCACAGTTCATGGACCAACACAACCCGCTCTCTGAACTTTCTCACAAACGCCGTCTATCAGCCTTAGGACCTGGTGGTTTGACACGTGACCGTGCGGGATATGAAGTGCGTGACGTGCACTACACACACTACGGTCGTATGTGTCCGATTGAAACGCCTGAAGGACCTAACATCGGTTTGATTAACAACTTGTCAAGCTATGGTCACCTCAACAAATACGGTTTCATCCAAACACCATATCGCAAGGTTGACAGAAAAACAGGTGTCGTGACCAATGAAGTCGAATGGTTGACAGCCGACGAAGAAGACGAATACACAGTTGCCCAAGCCAACTCTAAACTCAATCCAGACGGAACCTTTGCGGAAGAAATCGTCATGGGACGTCACCAAGGTAACAACCAAGAGTTCCCAGCAAGTATCGTTGACTACGTGGATGTCTCACCTAAGCAGGTAGTTGCGGTGGCGACAGCATGTATTCCTTTCCTTGAAAACGATGACTCCAACCGTGCCCTCATGGGTGCCAACATGCAACGTCAGGCTGTGCCATTGATTGATCCGCATGCGCCTTATGTCGGAACAGGTATGGAATATCAAGCAGCCCACGACTCTGGTGCGGCAGTTATTGCAAAACACGACGGACGTGTCGTCTTCTCAGACGCGGAAAAAGTTGAAGTACGTCGTGAGGACGGTAGTCTTGATGTTTACCACATCACAAAATTCCGCCGTTCAAACTCTGGTACTGCCTACAACCAACGCACTCTTGTCAAGGTCGGTGACTTGGTTGAAAAAGGTGATTTCATCGCAGACGGTCCTTCTATGGAGCGTGGTGAAATGGCGCTTGGACAAAACCCTATCGTTGCCTACATGACGTGGGAAGGGTATAACTTTGAGGATGCGGTTATCATGAGTGAGCGCTTGGTTAAAGAGGACGTTTACACCTCTGTCCACCTTGAAGAGTTTGAGTCTGAAACACGTGATACAAAGCTTGGCCCTGAAGAAATCACCCGTGAAATCCCTAACGTCGGTGAAGAAGCCCTCAAAGAGCTTGACGAAATGGGTATTATCCGTATCGGTGCTGAAGTTAAAGAAGGTGACATCCTCGTCGGTAAAGTCACTCCTAAGGGTGAAAAAGATCTCTCAGCTGAAGAGCGTCTCCTTCACGCTATCTTTGGTGACAAGTCTCGTGAAGTCCGTGACACATCTCTACGTGTACCACACGGTGGTGACGGTGTCGTTCGTGACGTGAAGATCTTTACACGTGCAAACGGTGACGAGCTGCAATCAGGTGTCAACATGCTGGTGCGTGTCTACATCGCTCAAAAACGTAAGATTAAAGTCGGAGATAAGATGGCGGGACGCCACGGAAATAAAGGGGTTGTCTCTCGTATCGTTCCTGTTGAGGACATGCCATATCTTCCAGACGGAACACCAGTTGACATCATGTTGAACCCACTTGGGGTGCCATCTCGTATGAATATCGGACAAGTTATGGAGCTTCACCTTGGTATGGCGGCTCGTAACCTTGGCATTCATATCGCAACACCAGTCTTTGACGGAGCAAGCTCAGAAGACCTCTGGGACACTGTTCGTGAAGCTGGTATGGATAGCGATGCTAAGACTGTCCTTTACGATGGACGTACAGGTGAGCCGTTTGATAACCGTGTGTCTGTTGGTGTCATGTACATGATCAAACTCCACCACATGGTTGATGATAAATTGCACGCGCGTTCAGTCGGACCTTACTCACTCGTTACCCAACAACCGCTTGGTGGTAAAGCCCAGTTTGGTGGACAACGTTTCGGTGAGATGGAGGTTTGGGCGCTTGAAGCCTACGGTGCGTCAAATGTCCTTCAAGAAATCTTGACTTACAAGTCAGATGACGTTGCTGGACGTCTAAAAGCCTATGAAGCTATCACAAAAGGAAAACCAATTCCAAAACCAGGTGTGCCTGAGTCCTTCCGAGTGCTTGTCAAAGAATTGCAATCACTTGGTCTTGACATGCGTGTTCTTGACGAGGATGACAATGAAGTTGAACTTCGTGACCTTGATGAGGGCGAAGACGATGATGTCATGCACGTTGATGAGCTTGAAAAAGCGAGAAAAGAGCAAGAAGCAAAGGCAAAAGCAGAGGCTGAAAATCAAGAAGAAGCACCTGCATCAAATGACTAATGACTAAAACTAGCTAAGTTTCTAGCTAGATTTGAGATAAATTGACAGAAAGGTAAAACTAGTGGTTGACGTAAATCGTTTTAAAAGTATGCAAATCACATTAGCCTCACCAAGTAAGGTTCGTTCATGGTCTTACGGTGAAGTTAAAAAACCTGAAACAATCAACTACCGTACGCTAAAACCAGAGCGTGAAGGACTCTTTGACGAAGTCATCTTTGGTCCTACAAAAGACTGGGAATGTGCGTGTGGTAAATACAAACGTATCCGCTACAAAGGGATTATCTGTGACCGCTGTGGTGTTGAGGTCACTCGTGCCAAGGTGCGTCGTGAACGCATGGGGCATATCGAGCTAAAAGCACCAGTATCACACATCTGGTACTTCAAAGGGATTCCAAGCCGTATGGGCTTGACCCTTGATATGAGCCCACGTGCCCTTGAAGAGGTCATCTACTTTGCCGCTTACGTGGTGATTGATCCTAAAGATACACCACTTGAGCCTAAGTCCCTCCTTACTGAGCGTGAGTACCGTGAAAAATTACAAGAGTACGGCTATGGATCTTTTGTAGCCAAGATGGGTGCCGAAGCTATCCAAGACCTCTTAAAACGTGTTGACTTGGATGCTGAAATCGCTGAGCTCAAGGAAGAACTCAAAACAGCGACCGGTCAAAAACGTGTCAAGGCTGTTCGTCGCCTAGATGTTCTTGATGCCTTCAAAAAATCTGGCAACAAGCCAGAATGGATGGTACTCAACATCTTGCCAGTTATTCCACCAGATCTTCGTCCCATGGTACAGCTTGATGGTGGACGCTTTGCAGCTTCTGACTTAAACGACCTTTACCGCCGTGTTATCAACCGTAACAACCGTTTGGCTCGTCTGTTAGAATTGCACGCACCAGGTATCATCGTTCAAAATGAAAAACGTATGCTGCAAGAAGCGGTGGATGCGTTGATTGACAATGGTCGTCGTGGTCGTCCTATCACAGGACCAGGTAGCCGTCCGCTCAAATCCCTTAGCCACATGCTCAAAGGGAAACAAGGACGCTTCCGTCAAAACCTGCTCGGTAAACGTGTTGACTTCTCAGGACGTTCCGTTATCGCCGTTGGTCCGACACTTAAGATGTACCAATGTGGTGTGCCACGTGAGATGGCGATCGAGCTCTTTAAACCATTTGTTATGCGTGAAATCGTAGCTAACGGTCTAGCTGGAAACGTCAAAGCCGCTAAACGCATGGTTGAGCGTGGGGATGAGCGTATTTGGGACATTCTAGAGGAAGTCATCAAAGAACACCCAGTGCTCCTTAACCGCGCACCGACCCTCCACCGTCTCGGTATCCAAGCCTTTGAGCCTGTGCTTATCGATGGTAAGGCGCTTCGTCTTCACCCATTGGTTTGTGAAGCCTACAATGCCGACTTTGACGGTGACCAAATGGCGATTCATGTGCCTCTCTCTGAAGAAGCACAAGCAGAAGCACGTCTTCTCATGCTCGCTGCTGAGCACATCCTCAACCCTAAAGATGGTAAACCAGTCGTTACCCCATCTCAGGATATGGTACTTGGTAACTACTACCTCACTATGGAAGACGCTGGTCGTGAGGGTGAAGGTATGGTCTTTAAAGACCGTGACGAAGCTGTTATGGCTTACCGCAATGGCTATGTGCACTTGCACACACGTGTCGGTATTGCCGTTGACTCTATGCCAAACAAACCTTGGACACCAGAGCAACAGCACAAAATCATGGTGACAACTGTCGGTAAAATCCTCTTTAACGATATTATGCCTGATGACCTACCTTACCTCATCGAGCCAACCAACAGCAACCTTACTGAAAAGACACCAGACAAGTACTTCCTAGAGCCAGGTCAAGACATTCAAACGGTGATTGACAACTTAGAGATTAACATTCCATTTAAGAAGAAAAATCTCGGAAACATCATCGCTGAAACCTTCAAACGTTTCCGTACAACAGAAACATCAGCCTTTCTTGACCGCTTGAAAGACCTAGGTTACTACCACTCAACACTTGCTGGTTTGACTGTGGGTATCGCTGACATCCCAGTCATTGACAACAAGCAAGAAATCATCGACGCAGCCCACAGCAAGGTTGAGCAAATCAACAAAGCCTTCCGTCGTGGTTTGATGACCGATGATGACCGTTATGTGGCGGTTACAACTACTTGGCGTGAAGCCAAAGAAGAGTTGGAAGCACGCCTGATTGAGACACAAGATCCTAAGAACCCAATCGTTATGATGATGGACTCAGGAGCTCGTGGTAACATCTCCAACTTCTCACAGCTTGCGGGTATGCGTGGTCTGATGGCAGCGCCAAACGGTCGTATCATGGAACTTCCTATCCTGTCTAACTTCCGTGAAGGTTTGTCTGTTTTGGAAATGTTCTTCTCAACTCACGGTGCTCGTAAGGGTATGACCGATACCGCCCTCAAGACTGCCGACTCTGGTTACTTAACACGTCGTTTGGTTGACGTGGCACAGGACGTTATCATTCGTGAGGATGACTGTGGTACTGACCGTGGTCTTACCATCACTGCCATTACAGATGGTAAGGAAGTCACTGAAACTCTTGAAGAGCGTCTCAATGGTCGCTACACCAAGAAAACTGTTAAACACCCTGAGACTGGTGAGGTTATCGTTGGTCCAGATACCTTGATTACCGAGGACTTGGCAGCGAAGATTGTGGCTGCTGGTGTTGAGGAAGTGACTATCCGCTCTGTCTTTACATGTAACACACGTCACGGTGTCTGCCGTCACTGCTACGGTATCAACCTTGCAACTGGTGACGCTGTTGAAGTTGGTGAAGCAGTTGGTACTGTCGCTGCCCAATCTATCGGTGAGCCTGGTACACAGCTTACCATGCGTACCTTCCACACGGGTGGTGTGGCGTCTAACACCGACATCACCCAAGGTCTTCCTCGTATCCAAGAAATCTTTGAAGCCCGCAATCCTAAAGGGGAAGCGGTCATCACTGAGGTCAAAGGGGAAGTCACTGCTATCGAAGAAGACGCAGCAACACGTACCAAGAAAGTCTACGTCAAAGGTCAAACGGGCGAAGGTGAGTACGTGGTACCATTTACCGCTCGTATGAAAGTGGAAGTGGGTGACATGGTACACCGTGGAGCAGCCCTTACAGAAGGGTCTATCCAACCTAAGCACCTCCTTGAAGTGCGTGATACCTTGTCTGTTGAGACTTATCTTCTTGCTGAGGTGCAAAAAGTTTACCGTAGCCAGGGGGTAGAAATCGGTGACAAGCACGTTGAGGTTATGGTTCGTCAAATGCTTCGTAAAGTCCGTATCATGGATCCAGGAGATACCGATCTTCTCCCAGGTACCTTGATGGATATCTCTGACTTTACAGACGCTAACAAAGACATCCTCATCTCTGGAGGTATCCCTGCGACAGCTCGTCCAGTCCTCATGGGTATCACCAAAGCCTCACTTGAGACCAACTCCTTCTTGTCTGCTGCATCCTTCCAAGAAACCACACGTGTGCTTACAGATGCGGCTATCCGTGGTAAGAAAGATCACCTTCTCGGTCTTAAAGAAAATGTTATCATCGGTAAAACCATCCCAGCAGGTACTGGTATGGCACGCTACCGCAATATCGAACCTTTGGCAATCAACGAAGAAGAAGCTGCTGAGGAAGCCCTCGCAGAAGAAATCGTTGCCGAAGAAGTACACTAATACGAAAAACCAAGCCATGTGGCTTGGTTTTTTTGCTAGCATAAACTAGTGTGGGTCTTTGTCGTTTTTGTGTCGTTTAAAAAGGAATAAAAGGACAGCAAGAAAGAGAACAAGGAACAATAAGAGGATGTTTTTAGCGTAAAGAACGAGGAGAGCTATGGGAAATAGGATAATCTCTAAAAGGTAGGGCGAGATGATGGTCAAAAAGAAGTCTTCGATAAAGTCTTTGAGTTTCATTGGTATCCCTTTCTATTAGCTAGTTATTACGTCTTCTTTTGATGGCGTAGGCTATCCAGCTGATAAGCTTATAGAGAAGATAGAGCTCTAAGAGGATGAAAGCCGTTGTCTGAAGTACTCGGTAGGCAGTTGGAAAGTAGCGGTTGGTGATAGCAAAGACTGCAAAGAACAGCAGGATAGCAAGAACAGCTTTTAAATCTTTCATGAGATTGCCCTCCTTTTACTTGACTGTATCACAAGTCACAGCAAAAAGCAAGAATATTTTAAAGCGTTTTCATTCTTTTTGTTCCCCCATCGCTTTCTCTACAAGCTCCAAAAAGATTTGGGCGGATTTGCTGAGTGGGGTATCTTTTTTCCAGATGAGGTAGGTGCTGGAGGTGACGGCGGGTTCAAGTGGACAAAAGACGAGGTGGTTGGACTCAGAGGGAAAAGTTAGCCCCTCAAAGGTCAGGGCATAGCCACTAGTTGCTTCAATCATGAGTGCTGCGTTTGTGATGAGGTTACAGGTAGCGATGCCCTTGGGACTGCCCTCCGTTGCCCAGTTTTTAATCTTGCCAATCTCCTCGCTCTCTCGTGAGGCGATGAGAGAGAGCTGTGCAAAGTCAGATGGTGTAATCGCTTTTTGCTGCGCTAGGGGGTATCTCGGTGCATGAGGATACCCCAAGTGTCCCTGTGTGGAAGCTGTAGATGGTGGTACTTGCTTTTGTCTGTCTTTTCGATGACAATGCCAAAGTCCGCTAAGCCATTGTCAAGGCTACGTGTGACATCGACATAGTTGCCGCTAGTGAGATGATAGCTGATACCGGGATAAGTCTCCCAAGACTTTTGAAAGATAGAAGCAAAAAACGCCATAACTGTCGACTCGGCTGCTCCGATATGGACATGCCCGTTGATGTGGTCTTGAAAAGATTTCAAGGTCGACTCGGTGTGGTCAGCCATCTCCACGATAGAGAGAGCTTGCTTTATGAGATACTCGCCCTCCTCCGTCAGCGTCAGCCGTCTTTTCCCACGGATGACAAGGGTTCTCCCGAGCTCGTCCTCTAGCTGCGTGAGCTGGCGTGAGAGGTTGGGCTGGGTGGTGTGTAGGCTCTCAGCTGCTTTTGAGATATTGCCCAGCTCACAGATTTTTAAAAAATAGCGCAAAACACGAATATCCCTATTTCTTCTCCTTTTTGCCTCTATTATAGAAAAGAACTCCTCAAAAAGCAAGTTTATCATAACCAAAAAGCATGATAAGGATAGATTTAAAGTATTTGATTTATAGCTAGATTAGCTATATAATGGCTGTGAAAGTGAGGGAGTAAGATGAAATATCAAGATAAAACAGCATTTGATACAGCCAATCACTTTGGAAAAGGTCAAACCAATGACGCTTACGCCAAGTACTTTATCGGACAATCTTATCTAAAAGGTCTAGGCGCTACCAGTGATGGCGCAATCAGCCTAGCCAATGTCACCTTTGAGCCTGGATGTCGCAACAACTGGTATATTCACAAGGCGAGCCGTGGTGGCGGACAGGTCTTAATCTGCACCGCTGGTGAGGGTTGGTACCAAGAAGAGGGCAAACCCGCAGTGCCTCTACCAGAAGGTAGTGTCATTGTCATCCCAGCAAATGTCAAGCACTGGCACGGCGCTAAACGGGACTCATGGTTTAGCCATATCGCCTTTGGTGTACCAGGCGAAGATACGGAAAATATCTGGCTAGAAGAAGTCTCTGACGAGGACTATCTAGCTTTAGAGGATTAAGCGAATAAAAGGAGATAGACATGGAATATATTACCTTATCAAACGGTCTAAAAATGCTTCTGTTAGGGTTTGGTGTCTACCAAGTCCCTGACCTAGCGGAGTGTGAGCGTGTGGTCAGCGACGCCATTCGGACAGGCTATCGCTTGATTGACACCGCACAAGCTTATGGAAATGAAGAAGCTGTCGGCAGAGCCATTCAAAAGTCAGAGCTCCCACGAGAGGACTTTTTCATCACGAGTAAAATCTGGATCAGCAACTTCGGCTATGAAAAGGCGAAAGCGTCCATTGAGAAAAGTCTTGAGAAACTACAGACAGACTATATCGACCTCATGCTCTTGCACTAGCCTTTTAACGACTACTACGGTGCTTATCGGGCTTTGGAGGAGTACTATAAGGCTGGAAGAATCAAGGCTATCGGTGTGAGCAATTTTAGCCCAGACCGTCTTGTGGACTTAGCGATTTTTAGCGACATCACGCCTATGGTCAATCAGGTGGAAACGCATGTCTTTAACCAGCAGTTAGAGGCGCAAAAGACCATGGCTGAGTATGGCGTGCAGATTGAGTCTTGGGGACCTTTTGCCGAAGGAAAGAACAATCTCTTCACCAATGAAACCTTGGTTAGAATCGGCAAGCAATACAACAAATCAGCAGCTCAAGTAGCTCTGCGTTATTTGATTCAACAAGGAACCGTAGCCATTCCTAAGACCATTCACAAGGAGCGTATGACGCAAAACTTGGACATTTTTGACTTTAGCCTTAGCGATGAGGATATGGCTGACATCCTCGAACTTGATAAGGGCGAAAGTCAGTTTTTATCCCATGTTGACCCAGAGACGGTCAAGAGGTTGTCTGCTTTTACCATTGATTAAGAGGGATTATCATGGTCAAACAAACCGCAGGACGTGATCAACTAGGTGATTTTGCACCGACCTTTGTAGCGCTCAATGACGATGTGCTCTTTGGTCAGGTCTGGTCACGAGAAAAAGAGCTGTCTCCAAAGCTACGCTCTATTGTCACGGTGACAGCACTCATGACACAGGGTAGCTTTGAGCAGTTAGGCTATCATCTGACAATTGCCAAGAAAAATGGCGTCACCCAGGACGAGATAGCTGAAATTATCACCCACGCCGCCTTTTACATCGGCTGGCCCAAGGCTTGGTCAGCTTTTAGTCAAGCCAAAGCCATCTGGACAGATGAGAAATAAACGACTTGCTTTTAGCAAGTCGTTTTTGTCTGCTTGAAAAGCTCCAAAGTGACAAAATGGGCTAAAAACGTTATACTAAAAGCATGGTAGACAAGAAGAAATTATTATTGATTGACGGGTCATCTGTGGCCTATCGTGCGTTTTTTGCGCTTTACAATCAGATCGAGCGCTTTAAAAATCCAAATGGTTTGCACACCAATGCCATCTATGGTTTCCACTTGATGTTAAACCATTTGCTGGAGCGTGTGGAGCCGACCCATGTCCTAGTGGCTTTTGATGCGGGCAAGACCACTTTTAGAACGGAGATGTACAGCGACTACAAGGCAGGTCGGGCGAAGACCCCAGATGAGTTTCGTGAGCAGCTGCCTTATATCAGTGAGCTGCTTAGCCATCTAGGCATTTGCTACTACGATTTGGCGCAGTATGAGGCAGATGACATCATCGGAACAATAGATAAGCTAGCTGAGGATGAGGAGAGCTATGATGTGACCATCGTCTCAGGGGACAAAGACCTCATCCAGCTGACGGATAAGAACACAGTCGTTGAAATTTCCCAAAAAGGTGTGGCAGAGTTTGAGGAGTACACGCCAGACTACCTCATGGAAAAGATGGGCATCACACCGAGCCAGTTTATCGACCTCAAGGCGCTGATGGGCGATAAGTCGGACAATATCCCAGGAGTGACCAAGGTCGGTGAAAAGACTGCCCTCAAACTGCTGCTAAACTACGGCAGTTTAGAAGGGGTCTATGAGCACATCGATGAGATGAAAGCGTCCAAGATGAAAGAAAACCTCATCAATGACAAAGAAAAAGCCTTCCTCTCAAAAACTCTAGCGACCATCAACACCCAAGCACCAATCACCATCGGACTTGAGGACATTGTTTATAAGGGCGCTGACGTTGAGAAGCTCTCTGCCTTTTACGACGAGATGGGCTTCAAGCAGTTCAAGGCAAATCTCACCAAAGACACCCCAAAAGAAGATTTTGAGGTGGACTATCAGGTGATTGACGATGTGGATAGCTTGTCAGCGGATATGTTTTCACAAGATACCTTTTATTACTTTGAGCTTTTGGGTGAAAACTACCACGTGGAGGACATCATCGGCTTTGCTTGGGGAGATAGCCAGAACATCTATGCGTCTGATAATCTGGACTTGCTCACTAGCCCTGTCTTTAGAGAGGCGCTAGCCCAGCCTATTAAGACCTATGACTTTAAGCGGAGCAAGGTCTTGCTCAGTCATTTGGGTGTTGACTTAGAGGAGCTGGCTTTTGACAGTCGTCTGGCTAAGTATCTGCTCTCAACCGTTGAGGACAATACAGTAGCCACTATTGCTAGACTCTACACCGACTACGCCCTAGACACGGATGAAGCGGTCTATGGCAAAGGCGCTAAGCGTGCAGTGCCTGATAAGGCAACACTTCTTAGTCATTTGGCGAAAAAAGTCAAGGTCTTGCAAGCGTCTGAGTCTGTCATGCTGGACAAACTCGACAATCATGCGCAAAAAGAGTTGCTCTTTGACATGGAGCAACCGCTCGCCAAGGTGCTTGCCAAGATGGAAATCGCAGGGATCAGAGTCCACAAGGAGACCCTGCAAGAGATGGAGCGTGACAACCAAGCGACTATCGACAGTCTGACCAAGGAAATCTATGAGTTAGCTGGTGAGGAGTTCAATATCAACTCGCCAAAACAGCTGGGTATCCTGCTCTTTGAAAAGCTAGGTCTGCCTGTTGAGATGACCAAAAAGACAAAGACTGGCTACTCGACCGCCGTTGATGTGCTAGAGCGTCTAGCGCCAATCTCACCACTTGTGACCAAGATTTTAGAGTATCGTCAGATTGCAAAATTGCAGTCAACCTACATCGTGGGGCTACAGGACTACATCCTAGAGGATGGCAAGATTCACACCCGCTATATCCAAGACCTGACGCAGACTGGTCGTCTCTCAAGTGCTGACCCTAATCTGCAAAATATCCCGATTCGCCTCGAGGCAGGGCGTCTTATCCGCAAGGCATTTGTCCCGTCTGGCGATGATGAGGTGCTGTTAAGCTCAGACTACTCGCAAATCGAGCTGCGTGTGCTAGCGCATATCTCTGGGGATGAACACTTGATTCAAGCCTTCAACGAAGGCGCTGATATTCACACCTCGACAGCCATGCGTGTCTTTGGGATTGCTAGGGCTGAGGACGTGACGGCAAATGACCGCAGAAATGCTAAGGCGGTCAACTTTGGGATCGTCTACGGCATTTCAGACTTTGGCTTAGCCAATAACCTCGGTATCCCACGCAAGGTGGCAAAAGGCTACATCGAGACTTACTTTGAGCGCTATCCAGGAATTAAGGATTATATGGAGCGTGTGGTGCGTGAGGCGAGGGACAAGGGCTATGTGGAGACGCTCTTTCACCGTCGTCGTGAGCTGCCAGACATCAACTCACGCAACTTCAACATCAGAAACTTCGCAGAGCGTACAGCTATCAACTCTCCTATCCAAGGATCAGCCGCTGATATTTTAAAGATTGCCATGATAAATCTTGATAAGGCTCTTGAGGCGGGCAATTATAAGGCTAAGATGTTATTACAAGTGCACGATGAAATTGTCCTTGAGGTGCCAAAAGATGAGCTTGCTGACATCAAGCGCCTGGTGACAGAGACTATGGAGTCTGCCATCCACTTATCAGTGCCGTTAATCGCTGATGAGAGTGACGGCAAGACCTGGTACGAGGCAAAGTAAAGGAGTTTTTATGACCTATCATTTTCAAAATCCAGACCAAGAAACCATCAAAAACTACATCACAAGTAGCAAGACCATAGCCGTTGTAGGGTTGTCAAACCGCACAGAAACTGCCGCTTACAAGGTAGCAAAGGTCATGCAAGACGCTGGCTACACCATCCTCCCAGTCAATCCAAGACTTGCTGGTGAGCAGATACTGGGTGAGACGGTTTATGCTCGCTTGCAGGACATCACAGAGCCGATTGACATCGTGGATGTCTTTAGACGCAGCGAGTTTTTGCCAGATGTGGCACGTGACTTTGTAGCGATCAATGCTCGTATCTTTTGGGCGCAGCTGGGACTTGAAAGTGAAGAGGCAGAAACTATCCTCCGACAGCATGGTGTCGATGACATCGTCATGAATAAATGCCTCAAAATCGAATACCAAGCCCTCAACTAAAAAGAAGCACAGCGTGCTTCTTTTTATATTCTCTCAAGAAAAGCTTGTCACGCCTTGAAAGCGCTTAACTTGTCTCTTTTCAGAAAATAGATTATAATAAAGATACTATGGAAGAGGTGAAGGAAAATGGTTGATTTAAAAGAGGAAATAGGAAAACGAGTGCGCTAAGCAAGGCTCAGTAAGGGCTTGATGCAGGCAGATATCTGTGGGGATGAGTCTGAGTTGACACTCAGACAATTGACAAGAATCGAAAATGGGCATACCCTGCTCACTATCCCAAAGGCGCTCTTTTTGGCGTCTAAGCTGGGTGTGGGGGTGCAGGAGCTGGTCGATGTGGAGGCGATAAGTCTACCCAAGCGCTATCTAGAGCTGAAAAATCGGCTAACAAAAACGCATACTTATGGTGACCCTAGGCGTATCAAGGAGTTAGAAGGCTTTCTTGATGAGATTTATGAGCACTATTATGACGAACTACCTGAGGAGGAGCAGCTTCTTGTTGAGGTTGTGCAAGCGCAACTAGATGTTTTTACCATCCGAGACTACCAGTATGGGCTCACGCTTTTAGAGGAGTATTTCCAGCAAATCCTAAAGAAACGCCACTACAGCTACAATGACCTCTTGATTATCAATCTCTACTTTTTTTGCTGTGCTTTAGGACTAGAGGACAAGAGCCACATGGATCAGTTGGCGAGTCGTGTCATAGAGGACATCGACTACAGTGACCTCGATAGAGTCTATGCGACAAAGAGGATTTTAGTAACGCTTTTGATAAATGCTGAGCCAGAGGACTATCTGACCTATACAGCCGTTTTGAGAGACATTATAGAGAGAACAAATAACTTTCAGCATAAGCCAGTCGTCTGTGCTTTTGAAGCTAAGTATTACCTGCTTGTCAAAAAAGACAAGGCAAAAGCCAAAGCCCTCTATGACAAAGCCTTGGCAGAGGAGTTCATTCGTGAGTCTGAAAAAGATTTAAAAAACTAAGCAACCCGACACCTATGTGAACAGCTCCCTGTCAAGTAGACAGTGAAATAATAAAATGATTAAGCAACCTGATTCCTGAATTCAAAAGGAGTC
>NZ_JBCLSK010000036.1:0-19714 GCF_041225505.1 Streptococcus hyointestinalis | reverse complement strand
CATATCTCCTCCTCATCTTACTTACTCGAAAATGAAAAGGAAACTTAGAGGAAAACACATAAAAAAGCCAACATAGGTTGGCTAATCAAAGACATTTCCAATTTCAACTTGGACTTGGTTATTGGCGACATCGATGTTATCGACTTTGAGCAAAGAGGTGTAAGCGAAGGGGCGCTCACGCTGTTCTTGGGCATTTTCTGCAAAAACAGCGACTCCAGCTAGCTCGCTTTCAAACTCTTTTAGAAGGCTAATCATCCCTGATATTGTCCCACCACCCTTTAGAAAATCATCTACAATCAAAACGCGGCTATTCGGCTGCAAGCTACGTTTTGAGAGGAACATTTTTTCAATGCGGTCACTTGAGCCAGATACGTAATTGACCGATACAGTGGAACCCTCTGTGATTTTCAAATCACGACGTACAATAACAAAAGGAACATTTAAAACGTTGGCAACAGCATTTGCTAGAGGTACTCCTTTTGTGGCAACGGTCATGACGGCGTCAATCTTTTGGTCTTTAAATTGATTGGCAATAATGCGTCCGACATTTTTCAAAATATGTGGTGTGCTCAACAAATCTGACAAGTAAATATAACCACCAGGCAAGATACGGTCGCTCTCTGACAAGCGGTCACGCAACTCCTCAATGATGGTCTTTGCCTCATCTAAGTGTATGCTAGGGGTAAAAATGACGCCACCACTAGCGCCTGTCAGGGTATCAATAAGCCCAATACCAGCTTCTTCAAAGGCTTTTTTGATAATGGCAATATCTTCTGAAATAGAAGATTTAGCGGCTTCATATTGAGTGGCAAATGTATTGAGGCTTGTGAGTTGATAAGGGTTGTTAATCAGGTAGTTGGAGATGACAACCATACGTTCGCTACGTCTTAATTTCATTTGAAAGTCTCCATTGCTTATCGTTTTTAACTCTATTATATCATATTTCACAAAAAAGGCGAACGTTCTGCTAGAACTGTTCGCTTTGATTAGTGTTTAAAGTTTTGGTTTATAGAAACTGCGGTTATCCATGGCAAAGATACGTGAGGTCATCTCGCCCTTATCGATACGGCTGAGGGCTGTTGACATCATCATCATGTTAGCATCTAGATTGTCAATGATATGGATAATCTCTGCCTCCATGATACGAGGGCGAACAGGGCTTCCGTACTCAAGCAAGCCGTGGTGGCTAAGGACAACATGGCGAAGCACAACGACGTCCTCCTTATCGTCAGCAATGCCAAGCTCTATCAAGGTTTTTGTAATTTCCTCATCAATCAAAGCAATGTGACCAATGAGATTGCCTCGAATAGTGTACTCGGTGCTGTCCGGTCCTGACAACTCAATGACCTTGGCAAGGTCATGCAGCATGATTCCAGCAAAGAGCAGACTTTTATTGAGCTGAGGATAGATGTCACCGATACTATCAGCCAGCTGCACCATAGTGGCTGTATGGTAGGCAAGCCCTGACTCAAAGGCATGGTGATTGCTCTTAGCTGCTGGATAATGGTAGAACTCCTTGTCGTACTTACGATAGAGATTTCTCACCACACGCTGCCAAGTGGCATTTTCAATGCGAAACATGGTGTGCTCTAGGTAATCACGGATTTCTGTGACATTGACAGGGGATTTTTCCTTAAAGGCTGCTGGATCATTTGGCTCACCGTCTCGCGGCAAGCGAAGAGTGAGCTGGTTGACTTGAGGCATACCGTTATAAACCTCACGTCTGCCGGTCATGTGAACAACCTTACCAGCGGTAAATTCCTTGACATTGTGGGGTTGGGCATCCCAGAGATTGCCCGAAATCTCGCCACTGTCATCCTGAAAAGTCAATGAAATGTAGTCTTTTCCAGCACGTGTTTTACGCACTTCAGCTCTCTTAATCAGATAGAAACCGTCAAAGAGTTCGTCTTTTTTCATGTCTTTAATCTTCATCTTGTTCCTCTTCTAATGGTGAAATCGCAAGTAAACGCTGGGTATCTTGGTCTTGGTAATTTTCAATGGTGTGAAGCGCCCGTGTGATGGCATTTGTTCGTGTCGTAAGCAGGCTATCAATGCTTTTGCTAGCTGTGTTGAGCTGTTTTTGTGCTTTTTGTAGCATAGCGCCAAATTTGCCAAACTCTACTTTGACATTGCCAAGAACCTTGCTGATATCGTCAGCATTTTTCTGGATAGTAAGAGTCTTAAAGCCGACCTGAAGCGAATTGAGGAGAGCCGATAGGGTCGTAGGTCCCGCCACAATGATATTTTCCTCACGACGAAGCTGGTCAAAGAAAGCAGCGTTGCGCACCACCTCAGCGTAGAGCCCTTCTGTCGGCAAAAACAAAATCCCAAAATTGGTCGTTTCTGGCGGATGCAGATATTTCTTTTGAATATCTTTGGCAAAGCGCTTGATACTGGCTAATAGCGCCTTGCGGTGCTGCTCAATCGCCTCCTTGTCGCCTGACTCATAAGCATCCTCTAGGCGATAATAGTCCTCAAGCGGAAACTTAGAATCGATAGGAAGATAGACATGGTCCTTATGATTGCCAGGGAGCTTGATGGCATACTCCACATGCTCGCTAGAGCCTTTGACCGTTGCAAACTCTCGCTCGTACTGACTTTCTGTCAGAATGTCCTCGATGATTTGCCCCAGCTGCAACTCACCCATGATACCTCTTGTTTTGGTGTTGGATAGGACTTTATTGAGACTGCCGACGTCTTTTGCGACCGACTTCATCTCACCGAGTCCTTGATTGACGCTCTCTAATTGTTTTGAGACCGTCTCAAAGGAAGCCTGCAAGCGTGTTTGTAGGGTCTTCTCTAGTTTTTCTTCCACCGTTTGGCGCATTTGCTCGATTCGCTCTTCGTTTGAGACTTGCATGTCTTTGACTGAACGGTTAAGATTTTCCGTCATCTGCTGCAGGCGCTGATCGGTGCGATCACGGTTGTCTAGGAGATTTTGGTGCAGGACATCTCGAATGTCAGAAAGCTGGGCATAAATCTCATTTTGCACCTGAGAGAGCTGCTGACTGATCGCTAATATCTGCTCTTTTTGTGCCAAGTCGGTCTGATAAGACAGCTGCTCTGAGAGATTGTCAGCGTAGTCCTCCAGATTTTTTTGGAGCTGGCTTTGCAGCTCTGCTATTTTTTTAAATAATAAGAAAATAGCCACTAAAGTCGCAAGGGCGACAAGTAAAAGTAAAATCTGCATGCTACCTCCAATCTCTACTCTCAATCACAATCACATAGCCCTTGTTTAAAGTAACAGTGACCGGCTGGTTGATAAATTCATTGCTAGTATAAACTTTTTGGATAAAGTAATTGTCCTCAGTAAGCTCATACTTGGCACCTCGAATGTTCAAGATACCATCTCCTTCCACTAAAAAGGCAAGGTAGCCCCCGTTATCAGAAGGCGCTATGGTATGCGTGCCAGCAGGGCAGTAACGGATGGTGTTGTAAGCATCGCACAGTCTTATCTGCTGCATGTAGGCTGTCAAATCAGGAAGACTGGGCAAAAAGACATTGCTCAAAAAATGATCAATTCGTCCGCCAAAGGCTCCGTAAACGGTGACTTGCGCTTTGGGGTAGCGTGAAAAGACCTCTTTGAGGGCGAGTTCGGTATCTGTGTCATCCTTTTCAGCTAGTGCTTGGACAAAAAACTGGGCTTTTTTCTTGATGGTCTCAAGCTCCGTCTGGCTCACCGAGTCAAAATCACCAATCGCAAGGTGCAGGGGATAATCTTCTTCTAAAAGACGAAGAGCGCCTCGATCTACTCCAACATAATAGTCATAGACTTTTGGAATAAAGCTAGGCGCTCCTCCGGCTAAAACAGCTATATTAGTCATTGAGTGCATTACGTAAAGTGGCTACTTGAGCGGTCAAATCGTCTGACTTAAAGAGATAAGAACCCGCCACAAAGACATTTGCTCCAGCGTCTGCTGCTGCTTTAATCGTCGTGTTGCCAATACCGCCGTCCACTTCAATGTCAAAGTGGTAGCCTTTTTCCTCACGGATTTGCGCTAGCTGCGCCACTTTATCCAACATTTCTGGGATAAAGGCTTGTCCGCCAAAGCCAGGGTTGACTGTCATAATCAAGACTTGATCGACCAAGTTTAAAACAGGTAAAAGTACTTCTATAGGTGTACCAGGATTGATAACGACGCTCGCTTTCATACCAGCAGCCTTGATTTTTTGAAGGGAACCGTGAATATGCTTGGTTGCCTCCACATGAATGGTCATAATATCAGCGCCAGCTTGCGCAAAAGCGTCCACATAACGCTCAGGATTGACCACCATCAAGTGGCAATCAAAAACGAGCTTACTGTGTTTGCGCATGCTTGCAACGACATCTGCACCAAAGCTGATGTTTGGCACAAATTGTCCGTCCATAATGTCGATGTGCACATACTCGGCACCTGTTTCTTCGATACGTTTTAACTCGCTAGCAAAGTTAGCATAATCTGCAGCGAGGATAGAGGGAGCGATTTTGACTGGGTACATAAACTTTTCCTACTTTCTTTTGAGTGTTTTTTTATAGGTTTCACGACGGTTCTCAATTTCACTGAGAAATTGAAGATAGTTCTCATAGCGAGACGACATAATCTCACCAGCCTCTAGTGCTGACTTGACCGCACAGTCTGGCTCGTGCGTATGCGTGCAAGAGCGGAATTTGCAAGCATGGCTAAAATGCCGTATCTCTGGAAAGGCTTCACTTAAATCTTGAGCCGAGTCCACCTCGTAATCAAGCGAAGAAAAACCTGGCGTATCAGCAATCTTGCCACCAGCGACATCGTAGAGACTGACCGCTCGTGTCGTGTGACGCCCACGCCCCAGACTCTCTGAGATAGCTGACGTCTCTAGAGCGAGCTCTGGAGCAATTCTATTTAAAAGCGTTGACTTGCCAACACCCGTCTGCCCCATAAAGACCGTCACCTTTTGCGCTAAGAGGGGCAACAACTCCGACAAGTCCAAACAAAACGCATAGCCAATCGCTTGATAGCGCTCTTTTAAAGCGAGCATCTCAGTTTTATCATCCAATAAATCCATCTTAGAAATATAAATGACAGGTGTGATTTGCTTGTGCTCTAAAAGAACCAAAAAACGATCCAGCAAATTCAGATTAAAATCGGGTTCTTTAGCGGACATGATGACAACCGCTTGGTCAATATTAACAATCGGAGGACGCACTAGGCTATTTTTTCGCTCATGAATAGCGAGGATATAGCCCTCTGACTGCTCATCAGCACTAAAATCAACCCAGTCCCCCACATAAGGGGTCTTGCCCTTTTGTCTAAAATTCCCACGCGCACGCGTCTGATACACTTGTCCCTGCGACTCTACATAGTAAAAGCCAGCCAGAGATTTTACAATTCTTCCTTGCAAACGAACTCCTTCTTTAGTTTTGTGAATAGTTTTATTATACCATAAAATTCTATAAAAAGGCTTACATGAGAATTGATTTAGAGAACATCTGTCGCCTTTCTTAAAAAAATAAAAACTTGGTCTTTCCTTTCTCTGAAAAAAGCGTTATAATAAATGTGTTTGCGGGGATGGTGGAACGGCAGACACGCATGCTTCAGGCGCATGTGCCCGTTAGGGCGTGAGGGTTCAAATCCCTTTCTCCGCAGTAAGACAAAAAGATGAGATGTTTCTCATCTTTTTTTGTAGACATAGTAGCGCCAAGACAGAATTGCCCAACGAAAGAGATTGTCTGCGATAGTTGCCAGCCAGACACCAGCAAGCCCCAAACCTAGCAGCACCCCTAAAAAATACCCTAAGAAGATACGAATGCCCCACATACCAATGGTCGTTGCGTAAAAAGGAAATTTAGGTTTTCCTAGTCCTTGCCAAAGTGCTGTAAAAATCAAGGTCCCAGCAGTCGCAGGACCACCTAAAAAGGAGGATAGCATAACGACACGACTGGCTTCTTGAGCGATGGGGTCATTGGTAAAAAATGGTAACAGATAAGGAGACAAAAAGTAGACAGAGCTACCAACAAGAAACATCATGACTACCGAGTAGCCATAGGCTTTTTTTAAAATGGTGTGAATGGCTTCGTAATCCCTCTCACCAAATGCCTGCGCCACTAAAATCAGAACCGCTGTCGCCATTCCCATGCCTGGCATGTAATTAAACTGTGTGATAGTCTCACCGATGGCATTTCCCGCCACCACCTTGACGCCAAAACTGACAATAATCGCAACGATAGCCACGTCACCAACTCGCATCATCAAACGCTCACCAGCAATAGGCAGCGCCATGGTGATGAGATTTTTACTAATGGATAAGCGGACATGTTTTAAGATGGACCAAAAGTCTAGCATACCTGCCAAGATAAAGACGCCAACCAAGCGAGAAAAGACCGTTGATAGGGCAATCCCTACCAAGCCAAAGTCAAAAACGGTGATAGAGAGTGCTGAGAGCACAGCATTTAAGACATTAGTCAAGACGCTGACATACATGGGCAGGCGTGGTTTACCTTGCGCTCTATGAATAGCACCAAGCGTCGTCAGCAAGCCCAAGCTAAAGATACCACCACCGACTAGAGCCAGATAAAGCCCACCAAGCTGTGCGACCTCTTTAGTCGTCCCCAAAGCGCCCAAGAAAAAGCGCCCACAAAAAATGGACAAAATCCCCAAAAACAAACTCACCAAAAGCGTGAGCACCAAGCTATCTGCCTGCAATTGCAGCTCTTTTTTATGGTCATGCTGCCCAAAATACTTGGCAACTAAACTTGACACAGCTGAGCCAAAAGCGATAAAAATCGCTTGATAAACCGTGATAATATTGTTGGCAACCGAGACTCCTGAGATGGCAAGAAGCCCAAGCTGAGCCACCAGATAACTATCTGTTATCCCCATCAAAATCTGCAAGATATTTTCCGCCATAGCTGGAAGCGCTAGGTCAAACAATTGTTTTCGATAAGTGTGAGATTTTTCTATCATGTTTCTATTGTATCATAAAAGGCTGAGCGCTTGTCTCAACCTTTTTTTGTCGTGGATTAGAGTCCTAGATAAGCTTCCACTGCTGCTTGCATGCCTTGGCTAGCAACGACCTTTGTGTGTCTGATTGGTGCCGTGTCTAGGTTAGCAACTGCCTTTGGAATAGCGACTTTTGATAAATCGTGCAATTCAGCAACTGCCTTAAAGTCATCTCCGCTGTCTTGATTGCTGACCGCCTTGACTGCCACTCGTGGGAATTTATAAGGGCTAGCTGTAGAGGCGATAACGGTTGGTCTTGTGTCTTGTGTCTGCTCTCTATAGCGCTGGTAGACGCTTGACGCCACAGCTGTGTGAGGGTCCTCGATGTAGCTATCCTCCTCATAAACACGCTTAATCTCAGTTTCTGTCTCAGCCTCTGTAGCAAAGCCAGCGGCAAATAGCTCAAAAATCTCAGGTTTAGCAACATCAAGCGTGTACTGACCATCGGTAGCTAGAGCAGTCATCAAATCCTTGGTCTTTTCAGCGTCATTTCCGACAAGGTGGAAAATCAAGCGCTCCAAGTTAGAGGACACAAGGATATCCATAGACGGGCTTGTCGTCACTTTGAACGGACGTTTCTTGTCATAGGTTTTTGTGGTAAAGAAATCTGTTAAGACATTGTTTTCATTAGAAGCGCAGATGAGCTTGCCGACAGGCAGACCAATCTGGCTGGCATAGTAAGCAGCAAGGATATTACCGAAATTCCCTGTCGGTACGGTAAAGTTGACCTTATCGCCAGCTGTGATTTGGTTGGTCTTGACTAACTGCGCATAGGCGTAGACATAGTAGACGATTTGTGGCACCAAGCGCCCAATATTCATGGAGTTAGCTGAAGAAAATTGTGTTTTTTTAGCCAGTAGGCGCTCACGCAAGTCAGCGTCATTAAACATAGCTTTGACATTGGTTTGCGCATCATCAAAATTACCATCAATAGCGATGACATGGGTATTTTCACCCTCTTGAGTGGTCATTTGCAGCTCTTGAATCTTGCTGACACCGTCTTTAGGGTAAAAGACGATAATCTCTGTGCCAGGAACATCCGCAAAACCAGCCATGGCAGCCTTTCCAGTATCTCCAGAAGTCGCTGTCAAGATGACAATCTTATTGTCCACTCCTTGCTTTTTCGCTGATGTGGTTAGAAGATAAGGCAAAATAGACAAAGCCATGTCCTTAAAGGCAATCGTTGAGCCATGGAAAAGCTCCAAATTGTATTGATTGCCAAGCTTGACTAGTGGTGCGATCGCTTTCGTATCAAACTTTTCATCATAAGCGTGGCTAATGCAGTAATCTAGCTCTTCCTCTGTAAAGTCATCCAAGAAAGCCCCCAAAACCAGCTTTGCCACTTCTTGATAACTCGCATCCTTGAGCTGGTCAAAGTTGAGGTCAACCTTTGGAAATTCTAGCGGCGTAAAAAGACCACCATCAGTTGCTAATCCCTGCAAAATCGCCTGACTAGCCGTTACTTTATTATTGGCATCTCGTGTTGATTGGTAGAATAGTGTCATTGTCTGTCCTCACTCGTAAAGATAGTCTATAGCTAGCATTATACCATAAATTTTCTGAAAATTTGAGCATATTTTGTTCTTTTCCTAAAAGAAAAGGAAACCCGTGCTAGGTTTCCTTTAGCATATGATAAATTAAGACTTGGCAGCACCTTTAGCTGCTTTTTGTACAGCCTTTTCAACGGTTTGAACATAGAGCGTTGCGCCCGTTGTATTGGCGTCACTATAGTGAACGCCGTCTGTTCCCGCCCAAATATCAGGATTATCAACGGCTGTTTTGTACCAGTCGGCAACGGTCACATAGCTGTATTTCTTAGCCAGTGTCAGCTCATAGTCACGAACTTCCTTGACACCAGCAAGATTTTTGCCATTATAAGGTGTCACAAGCACAAGACGATGTCCTTTTGGCAGCACATTGATGAATTTTTGTAGCTCTGCTTGATAGTTGCCTAGAGAGTTGACGCCGACAGCAAGGACCACGGTCTGCGATAGGCTGTTGTTTTTGATACTATTTTCAAAAATGTCATAAGCCCCTTCAAAGTTTCGGCTGACAGCTGCATCTAGCTGCGCATCTGGCATGTCTTTTGAAAATGCTGCGCTGGATCTCAGAGCGACAGAGTCCCCGATAATGGTGACATCACTTAAAGCATTAGCATCTCCTGCCAGCAAAGTATGCGTGCGATTGAGCGAGCTTTGCGCCTGTGTCAGGGCATTGGCCTGCAACTCTGACTCAAAATTACCCACCGATGGCGCTGTTGCCATGGTGATAAGCGTGATAACGCTAAGAGCTGTTACAAGCCCTACAAACCACTTACGATAAGGAGACAAGTCCACCTCGACAGACAAGATTTTTGGCATTTTTCCTGCAATGTAAGGCTCGATGATGTAGAAGGACAACGTTGCAAAAATCGTTGAAAAGAGCAGTGTCAACAGAACCGCTGCCCAGTTGGCGACCATTTGACTAAAGATAATATAGAATGGCCAATGGAATAAATATAAACCATAACTAATATCTGCAATATAGGTAACCAGTGCTGGCTCTGCTACATTTGGTGTCTTTTCATGCAAGACACGCGCCGCATAAATCATAACAGAAGCAAAGACGCTAGCTAGGAAAAAGCCAAAGAGATAGGTCATTTGACCCTCAAAATTCAGCACAAAAGTAAGTAATAATAGTCCTAAAAAGCCTACAACTAGCGTGATTAAAGTCCGTCTAAGACTCCACCTGCTGACCGTTTTCTTGAACTGTCCCATCGTTTCTGTGACACCAGACAGTGTCGCAAGAATCGCTCCCAAAAAGAATGGGAAAATATGAGACAGCGTTGAAAAATAAATGCTTGATAAATTGCCAACAAAGAAAGAGCGTATAAACATACTCAAGTAACTCACTAGGAAAATCCCTAGCGAAATGAGAAAAATCTGCCCACGCAAGCGCTGTTGACTGCTTGATTTTTTGGCTAAATACCAAACACCAAATCCCCACAGCAAGTAAAAATGCACTTCGATGGCTAAACTCCACGTATGCACAAATAGATGTGGGATGAATTGCGACTCGTAGCTACTGCCTGTCAAAATCTCATAAAAGTTTGTCGTGAAACCAAAAGCCGCTAGAATTTGCTGACCGATTCCCGCTCTAAAGTCACTACGAACCAGAAAAACAAAGGGAATAGTCACCAAAATCATCAAAACCAAAGGCGGCACAATGCGGTAAAACCGCCGTTTGTAAAAGCCTAAAAGGTCAATTTTTTGATTTCTAGCGTATTCATCGATTAGCAGCGCTGTAATCAAATAGCCTGAAAAGGTGAAAAAGACATCAACGCCGATAAAACCACCTGGGTAGGTATTTTTAAAAAAATGGTAGAGCAAAACGAGCAACAAGCCCGTAATCCTTACCAATGAAAACCATTTTATCCTCATTTTTGGTAAATCCCCTGCTTAAATGTTCCCTTATAAACCTTGCCGTCTTTAGCCTTTAGCGTGCCTTGACCGTCTGGCTTTCCGTTTTTAAATTCACCAGTATAGGACCAGCCACTTTTTGCTGTAAAAGTACCTTGACCACTAAAGACGCCATTAGCAAAGTTGCCTTCATAGATATCACCGTTAGGATAAGTGAGTTTTCCTTGACCATTCATTCTGTGATTGACAATGGTACCGGTATAGGTAATCTGACCACTACTACTATTGTAAACCAAAGTGCCTTTTGAGCGCCAGCTCACACTAAAAGCTGTCAAGCCACAGATGAGAATAAGGAACACAACAAGCAGCTCCCACTTACCACGTGATAGCTTGGGAAACTGCCTTTTTTGTTTTTTTGCTTGTTCTTTCATCTTAGGATCCCAACTTGTTCAACCAATCTAAACACCCTGTCTTAACCAAAGTGTAGGTTTCTTCAAAATCACCAGTGTACCACGGATCGGGCACACCACCTTCTCTAAAAAGAGCAATCTTATCATCAAAACGCCCTGCTGACAAATCCAACAAATCACAAACATTTTGCTCATCCATCCCGATGATGACATCAAAGTCTTCCAAGTCCTTTGTTGTAATCATTTGTGAGCGTTTCTTGCTATCATAAGGAATGGCGTATTTATCAAAAATAGCTCGTGTGCCTCTATGAATGGGATTGCCATGCTCCCAATTAGATGTCGCACGGCTTTCTACTTCTAGTTGGTGTTTTGTATCTAGTTTCTTCATCACAAACTCTGCCATCGGACTGCGGCAGATATTGCCCAGACAAACGAAACAAATCCTCTTCATGTCCATTTTCCTCTACATTTGTTATTCTACTTATTATAACACGTTCATTACATTTCTGCTATGTTTAAGGAAATGCTACAAGAAAAAAGACTAGAAAACTCTAGCCTTTTTATAGATTATCTTGAGAAAGAGGGTAATGTAGGTGCTCATAAGCTTTTGGAGTAGCTACCCTTCCGCTACGTGTACGCATAATAAAACCTTTTTGGATGAGATAAGGTTCATACATATCTTCTACCGTCTCACGCTCCTCAGCGATATTGACCGACAAAGTCCCAAGTCCAACAGGACCACCTTGATACATCTCAATCATCGTCCGCAAAATCTTCTGGTCGACATAGTCAAGCCCCTCACTATCAACGTCTAGCATGGTCAGCGCCTTGTCCGTCATCAGCTCATCAATGATACCATCCCCCATAATCTGAGCATAATCACGCACACGCTTTAACAAACGATTAGCAATACGTGGCGTCCCACGACTGCGACGAGCTAGTTCAATCGCTGCCTCGTGCGTAATCTCCATCTCAAAAATGGCAGATGTCCGCTCGACAATATCACACAAATCAGCGACCTCGTAGTACTCCATGTGCCCTGTAATCCCAAAGCGAGCCCGCAGAGGATTTGACAGCATACCTGCTCGTGTCGTTGCCCCTATCAGCGTAAATGGCGGCAATTCCAAATGGACACTACGGCTAGAGTCACCTGAGCCAATCATAATGTCAATATAGAAATCCTCCATAGCACTATAGAGCACCTCCTCAACTGCCATAGGCATACGATGGATTTCATCAATGAATAAGACATCTCCTGGCTCAAGATCATTTAAAATCGCCACCAAATCACCTGCCTTTTCAATGGCAGGACCAGAAGTTTGCTTGAGATTAACACCCAGCTCATTTGCAATTACAAAAGCCATGGTGGTCTTTCCAAGACCTGGCGGTCCAAATAACAGCACATGATCCAGCGACTCATCACGCAACTTCGCTGCCTCTATAAAAATCTTTAACTGCTCTTTGATCTTATCTTGACCAATATATTCTCTTAACAACTGAGGGCGAAGCGTACGCTCAACAAGCTCCTCATCCCCCATCACATCACTATCTAAAAATCTTGTCATATAGTTATTATAACAAATTTATAGCATTTGAAATAACATAAACTATTCTGTTATCCCATGCTCCACCAACCACAACCTATTAAAATAAAATGTACAAGAGCTACGTTTGTTACTACTGGCAATACGATTGATAATAATACTTTCTTAAATGTCTTCATCTTTATTCTCCTAACTGATTTCTGATACTAGTATAACCTTTTGAACACAAAAACAACATGACATTGATGTCATGTTGCTTGATTATTTATTATCTTTTTGCCACTCATCATCTAACTGCTGGATAAGATGCTCGTCATTCAACATTTTTGAAAACATCACGGCTTGATTGTAATAATCCACTGCCTCTGTTTGATTGCCTTGAAGAAGAGCGTATTTCCAACGATACATGTTATAAATCGGCATCTTTTGAAAATCCTGAATTAAGACCATAGTTTTATGGCTAAGCTCTAGCATAGGTTGAATATTGGCAGCCAACTTTAGATTCAAGGCGATATTGGCACAATTTAACAAGAGATTATTAAGGAGAAAACGATCTTCCACGGCTAATTCTTCACCTTGGATGAGTAAAGTATCACAAATGATTTTAAAATCTTCTTCTTGAAAATGCTGTTCATCAAATTGGGATATGGCAGCTATCAGCAAATACAAATCAATAATCGCAAGGTCATTTAAAGTGTAAGACTTTTTCTTTTTAACTTGATGAAAATACTCCGCTATCATGTCGGTTCCGAAATGAATATTGCCACTCTGGTACACCTCAAATTTAGACTGAAGCCCATCAATAATCAGTTGCTCTTCCTCTGGCAAATTATCGTAATAGTCTTCAAAGATTTCCTCAAATTGCTGTTCTCGCTCTTTTAAACGCTCCTTATCAGAATAAGTCGGAATGCGTAAGATAAGGTACTTGAGCTCATTATAGCGCTTAGGAATCTCTAAACTCTCTTTATCCGTTATAGAACCCAATGTAACATTCAGTTTTTTAGCGATATAGTAAGCCTTGGCTAAGTTTGGAATACTGCTCCCACTTTCAATGAGGGCTAGCTGTCGTACAGAAATCTCCGACTCGTCATCACAAAACTCTTCACGTGTGATCCCTTTTTCCTCCCTCAGTTCACGCACTTTTTGACCAAATGTATTCATGGAAATCTCCTATATTTAGATGTATTATAAACTATAGTATACCCGTTGTGCTAGTTAATTGTAGAAATAATAAAAAAACTTGCGTATCATAAACTCAAAACCATCACGAATTGAGGACATGATATGCAAAGCCAATTACATTATCTCGCTAATCCTTCTCAAACACAAGTAGTTTTCAATAAAATTTTAATGAAAGTGACTAATCTGTACGAGAAATATGTTCCAAAGTCAGTTCGTTTCTGTAAGAATGTCCACTTACAAATTCAACCCGATGTTATTTTGATTTCTAGCTACATTTGGGCTCTACAACAAGGTTGTAAATCAGCTATTAACATACTCCTTACTACTTCATCAAAGTCAAATGGAGAATGGTTTTAGTCTAAGGTATTCACTTGCTTACGCTTAAGTAACTAGCACAACGGGTATAGTATGTTTTTTGGTACAATTGTCAATTATGTTGCTTGACTGGTTGACAATTGACAAATTGTGAAAAAAATCATATTATTATGCTTTATAGTATATTACATTAAGGAGTTTCAATGAAAAAGTTAGGAATAAAAGTAAGACAACTTCGGGAAAATCTCGGTTTGACACGAGAGGAATTCTGCGGGGATGAGTCTAAGTTGTCGGTTAGGCAATTAGCACGCATTGAAGGGGGCAATAACAACCCCAATGTAGTGAGTGTCAAGTATATTGCCAATCGTCTTGGGATGACTGTTGGTGAGTTAGTGGACGGTCAAGACCTTAGCTTGTCGGCGGATTACTTGGAGCTAAAGCAAAAACTCCTTCGCATTCCTACTTACGGGGATCAGGCTAGACTCAAAGAAGGTGAGCAATACTTCACCTCCATTTACGAACGCTTTTATGACCAACTTTCTGAGGATGAGCAACTCATTATTGATTGCTTGCAGTCCAAGCTAGACGTTCACTTTAGTGATAATGACAGCTTTGGCTTAGGTATCCTGCAAGATTACTTTGAGCAAACCTTCAAAAAAAGCACCTACACGGTCAATGACTTTCTCTTTTTCGATTTATACCTCGTCTGCTTTGCTTACAAGAAAAATCAAGAACCTTTTTATGAGGAAGAGCAATACGACCTAGTCATGGCAAAACTGCTAAACTCCAACCCACCTCTAGCAGAGGAAAAATTTCAACTAAACAATGTGCTCCTAAACAACATCAAGCTAGCCTTTGGTCTTGAAAAATGGGATATTATTGAAAATATCGTCAGCAAAAGTAATCAGTTGATGACAGAGATTCACGATTTCCAAAAACGTCCTATCCTCAGCCTCATTGAATGGAAGTATCAGCTCTATGCTAAGCAAGATATGACTTTAGCCACACAGTCCTATCAAAACGCTATTTTATTTGCCAAACTCATCGGTAATGATTATCTTGAAAAGCAACTATCCCAAGAATGGCAAAGTGATATTGATAATATTTTATAATCTTATAGTGACAGATATTACAAAAAGTGCTCCTTTTAGGAGCACTTTTTAACTTGATTTTCGGACAGCACCAAAGATACTGACTAATATAAAGATACCGATAAAGATAATGGTAATCGTCGCACTGGCGGGTGTTTCCCAATAATAAGAAAGAAAAATTCCCGAAACCATACCGATAAAGCCAATAAGCATGCCTAACCAGACGACAGACTTAAAGTTTCGCCCAAGACGCATAGCAATACTTGCTGGCAAGACCATGATGGTAGATACGAGCAGGGCTCCTGCAGCTGGAATCGTCAGCGCAATAGCGACACCTGTCACGATATTAAACAAGATAGACATGGTTCTTACAGGCAAACCGTCAACAAAAGCCGTGTCCTCATCAAAGGTCAAGACATACATAGGACGTATAAATAAAAGCGTCAACAGCAAAACAATAGCAGCAATAATCGCTAAAAAGATGACCTGACTGCTACTAATAGTGATAATAGAGCCAAACAGATATTGTTCTAGGCTCATGCTACCAGCCTTTGCCTTACTCATCACAATCAAGGAAATCGCTAGCCCAAAGGACATGATAATAGCTGTCGCAATTTCCATATAGTGCTTATAGACCGTCCGTAAATACTCCAGTAGAACAGCAGCAATGACCACAACGATAATGGTCGACCAAGTCGTTGAAATACCTAGCAACAGCCCAAAAGCCACACCTGCTAGAGAGACGTGACTGAGCGTATCACTCATCAAACTTTGCCTGCGCAAAATCAGAAATATTCCCAAAATAGGTGCAAAGATACTAATGCAAATCACAGCAAGCAAAGCACGTTGCATAAAGGTATAAGATAAAATCTCAAACATCACAAACTCTCCTTCTCATCACTTTCGTGAACATTAAAGCAACGCCAAGGCAGGCTGTTATTACGCACAAGGTGAATGTTACGGTCTACAAACTCCTTAACCTCTTCAGGGTCATGTGTAATCATAAGAACCGCCTTACCATGACGGTGAGCGCTGTGATGCATCAACTCATAAAATGTTTTTGTTGTACCGCTATCCATTCCCGTTGTCGGCTCATCTAGCACGAAAATATCAGGGTCAGACGCAAACATCCTAGCAATAACAGCCCGCTGCTTTTGCCCACCTGATAAGCTTCCAATACGACGATGACGATAATCCCACATGCCAACAGACTCTAAACTAATTTTCACATGTTCTTCATCGTGCTTGTCGAGTCGTCTAAACCAGCCATTTCTTGGATAACGTCCCGATTTGACAAACTCATGAACGGTAGAGGGAAAGCCAGCATTAAAACTAGCAATCTGCTGCGGAAGATAGGCTAAACGCAGCTTCTTGCCATCTTTATTAACCTCACTAATCGTTACCGAGCCAATCTTAGGTTTCAAAATGCCCAAGGTCGCTTTAATCAGCGTTGATTTTGCAGCACCATTTTCCCCCGTTAAAGTGACAAACTCACCACTATCAACGTGGTAATTGATTCCCTCTAAAACAGGTTCATTATCATATTGAAAACTCAGATTTTCCACTGTAATATAGCGCATACTCACTCCTTAATTATCTCAGACACACGTCCCATAAAGCGTTCAATCACCGCTTGTTCATCTTCTGAGAAATCACTAAACAATCTATCATAAGCCGTCAACGTCAACTCATGATGATGACGATGTTCTTTCGCAATTGGAATTCCTGCCTCTGTCAATTCAAAGAGCACAATACGACCGTCACGCTCATCTTTCACCGACTCAATCAACTGTTTTTGTAACAATTGCTTAACCGCTTTTGTGACCGCTGCTTGACTGACTACCAGCTCCTTAGACAAGCTCGAGTTGGTCATACGACCACTATCAAGCAATAACATCAAAATATGCTCTTGCGTATTTGTCAACTCAACACCACTTTGACAAGCCCCCAATAAAAACTCATGCTGATTTTCAGAACTCATCACGATTTGGTTGATAAGGCGATCCAATTCATCTTTTATAGCCATAAGAACCTCCTTTTAATTAACCAGTTAATTATATCATAAAAAAGGACACGTGACAATGAAATGGTGAATATAATCACCAGTTGGGAAAATTACAAGTAAAGCAATATAGCAAATGTAATCCTACAGCTAAAAACAGTGGCGAAATTTCCAACTCACACTCTTTAGAGATCAAATGTTTTTACAATTTGGCTAAATAGCTCTTGGATATTTTGTGCCACTTCTTGCGCCTCTCTAGGAGGTGTTTCCATTAACCAGTGGCTGATAATATTGGAGTAGCCTCCTACTATAAAATGAAGTACGTCATCCAATTTTTGACTTGAGACCTCCCTGACATGCCATGGTGCATCAAACGATTTATAAAGGGTTACAGCGACATTATTAAATCTCAATAAAAGAAGAGGAAATTTTTGATTGGGGAACTATATATCAGTTTACACCAACTACAACATATAGTATTTTAACAATATCAAAAAAGGCGACTTCCTAGATAGGAAATCGTCTTTTTGATGTTTTCGTAAACACTACATATTGTGGCTGGTGTAAACTTGTATATAGTTCCCTTTGATTGATTATCAGCAGTCGTAATTTACTTTGTTCAGCTTTAAAATAATTCAGAGTTACAAGTATCAGACCTTCAAAAGTGGTCTGTTTTAGGATAGTCTCATTCAATAAACGGTAGTTTTCAATAAATGTATGAATGTAAAATTCTAAAATTGCCTGCTTATTTTGAAAATAACGGTAAAACGTACGCCTTGATACACTAGCTTCATCTAAAATTTCATTCAAAGTTATCTCATCAAAGCTATCTTTTTCCAAAAGTCGGAACATCGCTTCTACAATTTTGTCCTTCTACTGACGAATTTGTTCTTTTTTGCCATTCATATTAGTCCCCTTTCAAATATGCCACTTTTTAATAAATTTATAGCACATTAGGGATGAAGCTTGTTTTTATCCCATATTTTGGTACTCTCTAAATGTGCCCTTATTATAACACATTTATAAGGAGGTGATAACAATGGAAAATTATACAGGTGTCGGACAATTTGATTTTCAAATTTTACGATTCACCAATCAACTCAAACATCAATACTCTGAGGTGAGGGAAGATTTAAAAGTTATCAGCCACAGCGTTTATGACTTTGAATCGTGGTATCAATGGTGGTATAAAAAGGCACAAGAATACGAGAAAAGTAACCTCTTAGAACTTGCTATGACTTACTATAGAGCATCTTTGTTTTACCTAAGTTTCTCTGATAGCCGTAAACAGGACGCTTATCAATGCTTCAAAAGGTGCTTTAACCGTTATTATCAGGATAAAAACCTTATTTATCTTTCTATTCCCTATAAATCAGCTAAACTACCTGCTGTCTCTATTCCATATACTGGTGCGACAAAAACACTGCTTGTCATTGGAGGATTTGATTCTTTTATGGAAGAATTAGTCAATTGGTTTTATCCTTTACAATCTCAAATAAAGATGAATCTTCTCCTCTTTGACGGACCTGGTCAAGGTTCTGTCCCTTTTCAACACCTTTATTTCGAATCTGATTATGAAAAGGTGGTAACGACAATTCTAGACTATACTCACTTAGATGAGGTAGACGCCATTGGCATTTCGTGGGGTGGCTATTTTGTCCTTCGGTCAGCAGCCTTTGAAAAGCGCATTAAGCGATGTATTTGTTTTGATATTTTCTATTCGGGAAACGACGCTTTACAGCTACAGGTAAGACCGCCAGAATATTTATTTTTAAGAATGACATTGTTTCTTAAACAAAAAAAAGTTTATCACCTGGGTGATCACCAATCGGGCACAAAACAATGTGGACTTAAAATGGATGTTACAACACGGGCTTGACATTACAGGGGAGAAAAACGGTTATGATTTCATCAAAAATATCGCTCATCACCATTTCAGGAGTGCTCTTCCCTTAATCACCCAGGAATGTCTCCTACTAGCTGGTAGCAAAGATAGATATGTTCCTCAAAAACGCTTAAAAGACATGACAAAAGAGCTAATACAGGCTAAAAGAGTAGTCACAAAGCTTTTTACTGAAAAAACAGGCGGTGCCCTACATTGCCAAATTGATGATATTAAGCCAGCTTTGGAGGAAATCACTGCTTTTTTGGCATCAAAACCGCTTAATGTAGCACACCATTAAAAATAAATTTTAGGAGATTCCTTATGAATAAAAAACTAATAACCTTAACCCTTATTCTTACAGGCTCTGTTTTACTAGTAGGCTGTAGCAACAATACACAAACAACGGAGTCAAGTTCCTCGAGTAGTTCTACAATAAAAACAAGCAGCACATCTAGTTCCAGTTCGACAGCAGACAGCACTTCATCGTCTTCCACAACAAGTAAGATTTCAGAAGGTACTCTAACATATACAGACGGCTCTAAAATATACGTTAGTGATGAGGGAGAATTTACAGTAACCCTTACGGATAATACCAAAATCAGCCGTAGTGCTGATGGTACCTATGCTATTAATAAAGCTGACGGAACAACTATCGCTAAAGAAGCCAATGGAACCTACGCTCTGACATTTACTTCTTCAGGGCTTACTGTTTCTTATAATGCAGAGGATGATTCCTATGTTATCACAGAGTCTTCAGGGGTCGAAACGGGTAACGGTCGCACTAAACTCAACACTTATCTCTCAAACCACGGTTACTCAACCTTAGATAGCTATGACAAGCAAGTACAAGATATATTCGTGGTGCTAGTTGATTTCAAAATATCTCAAATTATAGGCTAGTACGATTTGTTCTATTCTCAATTGCAAG
>NZ_JBCLSK010000035.1:0-19873 GCF_041225505.1 Streptococcus hyointestinalis | reverse complement strand
GACTCCTTTTGAATTCAGGAATCAGGTTGCTTAATCATTTTATTATTTCACTGTCTACTTGACAGGGAGCTGTTCAGTTTGGAAGTCGCCTTTTTTTGATATTCACGCAAATACTATATATTGTGGCTAGTGTAATCTTGTATATAGTTCCCTAAATAATAATAAAAAAGAGCTAATAGAGTCAATATATCTGACTGCAAACAATATCCCTATACTATCTGTTAGCCAAATCCTAGGACACAAAGATGTCAATATAACCCTTGAAGTCTACTCACACTTATTCAAGTCCATGGAGGAAAAGAACAACGAACAAGTCCGAAATCTTTTTAAATCACTTTAAAAAATGGACAAAATATGGACAAGACAATTAAAAACCCTTGGTATATCAAGAGTTTAGAGCATCATATTATCCACCTTGAGGGAATCGAACCCCCATCTCAAGAACCGGAATCTTACGTGATATCCATTACACTAAAGGTGGCAACAGATATCATTATACCACATTTCGACCAAAATAAAAAGATTTATCATCTTGATAAATCTTTTTTGTTATTATAATTCAATATCGCCAAACAAGTCAGCCATTGAGAAACCACTTTGAGTTTCTGGAAGTTCGTAATCACGTTTTTCTTGACGGCGTGGGCGACGAGGGCGTGATTGACGTTTTTCGTTGTTGTCTTCAGATTGTGCTGGACGTTCTTCAAGTGCTTTGATAGAAAGTGATACACGTTCATCAGCAGCATTCACATCAAGAACTTTAACAGTAACGTCTTGACCTACTGAAAGAACATCTTTTGGATTTTCAACACGTTTGTGTGAAATTTGTGATATGTGAACAAGTCCATCGATACCTGGCAATACTTCAACGAAAGCACCAAAGTCAGTCAAACGTTTTACTTTACCTTCGATAACATCACCAGCAGCAAGTTTTTGTTCAACACCATCCCAAGGTCCAGGTGTAGTTGCTTTCAATGATAATGATACACGACCTGCTTCTTCATCGATAGCAAGTACTTTAACTTCGATTTCTTCACCAACAGAAACAACTGATTTTGGTGACACGTTACGTTCGTGAGACAACTCAGTCACGTGAACAAGTCCGTCAACACCACCAAGGTCAACGAAAGCACCAAAGCTAGTCAAACGAGCAACAGTTCCTTTAACGATAGAACCAACTTCAAGTTTAGAGAAAACTTCTTTACGTGCAGCTTCTGCAGCTTCTTCTACAACGTCACGACGTGACAGGATGAAGCGGTTTTCTGATGGGTCGATTTCTTTGATTTTAGCTTCAAATTCTTCGCCAACAAATTTTTCAGTGTTACGTACAAAACGAGTATCGATCATTGAAGCCGGGATGAAACCACGCACACCTTCGAACTCAACTGAAAGTCCGCCTTTAACAGCACGTGTTCCTTTAACAGTAACAACTTCACCTTCACGACCAACAAGTTTATCCCATGCTTTGCGAGCTTCCAAACGTTTTTTAGAGACAAGGAAAGTTACAGTATCTGTATCTTTACCTACAACTTGACGAAGAACAAGCACTTCAACAGTGTCACCAGCTTTAACAAAATCATTGATATCAGCATCACGATCGTTAGTCAATTCACGAAGTGTCAAGACACCTTCAACACCTGTTCCTTCAATAACAACGTTTGCTTGATTATTATCAACTGTTAAAACTTCCGCAGTGACAACATCACCAGGGTTAACATCGCTAACACTGTTTAGCAAATCTTCAAATTCATTCATTCTAAAAAATCCTCCGACAAAAGTTAGCCTAACTAACTTTTGATAACAATATATTTTTCAAGGTAACCCGCAAGGACAATGACTATCGCTTTTACGGTGTCAAACTAAGTTTGATACCTTTGACTGGGGTAGCTGGATTCGAACCAACGCATGAGGGAGTCAAAGTCCCTTGCCTTACCGCTTGGCTATACCCCAAGATGTATTCTTTATTTAAACACTATCCGTTTAGTATCTAAAAAATGGAAGGGGAGGGATTCGAACCCCCGAACCCGAAGGAGCGGATTTACAGTCCGCCGCGTTTAGCCTCTTCGCTACCCTTCCAAAAACAAATACTATTCTAACATAGTTTTTGTTAGTGTGCAAGCCTTTTTCACCATTTCTCATCTTTTCAGGCTCATTTTTTCACAAATGCCTGTTTCGATGTATTTATTAGTGATTGAGGTTGTAATCTTCGATGATACTCTCAATGGCTTGGTCAAGTGTTTTGTAAAAGCTAGCCACTTGTTCGTTTTTAATAACAGCAAACTTACCATCTAGCTCTGCGATGTTGCCGACAATGCGCTTGCCAATCACTAATTGACTGCCATCAACGGATGTGGCATTGACAGTAACCTTAGCATCTACAAGTTGGATTTCAATTTTTTTATCTTTTTTTGCCATAGCTGTCTCCTTTCACTCGTTCTATTGTACACAAAAAGAAGAGAGCTTGCAAGAGCAAGCTCATTTTCTTAGTCTACTTTGACAATCCAGCCTTCTGGGGCTTCGATATCACCAAACTGAATGCCTGTCAATTCGTCATAAAGTTTACGTGTAACTGGTCCGACTTCTGTCTCACTGTAAAAGACGTGGAAGTCATCTCGGTACTGGATACCACCGATAGGTGAGATAACGGCTGCTGTACCGCAGGCACCTGCTTCAGCAAACTTATCCAGCTCATCAATCTTCACATCACCCTCGATAGCTTCCATACCAAATCTTTCTTTAGCCAAGTAAAGCAGTGAATACTTAGTCACAGATGGCAAGATAGATGGGCTAAGTGGTGTTATAAATTGATTATCCCTTGTAATACCAAAGAAATTGGCTGATCCGACTTCTTCAATCTTAGTGTGAGTGGCAGGGTCTAGGTAAATGACGTCTGAGAACTGATGGTCGTGAGCGTACTTGCCAGGCAAGAGACTAGCGGCATAGTTACCACCAACCTTAGCGGCACCCGTTCCGTAAGGGGCTGCACGGTCGTAATGTTCAGAAACGATAAAGTTTGTCGGTGCCAAGCCACCTTTAAAGTAATTGCCAACAGGCATGGCAAAGATGGTAAAGATATACTCATCAGCGGGCTTAACACCGATAATATCGCCCACACCAATCAACAATGGACGTAGATAAAGGGTCGCCCCTGTGCCGTAAGGCGGAACAAACTCTTCATTTGCTCGAACGACCTGCTTTGCAGCGTTGATGAATTTTTCCGTTGGCACTTGTGGCATGAGGAGGCGGTCGGCTGTTCTTTGCAGGCGCTCTGCATTTTTATCTGGACGGAAAAGCTGAATAGAGCCATCCTTGGTACGATAAGCCTTCAAGCCTTCAAAGGCTTGTTGTCCATAGTGAAGGGCTGGTGAGCTCTCAGACAAATGAAGGGTGGCGTCTTCTGTTAATTGTCCATCATCCCATTTGCCGTCCTTATAGTAAGAAATATAACGAAATGGTAATTTGCGATAAGAAAAACCTAGATTTTCCCAGTCAAGTTCTACTGTCATGGCGTGTCCTCTTTCCTGTTTACTTGTATTATATTGTACGCTTTTTTCACGGTTTTTCAAGTGTTTTTCTAAAAATTCAGAAAATTTTCTTTGGTCACATCTCTAAAGAGAGATGTTTCCTAGCTTTTCAAGCGTAATTCATAAAGACCTCTGACGCTGTTGCAGGCATAGATAGCGTCAGCTTTTTTCAGGTCACTGAGTGTCAATTGTTTCTCAGTAACCTGCCCTTTATCAAGAAGGAACCTGCGGTAAATGCCATCTACGATACCAACATCAACAGGCGGTGTATAGTAGCTATCACCATGTTTTAAAACGATATTAGCAATGGACGTTTCCTGTAAAAAGCCATCTGGTGAGATAAAAATTTGCTCACAAGGCGCACTTGGAATGTGCTTGCGATAAGTGGTTTTAAAGTAATAAAAAGGTGTGTCAGCTGGTTTCTCTCGCTGGACAAGCACAGCTTCTGTCATGCTAGCTGCTAGCGGCAGCAATTCCTCACAGTCAATCGTGAACTGTCCAAGCTTATCGAGACGCATGCGGCAGCGATAGGTCTTTTGCACATCTAGCTGCTCACATAAGGTTGACAGCTGCGCACAGATAGTCTCCTCATCAAAAGGGTAAGCAAAGTAACGACTGGCTTCTCTCAGACGCTCTAGATGTTGGTCGAGAAAAGTCACTTGAGCATTTTCAATCTTAGCTGTTGTCAGAAGCTCAAAGCTAGGCTTTGTGTGGGTGAGCACAGCGCTTTTTTGCTGGGTTTCTATGTACTCGTCCTGCCACTGGCTGTCCCATGTGATACCTCCTCCGACACCGTAGTGAGCTTTGCCACCTGCTATCTGAAGCGTCCTGATGGCAACGTTGAAGAGCGCATCGCCATTTGGCAGACAAAGACCAATCGTGCCACAATAGACACCTCGTGCCTGTATCTCAAGCTTCTCGATAATCGCCATGGTCGCAATCTTGGGTGCTCCTGTGATAGATCCGCAGGGAAAAAGCGATTCAAAAATAGCAGGCAGTCCCCTATCTTTTTGGAGGCGACTTTCGATGGTGGAGGTCATCTGCCAGACGGTCGAATACTGCTCCACTTGGCACAGTTTGGCGACGTGAACGCTATCAATCTCTGAAATGCGCCCCATGTCGTTACGCAGTAAATCAACAATCATCAGATTTTCCGCACGGTTTTTCGTATCTTTCTTGAGCCATTCCTTATTTTCGAGGTCAATTGCTACTGTTAATCCTCGCTTAGTTGTCCCTTTCATGGGACGTGTGATAAGTTTTTGCCCCCGCTTTTCAAAAAAGAGCTCTGGGCTAACAGACACTACGGCAAAGTCATCGTGAGCAATGTAAGCATTGTAAGAGGCGCCTTGCTCAATCACGAGACGATTGTACACAGCAAGAGAATCAGCTGATAAGTCCGCACTCAAACAAGTCGTGTAGTTGACTTGATAGGTATTGCCTTGTCTAATCTGCTCGTGAATGGCAGATATAGCTGCTTGGTAGGCGGCTTCTGTGACAGCATTGTCCCATTGGGGCGGCATAGTGACTGGCTCGTAGCTATTTGGAAAAGGCACAGCTTTGACCGTTTTATGAACGGTAAAATAAGCCAAATGTTCTTGTGACAAGCGCTGTTTTTTGACCGCAAAATGCGCTTCAAAAGCCGGTGCCGCTTCGTAGCTGACATAGCCTACGACATAGTAGCCTTTATCTTGATAGGTCTCTACCTGACCAAGCACTTGCTTCACATCATCAAGTTTTCTCGCTACAAGCTCTGCTATTGGTTCAGTAAAAATAAGACGTTTGCCTAAGGCTTTAAAATCAATAATAGTCTGTTTATGCATGCTGACTTCCTACTTCTTACGTCCATCCTTTAGACGCACCAGCACTCGAAATTGGCGCTCAGGATGGGTGTCTAGCTTTGCCATTTGTATCTGCGCTTCCAAGATATCGCCGTAGCCAAAGTAGATGAGCTGAAAGAGACGCTTGTTTTTGCCTTGTGGCACATAGCCAATCTTGGTGTCACCGTAAAAGACAGCGACAGCTTCTGGGTCGTGGATGTTATTAGGCTCAGCCTTTAGAGAGAGTGGCGTCCCTAATGTCAACTCACTAATCACGTCAAGTCCGTCATGGTAGGTAAATCCTGCCAAATGAAAATCACAAAAATGCCTGCTCGGCTCAAATCCTTTTACAATATCAGTCATGGTTATCCTCCTACTTCTATCTGACATTATAGCAAAAAGACAAATGAAAAACCAAGTAGAATCCTACTACTTGGTCACAAAAGTATCGTTGATCAGGCGAGCAGACAGCACTTCCTCGTCTGAGATGGTCTCTGAGATGAAGCTGCCGTTACTTGTGCGCTCTGAGAGCGATAAGTCTGACAGCACGACACGGTAAACTTGTCCTGTGGTGGAGAGGATTTCAAGTTCTTGTAGAGCGTTTGTGCTATTTTCTGCGGTAAATAAATCAAGCGCTGCATCGTCAGCCATAACGATACCTGCCTTAAAAACACGGTGCGGTTTTGACTTGAGCTCCCGGAGAACGAGAAGTCCTCGCTTGGCTCTGCTGGTTGGAGCAATGACATCAACTGCCATACGCTTGAGACTACCACGCTGGGTCAAGAGATAAAAACTATCTGTCGTCACAAGGAAAGCACTGTTGATGACGTCACCATCTTTGAGGTTCATGGCTTTGACACCAGCCGCTTTGTTGCTGACAATCGGCACCTCCGAGCTATTAAAGCGCAGAGCGTAGCCTTTTTGCGATACCAGCATGACATCCTCGGAGCCCACAGCAGTCAATAGCACCACACGGTCTTTGTCGTCCTTTAGCTTAGCGTATTTGAGCGCTTTTGACTTGTAGGTACGCCACGGTGCAGTGTCTGAGCGCTCAAAGCGCTTGATTTGCCCATAAGCAGTGACTGCCATGTAGAGCGCTGACGTCTCAAAGTCATCAACAAGCTCCGCATGGATAATTTCTTCCTCAACGCCGTAAGTGGTGATAGTCTGCGACAAATGCTCACCGATTTCTTTCCAGCGAATATCAGCCAGCTCATGCACCGGACGATAGATGACATTGCCAAGGTTGGTAAAGAGCAGCAAGTGCTGTGTGGTTTTTGCCTGCGCAAGGAAAATCAGCTCATCATCCTCACGCTTGCCCAGCTCCTCCAGCGTTGACGCCGAATAAGAACGTGGGCTACTACGCTTGAGATAACCGCCACGCGTCACGCTGACATAGGTGTCCTCAGTCACGATAAGGCTGGCGCTGTCAATCTCAATCACCTCTGCTTGGTCTTGCAGTTCAGACAGACGTGGGCTGGCAAATTTTTTCTTGACCTCACGCAGTTCTTTTTTCATGACATTGTACATGGTGCGCTCGTCACCTATAATCGCTTGAAGGAGCGTAATGCGCTCACGAAGGCTCGCTTCTTCTTCCTCAAGTGTGACAATATCGGTATTGGTCAGGCGGTAGAGTTGAAGCGTCACGATGGCTTCTGCCTGCGCCTCAGTAAAGTCATAGCTGACTTTGAGGTTTTCCTTGGCGTCCGCTTTATTTTCAGAGGCTCGGATAGTCGCAATTACCTCATCCAAGATGGAAATGACACGGATCAGCCCCTCAACGATGTGCAGGCGCTTTTCTGCCTTTTCCTTGTCAAAGCGAGAGCGAGCGATGATGATGTCCTTGCGGTGTGCGATGTAGCTGGACAGCATAGCAATCAAGCCCACCTGACGAGGCGTGTAGTGGTCAATGGCTACCATGTTGAAATTATAGTTGATTTGCAGGTCGGTGTATTTGAGCAGGTAGTTGAGGATGGTTTCTTGGTTAGCATCTTTCTTTAGCTCAATGGCAATGCGAAGCCCTGTACGGTCAGACTCATCACGCACTTCTGCGATACCGGGCACCTTGTTATTGAGGCAAATCTCGTCGATTTTTTTCACCAGCGTGGCTTTATTGACCTCATAAGGAATCTCAGTCACGACAATCTGCGATTTACCACCTTTTAAGGTTTCAATAGCCGTGCGAGAACGTACCACGACACGCCCTTTTCCTGTCTCATAGGCTTTCTTAATCTCGTCACGCCCTTGGATGATAGCACCTGTCGGGAAATCTGGTCCCGGCAAAAACTCCATGAGCTTGTCGAGCTTCGCCTTTGGATGGTCAATCAGATAAACCACAGCATCAATGACTTCCGCCAGATTGTGCGGTGGAATGTCCGTGGCATAACCAGCAGAAATCCCTGTCGCACCATTGACCAGAAGGTTTGGAAAGGCAGCAGGAAGGACAGTCGGTTCTTTTTCCGTATCGTCAAAGTTCCAAGCAAAAGGCACGGTCTCCTTGTCAATGTCCTGCAAGAGATAGCCTGCAATCTCAGACAAACGAGCCTCGGTATAACGCATAGCCGCAGGCGGATCACCGTCCATGGAACCATTGTTCCCGTGCATTTCCACTAAAATCTCACGGTTTTTCCAGTCCTGAGACATGCGCACCATGGCGTCATAGATGGAGCTGTCACCGTGCGGGTGAAAATTCCCCATGATATTTCCGACGGACTTGGCTGACTTGCGGTAGCCCTTGTCAAAGGTGTTGCCGTCCTTGTTCATGGAGTAGAGAATGCGGCGCTGAACAGGCTTTAGCCCATCACGAATATCAGGCAACGCTCGCTCTTGAATAATGTACTTGGAATAACGCCCAAAGCGCTCTCCCATGATGTCCTCTAGGGACATGTGTTGAATGTTGGTCATAAGATTCCTCTTAATTTTCTAGATGTAGTCTGCCACGTCCTGCCAACCTGTTTGGTTGAGGGTGTTGTGGGTTCTCTCCTCAAAGCACTTGTAGTCTACTTGGCTGGTTTTGTCCGTGTAGGCTTTGGCATTTTTGAGGTTGATCTTGGCAGGCTGTGACTTGTCAGCTCCTTCTGCGATAAAGAGCAGCGGCGCATGCGGTTTTGCAAAATCAATGGCTTCGATAGTTTTTGCCACTTGCTTACTGCTTGGTAGCGTGTATTGCGCTCTAAAAGCCTTGGTCTCCTCAAAGGTGAGGTCGTTGGTCACATAAGCGTGGTACCACTTGTCAGACATCCAAACTGTAGGCGCTTTTAACAATGGGTTTAACAACTGAAGGTTAGAGACGAGAAAGTTCCAATCTAAAATCGCTAAGCCCTTTGGCGGACCAGAGTTGACACAAACCGCCTTTGCAGCACAATCCAACTCTACTAGTTTTTGTACGATAACACCACCCAAGGAATGCCCAACGAGAATCGGCTTTTCATCGAGTATAGCGATGTAGTCTTGATAATAGCTGACCACATCAGAAAAAGTCAGCTGTGCTAAAGCAGGATTGGGGATTGTTGCAGCTCTGCTATTCTTCCGTCCAAGTAAGGCCATGACGGTGCATGCACCGTGTAACCTCGCTCCTCAAAAAAGCTCCTCCAGTCCGTCCAGACCTTGTTATTATTCATAAAGCCATGAATAAACATAATCGTTTTCGTCATACTCTCTCTTTTCCCTCTAAAGCTCTAGCAAAAACAAGAGCGAAGCCCTGTCGGGATAGTCATACTGCACTGGCAAATCATCTTTTTCAATGCGGACAAAGCCCTTTTTCTCGTAGAAACGATGAGCAGCATGGCAATTGGCTGGCGTGTCTAGCACGATAGCGTCCAGCTCTTTTTCTTTTGCTGTCTCAATTAGCTTGTCATAAAGTGGCGTTGAAACACCCTTGTCACGTCCACGATAGTCTGGGTGAACGAAAAATTTCTTGAGCACACCCGTCTTTCCCTTAACCAGAAAGCCAATAGTGCCCACCACCAAGTCCTCGTCGTTAACAACAATCCAGAAATTGCCACCTGTCTCAAAATAGTAACGAGGAATGGCATTCATATCAGGCTGTTCCTCCAGCGAAAGGAAAAGCCAACAGCCTTGTAAAAGTCGTCTTCTTCTGAGACTAGCTCCAGCCGTGTCATGGGATGACGAGCGCTTATCTCCTCTATCAAGCGCCTGCCTAAACCCTGCCTACGGTAGTTTTTGGAGACAATAAACTCCCCGATAAAGGTCATCTCAACCTCGTCCGTCATATGACGGGCAAAGCCGACAATCTCCTCATCATCTACCAAAACCAAGTAGATAGACAGGGGAGCGGCTAACATCTTTGCGACCTTGTCTTTGCTAAAGTTTGTCCAGCCTTCAGCCTCGTAAAGTGCGAAAATCCCATCTAGGTCACTAGACTCACCAATACGTAGTGCAATATCAGCCACTACAAACACCTCCTAAAACACTGTATTTTCCTCCAAGGTAAACTTGACATTATCTTCAATCCACTTGCGGCGTGGGGCGACTTTATCGCCCATGAGGGTATTGACACGGCGCTCAGCACGTGCAAGATCATCAATAGTCACCTGAATAAGCGTACGGCTCTCTGGATTCATAGTCGTCTCCCAGAGTTGGTCGGCATTCATCTCACCGAGACCTTTGTAGCGCTGGAGACTCGCTCCCTTGCCAAAGCTCTTGCGCAATTCCTCAAGCTCGCCATCTGTCCAAGCGTAAGCGATTTTCTCAGACTTGCCTTTGCCTTTACTCATCTTATAGAGCGGCGGCAGAGCGATGTAGACATGTCCCTTTTCAACCAGCGGGCGCATGTAGCGATAGAAAAAGGTCAACAGCAGCGTCTGGATGTGCGCACCGTCCGTATCCGCATCGGTCATGATGATAATCTTGTCGTAGTTGATGTCCTCAACCTTAAAGTCACTCCCTACACCAGCACCGATGGTGTAAATCATGGTGTTGATTTCCTCATTTTTGAGAATGTCTGCCATCTTGGCTTTAGCGGTGTTGAGCACCTTACCACGTAGCGGTAAAATGGCTTGGAACTTGCGGTCACGTCCTTGCTTGGCGGAACCACCCGCAGAGTCTCCTTCGACCAGATAGAGCTCGTTTTTAGCTGGATTTTTAGACTGGGCTGGGGTCAATTTCCCAGACAACAAGCCCTTGTCTTTCTTGTTTTTCTTGCCATTGCGGCTAGCGTCACGGGCTTTTCGTGCTGCCTCACGCGCATCACGGGCTTTAATGGCCTTTTTGATAAGGTTGGTCGCCACTTCACCATTTTCTAAAAGGAAAAAGGTCAGTTTTTCAGCGACAATGCCCTCAACAATGGGACGAGCAAGGGGACTACCTAGCTTGTCCTTAGTCTGCCCTTCAAACTGCAAATACTCCTCAGGCACGAGGATAGACAGCACGGCAGACAGCCCCTCACGGTAGTCAGCGCCCTCTAGATTTTTGTCTTTTTCTTTTAAGAGCCCCGTTTTTCTGGCGTAGTCGTTCATGGCTTTTGTCAGAGCTGACTTGAGACCTGTCTCATGCGTCCCACCGTCCTTGGTTCTGACGTTATTGACAAAGGAGAGGATGCTGTTAGAAAAGCCGTCGTTGTACTGAAGCGCCACCTGCACTTGAAACTCCTGCTCACTACCCTCGATAAAGATAACGGGCGTCAGCGTTTCCTTGTCCTCGTTGAGGTAGCTGACAAAGTCCTCAACACCATTTTCATAGTGGAAAGTTTCCTTGACTGGCTCGTCGCCTCGCAAATCCGTCAGCGTCATGGTGACGTCCTTTAAGAGAAAAGCAGACTCTTTCAAGCGCTCACAAATGGTGTTAAACTTAAACTCCGTTGTTGAAAAAATGCTGGCGTCTGGCAGGAAAGTTACTTTTGTCCCTGTCTTATTTTTAGGTACTTTACCGATTTTTTCAAGCGTTGTGACAGGTTTTCCACCCATTTCAAAGCGCTGCTTGTAGAGATTACCGTCACGCTTGATTTCGACTTCAAGCCATGTTGAGAGGGCATTGACAACAGATGAGCCGACACCGTGAAGACCACCAGATGTCTTGTAGCCACCTTGACCAAACTTCCCTCCAGCGTGAAGCACGGTGAAAATCACCTCAACAGTGGGAATCCCCATAGCGTGCATGCCAGTTGGCATTCCACGACCACTGTCTGCGACACTGACAGATCCGTCCGTATTCAGCGTCACATCAATCTGCTGACCAAAGCCAGATAAGGCTTCGTCAACTGCATTGTCGACAATCTCCCAAACCAAGTGGTGTAGACCTGTGCTATCCGTTGAGCCAATATACATCCCAGGACGCTTGCGAACCGCATCAAGCCCCTCTAGCACCTGAATAGCGTCATCACCATAATTTGTTATGTTAATATCATTTTTAGGCATTTGAACCTCCAGAATAAGTCATCTTTTCTATCTTACAAGTTTTTGGCGATTTTTGCAAAATAAATTGCTATTTTTCAAAAAGAATTTAGCTATTCTAAAGGCTTGAAATCTATAGGTAAATCTATCTCTGATTACAGAAACAGCAATTCAAAGAAAAAACACAACTACTTAGATATTCGTTTTGAGAATGACCGACTAGCTATTTTAGTCGAAACTAAAAATAGATTTGATAATTGGGATAAGACTGAAATTCAACAACAACTACAAGAGTACGTAAAGTATGAAAAGGTATATTCTGATAGAAAAATCGTTTCTTACTTCGTTATCCCCGATCATCGTAGCCTTTTGGATGGCTTGAGTGCCAGGCCCAGGCAGTTTCGATGATTTTTTCGATATTGTCAAATTGTGGTTTCCAGCCCAGAATGGTACGGGCTTTTTCTGATGAGGCGATCAGGGTATCTGGGTCACCAGGACGACGGTCCGCTTTTTCGGCTGGGATTTCCTTGCCAGTAACCTTACGAGCCGCTTCTAGGATCTCAAGGTTAGAGAAGCCTGTTGATGAGCCAAGGTTAAAGGCAGTTGATGCATTGCCCTCACGGAGATATTGAACTGCTAGGAGATGGGCATCGGCCAAGTCAAAGGGATGAACGTAGTCACGGACGTTGGTACCGTCTGGTGTGTTGTAATCATCACCAAAGATCATAATCTTATCACGAACACCTTGAGCCACTTGCAGGATGATAGGCAGAAGGTGGGTTTCTGGACCGTGATCTTCACCGATGGAACCGTCTGGTTTGGCACCTGCTACGTTGAAATAGCGGAGTGGCACATACTTGATCCCATAAGCCTGGTCAGACCACTTCATGATGGTCTCCATCATGAGCTTGCTTTCACCGTAAGGATTGATGGGACGTTGTGGCGTAGTTTCAAGGATTGGGATTTCCTCAGGAATACCGTAGGTCGCAGCAGTCGATGAAAAGACGATGTACTTGACCCCGCACTCGTTCATAACTTCCAAGAGCTTGACCATGCCCGCTGTGTTGTTATCAAAATACTTGAGCGGTTTTTCTATAGACTCAGCCACCAATGAATAGGCCGCAAAGTGAATGACAGCATCTACGTCAGGATTTTCCTGAAAGACACGACGCATAAAGTCTTGATCTGCTAGATCGCCCTCATAAAAGACAGCATCTGGATGTACTGCAGCTCGGTGACCTGTCACCAGGTTGTCAACGACGACGACTTTTTCCTGGCCTTGTTTTTCCTGGCCTTGCTCGACCAGACGATCTACCATGTGGGAGCCGATATAACCTGCTCCACCTAACACTAAAATTGCCATAAGATTACCTTTTTCTCATTTTTTGACCATTATACCATATTTTAAAGTGTCTGTTTGAGGCCAACTCTAGCAAGAAAGCGACGAAAGGCTTCTTGACCCGCCGCATCCCGCTTGTAGACACCCGCATCTTCAAGAACTCGAGCAAATATATCCGCCACTGACTGGCGAACGATTCCTTCAACTTCTTCGGCTGTCACATCAGGGTATTGAGCCTTAAGCTGGTCTGCCCAGTCTTGATGATAAGGAGCGACGTGATCGACCTGCCCTAAAAGATAGTCTTGAACTGCTTGCAGTTCCACCTTCAATCGTGGGGGCAAAATCGCCAGTCCCATGACCTCAATCAGTCCGATATTTTCCTTCTTGATGTGCTGAACATCCGCATGAGGGTGATAAATCCCATCTGGATATTCTGCCGAGGTTTGATTGTCCCTAAGGACCAAATCCAACTCATAGAGGCTCTCCCATTTACGAGCAATGGGGGTAATGGTGTGGTGGGGTGTCCCATCTGTTTCCGCTAAAATCCCAACCTCAGGGTCTGAGTAGGTCCGCCAGGTCGCAAGGACCTTTGAAGCCAGAGCTAAAAGAGCATCCTTATCGGCGCTTTTGATTCTTAGAACAGACATAGGCCAATTGACAATACCAGCCTCAACCTGGTCAAAGCCGTCAAACCGAAAGACTTCCTCAACTTCTGCCACCTCCATCGGGAAGGTATGCCGTCCTCCTTGGTAGTGCTCATGACTGAGGATAGAGCCACCAACGATAGGTAAATCAGCATTTGATCCTGCAAAGTAGCCTGGGAAGGTCTCTACAATAGTCAAGAGACGCTCAAAGGTTCGATCACTAATTTGCATCGGTTCATGCTGGCCATAAAAGAAGATGGCGTGCTCATTAAAATAAGCATAGGGCGAATACTGGAAGCCCCAATCCTGCTCCTCCATCTGAAAACGAATAACGCGGTGATTGCTTCTAGCTGGATGGTTGATACGCCCCAGATATCCTTCATTTTCCATGCACAGCTGGCACTTGGGATAGTCTGAGGCAACTGCTGATTTGGCCGCAGCGATGGCCTTAGGATCCTTTTCAGGCTTAGAGAGATTGATAGTGATCTCTAAGTCACCGTACTTCGTCGGAGCCGTATAGGCGATATTTTGGGCAATGGCCTTAGTTTTGACATAGTCATTCCGTTGGCTAAGGTCATAAAAATCTGCAATAGCCTGACTAGGATTTTCCGTATAGGTCTCCCAAAAATGACGATTAACCTGACTAGGAGACGGGGTGATCAGGTCCATGAGCTGGGCACCAATGATTTCCTGCTCTTCGATCAGCTCCCCCACAGTTCCAGTAGCCACACCAGCCTCTAAGAGCTGGTCCTTAAGGGCGATCAGTTCGGTTTCATCAGTCTCAACATGAGCGACTCCTTCTCCAACCAGGGCATAGACCCGATTGGTCAGATAGAGGCGGTCTAATTCCTCAAAGCCACTATTGTCTATCACAGCTGTCACGAAACAGTCTACTAATACTTGTGTCATAAGCTCTCCTTAATCCAAAACTCGACTGCCACCGGCTACTTCAGCCATGTAAAAACTTGGTGCATAGCCGACAACGTCTTTATAACGCTGCCCGACTGCTGCCTCAAAGGCTGGTACAGCCTCTTTTTTTACTAAAGCGATGGCACAGCCTCCAAAGCCCGCTCCTATCATACGAGCTCCGAGAACGCCCTCCTGCTCCCAAGCCGTGTGGACCAGGGTATCCAGCTCCAAACCTGTCACTTCATAGTCATGCTCCAGAGACACATGTGAAGCATTCATGAGCCGACCAAAACGTGCTAAATCCCCAGCTTCAAGAGCTTTACGAGCCTCCAAGGTCCGTTGATTTTCCAAGACTGCATGACGTGCCCGCTTGAGTTGCTTTTCATCCTTAATCAGGTAGCTATATTGATCAAAAGTCCAGAGGTCCAAGTCTCCCAGACTTTGGATGTTCAAGGCTGATTGCAAAGCTCCAAGAGCTGCCTCACACTCCGCACGGCGTTCATTGTACTTAGAATCTGCTAGTTCCCGGCGTTTATTGGTATTCATAATGACAATTACCGCATCTTGAAGATCCAGGGGCACCAGCTCATAGTCCAGCGTATTGGTATCCAAATAGATGGCTCGCTGATCGGCTCCCATCCCGATGGCAAACTGGTCCATGATCCCTGAATTAACCCCGATAAAGTCATTTTCTGTTTGTTTCCCGATCTTGACCAGGTCCAAGCGATCTAGCTTCAGGTCAAACAAGTCCTCTGCCATGACTCCCATCAGAAGCTCCAAAGAAGAGGAGGACGACAGACCAGACCCATTTGGGATCGTGCCATAGATGTAGATATCCATCCCCTGATCAATGGTGTGCCCAGTCTCCTCTAGGAAGTGGAGAACCCCTTTTGGATAGTTGGTCCAGCTGTGCTCCTCTTGGAAATGCAGATTAGCCAAAGGCACTTCGATGATCCCCTTTTCTGGGAAATTTCCTGAATAAAAGCGTAGAACTTGATCGTCCCGTTTACGAGCTGCTCCATAGGTTCCCAGACTAATGGCTGCAGGGAAAACGTGACCACCATTGTAGTCCGTGTGCTCTCCAATCAGGTTAATCCGCCCTGGTGAAAAGTAAGTGTGGTCGGCTTCTACTCCGAAAATGTCTTTAAACTGTGTACGGATGGTTTCTGTATTCATTGTCTTGCTCCTTTGGATCCTATTATTCTTTGTTACCCTTAGTCTATCGGTTTTTGAAAACGAATTCAATAGTTTTACTGAAATTTTACTAAAATTCTAGTAAAACCCAATCTGCTATGCTATACTGGAAAAAAGGAGGGGAGCAAATGGCACGTTTAAAAGACATTGCAGACCTAGCACAAGTATCACTAGCCACGGTATCACGGGTCCTGAACCAGGACCAAACCCTATCAGTCACGGAGGAAACGAGACATAGGATCCTGACAATTGCGGATGACTTGGGGTATACCAAACACCAAAAAACGAGAAATGATCAAAAGCCCAAGCAGGCCATTGCCATCATCCAATGGGTGAGTGAGGATGAGGAGCTCGACGACCTCTACTACTACCAGATTCGGATAGGCATCGAAAAAAGAGCCCAAGAACTGGACTACGAGATGTTGCGCTATTTTAATGATCTGCCCTTTCGCCTGGCCGAAGAGGTGATCGGCGTCCTGTGCATTGGCAAGTTTAGTCCTGACCAGATCAAGGACTTGGAAGGACTGGGAAAGCCCCTAGTTTTTGTGGACAGTGATACCTTGAATCAAGGTCATCCTTGTGTGACGACTGATTTTACCAACTCAGTTCATGCTGTCTTGGATTATTTCTTTGAAAAGGGCCACACACAGATTGGCATGCTTGCAGGTCAGGAAATGACAGCAGATGGAAAAGTCCAGCTGCAGGATCCCCGTCTCAGTATCTATACCAGTTATCTGATGGAAAAAGGGCACTATCAGCCCGACCTGGTCTTTACTGGACCTTTTACTAGTAAATCAGGCTATGAGCTGATGAGAACTGCTATCAATCAGCTTGGCGATGATCTATCACCTGCCTTTTTCGCTGCTAATGACAGCATAGCCATCGGTGCCCTCAGGGCCCTTCAGGAGGCAGGAATTCCCGTACCAGACCAAGTCAGCCTCATCGCCTTTAACGACACAAGTCTAGCACAACAGGTCTACCCTAGCCTCTCCAGTGTCAAGGTCTACACCGAAGAAATGGGACGCTGTGCCATGGATATCCTGAATAAACAAGTCATCAGTCCACGAGAAATTCCTACCCTCACCACTCTGGGAACCCGCTTGATCTTGAGGGAGAGTAGTGTTTAAAAACGTTTATAAAACACATTGACAAACATAGATAAAATCGCTATACTGATGCTATCTAACCTATAAAAGGAGGTAGACTCATGATCAAATGGATCAAATCCGTTCGAGAGGATTACCTAACGACACGCGCCAATGCAGGCGAAGACTTCCTAGAATGGCTTGTTAAGCGTCAACTCCCTTGGGGACTTAGATGGTGGTTGGTAGGGGCTATTGCGATTGGCTATCATCTCTTCCTCTTTGATGCCCTCAATCTACTTCGATTTTTCTATTTCACACTTTTTGTCACGAATGAACCGGATCGCTCGAGTGATCCGGTTCATTCGTGACGTCGCCCATCGTGTCCAACGACGCAAAGCACAGAAGTTGATGACATCCAGTCCACAACCTATGGATGATGGTCCCATCATCAAATAATACCCTTCGAAAATCTCTTCAAACCTTGTCAGCTCAAATAGTCCAGTGGACTATTTGAGGTTGGAAATAAAGCAAACTGTAGTTTGCGTCAAACTTGCCGTACTTTGGTAACTGACTACGTCAGTACTATCTACCACCTCAAAACTTTTGAGCTGTCTTCGGCTAGCTTCCTTGTTTGCTTGAGATTTTTTTTGAGTATAAAATCAGCCTCAAGACCGATGTGAGATGGCTCTATCTAAGCTATACTATAACTATCCTAAATATTTTCATAATCTCCGAAAGACAGCTGGCTCGCAAGGCCAGCTGTCTTTTTTATCTGCTCATCCTAAGCACACTGTGTCGAAGGTCCCTCGAGCTTTTATGGTCTGGTACTCAATGAAAATCAAAATGAGACGCGAAAGCGAGTTGCTCAAATGCTCTGGGAGAGGATTTGAGGTTGTAGATAAAACGACTGAAGGTCGTGTCAATATAACTGGAGTTAGGCAAGACGAGCTGACAAGGTATCACTTTGATTTTCGATGAGTATGATCAATCAGAATTTCCTGTGAAACAAGTATGACTCCTTCAGCTAGTCCCATCACTTTAGATCCCCTTCCCAATGAGCTTTGCCTCATCAAGGTTCATAGAAAAGACCTAGTGACTGGTCGTCACTAGGTCTTTAAAAGGGGATATTGGATTATAATTTCACACAGAAGGCATCCCAGGCTTGGAGTTGACCAGTTTCTTGAACGCTAGAGATGTCAGTGTTGGCAATAACCAGTTCAGCAGCACCCAGGTCCTGGTCAAAGTATTGTACTTGATCAGATAGGTTGACCGCCACGAGGTAGCTGGCATCTGATGTTTTTCTCAAGTAGGCAAAGACCTGATCCGCTGTATCCAGCAACTCAAAGTCCGCATCCACTAACCAGCTGTGATCCTTGCGGAGCTGAACCAAGTGCTGATAGGTGTAGAAAATGGAATCCGGATCAGCCAAGGCAGCTTCAACATTGATGGTTTTGTAGTTAGGATTGATCGGTAACCATGGATGGTCGGAGCTGGTAAATCCAGCTTCTGGTCCTGCATTCCACTGCATTGGGGTACGGGCATTGTCCCGACCAATATGACGGATCTGATCCATGATGGTCTCCATGGACAAACCAGCTTCCAAGGCTTCCTTGGCATAATTGAAAGACTCGATGTCGTCTAACTCTTCCAAGCTCTCAAAAGGATAGTTGGTCATACCGATTTCTTCCCCCTGATAGATATAAGGGGTTCCCCGCATGAGGTGGAGAAGGATGGCCAGGGCCTTGGCAGATTTTTCTCGATAGCTACCTGTGTCCCCCCACATGGATAGGATACGAGGGAGGTCATGGTTGTTCCAAAAGAGGGAATTCCACCCTTGGCCCAACTCTAGCTCGGTCTGCCATTTGTTGAAAATCTCTTTAAGCGCAGGGACATCTAGCTCCTCGATATAGTCCCATTTAGGAGCATCTGGTTGGTGCTGAAGGCCGATGTGCTCAAACTGGAAAACCATGGATAACTCTTGATTAGCTGGATTAGAGTACTGTTTAGCGATCTCAGGCGTTGCACCCCAAGTCTCGCCGACAGTCAGGAGGTCATGACGGCCAAAGCTAGCCTGGTTCATCTCCTTGAGGTAGTCATGGAGCTTAGGACCGTTGTTGGCAATCAACTGATCGGGAACCTTGCCAATCATATCGATCACATCCATACGGAAGCCACCGATCCCCTTGTCAATCCAGAAGTTCATCATATCATAGACTTTCTGGCGCAGGGCTGCATTTTCCCAGTTGAGATCCGGCTGTTTCTTGCTGAAGAAATGCAGATAATACTGACCTGAAGCCTCATCATACTCCCAGGCAGAACCACTAAAAATAGAGACCAGTTCATTTGGCTCATCTCGCCAAATATAGAAATCACGTTCTGGACTGTCTGGATTTTCCCTTGCTTCAACAAACCAGGCATGTTCATCCGAAGTATGGTTGACCACCAGGTCCATGACGATCCGGATATCCCGCTTCTTAGCCTCTGCTAAGAGCTCCTCCATGTCCTCCATGGTCCCAAAAATACCTGCGATGTCCTCATAATTGGCGATGTCATAGCCATTATCATCCATAGGGCTATCATAGACAGGCGAAAGCCAGATAGCCGTGATGCCCAGTTTTTGCAGGTAGTCGAGCTTGCTGGTGATCCCCTTTAGATCCCCGATTCCATCACCATTGGCATCCATAAAGGACTTAGGGTAAATTTGATAAATTGTGGCTTGATGCCACCAGTGTTTTTCTAGCATACTGCTCCTTTCGGAAAATGGATTTGTGTGATTGAAATTCTATTTTTATACTGATCTTGTTGATAGATATGACAGGTGATCAGAATCTTATATCTTTAAAAAAGCTAGTTATATCAACTACTTAAACGTTTACATTACTATTCTACTCTTTTTAATAATTTTTGCAATCGTTTTCAAATAAAAATTAAGGGAACTATACCCGTGGTGCTAGTTGATTTCAAAATACGATAAAAGGCCCAAAAGGACTATACTGTAAGTGACCAAACAAACA
>NZ_JBCLSK010000034.1:0-20100 GCF_041225505.1 Streptococcus hyointestinalis | reverse complement strand
GACTCCTTTTGAATTCAGGAATCAGGTTGCTTAATCATTTTATTATTTCACTGTCTACTTGACAGGGAGCTGTTCAAAATGATAACGAGCGCATGCTTTTAATCTCATTGAAATTAAATTTTGAGTTCAGAGGTTTTCAGCTCTTTTATTCATCACTTAATCGGAAATCAAGGTCTCCAAACCAACTCTCATCATATCTGTGAAGGTTGTTTGGCGCTCTTGTGCTGTCGTGTCCTCATCTGGATTGACCAAGCTGTCTGAGATGGTCATAATACCTAGCGCTTGCACTTTGTGTTTAGCAGCAAGGTAGTAAAGAGCTGCTGCTTCCATCTCAACGGCTTTTACACCCATTTCACCTAGTTTGACGTTGGTGTCTGCAAAGTCTGAGTAAAAAGCGTCAACAGACAAGACACTTCCTGTATGAACAGTCATACCGAGGTCTTTTGCGATATGATAAGCCTTGTCAAGCAATTCAAAGTCAGCGATTTGAGGGAAATCATACAAAGGCCACTCGTTTTTAATCATGCTTGAGGTTGTCGCTGCAGCTTGCGCAAGCACCAAATCACGCACATGAACGTCTTTGTTAAGCGAACCTGCTGTTCCCACACGGATGAGCTTTTTCACCCCATAAAAGGTAATCAACTCTGTGGCATAAATAGAGATAGATGGCATCCCCATCCCTGTCCCCATGACACTGACACGCTCGCCTTTGTAGGTACCTGTATAGCCAAGCATACCACGGACATTGTTAAAGCAGACAGCATCTTCTAGGAAGTTTTCTGCGATAAACTTGGCACGCAAAGGATCACCTGGCAATAAAATCTTATCAGCAATATCACCGACTTTAGCTTCGATATGAATAGACATAAAATAGAACTCCTTAGTTTTCTTTGGTTAAAAATTGGTGTAGTGTGGTGGTCAAAAAGACGCAAAATAAAATGGGAATGAGTAACATTGGGTCTTGTTTGGTAAAGGCAATGGCTAAACCTGCTGAGGTGAGAGGAGCTTTCATGGTCACTGCTAGAAAACTCGCTGCTCCTGCTAACATCAACAGCTCCGGATGTGCAATCCCTAAAAAGGTGTGAGACACTTCAAAGAGCATTAACCCCAATAAACTACCCAAGGCGAAAGAGGGCGTCAAAGTACCTCCGTAAGCTCCTGCTCCAAGACAAAGCAAGACCACAGTCGCTTTGATGACAAATAGGACTGCTGCTCTTGAAAAGTCAATACCATTAAAAGCTTCCTGCACTAGGGCGCTTCCATTTCCCAAAATAGAGGGAAAAATGAGCGCAAAACTCCCTGTCACCAGTGTCGCTAAAGGAAGTGTGTACAAAATCGCCTTATCCTTTTTGCGATAATGGTTTACCTTTTGGGTTAGAGAGCGAAAATAGCCAGCCAAGGGCGCAATCAGAATCGCAAGAAGAACCAGCGCTGGCAGATTGTTGCTTGAAAATGACACCTTTGCCAAATCATACATAGCATGGCTAGTGACGATGGGGTTGGACAGAGCTGTCGCTGCGTAAGTCGTAAAGAGGACGATAACACCGCTTCGCAGTGAAAAGGTCAAGGCAAAGGTCTCAAAGGCAAAGAAAAAGCTAGACAAAGGCACTTGATAAACAGCTGCTAAACCTGCCGAAGCACCGCACACAATCAGCAAATGCTTGTCCTTTAAGGTCAGCGCAAATTGATGTCCAACACGCCCTGCACTCAGCGCCCCAAACTCACGTGGCGCTCCTTCTTTTCCGACAGGACCACCCGCTCCGACAAAGGCAATCTGAACAAAAGTGTGCAGAATATGCTGCCAAAAGCGAGGACGCAGGCTACTTTCTTTGCTACTCGTAGACTGCTCTTTGATAGACACTAGAGCGTGTTTACGCTGCAGGTGATACCAGAAAATAGCGACCAATACCCCCATGACAAAAATAGCAAGCAAGCGTCTAATGGGTGTCGTATGCGTCACCAAGGTCAGAAAATTTTCCATGGATTTGCCATAAGCCAGCCACTCAACGACATTCAAAAGCTCATGCATGAGAATACCACTCAATCCAGCAAAGAAGCTGGTGAGCAACACAGCAAGACAGAGGCGAAGAGTGTAGGGCAATTTAGCCACTGGCAGTCAACTCCTCTAGGAACTGCTTGAGTACAGCATTCATCTGTCTGTAATCATAAGATAGCAGTTCTTCTTTCCCTTGCACAAACTCCTGAGACGCCGATTTTTCATCTAGATTTTCCTCTTGAGCGATTAGGCTTGAGACTAGCTCTTGTGAGAACTCCAGGTGGCATTGAAAAGCATAGTGCTTATCCGCATACTTGATGATCTGACGTGGACAGCCCTCGCTTGTCGCAAGCACCTGCGCCTTAGCCGTCAAGCCTGGCATGTCCCCATGCCAATGCCCAGTTGTCATGACCTCTGGAAAGGCTCGTAGGCACCTATCCTCCAAGCCTTCTTTTGTCAGTTGTATCGGAAAATTACCGATTTCTTGCTGAGGGCTTTTTTCTGTCTTAGCCCCATAGGCTTCGCCCAAAAGCTGCGCTCCAAGACAGACACCGACAACCCACTTGTCCTGTGCTATACAATCCGAAATCAAGCGGATTTCAGCTTGCGCATCAAAGTAAGGACAGTCTGCTAGTGTGGTGCTAGGGCTTTGCGGTCCCCCCATGACAATCAGCATATCAAAGTCAGCGCTAGAGCTTGGCAACTGCTCGCCTAGGTAAAGCCTCGTTACACTTACTTGGTGCTGTTTTTCCCTCGCCCAATCCATGTAGGCACCCGGTGCTTCAAAATCCTCATGAATAATAAAGTGAATATTCATGACAAGCCTCTTACAATTCTGCTAAGATGGCTTTGACTAAGGTCTTGAAGTCTTCTTTGATACGCTCTGTCACAACCACAACTTCCTCATGGTTAAGCTCACTTTGGAAGCCTGCAGCGTGATTAGTGATGGCTGATATACCTAGCACCTTGAGACCTGAATGCGCTGCTACGATAACCTCTGGTACAGTTGACATACCAACAGCGTCAGCTCCAAGAGTCTTGAAAGCACGGATTTCCGATGGCGTCTCATAGCATGGTCCTGTCACGCCGATGTAAACGCCCTCGTCCAGCTTAACACCTAATTTATCAGCAACGGCAAAGGCTGTTTTTCTATAATCTGCTGTGTAGGCATTGGACATATCTGGGAAGCGTGGACCAAAGTCGTCTAAGTTTTCACCGATGAGTGGATTTTGCCCAGTCATATTGATATGGTCTGAAATCGCCATGAGAGTCCCTGGTCCAAAGCCGATACCACCTGCTGCATTGGTTACAAGCACACCCTCGCAACCTAGTGCTTTCATGACACGCACAGGGAAAGTCACAACTTCAAGAGGATTGCCCTCATAAAAATGGAAACGCCCTTGAAGCGCTAACACCTTACGTCCAGCAAGGTCACCGTAGACCAGCTTTCCAGCGTGTCCAACAACAGTTGAACGCCCCCAGTTTGGGATGTCGACATAGTCTAGCACGACAGCATTTTCCACTTCCTCGGCGAGCTCACCCAATCCAGAGCCTAAAATCAGCCCAAACTCAGGTGCTGTCATGCCTTTTTGGCGCAAGAAGTCACAGGTTTCATTGATTTTTTCTACTAATGTCATTATTTTCCTCATTGTTGACTTGATAAATCAGCTCGATAAACTGTCCATGACGGCGACTATCAAGTAGTTTTAGTGTCTGTTCTTTTCGTATATTTTGATAAAGAGAGATGCCCTTACCTAAGATAATAGGGGCAAAGGTGAGGTGGAGTCTGTCTATCAGTCCGCTATTTAAGAGACTAGACACCAGACACCCACCTCCGCACAGCCACATGTCACCACCAGGCTGCGCTTTTAAGCGCCTGACAAAATCCTCGGGATTTTCCGTGATGACCGTGGCATAAGACGTCTCAAAGGGATTTTTCGTAAAGACATAGTTTGTCTTGTCGGGATAAGGGTAGTAAGCCATCTGCTGGTTAATCCAGTCATAGGTCTTACGCCCCATGAGCACCGTGTCAATGCCAGCGTAAAAGTCGCCATAACCATTGTCGCCCTCCCCCTCAACTGCCTCTAACCAATCCACACGCTCATCAAGCGTTGCGATGTAGCCGTCCAAACTAAGCCCTAGGTAAGCGATGAGTTTTCTGCTTTGCATGCTTTATACCAATTTATCTAAGAAAGATTCTCCAATCATGGCTTTTTCAACGCCAAAGTTTTCTGCAATCGTCGCTGAAATGTCCGCATAGTGTCCTACTGGCAGTACACCGCTACCTTTGAAAGCTTTGCTGTAAGCAAGGAGTGGCACGTATTCACGTGTGTGGTCTGTTCCAGCATAAGTTGGGTCATTACCATGGTCAGCTGTGATTAAGAGCAGATCCTTGTCACCCATATTGTCGACAATTTCTGGCAAGCGCTTATCAAAGTCATGCAAGCAATCACGATAGCCATGCGGGTCACGGCGATGTCCGTAAAGCGCATCAAAATCGACTAAGTTGGTAAAGGAGAAACCACGCTTAAACTCAGCAAGGTTAAGGGTTTTAATCAAGGTATCCACACCGTGCATGTTTGACTTGTTGTGTCCCATGTCGTGGTTGATACCAGCTCCATTAAAGATATCATTAATCTTTCCGATAGCATAGGTGTCAATACCAGCTTCATTGAGCTTATCGAGCACCGTTGGTGCAAATGGAGACACCGCATAGTCATGACGATTAGCCGTACGAGTGAAATTGCCAGGCTCTCCCACATAAGGGCGAGCAATGATACGTCCTAGAAGCGCTGGGCGCTCAAGTGTGATAGAGCGTGCATACTCACAGATACGGTAAAGATCGTCTAGCGGGATAATGTCCTCGTGCGCTGCAATTTGAAGAACTGGGTCAGCAGATGTGTAGATAATCAACTCACCAGTTTCCATCTGACGAGGACCAAAGTCCTCGATAACAGCAGTTCCTGAGTAAGGTTTGTTGGCTTCACGGATGACCTTGCGTCCAGAAAATGCCTCGATTTTAGTAATGATGTCTTCTGGAAAACCATTCCAAAACGTATCAAACGGCTCTGTGATGTTGAGCCCCATGATTTCCCAGTGACCAGTCATGGTGTCTTTACCAAGAGACACTTCTTCTAGCTTAGTTGCATAGCCTGTTGGCTGGTCATTTTGTGGCACTGTTTGAAGGGCTTGAGGGCGTGGGATATTCCCTAGACCAATCTCAGCCATGTGTGGCACATCAAGTCCAACTGTTTTTGAGATGTGTCCCAAGGTGTCAGAGGCACCGTCAGGAACACCAGCGTTGGCAAAGTTATTGGCATCAGGGCTTGCCCCAATCCCAACAGAATCTAATACAACAAGATGAATACGTTCAAACGTTGACATAATTGTCTCCTTTTTATGCTTCTAGTACTGTGACGCCGTCTTTTCCAGCGACAATCACTTTATTGACCATACCGTTAAATAAACCGTGTTCAACAACACCAACAGTCGTGTCCAGCATGCTAGCAAAAGCTACAGGGTCATCGATTTTGCCGAGGTCAAAGTCAATGATGAAATTGCCCATATCTGTCACAAAGCGCTGACCGTCCTGCTCACGAAAGGCTGGCTTGTAGCCTTTTTCAGCAAAGACACGTAAAAGACGCTCTGCACCGTACTGAACCACCTCAACAGGCAACTTGAAAGCGCCAAGGTGTTTAACAACCTTGCTCTCATCAACCACCCAGATGTATTCTTTGGTCGGTGTGGCAACGATTTTTTCCATGAGAAGAGCGCCACCGCCCCCTTTGATACCGTTGAAGTCTGGATCCACCTCATCAGCGCCGTCAACCGTCACGTCGATACTGTCAATCTCATCTACTGATTTCAGCGGAATACCAAGACTCTCTGCCTGCGCTGTCGTGCGGTTAGAGGTTGTGACACCAACCACTTTGAGCCCTTCTTCTTGGACACGACGTCCGATTTCCTCAACGAAATAATAAGCGGTTGAGCCTGTGCCTAGACCTACTGTCATACCATCTTTGACATACTGCGCTGCTGTAACACCAGCAATTTTTTTAAGTTCTTCCATAGCTACTCCTAATTCTAATCATTAACTGCGCTTTGACGATTCATCAAAAGCCTCTAATGATTCTATTATACCATTTTTTAGCCTGTATGACAGCATTTTCATGCTAGTATTTACAGCTAAAAAGCAGGCAAAGCCTGCTTGAAAAGATATCCAATAAAACTAGTTTTCTTGATAGAGTTTATTGACAGCTGCTATGTCCACTTGCTGGATGCCATAGTAAGAACCAGATGACTGCATGACAGAGTCTTCGTTGTCATCGTGGGATAGACCAATGGCGTGCCCCAGCTCATGCTCAGCTGTATTGACAATGCGCTCATAAGTGTAGCCAAAGTCATTGTCTAAAAGATAATAACGATTGAGTTTTACGTCAACATGCGTGATATGGTTGGTCAAGCTATTGGTTTTGAGCTCTGCGAGCCCTGCTGCTTGACTGCTGCTGTCTGACTCATCGGTCAAAATGATTTGAGCGTCACTTTTATTCGTCACTTGTGTGAAGGTGAAGCTTCCTGTGGCATTCCAATTTGCTAGAGCTTCTTGGTAGGCTGCCACTAAGGTAGCGTCGGTTGAGGCGATGTAAACTGTTGCTTTTGGATGCGTCCAGCGTGCACCGTCATAGGTCACAAAATCATCTGTTGAGAGATGAGAGAGCGTTTGTTTGAGTTCAGATGCTGACGTTGAACTAAAAAAATTGGATACGGTCTCTCTTATCTGAAAGATAGATTGGGCAAGAGCAGAATTACTGTGTTCGGCGTAAAAATTGATTGCAAATAGAATCACACCAAGCACAAAAGCTGTCTTGACAATTCCCCAAAACAAGCGCCAAACAAGCCGTACAATAGCTCGTGGAATGGCAAATAACATTCTAAAAATGGATGTCATACAAAATCTCACAATCTATTTTCATAAAATCTTGACCCTCATTATAACAAACTTTTGTGACAAGACAAAAGCAAAACATTACAAACCACACGACCAAGCGAGACATTTATGACTTTTTTAAGACAAGCGTTCTTCTTTTTTATAGTCAATCGGTAGCCACTCAAAGAGTTTTTCCAATTGCTTGTTCCAATAATACCACTCGTGCTTGCCGTGGTCTTTATGGTACTCAATGTCTAAGCCAAGCTCTGTAAAGCCTTTGACCGCTCTTTCATTGAGTTCAAAGAGGAAATCCTCATACCCACACCAAGCGTAATACTTGGTTTTCTTATCAGAAGCTTCCGCCATAGTGGATAAACTATGCTGTTCAAAGTTTTCAGGCATCAGCTCTCCAAAAATCCCTTCCCAGTAAGCTGGTGTAGTATTGGTATCATTGAGCGCTAAAGCCAGCATATCGTAAGAATAGCCTAAAGCACCAGAAAAAGAAGCGGCATGAGAGAAACGATTGGTTTTCATGGCAATCTTGTAAGCGCCGTAGCCACCCATAGAAAGCCCTGCAATAAAGGTTTTCTCACGCTTTGTGGTCATATTTGGGAAAAAGCGCTGCAAAACTTGTGGCAACTCAAGTGCAATCGCATCATAGTAAGCCATTTGATACTTGGTATTGGTGTACCAAGCAAGGTCTGTCGAGGGCATAACCACAATCAGATTGGTGTGGCGCAAAAGCCGCTCGATGTCTGTTCGTTTTTGCCATGAGTTTTCATTGCCACCCATGCCATGGAGCAGATACAAAACAGGAATATCTGTATCATCCACCTCTGACTCGTCAATATCAAAACCATCTGGGTAAATGACATTGACCCAGCGCTCCATTGCAAGCGCCTTTGAATGGTATTCAATCTTTAAAAATGCCATAATCTTGCCTCCTTAACGCACTTCCATGACAACAGGAAGAATAGCTGGGCGACGTTTAGTTTGCTCAAAGAGAAACTTGCTGATGTCATCACGCACCGCACTCTTTAGCTCACCCCAGTCAAAGGTGTCCTGCGCCAAGTAATTTTCAACGCTGGCATTGACCACCTCAGCCCCTTCACGTAAAATGTCACGGCTCTTTTTAACGTAGACAAAACCACGTGTGTGCACTTTAGCTTTAGAGACGATTTTCTTTTCTTTTTTATTGACCGTGATGGCAACGATAAAGATACCGTCCTCTGAGAGCACCTTGCGGTCACGTAAAACGATATTACCAACGTCACCGATAGCATTTCCATCAATCATCACATCACTAGCAGCGATCCCCCCCTCGTGGACAAAGCCGTCTTCATGAAGCACCATGACGTCCCCACGTTTGACGATATAGATGTTTTCTGGAAACATCCCCACTTCCTGAGCCAGACTAGCGTGAGCCGCCAAATCACGATACTCCCCTTGGATAGGGAAGAGATATTGTGGTTTTAGAAGGTTAAGCATGAGCTGAAGGTCACGTCCGTTGGCATGACCAGACACACGCAAGTCTTGCGTGATGACTTTGACTGTCCCGCCTGCCTTGTAAATCAAGTTTTCTGTACGAGCAACGAGCGCTTCTTGAGCAATACTTGGCGTTGTGACGATAAAGACAAGGTCGCCCTCTTTAATCTCAACATAGCGGTGGCGTCCAATCGCCATCTTTTGAAGCCCGTGAATTGGCTCACCCATACGTCCTGTCTCAAGAATAACCAGCTCATTGTCTGCAAAACGGCTCATATCTTTGGGTTTGATGAGGAGTTGGCTATCCTCCAGATGGATTTTTTTCATGCGAATGGCTGTGCGGACGATATTTTCTACGTCAAATCCAGTCAAGACCACCTTACGTCCGTACTCTGCTGCCGCATCAAAAACCTGCTGAATACGCACCAAGTTGCTGGCTACCGCTGCTACAATGACACGTCCTTCAGCGCTTCCGATGACATTATCAATCTCATCTCCTACTTCAAACTCACTCGCAGTCTGCTCGGTGCTGCTAGCATTTGCCGAGTCTGAAAGAAGAGCTAAGACACCTTCACGTCCAATCTCAGCTAGACGTCCAAGGTCTGTTTGGTAATATTTTCTAGCCGCTTGGTCAAACTTGAAATCGCCTGTGTAGACGATGTTGCCCTCTTTTGTCCCCACGACAATCCCCATACTTTCTGGGATAGAGTGTGTGGTCTTAAAGAAAGAGATCACAGCGTCTTGAAACTCAATCTCGGTTTCACTGTCAATCACGTGGAAATTATTGAACTTTTTAACAGAGCTGTTGTTTTTAACAAAAAGTTTTGCCAATTCTATAGTCAAAGGTGAGCCAAACACAGGTGCACGCACTTCTGAGATGATGTAAGGCAAAGCACCAATAGCGTCGGCATGCCCGTGGGTTAAAAAGATCCCCTGCACACGCTTTTTGTTCTCAATCAGATACTCCAAGTTGGGAATGACCACATCCACACCGAGCTGTTCATTTTCTGGGTATTTCAGCCCAGCGTCGAGGACAAAAATTGAGTCGTTGACTTCTACGATGTATAGATTTTTACCATTTTCACGAACACCTCCCAGTGCCATGATTTTGATATCTTCCATTTGTTTTTACTCCTTAATTGTTTTCATTTACATACGGTCCTTGCCCTTAGCAAGTCGATTTATAGCTCTTCTATTATACCATAATTTAACAAAACTTTCTCTTAAGGGCTGTAAAACGCTAAAAAAGACTAGTTTTCACTAGTCTTTTCATAATCTTAGTCAAACAACTGGTAATAGTCTGTGATGGTCATTTCTTGTTTTTGTGCTTGATTTAGGTCAGAGACGATTTTGCCGTCTTTCATGACGAGGACACGATTACCGTACTTGAGAGCGTCCTCCATGTGGTGGGTAATCATGAGCGCTGTCAGCTTATCCCCAGACACAAACTCATCGGTCAAGTTCATCAATGACACGCTGGTTTTAGGGTCAAGCGCCGCCGTATGCTCATCAAGGAGTAAGAGCTCAGGACGCTGCAAAGTCGCCATCAAAAGGCTAAGCGCCTGACGTTGACCACCTGATAGAAGCCCTGTCGGCGTCTCCAAATGCTTTTCTAAGCCATTGCCTGTTTTTTGCACTAATTGCTCAAACTCTTCTTGATAGTGATGGATACGACGTGGCACAAAACCACGTTTTTGCCCACGGAATTTGGCAATGAGGAGATTTTCAGCGACAGTCATTCGCGGCGCTGTTCCTATCTTAGGATCTTGAAAGACACGAGCAAGATAGTTAGCACGTTTTTGCGCAGGCAAGTGCGTCACGTCTTCTCCGAGAATGGAAATGCTACCGCTTGTTAGCATGAGTGTGCCTGCAATGACATTGAACAAGGTTGATTTTCCAGCACCATTTCCCCCTAAGATGGTAATGAAATCGTGCTCATAAATGGTTAGATTGACATGATCAAGAATGGTCTTGACCTCATCAAAGCCGTTATTGACTTGGACAGTTGCATCTTTTAACTCGACAATTGTTTTCATCTTGACAACCTCATCCCTTTAAAAATCTTTTGCTTGAGTACTGGCACCATGAGGCAAATAGCAAGCACAATGGCGCTGAACAACTTGAGGTAATTGGTATTAAAACCTAGGGCGATAACTGCTGTGATTAAAAATTGATATAAGATAGAGCCAATCACAATAGCAATCAAACGCTCAAGAAGCGTCAAGCTAGTCGAGTAGAGCACCTCACCAATGATAATGCTAGCAAGCCCGATAACGATGACACCAATCCCTTTAGACACGTCCGCATAGCCGTCTTGCTGGCTGACAAGAGCACCTGATAATGCAATCAAGCCGTTTGAGACGACAAGTCCCATAACCTCCATGCGGTCGGTGTTGATACCAAAACTCTTTGCCATCTCTGGATTATCTCCCGTTGCGATGTAGGCTTGCCCCAAGCGTGTGTAGAGAAAGTAGAGCACACAACTAATAACCAGCACAACCGCAAGCAGCCCCAAAACCAACAAATTGACATCGTCGCTAAATGGCAGATAATCTTGCAGTGTCTTGTGGTCAGACAGCCCCAAGTTTGCTCGTCCCATGACCATGAGCATGACTGAGTTACATGAGGTCATGACTAGAATCCCAGCTAGAAGCGTTGGAATCTTGCCCTTGGTGTAGAGGAGTCCTGTGACCAGACCAGCAAGCATTCCTGCAATCATGCCCGCTAGCGTTGCCAATAAAGGATTGACATTGCTATTGATAAGAGTCACTGTAACCGCTCCTCCAAGCGGAAAAGAACCTTCTGTCGTCATATCTGGAAAATTTAAAATCCTAAAGGTCAGATAAATCCCTAACCCCAACACTCCCCAGAGCAAGCCCTGTGATACAGATGAAATAATCATAATCTTCTCTTTCTAATCCTTATTCTTTAACCGCAATATCTGCTTTTTTGAGCAGCTCATCAGAGATGGTAATATCTAGCAACTTAGCTGCCTTCAAGTTCAGCGTTGCTGTCCCTGTGTCGACAACCTTAACAGGAACATCTGCTACTTTTTGACCTGCTAATAGCTTAACCGCAACCTTAGCTGTCTCTGTTCCAAGACCGTACTGACTTTGTGCGATAGAGCCGATACTGCCTTGCTTGACCATGGTATCGACACTTGAGTAGACTGGGATTTTAGCGCTATTTGCTTCATTGACAACGGTCGTGAAAGCACTTGCGATGGTATTGTCTTGTGGGACAAAGACTGCATCGACTTGTCCAATCATGACAGACATGGTGGTTTTGATTTCATTGGTTGTCGGTACTGCGTATTCTTTGACGCTTAAGCCTGCTTTTTGAGCGTACTTTTTAAACTGTGCGACTTGTGAGACGGAATTGTCCTCGCTACTAGCGTAGAGTACACCGATGGTTTTGGCAGATGGTGTCACCTCTTGGATAAGCTCCACTGTTTGCTTGATAGGAACTTGGTTAGAGACACCTGTCACATTGCCCTCTGGTTTTTTGAGATTTTTGACCAGCTTTGCACCAACTGGGTCTGAGATAGCTCCCATGACAACTGGGATATCCTTGGTCGCTGACGCTAAGCCTTGAGCTGCTGGTGTCGCAATACCAATGACCACGTCATTTTTAGCAGCGACTAACTGCTTACTCATGGTTTGAATCTTACTTTGGTCGCCTTCGGCATTAAGCACAGTAAGTTTAATATTGTCACCAGAATAACCTGCGTCTTTCAAGCCGTCTACAATCCCACGCTCAATCTCATCCAGTGCATCATGGGTCACATACTGCAAGATACCGACCTTGACGACCTTATTTTTACTGCTTGCTTGGTTACTTGTCGCGTCATAAATGAGCGAGCCACAAACCAAGACCACTAAACCGATTAACGTTGCGATTAACGCTTTATTTTTCATGTTTTGCCTCCTAATAACTACTATTTCTTCATCGTAAACTTCAAAAAACAAAAAGCGCCTGATAGACTACTACCATGCGCTATACTGATAATAAGACTAGCGCATAGATACGTTTTTGAAGTACACAAAAGGCGTATCTATGCTTACCATAAATACAACCTCATCTACGCCAGCTTTGCCATGCTTTTAAGATTGTTCTTGTCATGCTAGCCTCCTTTTCTAAACTGAAATATACTATACTCTTAATTATACACTATATTCTGAAAATTTCAAGCATTTTTTTAAGCGAATCTTTAGATAGTCCTATGTTATAATAGAATACAAGTAAGTTTAGAGGGAGGAAACAGAAAAACAGCGTTTTTTCTGAAATCATTATGTCTTTTGATGGCTTTTTCCTACATTATTTAACAGAAGAACTAAAAGAGCAAATCCTTTATGGGCGTATCCAAAAGGTCAATCAGCCTTTTGAGCGTGAGATGGTACTAACCATTCGCAACAATCGCCAAAATTACAAGCTGCTCCTATCTGCTCATCCTGTTTTTGGGCGCATCCAAGTCACTAAAAACGACTTTCAAAATCCAAAGCAGCCAAACACTTTTACCATGATTATGCGTAAGTATCTGCAAGGGGCGGTCATTGAGGATATTAGGCAAATCGAAAACGACCGTATCCTTGAGATGACAGTCTCCAATAAAAATGAAATCGGGGACGACATCCAAGTGACGCTCATCGTTGAAATCATGGGCAAGCATAGCAACATCCTCTTAGTCGATAAAAACGAGGGCAAGATTATCGAATCTATCAAGCATGTCGGCTTTTCACAAAATAGCTACCGCACCATTTTACCTGGTGCAAGTTATATCACACCGCCCAAGACCGACGCTAAAAATCCTTTTGACATCTCGGATGAAGCTTTGTTTGAGATATTAAAAACGCAAGAGCTGACGCCAAAAAACATTCAGATGTCCTTTCAAGGTTTGGGGCGAGATACAGCAAATGAGCTAGCAAAGCTCCTAACAGCTTCAGAGCAAGAAACCCTAAAAGCCTTTCGCACTTTCTTTGAAAAGTCTCTTGAGCCTAGTCTGACAACAAAGTCTTTTTCTGCTGTGCATTTTTCAGATAGCCAGCAGAGCTTTGATAGTCTAGGTGAGTTATTAGATTATTATTACAAAGATAAGGCGGAGCGTGATCGTATCATCCAGCAGGCAAGTGACCTTATTCACCGTGTCCAGACAGAGCTGGACAAGAATATCAAAAAACTAGCTAAGCAAGAAAAAGAGCTCAAGGCAACTGCTTCAGCCGAGGAATTCCGCCAAAAAGGCGAATTGCTGACAACTTATCTGTCTATGGTGCCAAACGATAAGGACAGTGTCGAGTTGGACAACTACTACACCAACCAAAAAATCACCATTGCTCTTGATAAATCACTGACGCCTAGCCAAAATGCGCAGCGCTACTTTAAAAAATACCAAAAATTAAAAGAAGCGGTGAAGCACCTGGCCACTATTATTGAGGAGACTAAGCACACCATCAGCTATCTGGAGAGTGTCGAGACTGCACTCAGCCAAGCGTCACTTGCGACCATCGCTGATATTCGAGACGAGCTGGTTCAGACAGGCTTTATCAAGCGCCGCAGCCACGATAAGCGACAAGTGCGTCAAAAGCCTGAGCAGTATTTGGCAACGGATGGCAAGACGATTCTTCTTGTAGGGCGTAATAACCTACAAAATGACGAGCTGACCTTTAAAATGGCGAAAAAAGGCGAACTATGGTTTCACGCTAAGGACATTCCAGGAAGTCACGTCCTTATCCGTGACAATCTCAACCCTAGCGACCAAGTCAAAACAGATGCTGCTGAGCTGGCTGCCTACTACTCCAAAGCTCGCCTGTCAAACCTCGTGCAAGTGGATATGATTGAAGCCAAGCGCCTCAACAAACCAACAGGCGCTAAACCAGGATTTGTCACCTACACCGGTCAAAAGACCCTGCGGGTCACACCAGACAAAGACAAAATCGAGAATATGCGTATACAGAAATAAGACTGGAAATTCCAGTCTTATTTTTTATTCACTCTTACCAATATCGTCTTTTAACTCGTCCATGTTGAACTTGGCAAAGAGATACTTGCGGTCTTGGACAGGAAAGCGCTGATCAAGCTGGTCAACAGCTCCCACCTCAACGATACCTTCTGAGATAACAAAGTCCATCACATGCCCACCAAACGTGTGGTCAGCTGAGATAAAGTGCAAGTGGTAGCCTGCCACACTCACTCCGTGAAACATCTCTGGCGTCCAAATACCGACAATCGTTCCATAGACATTGTCCTGCGTGTACTCTGGCTGATGTGTTGCCACCTCTGCAAACTTACGGTCAGAGGTAGACTTTGGAATCATGCGCACATGCATGCGTGCAAAATGCCCTGTGATTTTAATAGAACGAAAGAGATTGACCCCGTCATAATAAGACTCAATGCGCTTTTCCAACTCTTTATCAGACATCTCAAAGCGTTGTTTGAAAATCACCTCGGCTTCATGAGGGACGACAGCGGCGTAGGGAACCTTGACATCCTCAGACACTTCAACGACCTCTACACGACCATCTGAGCCTTTTGCCTGATAAGCCTTGCCATCTAGCACAATCAACTCACCGTCAATAGAATCCAGTGTCCCAATCCCCAAATCACCGTGCTCTAGCAACTCACCGATAGTCAAAGTCCCACCGTAAAGCCCTGCCATCAAAGCACTGAGCGTATTGTATTGAAAAAGTTTAATCGCTTCTGACATAATTTCCTCTTTTAGTAAAATTCATCTGGTAAAATGGTCTCACCCAAGCTAATATTGTCTTTATAGTCAATCGGCACATCAATCAAGACTGGACCATTCTGCGCTTCAGTAAGCGCTTCTTGTAAAAGCTCTTCAAAGCTTTCTTTGCTGTTAGCTCGAAAGCCTTTAGCACCAAAGCTTTCAGCGTATTTGACAAAGTCAACTGGTCCAAAGTCAACGCCTGATGAGCGTCCGTACTTCATCTCTTCTTGGAATTCGACCATATTGTACTTGCCATCGTTCCAGATGATGTGCACAATCGGCAACTTCAAGCGCACAGCCGTCTCAAGCTCTTGCCCTGAAAAGAGAAAGCCACCGTCTCCAGAGATAGAGACAATTGTCTCATTTGGGCGAACAAGCGCTGCGGCAATCGCCCAAGGCAAAGCCACACCTAGCGTTTGCATACCGTTTGAAAAGAGCAAATGACGAGCTTCGTAGGACTTGAAATAGCGTGCCATCCAGATGTAGTGACTACCGACATCCACGGTCACTGTCATCTCGTCTGTGACATGCGCCTGCAAACTGTCAATGACATCAAGCGGGTGCACCAAGCCATTCTTAGTTGCATTGCGGTCAAACTTGACGTCCTCGACCACATTTTCACGCAGACCTCGAAGGTAATTGCGAGACCCCTGATTGAGCTCATAACCCTTGATAGCTGGCAATAATAAATCCAAAGTATCTGCAATATCACCAATCAGCTCACGCTCTGGTTGGAAATACGTATCAATCTCCGCCTTAGCCACGTCAATAACGATAATACGAGCAGAAATCTCCGCATTCCAGTTGCGTGCCTCGTATTCAATCGGGTCGTAACCAATAGCGATAACAAGGTCAGCTCGTTTTAAGAGCATGTCTCCAGGCTGATTGCGAAAGAGACCAACACGACCAAAGAAAGTATCTTCCTCCAAATCACGAGACACGATACCAGCGCCTTGGAAGGTTTCAACGACAGGCAATTTCACCGCTTCTAACAAACAGCGAATAGCTGCGGTTACTCTCTCTGTCGACGCACCATTTCCCAGAAGAAAGACTGGTAAAACAGCATTGCGAATGGCTTGCGCTAGGTAGTTGATGTCAGCTACCGATGCCGAGCCAAGCTTAGGGTCTGTCAGTGGCTTAATCGCCTTGACAGAAACGGTGCTATCTGTCACATCCTGTGGAATGGAGAGGAAGCTAGCGCCTGGTTTTCCAGATTTTGCTTGACGATAAGCGTTGGCAATGGTCTCTGACAAAGTGTTGGGGTCGTGAACCTCTGCTGCATACTTAGTGATAGGCTCTAGCATAGCGACATTGTTCATAGACTGGTGGGCACGCTTATGCAAATCCCCACGCTTGACCTGACCGCTGATAGCAAGGATTGGGTCGCCCTCATCTGTCGCTGTCACAAGCCCTGTCGCAAGGTTTGATACCCCTGGTCCACTTGTTGTAATCACAACACCTGGATCCCCTGTGATACGTCCAATCCCCTGTGCCATAAAGGCTGCATTTTGCTCATGACGTGCCACGATAAGCTTTGGTCCCTTGTCCTCTAAAGTGTCAAAGACACGGTCAATCTTTGCCCCTGGAATACCAAAGACATACTCAACGTTATGATTGATGAGACTATCAACAATTAAATCCGCACCATACTGTTTTTTAGCTTCTGTCATACCATACTTCTCCTTACTTGATAAGCGCTAAAAATCATCTTTCTAGATAATTTCACAAACTTATCTTCATTATAACATAGAATATAGCTAAGTTTGTCAAAAAAGTTTGTGAATTTTTTTACCTAATCAAGACGGAGATTTTCCAAGAAATCAGCCATAGCCATGTCATCAGGAACGAGTGTGAGATAGTGCTCTGCTATTTTCTGCGCCTGCTTGCGGTAGCCATACTCATAGAGGAGATAAGCATAGTCCTGCAGAAACTCTGGATTGTCATACAGGTCAGCCTCCAAATCATGGTAAGCCTCGTAGGCTTTGTCCTCGTCCTCTAGCTGGCGATAAGCCTTTGCTATATTCCATTTGGTCAAGACATGGTCAATGGCTTCATCATCCAGCGCCACTACATCTTCGTAGCGCTCTTCCTCAAGATAGAGATTGCTCAATCGCATGAGCACTTCCTCAGTGTCATCTGACACCTGCTTAGCCTCTAGCAAATAGCTCTCTGCTGAGCGGCTATCGTGCTGCTCGTAGGACAGTTGTGACGCTAAGAGCAAAAGATTGCTATCAAAACTATTCTTAGACAGCCCTTGCTGTACGACACGTAGCGCCTCGCTGCCTTGATTTTCTTTTTGCAAAGAAAGCGCATAGACGTACTCATAGCCGTCAAAGTCTGGATTCATAGTCTCAAGCTGCTTAAAGTAGAGATTGGCTTTTTGATATTCCTCCATATCATAGAGAATAACAGCCAACTCAAAGACCGTCTGGTCATCATACTCAATCTCAATAGCCTTCTCTAAAAACTCAACGGCAGCCTCAAACTTACCAAGTGCAGCGTAAGCATGTCCGATACGCTGATAGGTAGAGATACCCGTCAACTCTAAAATCTCACGATTATCCAGTTGTGCGTAGTAATCAATCGCTTCCTTAAAATGCCCAAGGTCTAAATCAAGCTCCGCCAAACCAAAGAGTACAAGCGGGTCTGGACTGATGTCTGCCGCTAGAAGCAATTTCTCACGAGCCACATCCGTCAATCCCTCCATATCATAGAGGTCAGCCATGACAAGAAGTGCAGACACATAGTCTGGACTGGTCTCATCGATAGCGTCAAGGTACAAAAAAGCTTCTGTCAGGTCATCATCCTCTGCTGCAATCTGCGCTAAGTTGACATTGACCTCTGGGAAACGTTCACGAAGTTTAAGGTAAATTTGCTTTGCTTGTGGCAAAAAACCGATACTCTCTAGGTAAGCTCCAAGGTCTAACAACATCTCGTCGTCATCTTCTTTGAGCGCTCGCTCAAAATATTTATTGGCATGTGTTAAGTCTTGATTGCTGAGTGCTGCAATCATTTTTTCACTATTTTGCATGAGTGCTATCACTTCCTTCCTCGATTTGATTTTCTTCCTCATACAAGCCACTGATACTCTTGTACCAGTCAAATAATTCTTTGACAATAACTTTGACAGAAGCGTAGACAGGTATGCCTAAAAAGACACCCCAAATGCCAAACATCGAACCTGCTGTCAATAAAATCAACATAATGGTTATCGGATGGATATTGAGCTTAGTTCCCAAAACAAGCGGTGACACAAAACGTCCCTCGATGGTCTGCTCAATAACAAAGACAATGGCAACCTTGACCACCATGATTGGACCTGCTACAATGGCAAGGATAAAGACAGGGACCTGCGCTAGAAAACTCCCCAGATAAGGCACCATATTTAAGATACCTGCGATAATCCCTAAGGTCACACCGTAGCGAAGACCAACAATACTATACATGACACCAAACATGATACCAACGACAATGGCAACCATGACTTGTCCTTGCACATAGCCAGCTAGTTGTGTATTGACATCGCTTAGGATACGTGAAATGGAGGTACGTGTACGTGTTGGCAAGACTTTTAAAATGCCACCTTTCATGGTGTGTCCATCACGTAGCAAATAAAAGAGAATAAACGGTGCAATGATGACCGCTACTGTCACTCTCGCAAAGGTGCTAGCAAAATTGCTCGCCCAAGACAGCGCATTTTTAGAAATGCTTTCAGCATAATCCACTGCCTTAGTGCTGATATTGCTAAGCGTGTCTTGCAATTGCCCTTGATAATTCTTCAAGAATGGATGGTCTAAAAACTGATTGATTTCTTTATTGACCGTTTGGATATAAGCTGGTAAATCATCAATAAAGGTCGTTAGCTGACGAGTAATCATAGGAATGACATTGGCACCAGCCCAGACAAGGAGCGCAGCTATGCCAGCAAAAACTAGGAAAATAGCGAGCGTCCGCCCAACCCCTTTTTTCTCAAGCCAATCAACTAACGGCTTTAAGAGATAGTAAAGAAGAGCTGAGATGACAAGCGGCAGCATGATAATGCTGACAAAGTCTAAAACAGGTGCAAAGAGCGGAGATAGCTTGACCAAGACCAAACCTGTCAAACCGACCAAAAGCGTGATAAGAACAGCCGTCACGGCTTGATTGTTCAAAATCCACTTAAAAAACCATGTATCCGAAAAGCGTTTATCTGAATGTTGCTTCATTGACAAATCTCCTTAGTTTGTTTTTCTATCATAAAAGGTAACATTTTTTTCGATGAGCTTTTGCTGACTATCATAGCGAAACTTCGCTGAGAAAAAGGGAACATCCTCTAAAATCCACTTAAAAATCTCATAATCCCCCTCCCAAGTCGGCATGGTAAGCACCTTGTCATAAGGAATCCAAGCTAGCGTCCCCTCACGAGACTCCTCATCAGAGATAAGCTCTCCCTCAAAACCAGTCACTTTAAAAACATAAGTGTACCAATCATGCCCAGGCGTGAAATCTGGAAAAGTGATAATCCCCTTAAAATCCATCTCCGTCACCGTCAAGTGCGTCTCCTCAAGAATTTCACGACGAGCGCACTCATCAGGCGTCTCCCCTGCTTCTAACTTTCCGCCAACTGATATCCACTTTCCCTCATGAACATCATTAGGCTTTTTATTACGGTGAAGCAATAACAATTCCCTACCATTATCAATATAACAAATCGTCGCTAATTTCGTCATCTTTCTTTCCTTTTAATGCATTGTCCTCTTCATTATAACAAAATTTTCCCCCAAGCTCGAAGAAAAGGTATGTTCTTTCCTATGTATAACGAAAAAGCCTTCACTCACTGAACTGCACCCCAAAAGTTAGACAAACAATCTAACGAATGGGGTGCTTTTCTTATGAAATTAAGTTACAAAGATAAAGTAGAAATTTATCATTTACGTAAATCAGGCTGGTCTTGGCCACATCTTTCTGATAAATTCGGAGTCAATCAATCTG
>NZ_JBCLSK010000033.1:0-20214 GCF_041225505.1 Streptococcus hyointestinalis | reverse complement strand
CGAACACAGTAGTTAAGCCCTAGAACGCCTGATGTAGTTGGGGGTTGCCCCCTGTTAGATAGGGTAGTCGCTTGGCTATAGGGAGTTTAGCTCAGCTGGGAGAGCATCTGCCTTACAAGCAGAGGGTCAGCGGTTCGATCCCGTTAACTCCCATAAGTAGGTCCCGTGGTGTAGCGGTTATCACGTCGCCCTGTCACGGCGAAGATCGCGGGTTCGATTCCCGTCGGGACCGTAGAGAAAAGACTCGTTAGCTCAGTTGGTAGAGCATCTGACTTTTAATCAGAGGGTCACTGGTTCGAGCCCAGTACGGGTCATGATATGCGGGTGTGGCGGAATTGGCAGACGCACCAGATTTAGGATCTGGCGCTTAACGGCGTGGGGGTTCAAGTCCCTTCACCCGCATTAGAAAGAGTAGCCGGCTTAGCTCAGTTGGTAGAGCATCTGATTTGTAATCAGAGGGTCGCGTGTTCAAGTCATGTAGCCGGCATTTGCGAACGTAGTTCAGTGGTAGAACATCACCTTGCCAAGGTGGGGGTCGCGGGTTCGAACCCCGTCGTTCGCTTTAGCTTAAGAGGCCGGGGTGGCGGAACTGGCAGACGCACAGGACTTAAAATCCTGCGATGGTTAACATCGTACCGGTTCGATTCCGGTCCTCGGCATATACTAATGAGCACCCTTGGCTCAACTGGATAGAGTACCTGACTACGAATCAGGCGGTTAGAGGTTCGAATCCTCTAGGGTGCATAGAAAATGTGAATACGGGAAGTAGCTCAGCTTGGTAGAGTACTTGGTTTGGGACCAAGGTGTCGCAGGTTCGAATCCTGTCTTCCCGATTTAGATGGCGGTGTAGCTCAGCTGGCTAGAGCGTCCGGTTCATACCCGGGAGGTCGGGGGTTCGATCCCCTTCGCCGCTATTGTTATTTTGGATGACTTTGGACCTTTAGCTCAACTGGTTAGAGCACTCGGCTCATAACCGAGCGGTCGTAGGTTCGAGTCCTACAAGGTCCATGTTTTTCTTGGAGGATTACCCAAGTCTGGCTGAAGGGAACGGTCTTGAAAACCGTCAGGCGTGTAAAAGCGTGCGTGGGTTCGAATCCCACATCCTCCTTAAGATTATCGCGGGATGGAGCAGCTAGGTAGCTCGTCGGGCTCATAACCCGAAGGTCGTAGGTTCAAATCCTGCTCCCGCAATAAAGTTGGCTCGGTAGCTCAGTTGGTAGAGCAATGGATTGAAGCTCCATGTGTCGGCGGTTCGATTCCGTCTCGCGCCATTTATTTTCTGCGGGTGTAGTTTAGTGGTAAAACTACAGCCTTCCAAGCTGTTGTCGCGAGTTCGATTCTCGTCACCCGCTTTATAGAATTCCAGATTTCTATAATCTGGGCGCATAGCTCAGCTGGTTAGAGCGCACGCCTGATAAGCGTGAGGTCGGTGGTTCGAGTCCACTTGTGCCCATTGGAGAATTACTCAAGAGGCTGAAGAGGACGGTTTGCTAAATCGTTAGGTCGGGTAACTGGCGCGGGGGTTCGAATCCCCCATTCTCCGTCGTCTGTGCAATAATAATGGAATGAAGAAGAGCGTTGCTCTTCTTTTTTGTGATGAGTAAGATGTAACAGCTAGAATCAGAATAAAAAAGTTTTGAATCACTTTTTTTTGCTTTTTGAACATGACATTTTTGTCATGTTGTTTTTTTATCTCCTTTATTATAATAATAACAACATTGCTAAAGGAGAATATCTTATGGAAAATTCAGTACATTTTGAGAGTTTATTTATTTCAGTGAAACCTATTGTTTTTAAGTTGCAACGGACTTACTATATTAAATTATGGGATAGGGATGACTGGTTGCAAGAAAGAAGAGTGATTTTATATCGTTTATTGCAGGACAATCCTGATTTAGTAGATGATCAGTTGACGTTTTATCGTTATTTTAAAACAAAATTTTCGAGTCACTTAAAGGATGTTATACGAAAACAGGAAAGTCAAAAACGTCGTTTTGACAAGATGCCTTATGAAGAGGTGAGTGAATTTGGTCATTCTATCAAGGATAGAGGGCTAGGTTTGGATGATTATGTAGCTTATAAAGAGCTTTTAGAAAGAGTGGAAAAGAGTTTATCGCAAGACGGTAAAGATAAGTTGTCAAAAGTGATTGCAGGTCAATGTTTTAGCGGAAAGGCAAAATTTATCAAAGAGTTGCAAGTTAATTTTCAAGAATTTAGCGAGCATGTCTTGGGCTGATAGATAGCAAAAGCTTGCTTTTCTCTAAATAAAATGAAATTGTAATTAAGACGTAACATATAACAGGTGTTTTTTTGGTAAAATAAATATGTCTTATCGAAAAAGGAGTTATTGTATTAACATGAAAAAAAGAATTCTATCCGCAGTACTTGTAAGTGGTGTGACACTCGGTACTGCTACTGTAAATGCTAATGCGGATGATTACGATTCGCAAATTGCTGCTAAAGATGCAGTTATTAACAACCTAACAAGTGAGCAAGCAGCTGCTCAAAGTAAAGTTTCTGCTATTCAAAGTCAAGTAAGTACTTTGCAAGCGCAACAAACAGAACTTGAAAATGAAAACACTCGTTTAGAAGCTGTTTCACAACAGTTGAGCGGTGAAATTCAAGAGCTATCGACAAAGATTGTTGCACGTAGCGAAGCGATTAAAAAGCAAGCTCGTAATGCTCAAAAACAAAGCGGTGTTTCAAGCTATCTTGGTTCTATCTTGAACTCTAAATCTGTTTCTGAAGCCATCACACGTCTTGTTGCTATCAACAAAGTGGTTTCTGCTAATGAAAAACTTTTGGAACAACAAGAAAATGATAAAGCTGCTCTTGAGTCTAAACAAGCTGAAAACCAAGAAGCAATCAACACAGTAACAGCTAACAAAGCAGCTATTGAAGAAAATAAAAATAGCTTAGCAACACAACAAGCACAACTTGAAGTAGCGCAGCTTGAATTGTCAGCTCAATTGACAACTGCTCAAAACGAAAAAGCTGAACTTCAAACACAAAAAGCTGCTGCTGAAGAAGCTGCACGTCAAGCTGCAGAAGCAGAAGCTGCTGCTAAGGCTCAAGCTGAAGCAGAAGCTAAAGCGCAAGCAGAGGCTGAGGCTAATGCTCAATCTCAAGCTCAAGAAGAAATTGCTGCACAACAATCTGCTACAGCAGCTACTTCTGAGTCCGTTGCAACATCTGAAGCTGCAAGTACTGAAGTGGCTACAAGTGAAGTTGTCAGCGAGTCTACAGCTCCAGTACAATCAACAGTAGCTACATCTGAAGTTCAAAGCCAATCAGTAGCAACAGTTCAATCTGAAACAGCTACAGTAAGCACAGTATCAACAAGCACTTCATCAGCTAACACTTACCCAGTTGGTCAATGTACTTGGGGTGTTAAATCAATGGCATCATGGGTTGGTAACAACTGGGGTAACGCCCGTGATTGGATTGCCAGTGCGCAAGCAGCAGGTCACTCTGTAGGAACTACTCCAGCAGTTGGTGCGGTTGCTGTATGGCCTAGCGATGGTGGTGGTTACGGTCACGTTGCATACGTAACTGCTGTTAACAGTGCTACATCTATCCAAGTTATGGAATCAAACTACAATGGTAACATGAGTATCGGTAACTACCGTGGAACATTTGATCCAACTAACACTTGGAGCGGAAGTGCGGTTTACTACATCTACCAATAAGATAGATAAATGAGAGTTCGAAGATTTCTTCGAGCTCTTTTCCAATAAGATTGAAAATTTACCCAAAAAACGTTACAATGATATAGGAGAAAATCTTTGGAGGAAATCATGTCTTATTCTAATTTGAAGTTGTTTGCGCTCTCGTCCAATCAGGAGTTGGCACAAAAGGTTGCGGATATCATTGGCATTCCTTTAGGGAAGTCAAGTGTGCGTCAATTTTCTGATGGTGAGATTCAGGTAAACATTGAGGAATCTATCCGTGGGCATCATGTCTTTATCCTGCAGTCAACAAGCTCGCCTGTTAATGACAATTTGATGGAAATCTTGATTATGGTGGACGCTTTGAAACGAGCTAGCGCAGAGACTGTCAGTGTAGTAATGCCATATTACGGCTATGCTCGTCAAGACCGTAAAGCACGCTCACGTGAGCCTATCACATCTAAACTTGTAGCCAATATGCTGGAGGTTGCAGGCGTTGATCGTTTGTTGACGGTTGATCTCCACGCAGCACAAATCCAAGGATTTTTCGATATTCCTGTCGATCATTTGATGGGGGCACCTCTTATTGCTGAGTATTTTGATCGCAATGGCTTGGTTGGTGATGATGTCGTGGTGGTTAGTCCTGACCATGGTGGTGTGACACGTGCTCGTAAATTGGCACAATATCTCAAAACACCGATTGCTATCATTGATAAGCGTCGTAGTGTGACTAAGATGAATACCAGTGAGGTTATGCATATCATCGGTAATGTTAAGGGTAAGAAATGTATCTTGATTGATGATATGATTGACACAGCGGGGACTATTTGCCATGCGGCAGATGCTTTGGCAGAGGCTGGAGCAACGGCTGTTTATGCTTCATGTACCCACCCTGTTCTGTCAGGACCAGCACTTGACAATATTGAAAAATCAGCGATTGAGAAATTGGTTGTTCTAGATACCATTTTTCTTCCAGAGGAGCGCTTGATTGACAAGATTGAGCAAATTTCAATTGCAGAATTGATTGGTGAGGCGATTATTCGCATTCACGAAAAACGTCCTTTGTCACCTCTCTTTGAGATGTCACAACGTATTTGTTAATAGCTGAAGGCTGGGGAAACCCAGTCTTTTTTCTTATCCACATGTGGATAAGTCATTTTAGGGTGCAATCTGTGCAAAATTCTAGTATAATAGGAAAAAAGTCTAGGAGGGTGATTATGGAGCTTTTACATCGTTTTAATAAGAATTTAGAGAAGATTGAAGTGTCTTTGATTCGTCAGTTTGACCAGTCTATCTCGGATGTGCCTGGGATTTTGAAATTGACTTTGGGAGAGCCTGATTTTACAACGCCAGAACACATCAAGGAGGCTGCCAAGGCAGCAATTGATGCCAATCAATCGCACTATACAGGTATGAGTGGGCTTTTGGAGTTGCGCCAAGCGGCTAGTCACTTTGTCAAAGAAAAGTACAATTTAGATTATCATCCTGACAATGAAATCTTGGTGACTATCGGTGCGACAGAAGCCTTGTCAGCGACACTAACAGCTATTTTAGAGCCAGGGGATACAGTGCTCTTGCCAGCGCCAGCTTATCCTGGTTATGAGCCTATTGCCAATCTCGTTGGGGCAGAAATTGTCGAGATTGACACACGAGCAAATAACTTTGTATTGATACCAGAGATGCTGGAGGAAGCAATCTTGGCGCAAGGCGATAAGCTCAAGGCAGTTTTACTCAATTACCCAACCAATCCAACAGGTGTGACCTACAGCAGAGAGCAAATCAAGGCGTTTGCGGATGTTTTGAAGAAATACCCTGTCTTTGTCGTGAGTGATGAGGTTTACTCTGAGTTGAGCTACACCGAGGAAGGACACGTTTCTATCGCAGAGTATCTGCCAGAGCAGACCATCCTCATCAACGGCTTGTCCAAATCACACGCTATGACCGGCTGGCGCCTTGGCTTTATCTTTGCCAAAGCGGCTTTGTGTGCCGAGCTTATCAAGAGTCACCAGTATCTAGTGACGGCTGCCAGCACAATCTCGCAATTTGCAGCGGTGGAAGCCTTGACAGAAGGGAAAGACGATGCCCTACCGATGTGCGTGGAATACATCAAACGTCGTGATTATATCATTGACAAGATGACAGCGCTTGGTTTTGAGATTATCAAGCCGACAGGTGCCTTTTATATCTTTGCCAAAATCCCAGAGGGCTATAATCAGGATTCCTTCCGTTTTTGTCAAGATTTTGCAAGGCAACAAGCGGTGGCTATCATTCCAGGGATTGCCTTTGGTAAATACGGTGAGGGCTATGTGCGTCTGTCCTATGCAGCGAATATGGAGACGATTAGCGCTGCTATGGAGCGCTTGGAGCAATTTCTAGCAACTTATGGACGTTAGAGAAACAAAAGGACTGATTCTCTTTAACCGTGATTATCGTGAGGATGATAAGCTGGTGAAAATCTTCACAGAGACCAGTGGCAAGCGAATGTTTTTCGTGAAACATGTCAGTAAGTCTCCTCTTCAGCCTGTCATTCAACCGCTGATGATGGCGGACTTTATCCTGCGTATCAATGATAATGGGCTCTCTTATATCATTGACTATAAAAAGGTGCGGCGCTATGATAAGATAACAGCGGATTTGTTTAGGCTGTCTTATGCCAGCTATATCCTGGCACTTGCGGATGCTGCTATTGAGGATAATGTGGCGGATGCTAATCTGTTTGCTTTTTTAAAGAAAGTGCTTGACCTCATGGAGGAAGGGCTGGATTATGAGATTTTGACCAATATCTTTGAGGTTCAGATTTTAGAGCGCTTTGGGGTGTCGCTGAATTTTCATAACTGCTGTTTCTGTCACAGGACGGGCTTGCCCTTTGACTTTTCGCACCGCTTTTCAGGTGTTCTTTGCCCAGAGCACTATGACAAAGATGACTATCGCAGTCATGTCGACCCCAATGTGCTTTATCTGCTTGATCGTTTTCAGCAGGTGGCGATTGATGATCTCAAGACCATCTCGCTAAAGCCTGAGATGAAAGCGAAAATCAGGCAATTTTTAGACAGTCTCTACGAGGACTACGTCGGTATTCACTTAAAGAGTAAGAAATTCATTGATAGCCTAGCGTCCTGGGGAGACATCATGAAATCTGAAAAAGATTAGGCTATCCTAATCTTTCTTGAGTTTCCATTATTTTTATAAGATTAAAAATTATCATAATCTTACTGTTAACTTTGTAACATCTATCAAAAAGCGTGAAATCGTGATATAATGGTACTATTCTATTTTAAACTTGAGGTGACTAATCATGAAAACAATTGCTGTGGATGCTATGGGAGGCGACAACGCTCCTAAAGCCATAGTAGAAGGGGTGAATCAAGCTTTAGCAGATTTTTCAGATATTGCCATCCAATTGTATGGTGATGAGGCGAAAATCAAGTCCTATTTGACAGCGACTGAGCGGGTGATGATTATCCACACGGATGAGAAAATCAACTCGGATGATGAGCCAGCAAAAGCGGTTCGTCGCAAGAAAAAAGCGTCAATGGTACTTGGGGCGCAGGCTGTTAGAGAGAAAAAGGCGGACGCAGTGATTTCTGCTGGAAATACAGGAGCGCTGCTTGCAGCTGGGCTATTTGTCGTTGGGCGTATCAAGGGAGTGGACCGTCCTGGTCTGCTGTCTACCATGCCAACGCTAGATGGTAAGGGCTATGATATGCTGGACCTTGGTGCCAATGCGGAAAATTCAGCCCACCACTTGCACCAATTTGCCATTTTAGGGTCCTTTTACGCTCAAAATGTCCGCAAGATTAACAATCCCCGTGTCGGGCTTTTAAACAACGGAACAGAAGCGACCAAGGGTGATCCTGTTCACAAGGAAGCCTATGAGTTGCTTGCTGCTGATACTAGCCTGAACTTTATTGGAAATGTCGAAGCGCGTGATTTGATGGAAGGTGTCGCAGATGTTGTTGTGACCGATGGCTTCACGGGAAATGCGGTTTTGAAAACCATGGAAGGGACAGGGCTTAGCATTCTCTCTGCATTGAAATCAAGTATCCAATCAGGCGGCGCTAGAGCTAAGATGGGAGCACTGCTTCTCAAACCAACGCTTTACAATCTCAAGGGTATCATGGATTACTCAGACGCAGGTGGGGCGGTTCTCTTTGGACTCAAGGCGCCTGTTGTCAAATGCCACGGCTCTAGTGATGCGACTGCTGTTTACAGCACTATCAAGCAAGTGCGCACTATGCTTGAGACAAAGGTTGTCGACCAGTCCGTAGCTGCCTTTACCAAGGTGGAAAAAGAGGATTAAAGGAGTTATGAGATGACAAGAGATGAGATTTTTGGGAGAATCGTCGCTATGATAAAAGAGCAGATGCATGTGACGGACCTTGAAGTGACTGAGGAGACACACCTGCAGGATGAACTTGGTGTAGACTCCATTGCTCTCATGGAGTTTATCATCAATCTAGAAGATGAGTTTCAGCTCGACATCCCAGATGAGGACGTGGATGATATGACCTCTATGGGTGAAATGCTCGATTATCTTGATACACGACTACATAAAAATGAAAACTAAGCATCGTAGATGCTTAGTTTTTTGTGGTTTTTAGTCGTCGAAATACCAAAATTCTCTACTTTCCCAAAAGAGATGGTGTTTTGAAATGATATTTTTGATAATATCGGGCTCAATCGTGAATTCAACGTAGGCATACATTTCTGAGCTAAAGTTAATCTTTAACTCTGAGCTTTCAAGACTTATCCAAAATTGATTGCGTAGCGTTAGTTTGGCAAGATAGAGAGCTTGGTCGATACTGACGGAGCCTCCTTCTTTTATGGTGAAAGCAAAATCGTCTTGTGTGAACTCATGCCAGTCGATATGGGCTATCGTGATATGAGAAATACCAATAGTTTGTATAATATCCCGAAGAGCATCCAAGTAGTTTTTCTCCACTCTTTCATACTCTTCTATTGTGAGCAGCCTACCCTCACAAATCTTGCCAATATCCCAAAAAGATGTCCAGTCGTCTCTGAGGTAGTGTCCGAGTTCGTTTCTGTACTTAATATCGTACTTTGAAAAACGTAAGTGGTGCATGGTGGTTCTCCTTGTGACTTGTACTTCTATCATACCTTACTTTCCAGTCAAAAGTAAGCTTTTACAAGGTAAAATCCGAACGTTAACTTTATATTATCTTTAAAAATCCGTAAAATGTTGAGTTCTGTTTTTCTTTGTGGTAAAATTATCTTTAGAAAAGAGCGAAAGGCGAATAATATTATGAAGACGGATTTGATTTATACCGGTAAAGCAAAGGACATCTACGCAACAAGTGATGCAAATGAGATTGTTTCAGTTTACAAGGATCAAGCAACCATGCTAAATGGGGCTAGAAAAGAAACTGTAGCGGGTAAGGGACGCCTCAACAATCAGATTTCATCGCTTATTTTTGAGCGTTTAAATAAAGAGGGTGTGGCGACACACTTCATCAAAAAGCTCTCAGACACGGAGCAGCTCAATAAAAAAGTAGAGATTATTCCGCTTGAGGTGGTTTTGCGTAATTACACGGCTGGGTCTTTTTCGAAGCGTTTTGGCGTGGAAGAAGGGATTAAGCTTGAAGAACCTATCGTTGAGTTCTACTATAAAAACGATGACCTTGATGATCCTTTCATCAATGATGAGCATGTTAAGTTCCTAAAAATTGCAACAGACGAGGAGATTGCTTACCTCAAGGCGGAGTGCCGTCGTATCAATGCGCTCTTGCAGGCGATTTTTGCTGACATTGACCTAACGCTTATCGACTACAAGCTAGAGTTTGGAAAGGATAAGGATGGCAAGATTATCCTAGCAGATGAGTTTTCACCAGACAACTGCCGTCTTTGGGACAAGGATGGCAATCACATGGACAAGGATGTCTTTCGTCGTGACCTTGGTGAGTTGACTTCTGTTTATGAAGTAGTTCTTGAAAAATTGCAGAGTACAGTAGGTAAATAAAATGGATAAACGTATTTTTGTTGAGAAAAAAGCGGACTTTGGGATTAAGGCTGAGGCGCTCAAAAAAGAATTGACGCACAATTTGCAGCTAAAAGGCTTGAGCGATGTGCGCTTGGTGGAAGTGTATGAGGTCTTTGGTTTAGAGGAAGCGCTGCTTGAAAAGGCAGAAGCGCATATCTTTTCTGAGACGGTGACAGACAGGCTCTTGTCAAAAGCAGAGGTTGACGAAACACTCTCTAGCTATGCTTTCTTTGCTATCGAGGCTTTGCCTGGTCAATTTGACCAACGTGCAGCGTCAGCGACAGAAGCGCTTTATCTGCTTGGTGCAAAAGACGGTGTCACTGTGCGTGCTAGCCGCCTCTATCTGGTCAATAAAGACCTGCCACAGGAGGAGCTTGAAGCGATTAAAAAATATCTGCTTAACCCTGTAGACTCTCGTTTCAAGGATATGACCTTGCCACTTGCTTTTGAGGAATTTTCAGTGTCTCAAACAGAAATTCCAAGTCTTGATGTCTTTGAGACTTACACAGAAGCAGACTTTGTTGCCTACAAAGCAGAGAAAAACCTCGCTATGGAAGTGGCGGATTTGCTCTACATCCAAGACTATTTCAAGTCTATCGGGCGTGTGCCTACAGAGACTGAGTTGCGCGTGCTGGACACTTACTGGAGTGACCACTGCCGTCACACGACCTTTGAGACAGCTCTGGAAACTATTGATTTTTCAGCGTCTAAGTTTGAAAAGCAATTGCAGGCGACTTATGACAAGTATATCGCTATGCGTGATGAGCTAGGGCGCACTGAAAAGCCACAAACGCTTATGGATATGGCGACGATCTTTGGACGCTATGAGCGTGCCAATGGACGTCTTGATGACATGGAAGTGTCTGATGAGATTAACGCTTGCTCGGTTGAAATCGAAGTGGATGTTGACGGTGTCAAAGAGCCTTGGCTTCTTATGTTTAAGAACGAAACCCACAACCACCCAACAGAAATCGAGCCTTTTGGTGGAGCTGCGACCTGTATCGGTGGTGCTATTCGTGACCCATTGTCAGGACGTTCCTATGTTTACCAAGCCATGCGTATCTCTGGTGCGGGCGATATTACCCAGCCGCTCTCAGCCACTCGTGCAGGTAAATTGCCACAGCAGACTATCTCAAAAACAGCTGCGCACGGCTACTCTTCTTACGGCAATCAAATCGGTCTTGCGACGACTTATGTGCGTGAGTATTTCCACCCAGGCTTTGTAGCGAAGCGCATGGAGCTAGGTGCTGTTGTCGGTGCTGCACCAAAATCAAATGTCAAACGTGAAAAGCCAGAAGCAGGCGATGTCATTATCCTCCTTGGTGGAAAGACTGGACGTGACGGTATCGGTGGTGCTACAGGCTCGTCTAAAGTGCAGACCGTCAAGTCTGTTGAGACAGCTGGCGCTGAAGTGCAAAAAGGAAATGCCATCGAAGAGCGTAAGATTCAACGCCTTTTCCGTAAACCAGAAGTGACAACCCTCATCAAGAAGTCCAACGACTTTGGTGCAGGTGGTGTCTGTGTGGCGATTGGTGAGTTGGCAGACGGTCTTGAGATTGACCTCAACAAGGTCCCACTCAAGTATGCAGGACTCAACGGTACTGAAATCGCCATCTCTGAAAGTCAAGAGCGTATGTCTGTTGTCGTGCGTAAAGAGGACGTGGACAGCTTTATCGCTCTTGCAGCTGAGGAAAATATCGAAGCGGTCGCCGTTGCAGTCGTGACTGAAAAAGCTAATCTGGTCATGACTTGGAACGGGCAGACCATTGTGGACATCGAGCGCAGCTTCCTTGATACAAACGGTGTGCGTGTTGAGGTGGACGCTAAGGTCGTAGACAGCACAGATGAGCTTCCAGGTCAGGTAACGACGGATGAAGCGCACCTTGAGAAGGATCTTAAAGCAGTACTTTCTGACCTCAACCACGCTAGTCAAAAAGGTTTACAGACTATCTTTGACTCGTCTGTTGGTCGCTCAACGGTCAACCATCCTATTGGAGGACGCTACCAAATCACACCAACAGAAAGCTCTGTTCAGAAATTGCCAGTAGAGCACGGTGTGACAGAGACGGTTTCTGTCATGGCGCAGGGTTACCAGCCTTATGTGGCAGCTTGGTCACCTTATCACGGTGCTGCCTATGCGGTGATTGAAGCAACCGCACGCTTGGTGGCAACAGGCAGTGACTGGGACAAGGCACGCTTCTCTTATCAAGAATACTTTGAGCGTATGGACAAGCAGGCAGAGCGCTTTGGTCAGCCTGTATCAGCCCTTCTAGGCTCTATCGAAGCCCAAATTCAGCTTGGATTGCCTTCTATCGGCGGTAAGGACTCTATGAGTGGTACTTTTGAGGAATTAACCGTACCACCAACCTTGGTCGCTTTTGGTGTGACAACATCCACAGCTAGCCGTATCCTCTCACCAGAGTTCAAAAATGCTGGTGAGAACATCTACTATATCGCAGGAAGTCACTTGTCTGAGGACATCGACTTTGCAACGATTAAGAAAAACTTTGAGTTCTTCTCTGCTCTTCAAGCACAGCACAAGATTACAGCAGCGTCAGCGGTCAAATACGGCGGTGTGGCTGAAAGCCTAGCTCTCATGAGCTTTGGTAACCGTATCGGTGCTCAAGTGACACTCTCTGACCTTGCTAGTAGCTTAAGAGCGCAGCTTGGTGGTTTTGTCTTTACCTCACCAGAAGAAATCGCAGGCGTTGAGAAGATTGGAACAACGACAGCGGACTTTAGCCTAGAAGTCAACGGTGTGGCAATCTCTGGAGACGAGCTTCTTTCAGCCTTTGAAGGTACACTGGAGGAAGTCTACCCAACGACCTTTGCTCAATCTGACAAGCTAGCTGATGTGCCAGCGCTTGAGACAGACTTTGTCAAAGCAGCACAAGCCAGCGTTGAAAAGCCACTCGTTTACTTGCCAGCCTTCCCTGGAACAAATTCAGAGTACGACTCAGCCAAAGCCTTTGAAGCAGCGGGTGCTAGAACCAAGATTGTACCATTTGCGACACTGGATATTGAAAAATCTATCGCTGACATGGTGGCAAATATCGAAGAAGCTAACATCCTCTTCTTTGCCGGTGGTTTCTCAGCAGCGGATGAGCCAGATGGCTCTGCCAAATTCATCGTCAATATCCTCAAGAATGCGCAAGTGCGTACAGCTATTGACGCCTTTATCGCACGAGGTGGCTTGATTATCGGTATCTGTAATGGTTTCCAAGCGCTTGTTAAGTCTGGTCTCTTGCCATACGGAAACTTTGAGAGCTCAAGTGAAACGAGCCCAACCCTTTTCTACAACGATGCTAACCAGCACGTGGCTAAGATGGTGGAAACTCGTATCGCAAATACCAACTCTCCTTGGCTTGCTGGTGTCTCTGTAGGGGACGTGCATGCCATTCCAGTCTCACACGGCGAAGGAAAATTTGTCGTGACAGATGAGGAGTTTGCTGAGCTGCGTGACAATGGTCAAATCTGGAGCCAATACGTGGACTTTGACGGTAAACCAAGCATGGACAGCCGCTACAATCCAAACGGTTCTTACCACGCTATCGAAGGTATCACCAGCAGAAACGGACAAATCATCGGTAAGATGGGACACTCTGAGCGCTTTGAGGAAGGGCTCTTCCAAAATATCCCAGGCAACAAAGACCAACACCTCTTTGAAAGTGCGGTCAAGTATTTCACTGGCAAATAAGTCTATCGACCATCATTTACAATCAGTAAGACTGAGGTCTTGCTATCTCATAAAGGTAACCTAAAATATGACATACGAAGTAAAATCTTTAAATGAAGAATGTGGTATCTTTGGCATTTGGGGGCACCCTCAAGCTGCCCAAGTGACTTACTTTGGTCTCCACAGTCTTCAGCACCGAGGTCAGGAGGGGGCAGGTATCCTCTCCAATGACAACGGTAAACTACTACGTCACCGTGATACGGGGCTTGTGTCAGAGGTCTTTCACAATCCAAGCGACTTGGAAAAGTTAACAGGACAAGCCGCTATTGGGCATGTGCGTTATGCCACAGCAGGTGAGGCTTCTATTGACAATATCCAACCTTTTCACTTCAAGTTTTCAGATACCCAGTTTGGCTTAGCGCACAATGGCAATCTGACTAATACAGAAAGTCTCAAGAAAGCGCTAGAGAGCCAAGGGGCGATTTTCTCAAGCTCATCAGATACTGAGATTTTGGCGCATTTGATTCGCCGTAGCCATCATCCAGAGTTTATGGGACGTGTCAAGGAAGCGTTAAACACTGTCAAGGGCGGCTTTGCCTACCTCTTGATGTTAGAGGACAAGATTATCGCAGCGCTTGACCCAAATGGCTTTAGACCCCTCTCTGTTGGTAAGATGAAAAATGGCGCTTGGGTCATCTCAAGTGAAACCTGCGCTTTTGAGGTGATTGGTGCTGAGTGGGTGCGTGATGTCAAGCCTGGTGAGATTGTTGTCATCGATAACAATGGTATCCACTACGACAGCTACACGACAGACACCCAGCTTGCCATCTGCTCCATGGAGTACATCTACTTTGCACGTCCTGACTCTGTTATCAGCGGTGTCAATGTCCATACGGCTCGTAAAAATACAGGGCGCCGTTTGGCTCAAGAATTTAAACACGAAGCGGATATCGTCGTTGGTGTGCCAAACTCCTCTCTATCAGCAGCTTCTGGCTTCTCAGAAGAGTCAGGACTGCCAAATGAGATGGGCTTGATTAAAAACCAATACACCCAGCGTACCTTTATCCAGCCAACGCAAGAATTGCGTGAGCAGGGTGTGCGCATGAAGTTGTCAGCCGTGTCAAGTATCGTCAAGGGTAAACGTGTAGTCATGGTGGATGACTCTATCGTTCGAGGCACAACCAGCCGCCGTATCGTTCAGCTCTTGCGAGAAGCAGGTGCGTCTGAGGTGCATGTGGCAATTGCTAGTCCGCCTCTCAAGTACCCATGTTTCTACGGCATTGACATTCAGACACGTCGTGAGTTGATTGCGGCAAACCACAGTGTGGATGAGATTTGCGAGATTATCGGAGCGGATAGTCTGACTTACCTCTCGCTTGATGGTTTGATTGAGTCGGTTGGTTTAGAGACAGATGCGCCAAATGGTGGGCTTTGCGTGGCTTACTTTGACGGCAACTACCCAACGCCACTCTATGACTACGAGGAGCGCTATCTGCAAAGTTTAGAGGAAAAAACGAGTTTTTATTAGAGTCGCTAGCTTGACAAGCTGTGACAACTCTAAAAACATCTGTAAACGCACTTTACTGAAATAGCAGAACGGTCTGCTCTGCTATTTTCCAAAAACAAAAAAACAAGGAGACAAACTATGTCTAAAAATGCTTACGCCCAGTCAGGCGTTGACGTGGAAGCGGGCTATGAGGTCGTTGAGCGTATCAAAAAGCACGTGGCAAAAACCGAGCGTCTGGGTGTCATGGGGGCACTCGGTGGCTTTGGTGGGATGTTTGACTTGACAGCGCTTGATGTCAAGGAGCCTGTGCTCATCTCTGGGACAGACGGTGTCGGCACTAAGCTTATGCTGGCTATTCAGTACGACAAGCACGATACTATTGGTCAGGACTGCGTGGCTATGTGTGTCAATGACATCGTCGCAGCAGGTGCAGAGCCGCTTTACTTCCTCGACTACATCGCAACGGGTAAGAACGAACCAGCTAAGCTGGAGCAAGTGGTCAAGGGCGTTGCGGACGGCTGTGTAGAGGCTGGTGCTGGTCTTATCGGCGGTGAGACCGCTGAAATGCCTGGTATGTACGGCGAGGACGACTACGACTTGGCTGGTTTTGCGGTCGGTGTGGCGGAGAAATCCCAGATTATCGACGGCAGCAAGGTCAAAACTGGCGATGTTCTCTTGGGACTTGCTTCAAGCGGTATCCACTCCAACGGCTACTCACTCGTTCGTCGTGTCTTTGCAGACTTTGACGGTGACGCTGTTCTTCCTGAGCTTGAAGGAAGATCGCTCAAGGATGTCTTGCTTGAGCCGACCCGTATCTACGTCAAGGCGCTTTTGCCACTGATTAAGGAAAATCTGGTCAACGGTATCGCCCACATCACAGGTGGTGGTTTCGTGGAGAATGTCCCTCGTATGTTTGCTGACAACTTGGCTGCTGAGATTGAAGAGGACAAGATCCCAGTCCTTCCGATTTTCAAAGTCTTGGAAAAATACGGTGAGATTAAGCACGAGGAAATGTTTGAAATCTTCAACATGGGTTTGGGTATGATTCTAGCGGTTTCTCCTGAAAATGTCGACAAGGTCAAGAGCCTGCTGGACGAAGAAGTCTACCAAGTCGGACGTATCGTGGAAAAAGTTAACACTAGTGTAGTGATTAAATAAATACTTTTCTCAGCATCTATTGTTAAAAAAATGAAGAAAGGAAGTTCAGTTTGCAAGTCGAACTGAACACGGGACTCATTTTCTAGGAAAAAAGATAAATTCTCTTGTATGCAAGCATACTTCGAGAATTTCCTATTTTTCTACAAAAATGTTCGGCAAGCCGAAGCGTCCCTTTGTATCGAATATGAAAATAGCAGTATTTGCCTCGGGTAATGGCTCTAATTTCCAAGTCATCGCTGAGCAGTTTCCAGTTGCCTTTGTCTTTTCAGACCACCGTGACGCCTATGTGCTTGAGCGTGCCAAAAAGCTGGGTGTGCCTAGCTACGCTTTTGAGCTCAAAGAGTTTGACAATAAAGCCGCTTATGAAGCGGCTATCGTGGACTTGCTGGAAGAGTACGAGATTGACCTTGTGGTATTGGCTGGCTACATGAAAATCGTAGCCAGCACCCTCCTTGCTAAATACGAGGGGCGCATGATTAACATCCACCCAGCTTACTTGCCAGAATTTCCCGGTGCGCACGGCATTGAGGACGCTTGGGCAGCTGGTGTGGCAGAAAGTGGCGTAACCGTTCACTGGGTGAACTCAGGTGTTGACAGCGGGCAAATCATTCGCCAAGAGCGTGTGCCACGCTTAGAGAGTGACACTATCGACAGCTTTGAAGAGCGTATCCATGCTATGGAATACAGCCTTTACCCAGAGGTTTTGGAGAGTTTGGGTGTGGAGAGACATCAAGAATGAAGAAGTCAGCTTTTAAAAAGCAATTGTTTGAGCTTTATGATTTAGATGCTGAAGGATTATCATTAGCGAAAAAATAGATTTTATAGAAAATAGTTTTATCCAATACCAAAAAGAGCACTCAGAAGACTTTGATACTAGCCATTTGCGACAACCTTGGTCAGACGAAGAATTGAAGATTATTTTGTCTGATTCAGCGACAAAGGCTAACTGTATCAAGTACGCAAGATTGTTCAAAAGAACCTATGGTAGTATCGAGCAAATCTATCTATGGTCAACTGCAACACATAAAGACATTCAAGCACAAGGCAGAGATTCGGATAAGTTTATTTTACAGATAAAACGTATCTACAAGGAGCTCTCCCTCGTTAACTAAAATAGGAGAAAATGATGAAAAGTTCACACCTTTTAGTCTATATGCTGAGTTTTGGCTTGGTGGCTTTTCTTGTGACAGCTCTCTTTCCACAGCTTTCTAGTATCTGGGTTGGCTGTTTGGTTGGTGTTTTGGGCTCAGCTATTGCCTACCCTATGGACAAATGGCTGGACAAAAGAGAAGAGACTAAGTAAAGCTCGCTTATAGACAGATTATTAGATTACATACAGGAGACATCATGACAAAAAAAGCACTGATTAGTGTATCAGATAAAGCTGGCATTATCGCATTTGCGCAGGAATTGCGTGAACTGGGTTGGGAGATTATCTCAACTGGTGGGACTAAGACTGCCCTTGACAATGCAGGGGTTGAGACCATTGCTATTGACGATGTGACAGGCTTTCCAGAGATGATGGACGGTCGTGTCAAGACCCTTCATCCAAAGATTCACGGTGGACTTTTGGCACGTCGTGACCTTGACAGCCACTTGGACGCTGCAAAAAGCCACGAGATTGACCTCATTGACCTTGTGGTGGTTAACCTCTATCCGTTTAAGGAAACCATTCTCAAGCCAGATGTGACCTATGCAGACGCTGTGGAAAATATCGACATCGGCGGTCCTTCAATGCTTCGTTCAGCGGCTAAAAACCATGCCAGCGTGACTGTGGTCGTTGACCCAGCAGACTACGCTGTGGTTTTAGACGAGTTGAAAAATGCAGGAGAAACCACGCTTGACACTCGTAAACGCTTGGCAGCCAAAGTCTTCCGCCACACAGCAGCTTATGACGCTCTCATTGCGGACTACTTCACCAAGCAAGTGGGCGAAGAAAAGCCTGAGAAGCTGACCATCACCTACGACCTCAAACAGCCTATGCGCTACGGGGAAAATCCTCAGCAGGACGCTGACTTTTACCAGTCCGCATTGCCAACAGATTATGCCATCTCATCTGCTAAGCAGTTGAACGGAAAAGAGTTGTCCTTCAACAACATTCGTGACGCTGACGCAGCCATTCGTATTATCCGTGACTTCAAGGACAAGCCAACGGTTGTAGCGCTCAAGCACATGAACCCATGTGGTATCGGTCAGGCAGATGATATTGAGACGGCTTGGGACTACGCCTATGAGTCAGACCCAGTTTCTATCTTTGGTGGGATTGTCGTGCTCAACCGTGAGGTGGACGCAGCGACAGCGGAGAAGATGCACGGCATTTTCCTTGAAATCATCATCGCACCAAGCTACACAGACGAAGCGCTAGCTATTTTGACCAATAAAAAGAAAAACTTGCGTATCTTGCAGTTGCCATTTGACAAGCAGGCTGAAAGCGAAATCGAGCCAGAATACACTGGTGTCGTGGGCGGGCTTTTGGTGCAAAACCAAGACGTCATCGCTGAAAATCCAGCCGACTGGCAAGTCGTGACCAAGCGCCAGCCAACAGAGCAAGAGCGCACAGCTCTTGAGTTTGCTTGGAAGTCTATCAAGTACGTCAAGTCAAACGGTATCATCATCACCAACGACCGTATGGTGCTAGGTGTCGGTCCTGGTCAGACCAACCGTGTGGCGTCTGTCAAGATTGCCATCGACCAAGCCAAGGATCGCTTAGAAGGTGCAGCGCTAGCTTCTGACGCTTTCTTCCCGTTTGCGGACAATATCGAAGAAATCGCAGCGAGCGGTATCAAGACTATTATCCAGCCGGGTGGGTCTGTGCGTGACCAAGAATCTATTGACGCAGCTGATAAGCATGGTTTAACCATGATTTTCACTGGCGTGAGACATTTCAGACATTAAAATGATTTTAAGTTTTATTAAAGAAATTTTTCAGGTTTGATTAAGTTAGCCGCTCTATACTATAGTTAATCTTAAATAAACTTTCTTTTTCATAAACTCCTACAAACGCTCGATACTGTCGAGTGTTTTTTTTGCTATTTGTCTAAAATCTGTATTTTTAGATTTTTTTAAGCCTGTCAAGCTACACTGTATTCATCCTAAAACTTTTTCATAAAATCTCCTAAGTAAGGACAAGCCTTGGCTTGCCCTTATTTTTTGTGTATTCAAAGCTAAGTTTGGTATAATGAAAGTACTATCAAAGTGTTTACGAGGAGAGATGAGTGGAAGAACTGATAAAATCAAAACATCGTGTGCAAAAGCATGGCGAGGTCTTTACACCAGCTTGGATGGTGGACAAGATGCTAGACACACCTGGTGTCAAGGAAGCTTGTCAGGATATCTATACAACATTTTTAGAGCCATCAGCAGGCGATTTTAGAGCGAAAATTACAAGCTGTTAAGGCTAACTACGATAAGAAAAACTGGAAAACCAAGTCCCTTTGGGCATTGTCTTCTATGCTATGGTATCGAGTATTTAGCCGATAATCTAGAAGTGGCACGCTCTAGACTCTTTCTCTACTATCTGGACTGGTATGAGGAGGCTTTCTCAGAGTACTTGACCAGCAGGTCTGACATCTACAATTCTGCTCACTACCTCATCCATAAAAATATCATCCGAGGCAACACCCTGACTAAGCGCCATCCTGACACAGATGAGCTCATTATGTTTAATGAATGGCAGTCTGTACCCAATATGCCTAGTCATGTTATGAAAAAGCCTTTTGCTTTTGCGGAGCTGTTTGGCGAATCAGTGACAGAAGCAGGTGTTGTTGAAGGGCAGCTAGACTTGTTTGCCGATTTTTTTGAGGATGAACCGCTAGATGAGCCAGAGAGTATCGACATCAAAAAAAGTATATCAATTAGGATAGGAGAGATGAAAATGATAACTAATTTTGAATTTTTAAAAGTAGATGACTTGACAGCCGAGCTTTCCAGACAGCAAATACAGCTGAAAAAAGCTATGCCGATAAGGACTATGAGACGACGCTATTTAAGGCGAGGAAGTTAGCTGAGCACTGTGCACTGTTGGTCGCTGACCAAGAGTTTGTTGATGTGACGCCACGCATGACCTTTCATCAAGTACTAGAGGTTATCAAGGATAAAATTGACAAAAAAGTTGTCAACGCCTTTTATAACTAAAAGTTCTAAAATGAAGTTAGCCACTTAAAAGTATGAAAAAACACCTCAGAGAGATATAATTGTAATCACCACA
>NZ_JBCLSK010000032.1:0-20803 GCF_041225505.1 Streptococcus hyointestinalis | reverse complement strand
CTTGCAATTGAGAATAGAACAAATCGTACTAGCCTATAATTTGAGATATTTTGAAATCAACTAGCACCACGAATATAAAATACTTGTTCACAAGGAGGGAATCTAAGTGTCTTCAGTAACGCAACGTATTAAAAGTGTAAAGCAACCTTGGGGAGGATATATTCGCCCCAAAACATTCACCGTACAACAGTTCAATGATCATATTACTTTATACGAAAAAGAGAATGTGGCTTCAAATCTTATAGGATTGCTGGTTGACTATCTTACTCGTTTTATGAATGGATCTTCTCCAGAAGAAGCTTTTAAAATATCTCTTCAAGGAGCTATTAATATTGGTGAGTATGACTTAGCAAAGGCTTTTCTAAAGAGAATTAAAGGTCTAGATGATGGAACAATACGTTGTGCTCACAAACTTGTAGAGTATGATGTTTATTATCGTGTGGGAATGTCTTCGCTTTATAGAATGATGCAGAAAAGAGATAGTCCTATTCTTACAGATGAAACGATTGAAAATATACGTACAATGGTAAAACGGTCTTTAACGTTTATTGAGAATTATGGACCAATTACCAAAGATGGTTTTACTTTGGATGGTGCTTATACTGATATTATTACTATCGGTGATGGAGACTTTTTAACCGAAAATACTGTATGGGACTTTAAAGTATCTAAACATGACCCCAACAAAGATCATACACTTCAGTTGTTGATTTATTACATAATGGGAAAAAAGTCTAATAATCCTGAATTCAAGACTGTTTGTAATTTAGGAATTTTTAATCCGAGACTTAATAAGGTTTATTTATTAGCTATTAGTGATGTGCCTACTGAGGTTATTGCAGAGGTCTCTGAAGAAATTATTGGTTACAAGTAATATTTTTTGGAACTATACCCGTTGTGCTAGTTACTTAAGCGTAAGCGAGTGAATACCTTAGACTAAAACCATTCTCCATTTGACTTTGATGAAGTAGTAAGGAGTATGTTAATAGCTGATTTACAACCTTGTTGTAGAGCCCAAATGTAGCTAGAAATCAAAATAACATCGGGTTGAATTTGTAAGTGGACATTCTTACAGAAACGAACTGACTTTGGAACATATTTCTCGTACAGATTAGTCACTTTCATTAAAATTTTATTGAAAACTACTTGTGTTTGAGAAGGATTAGCGAGATAATGTAATTGGCTTTGCATATCATGTCCTCAATTCGTGATGGTTTTGAGTTTATGATACGCAAGTTTTTTTATTATTTCTACAATTAACTAGCACAACGGGTATAATTATATAATTATAATACAAATGAGCATGATATAGAAGCTGGTTGCGGGGCATTTTGAAAGGTTATCTTGAAACTTTTTTGGAGCAACTATAAGTCATAGCTCTTGATATGACGAACCTATAACTCATCTTATTATTTTCCATTTCCTAAAAAAATTCCTATTGCGCTGCTTCTCTCACGGGGTTGAGCCAAAAGGTGTAGGAGTTGCGCTTACAACAAAAGAGCTTATAGTAATCGTTTATAAATGCCTCAAAAGGGAAACGCAAGGTTCTCTTTTTTGCTTACGGCAATACCTTGAAAATCCTAGCAATTAACGGTACAATAAAAGATATTATAGAATGAATTGGAATGACTAATGAAAAAAATAACGCAGTTTGAAAATCAAAAAGTTCTTGTCCTAGGCTTGGCACGCTCTGGTGAAGCGGCAGCTCGTCTTTTGAGTCAGCTAGGAGCTATTGTCACTGTGAATGATAGCAAGCCTTTTGATGAAAATCCGATGGCGCAGTCCTTGCTCGAAGAAGGTATCAAGGTCATCTGTGGCAATCACCCGCTAGAATTGTTAGATGAAAATTTTGCCCTCATGGTGAAAAATCCAGGTATTCGCTATGATAACCCGATGGTTGAAAAAGCTCTAGATAAGGGCATTCCTGTTATTACTGAGGTTGAGCTGGCTTACCTGGTGTCAGAAGCACCTATTATCGGTATCACTGGCTCTAACGGCAAAACCACAACAACGACTATGATTGCCGATGTGCTTAATGCTGGTGGCAAACACGCCCTTCTCTCTGGCAATATCGGCTTTCCAGCTAGCGAAGTTGTTAAGACCGCCACAGCAGATGATACTCTAGTGATGGAGCTGTCAAGCTTTCAGCTGATGGGCGTTCGTGCCTTTCATCCTCGTATGGCAGTGATTACCAATCTCATGCCAACACACATTGACTATCATGGTAGTTTTGAGGACTACGTTGCTGCTAAGTGGCACATTCAAGACCAGATGACAGCAGATGATTACTTGATTTTAAATGCCAATCAAGACTTAGCTAAGACTTTGGCTCAAAAAACACAAGCCACCGTTGTTTTCTTCTCAACGAAGGAAAAGGTTGATGGCGCTTATCTTGAGGATGGTTTTCTTTACTTCAAGGGTGAGAAAGTCATGGAAGCTAGCCATCTAGGTGTTCCAGGTAGCCACAATATCGAGAATGCCCTAGCGACTATCGCCGTTGCTAAACTATCGGGTATTAAAAACCATGTTATTGCAGATACGCTCAGCGCTTTTGGTGGTGTCAAACACCGTCTGCAAAAGCTGGGTAGCGTTGATGGTGTTCTCTTTTACAACGACAGCAAATCAACCAATATCCTTGCCACTCAAAAAGCTCTATCTGGTTTTGATAACAGCAAGGTTATCTTGATTGCCGGTGGTCTTGACCGTGGCAATGAATTTGACGACTTGGTGGAGGACATCAAAGGACTCAAGCACATGGTTATCCTCGGTGAGTCTGCGCCACGTGTCAAAAGAGCAGCAGACAAGGCAGGCGTTGCTTATTGCGACGCTAGTGATGTCAAAGAAGCAGCTATCCGTGCCTTTGAATTGGCTAGTGAAGGAGATGTTGTTCTTCTCAGTCCAGCCAATGCCAGCTGGGATATGTATCCAAACTTTGAGGTGCGTGGTGATGAGTTCATCGCGGCTTTTGAAGGATTAAAGGGAGCGCAGTATGACTAAAAAAATCGTCTTTACTGGTGGAGGAACTGTTGGTCATGTGACCTTGAATCTCATTCTCATCCCAAAGTTTATCAAAGATGGCTGGGAAGTGCACTACATCGGCGCTAAAGGTGGTATTGAGCATGAGCAGATTAAGCAGTCTGGGCTTGATGTGACCTTTCATGCTATAGCGACTGGAAAATTACGCCGTTATTTCTCTTGGCAAAATATGTCTGATGTTTTTAAGGTGAGCTTTGGGATTGCTCAGTCTATTGGGATTTTAGCGAAAATCAGACCGCAAGCACTCTTTTCAAAGGGAGGTTTTGTGGCGGTTCCGCCAGTTATTGCAGCTAAAACGCTAGGTATCCCTGTCTTTGTGCATGAGTCTGACTTGTCTATGGGCTTAGCTAACAGAATTGCCTACAAATTTGCAACGACCATGTACAGCACTTTTGAGCAAAGTGAAGCCTTAACCAAGGTCAAACACGTCGGTGCTGTTACAAAGGTCTCAGCAACTAAAAATGAAACCTCACCTCAACTTGAGGACATTAAAGCGCACTTCAATCCAGACTTAAAGACTATTTTGTTCATCGGTGGTTCAGCTGGTGCCAAGGTGTTCAATGACTTTGTTAGCCATGAAGATACCTTAACTCAGCATTTTAATGTCATCAATATCACAGGAGACTCAAGTCTCAATGCTTTAGGTGAAAACTGCTACCGTGTGGATTATGTGACTGACCTCTACCAACCCTTGATGGATATGGCAGATGTCGTTATCACACGAGGTGGTTCCAACACGATTTTTGAACTGTTAGCCATGCAGAAACTGCATATCATTGTGCCACTAGGGCGTGAAGCTAGTCGTGGTGACCAGCTGGAAAACGCTGCTTACTTTGAGAAAAAAGGCTATGCCAAGCAGTTGCTTGAGGAGGATTTTACCTTAGAGAATCTTGAGCAGGCAATAGCTGATGTGCTAGAGCACAAGGAAGATTATATCGCCCACATGCAGGCAAGTCATGAGCTGAAAACCCCAGATGATTTTTACCAACTGCTGACAGATGACATTTCAAAAACAATAAAGGAAAGCTAATGTCTGATAAAAAACATGAACAGGAAAAAAAGGCAATAGAGCAAAAAAGTGCTGAAAATGCTGAGAGCAAAGAGCAAAAAGCTCCTTTGACAGAATGGCAGCAGCGCAATCTAGAGTTTTTAGCCAAAAAAAAGCAAGAAAAAGAAGCGAAAGAGCAACAAAAAAAAGAAGAACGTCTAGAAAAGCTAGCACGCTACGGCAAGGTCCCAAAGGAAAAAGAGCAAGAAGAAGCGGCTAAGCAAGAGAGTGATACAGACAAGCCTAAAAAGAAAGCTAAGAAAACTAAGGTTAAAAAGGTCAAAGAAAAAAAAGAGTTGACCAAACGTCAAAAGGCGCTCATCAAGGCTCTGCCGGTTCTGATTGTTTCGGTTCTTTTGATTGCCATTTCTCTTTTTGTGATTTCGCCTTACAGTAAGGAAAAAACAGTCACTGTCAAAGGGAGTGCTCATACAGCGTCTGAGACAGTTATCAAAGAAGCAAATATCAAATCGTCAGATTACATTTTCTCGCTTTTGTTACATCCTAAAAGATATGAAGCCCGCTTAAAAGCAGCTAATCCTTGGGTGTCGTCAGCAAAACTTAACTATCAATTTCCCAACCACTTTACCCTAACGGTTAAGGAATACTCGGTGGTTGGCTATGTGCAGACAGACGCAGGTTATCAGCCACTTCTCTCAAGTGGTGAGACTGCTTCTGTCGTTGCAGCAACAGACCTGCCAACGACTTATATCACGATTACCTTGACAGACAAGACAATGTTAAAAGAGTTGGATAAGGACTTGAAGGCGCTTGATAAAACGCTTCGTGATAGCATTGAGACGATTGCTTTAGCAGGCTCAAGTTCGACCAGTGATTTATTGACCTTGACCATGCGTGATGGCAATACGGTGCGTGTACCACTGTCTGAGATGACGACTAAATTACCATATTATAGTAAGATTAAAGACAAGCTCACTGCACCAGCTATTGTCGATATGGAAGTAGGCATTTACACGACGACAGCTGATATTGAGGCAAATAATACAGCAACAACTGCAGAAGCGACCGCTGAAAGTTCAGAAACGACAACTGAAAACTCAGAAGCAGCTGCTGAAACACAACAAACAGAAATTGCAGAGAGTACAACTGCTGAAAATCAGGAGGACACAACAAATCAGACAGAAACAGCCCAAACAACAGAAGGGCAGTAGTTTAGCTTTCTTTTGCTTGATTTGTAGGAAATTGAGAGTATTTTTGCAAAAAGATAAAATAAAGAACGTAAAAAAAGAACTTTTTACGTTCTTTTATGGTATAATATTCTCTGAATAATTCTGTTTAGAGGCAGATTTTTTGATAATTGTATAGAATGTAGAGAATAGAGAGGTCGAGTGAATGGCTAGAAATGGCTTTTTTACTGGTTTGGATATAGGGACAAGCTCGATAAAAGTCTTAGTAGCAGAGTTAATTTCCGGTGAGATGAATGTTATCGGTGTTAGCAATGTCACAAGCACTGGAGTGAAAGATGGCATTATTGTTGACATTGAAGCTGCAGCAGAAGCGATTAAGACAGCAGTTGAGCAAGCAGAAGAAAAAGCAGGTATCAAGATTGAAAAGGTCAATGTTGGCTTACCGGCAAATCTTTTGCAAATCGAACCCACTCAAGGGATGATTCCTGTACCAAGCGAGTCAAAAGAAATTAAAGATGAAGATGTTGAGAGTGTTGTCAAGTCAGCCTTGACAAAGAGTATCACGCCTGAGCGTGAAGTTATCTCTTTGATTCCAGAGGAATTCATCGTTGATGGTTTCCAAGGCATACGAGACCCACGAGGTATGATGGGGATTCGCCTTGAGATGAGAGGACTCATCTATACCGGTCCGACAACTATTTTGCACAACCTACGTAAAACAGTAGAGCGTGCTGGTATTGAGACTGAAAACATCATCATTACGCCATTAGCTATGGCAAAATCTGTTCTTAATGAAGGGGAACGTGAATTTGGTACGACAGTGATTGACATGGGTGGTGGACAGACAACTGTCGCTTCCATGCGTGCCCAAGAACTCCAATATACAAACACCTATCCAGAAGGTGGCGAGTATGTCACAAAAGATATCTCAAAAGTGTTAAAGACCTCTATGCAAACCGCTGAATCTCTCAAGTTCAACTTTGGTCAAGCAGACGTCTCAGAATCAAGCGAAAGCGAGACGGTTATGGTTGATGTTGTCGGAAGCGATGAGCCTGTTGAGGTCAGTGAGCGCTTCTTATCAGAGGTTATCTCAGCACGCATTCGCCACATTCTAGACCGTGTAAAGCAAGATTTAGAGCGTGGTCGCTTGCTTGATTTACCGGGTGGTATTATATTGGTGGGCGGTGGCGCTATTATGCCTGGAGTCGTTGAAGTGGCTCAAGAAGTTTTAGGCGTATCTGTCAAACTTCACGTCCCAAATCAAGTCGGAATTCGTAACCCTATGTTTGCCAATGTTATCAGCATTGTCGAGTATGTGGGTACTATGTCAGAGGTCGATGTGATTGCTCAAGCCGCTGTATTTGGCGAAGAGCTACTACGTCGTAAACCAGTTGACTTTAATCCAAGGCTTGATAATAGCCGTCCAAGCTATACAACGACAGCACCTCTACCAACTTTTGGTAATGAAGAGCCTATCACAAATGCTATGGAACCTCTACCAACCGTAGAGAGACCACAAGAAGAGCAACAACCACGTGAGGCTCGTCCAAAATTGTCAGAGCGTGTTCGTAATATTTTTGGAAGTATGTTTGACTAATTGATTAAGTGAGGGAGAAAAATGGCATTTTCATTTGATTCAGCATCTGTTCAGGGTGCGGTGATAAAAGTAATTGGTGTCGGCGGTGGTGGCGGAAACGCCATCAATCGCATGATTGACGAAGGTGTGGCAGGCGTTGAGTTCATCGCTGCCAATACAGATATTCAAGCACTTTCAAGTTCTAAAGCAGAAACTGTTATTCAGCTTGGACCAAAATTAACACGTGGTCTAGGTGCTGGAGGTCAACCTGAGGTTGGTCGTAAAGCTGCAGAAGAAAGCGAAGAAGCATTGACAGAAGCCCTAACTGGCGCTGATATGGTCTTTATCACAGCAGGTATGGGAGGTGGATCTGGTACTGGTGCAGCTCCTGTTATTGCTCGTATCGCTAAAAGCCTTGGTGCTTTGACAGTGGCTGTTGTGACACGACCATTTGGCTTTGAAGGGAACAAACGTAGTTCCTTTGCTATGGAAGGAATTGATGAGCTTCGTGAACAAGTGGATACCTTGTTGATTATCTCAAACAATAATCTTCTTGAGATTGTTGATAAAAAGACACCACTTCTTGAAGCGCTTAGCGAAGCGGATAATGTCCTTCGTCAAGGTGTGCAAGGGATTACAGACTTGATTACAAATCCAGGGCTTATCAACCTTGACTTTGCAGACGTTAAGACTGTTATGGCAAATAAAGGGAACGCCCTTATGGGTATTGGTATCGGCTCTGGTGAAGAGCGTATCACAGAAGCAGCTCGTAAGGCTATCTACTCACCACTTCTTGAGACAACTATTGACGGTGCTGAGGATGTTATCGTTAACGTCACAGGTGGTATGGACATGACGCTTACTGAAGCCGAAGAAGCATCTGAAATTGTCGGACAAGCAGCAGGTAAAGGTGTCAACATCTGGCTTGGTACATCTATTGATATGGATATGAAAGATGAGATTCGTGTCACTGTTGTTGCTACTGGTGTTCGTAAAGATAAGGCAAAAGCACCGCAAAGTGCTAGCCGCCAAAATCCTCAACAAGCAGCAGGTGCAAAGTACGCACAGGAGACACGTCAAAATTCAACCTTTGACCGTCAACAAAACTTTGATATGCCAATGCAACGTGAGATGCCAACACCACAGCAAGCAACTCCCCAAAATCAACAAACAAATGCTTTTGGTAACTGGGATTTGCGCCGCAACGATATTTCACGTCCAACAGAAGGTGAACTCGATAGTCAGCTTTCTATGTCAACATTCTCTGATACAGACGACGCTGATGATGAGCTTGAAACACCACCATTCTTTAAAAACCGTTAATGATGACTCTAAAAAAGAACAAAGAAGCTGTATTTGAGCATGTTAGACAAGCTACAAAAGCAGCACATCGACCTGAAGATAGTGTTCATATTATTGCTGTGACCAAGTATGTGGATGCTCAAGTTGCTAAGGAACTTTGTGAGACAGGGATTGAGCATATCGCTGAAAACCGTGTTGATAAATTCTTGGATAAGTACCAAGCCCTCAAAGAGGAAAATCTGACTTGGCATCTGATTGGAACGCTTCAACGCCGTAAGGTGAAGAATGTTATCAACTATGTCGATTATTTTCATGCATTAGATTCTGTAAAATTAGCTGCTGAAATTCAAAAGCGTGCAGAGCATCCCATAAGGTGCTTTTTACAAGTTAATATCTCAGAAGAAGAAACGAAGCATGGCTTCAAGGCAAGCGAAGTTGAGGCTGCTCTTTCTGAGATAGCTGCTTTTGATAAGATTGAGCTTGTGGGTCTGATGACGATGGCGCCGCTAGCTGCTACAAAAGAGGAGATAGCGGACATCTTTAATCAAACACAAGAGCTTAATCACTACTTACATAACTTACATTTGCCACGTATGCCTTTTACAGAGTTAAGTATAGGCATGAGTGGTGACTATGATATAGCCATTCAAAATGGTGCAACTTTTGTAAGAATAGGTTCAGCATTTTTTGAAGAATAGGAGGACTTATGGCGTTTAGAGATCGCATTGATAAGCTTGTTGCTTATTTTGATACAGATGATGTGACAGATGTTGAAGAAACTGTTGAATCATCTCATCAAGTAGAAGAAAAACCAGTTCAAACTCAAAAAGAACCAAGGGTTACTCCGCAAGTAGCTCCTAGTCAAGAAAGAGTGAGACAAACTCAGGTACAAAGCCGTCAAACACGTCAGCAAAGACCAGAGCGAACGCAGTCTCACCAGTCTAGTCAACCAAGTGCAACACAGCGTAGAGAGTCAACTATGGCAGGTTATCACAATACACAACAGCAATATAGTGGCAGCCAACCAGCTCCACAATTGACTATCTCACTAAAATATCCAAAGCAATACGATGATGCACAAGATATTGTTGATTTGTTAAACAAAGATGTTTGTGTCTTGATTGATTTTCAATACATGTTGGACGCACAAGCAAGACGTTGTTTAGATTTTATTGATGGGGCAAGTAAAGTTCTTGGAGGTTCTCTCCAAAAAGTAGGAAGTTCTATTTATCTATTAGCTCCTGCGATTGTTTCCGTTAATCTTGAAGAGGCTATTCATGCCATTCCTCAAGAAGCAAATTTTGATTTTGATATGAAGAGACGTTGAGATGTTGCTGTTAATTATTGATATTTTATTGAGAGTCATTCAAGTTTATTCTTATCTTTTACTTGTTTATGCTTTATTATCATGGTTTCCTGGAGCCTATAACAGTGGACTTGGTCGTTTAATTGCCTATTTTGTAGAGCCAGTCATCCAACCTTTTAGACGTTTTCACTTACAGATTGGTGGTTTGGATTTTACCATATGGGCAGTGATGATTGCTCTTAACGTACTGAGCGGGCTTTTGTTGAGGCTAGTAGGGTTGGTTCTCTAATGGTTTCTAAGACCGTTTTACAGCATTTTCACAAGGATGAGTTTGTCTTTGTGGAAAAGATGACGGACATCATCAACCGTGTCGAAGATACTTACACTATCTTTGTAACCGACTTTTTAAATCCTAGAGAGCTAGCGATAGTTGAGAGCTTGGTTGCGAATCGCAAACTTCTCTTCTACTCGTCCAATGATTACTTTGGTACAGAGTATGGAAAAGCAATCATTGCTCCTGACTATTATCAGTTTGATGAGGCGGATTTTGAACTTTCACTTTTAGAAATTCACTACAATAGTAAGTTCAATCATCTCACACATGCGCAGATTTTAGGGGCTTTTCTCAATCAATTAGGCATTGAACGCCATTTGATTGGGGATATTCGCCTAAATAAAGAGAAAGCACAGCTTTTTCTAACAAGTGCCATGGCAGACCAAGCCATACAGCAGATGACCAAGATTGGACGAGCTGGTGTGACGCTAGAGGAAATTCCCTTTAGTCAATTGATGAAACGTCAAGAAGAAGTTACGAGTCTTTTTCTTCAGGTCTCTAGCTTTAGGCTGGATAAGATTTTAGCCAGTAGTTTTAAATTGTCACGCCTTCAAGCCGTTAAGCTCATTGAAGCTGGGAAAGTAAAGGTCAACTACAGGACTGTTGAAAAGACATCTGAACAGCTAGAGTTGGATAATATGGTGAGTGTTCGTGGCTTTGGGCGCATTAGGCTAGTCGATGAACAAGGGCTTACAAAATCTGGTAAGCATAAACTGACTATTGAAAAGTTAAAGCATAAATAGTATTATAAAGAACAAACGAATTGAATTTTATTTAAGGAGGCTAATATGGCGCTGACTGCATTAGACATTAAGGACAAGACATTTAAGAGTGGCTTTCGTGGCTACAATGAAGAAGAAGTAGATGAGTTTTTGGATATTATCGTTGATGATTATGAAAGTCTCATTCGTCAAAACCGTGACTTGGAAGAAAAGGTTAAAACCTTAGAAGAAAAAGTAGCGTATTTTGATGAAATGAAAGAGTCACTTAGTCAGTCTGTTATTCTTGCTCAAGAAACAGCTGAAAAGGTTAAAACATCAGCCAATGACGAAGCAAGTAATCTCTTAGCACGCGCTAATATTGAATCACAACAACTTTTAGATGAAGCTAAAATCAAAGCAAACCAAATCATTCGTGATGCTTCAGATGATGCCAAACGTGTGGCTGTTGAGACAGAAGATTTGAAACGTCAAGCTCGTGTCTTCCATCAACGTTTGGTAGCTTCTATTGAAGGACAATTGAGCCTTGCTAACTCACCTGATTGGGATGAATTGTTGAAACCAACAGCTGTCTATGTGCAAGATTCTGATGAAACCTTCAAAGAAGTTGTGGAAAAAGTTTTAGACGAGCACTTGCCAGCAACAAGCGAGGCAGCAACTTTTGATGTGACACGCCAATTCACACCAGAAGAAATGGATGAATTGCAACGTCGTGTTGAAGAAAGCAATAAAATGGTTGATGAGTTAGAGTCTGTTAAGCAAAAAATGGAATCAACTTCTGAGCCAGAGTCTATCTCTCCAGCAGACATGTTGGCACAATCAAGTGAAGAAGACTCATTAAACGAAACCCAAACATTCAAATTAAATATCAGCGAATAAGAAAAACAAGACATGGTACTTGATAGTTCCAGCGAGTAGGCGATGGTGAGAGGTCTATATTTTCTCAGTTCCATGTTATCATTTTCTTTGATTTCATCTGAATCAAGTAAGATGAAAGGTTTGACTAACCTTATCAGTCGTCAAGGGAGTAGGAGGACTCTATCTGTTTTCCTATTCTAAATTAAGGTGGTACCACGAGCTTTCGTCCTTTTGCGATGAAAGCTTTTTATATTATAAAGGAGTTAGCAATGAAACTTAAAGATACCCTCAATCTTGGAAAAACAGCTTTTCCGATGCGTGCTGGGCTTCCTAACAAAGAGCCAAAATGGCAAGCCGAATGGGAAAAAGCAGAGATTTATAAAAAACGTCAAGAACTAAATGAAGGCAAGCCTTCTTTCAACCTCCACGATGGACCTCCCTATGCTAATGGGAATATCCACGTTGGGCATGCCATGAACAAAATCTCAAAAGACATCATTGTGCGTTCCAAATCTATGTCTGGTTTTCGTGCACCTTATGTGCCTGGTTGGGACACACATGGTTTGCCAATTGAGCAAGTCCTTGCCAAACAAGGTGTCAAACGTAAGGAGATGGACATCGTTGACTATCTCAAACTCTGTCGTGACTATGCTTTGACACAGGTTGATAAACAACGTGAAGACTTCAAGCGTCTAGGTGTTTCAGCAGATTGGGAAAATCCATACATTACACTTGTGCCAGCTTATGAAGCCGCACAAATCCGTGTCTTTGGGGCAATGGCAGACAAGGGCTATATCTACCGTGGGGCAAAACCAGTTTACTGGTCATGGTCATCTGAGTCAGCTCTTGCTGAAGCTGAGATCGAGTATCACGATATCGACTCAACATCTCTCTACTATGCCAATAAGGTCAAGGATGGTAAAGGCATCCTTGATGAGGATACTTATATTGTTGTCTGGACGACAACTCCATTTACCGTTACTGCTTCACGTGGTTTGACAGTAGGACCTGATATGGATTATGTCGTCGTGAAACCAGAAGGCAGCGAGCGTAAATACCTTGTTGCAGAAGGGCTTCTTGACAGTCTTAGTGAGAAATTTGGTTGGGACAATCCAGAAGTTATCTCTCGTCATAAAGGTGCTGAACTTGAGATGATTGTCACAGAGCACCCATGGGATAGCGAAGTAGACGAGCTTGTTATCCTTGGTGACCACGTAACACTAGACTCTGGTACAGGTATCGTCCACACCGCTCCAGGTTTTGGTGAGGATGACTACAATGTCGGTATCAAATATGGTCTTGAAGTTGCCGTTACGGTCAATGAGCGTGGTCTCATGATGGAAAACGCTGGTAGCGACTTTGAAGGACAATTTTACGACAAGGTAACACCACTGGTTCAAGAAAAACTAGGTGATTTACTACTTGCTAGTGAAGTTATCAACCACTCTTACCCATTTGACTGGCGTACTAAAAAACCAATCATCTGGCGTGCCGTTCCACAATGGTTTGCTTCTGTTTCTAAATTCCGCCAAGATATTTTAGATGAGATTGAAAAAACAAGCTTTAATCCAGCATGGGGACAAAAACGTCTCTACAACATGATTCGTGACCGTGGTGACTGGGTTATCTCACGTCAACGTGCTTGGGGTGTGCCACTTCCTATCTTCTACGCTGAGGACGGCACAGCTATTATGGCTAAAGAAGTGACAGACCATGTCGCTGACCTCTTTGAAGAACACGGCTCAATCATCTGGTGGAAACGTGAGGCGAAAGACCTCTTGCCAGAAGGCTTCACACATCCAGGTTCACCAAACGGTCTCTTTACCAAAGAAACAGACATCATGGACGTTTGGTTTGACTCAGGTTCTTCTTGGAATGGTGTCATGAACGCTCGTGAGGAACTTTCTTACCCAGCTGATCTCTATCTGGAAGGAAGCGACCAATACCGTGGCTGGTTTAACTCATCACTGATTACTTCTGTCTCTGTCAACGGTCATGCCCCTTACAAGGCTATCTTGTCTCAAGGGTTCACGCTTGATGGTAAAGGTGAGAAGATGTCTAAGTCACTAGGAAATACGATTTTACCAAGTGATGTGGAAAAACAATTTGGTGCTGAAATTCTACGTCTCTGGGTGACAAGTGTCGATACAAGCAATGACGTGCGTATCTCTATGGACATCCTCAAGCAAACCTCTGAAACCTACCGTAAAATCAGAAATACCCTTCGCTTCTTGATTGCAAATACGTCTGATTTCAAACCTGAGTGTGATACGGTAGCTTACGAAGACCTTCGTCCTGTTGATAAATACATGACCATCAAATTTAACCAATTGGTTAAAACAATTCGTGAAGCTTATGAGGCTTATGACTTTATGGGCATTTACAAAGCAGTCATCAACTTTATCACGGTTGACTTGTCTGCCTTTTACCTTGATTTTGCCAAAGATGTCGTCTATATCGAAGCTGCAAACAGTTTAGAGCGCCGTCAAATGCAAACCGTCTTTTATGACATCCTTGTCAAATTGACAAAATTATTAACACCAATCCTTCCACACACAGCTGAGGAAATCTGGTCTTACCTTGAACATGAAGCAGATGAATTTGTACAATTAGCCGAGTTACCAAATTATCAAAACTTTGCTGGTCAAGAAGCGATTTTAGAAGAGTGGGAAGCCTTCATGACCTTCCGTACGCAAGCTCAAAAAGCTTTAGAAGAAGCTCGTAATGCTAAAATCATCGGAAAATCTCTAGAAGCTCATCTCACTGTTTATGCTTCTGAAGAAATCAAAATGCTGCTCTCTGCTCTTGATAGCGATATTGCACAACTGTTGATTGTATCAGAATTGACCATCACAGACGAGGCTGCACCGAGCGATGCGATTCGCTTTGATGATGTTGCCTTTAGCGTGGCGCATGCTTCTGGTGAGGTGTGTGATCGCTGCCGTCGTGTGGATGAAACAGTCAAAGAACGTTCTTACAATGCCACTATCTGTGACCACTGTGCAGAGATTGTCGAAGCGAACTTTGCAGAAGCTCTGCAAGAAGGTTTTGAATAATGTGATACAAACAAGCGGGCATTTGCCTGCTTGTTTTTTAGAATGGCAAAAAGTTGTGTTAATTTTCTGAAAAATATGCTAAACTATTAGTATCTTTTGGAGGTATATTATGGTAAAAACAATTCAAACTGACCAAGCGCCAAAGGCTATCGGCCCTTACGTTCAAGGCAAAGTTGTCGGTGATTTCTTATTTGCAAGTGGACAAGTCCCTCTCTCACCAGAGACAGGTGACATTGTTGGAGAGACGATTGAGGAGCAAACAAAGCAGGTGCTATCAAACATCAAAGCCATTTTAGTAGAAGCTGGCGCTGACTTTGATAAAGTGGTTAAAACAACCTGTTTCTTGAGTGATATCAATGACTTTGCAGCTTTCAATGCGGTCTATGAGACAGCTTTTAAAGAAACCTTTCCAGCACGCTCTTGTGTGGAGGTGGCACGTCTTCCTAAGGATGTCAAAGTAGAAATCGAAGTCATTGCTTATCTAGCGGACTAAAAAGGGCTATGCCCTTTTTCTTTAGCTTTCAAGTGTCGCTTAGAGGTGGATGTGGTATAATAATCTAAAGGAGTGATACCGTGAGTACTATTGCTATCTATCAAGATGCGATAACAGGTGACGACTTCTCAAAAGACCAAGGTGTTTTTTTGAAAGATTTAGAGCGTCCCTTAATCAACTTAATTCAAGAAGACCATCCCAATCTAAGCCCAGATGCTTTTATCAGTAATGAGACCTTAGCCAACTATCGCTTGCGCTACCTAAATGCTATTATTGACAATGCCAACACTAAAAATGATAATATCCGTGAGCTAGTAGTTAATGTCAGTAAAAACCAACTCTCAGACAAGATGGATGTTGGTGAGCAGTGGAATGCCAAGGTGACCTTTGGTCAAAAAATCGCAGACGCTGTGGCTCGCTTTGGTGGTTCTTGGACCTTTATCATCTGCTTTGTGCTCTTGATGATTATCTGGATGGCGTTAAATGTTATCAAACCGTTTGGCATTGTTTTTGATGCTTATCCCTTTATTTTATTGAATTTAGCTTTATCGACCATTGCAGCGATTCAAGCGCCTTTGATTATGATGAGTCAAAACCGTGCTTCAGATTATGACCGCTTGCAAGCTCGAAATGACTTTTTGGTCAATCAAAAATCTGAAGAAGAAATCCGACTGTTACATGAAAAGCTTGACCACTTGGTGCAGCAAGACCAGTCAGATTTATTGGCTATTCAAAAATTACAAACCGAAATGCTTTTGTCAATGACAGAGCAGTTGGATGATTTGCAAAAGAGAAATCAAGAACTCTTAACTCGCTTAGAGCTGCTAGAGAGAAAGGATGATGAAAATGACAAAACCAATTGAGTTAGTGATTGTGACAGGAATGAGTGGTGCTGGGAAAACCGTTGCCATTCAGTCCTTTGAGGATTTAGGTTATTTTACTATTGACAATATGCCACCGACCTTGTTGCCAAAATTTATCAAGCTGGTTGAGCAGTCGGGTGAGACAAATAAGGTCGCTTTGGTTGTGGACATGCGTAGTCGCCTTTTTTTCAATGAAATCAATGCGATTTTGGACAAGATTGAGACCAATGAACGTGTCAAGGTTAAGATTCTCTTTTTGGATGCGACCGATGGCGAGCTGGTGTCACGCTACAAAGAAACCAGACGTAGCCACCCATTAGCTTCAGATGGGCGTGTTCTTGATGGCATTACTTTAGAGCGTGAATTGCTAGCGCCACTAAAAAGTCTAAGTCAAAATGTCGTGGACACGACAGAGCTGACGCCACGTCAGTTGCGCCAAGTTCTATCAGAGCAGTTTTCATCTGATGACAATAAAAGTTCTTTCCGCATTGAAGTGGTGAGCTTTGGCTTCAAGTACGGCTTGCCACTGGATGCTGACTTGGTCTTTGATGTGCGTTTTCTGCCAAATCCCTACTACAAACCAGAACTAAGAGATAAAACAGGATTAGACAAGGATGTTTATGATTATGTCATGGGCTTTGAAGAGTCAGAAAACTTTTACCAGCACTTGCTTGATTTGATTGAGCCGATTTTACCGGGTTATCAAAAGGAAGGCAAAGCTATTTTGACTATTGCTGTGGGCTGCACAGGTGGTCAGCACCGAAGCACAGCTTTTGCCCATCGTTTAGCAGAGGATTTAAAAGCCAACTGGTCTGTGAATGAAAGTCATCGTGACAAAGACCGTAGGAAGGAGACGGTAAACCGTTCATGAGAAAACCCAAAATTACAGTGATTGGTGGAGGAACTGGTATTCCTGTCATCTTAAACAGCCTGCGTTTAGAGGATGCGGATATCACAGCAGTGGTGACAGTTGCTGACGATGGTGGTTCTTCTGGTAAATTACGAGGCAGCATGCGCTTGACGCCACCAGGTGATTTGCGCAATGTGCTTGTTGCTATGAGTGATATGCCACGTTTTTATGAAAAGATTTTTCAATACCGCTTTGCAGATGGAGATGGTGATTTTGCTGGACACCCACTTGGTAATCTCATTATTGCTGGCATTTCAGAGATGCAGGGTTCTACTTATGAGGCCATGCAGATTTTAACCAAGTTTTTCCACATTTCTGGCAAAATTTATCCCTCAAGTGAGCAACCTTTGACGCTTCATGCTATTTTCCAAGATGGGCATGAGGTGGTTGGCGAGAGTCGCATTGCTGATTATCAAGGCATGATTGACCATGTTTTTGTCACTAATACCTACAATAACGAGCGTCCTAAAGCCAGCCGTAAGGTGGTCAAAGCCATCATGGAAAGTGATATGATTGTCCTTGGACCAGGATCGCTATTTACCTCGATTTTACCTAATCTCGTCATCCCAGAAATTAAGGAAGCACTGCTTGCAACACCTGCTGAAGTGGCTTATGTTTGTAATATCATGACCCAAAGAGGTGAGACCGAGCATTTCACAGATGCCAACCACGTTGAAGTGCTCAATCGCCACTTGGGGCGTGACGTGATTGATACTGTTTTGGTCAATATCGAAAAAGTACCAGAAGCCTATATGGTCTCAAACAGTTTTGACGAGTACTTGGTTCAGGTAGGCCATGACTTTGCAGGGCTTCAAAAGCAGGCAAAGCGCATTATCTCTTCTAACTTCTTACGGTTAGAAAAGGGCGGAGCCTTTCACCACGGGGACTTGGTGGTTGAAGAATTGATGAGTTTGGTAGGGAAAAAAGTATGAGTTTTACAACGACAATCAAAGAAGAATTGCTCAGCCTTCCTATTCAAGACAAAAGTGAACTCTCAGCCATCATCAAGCTTTCAGGAAGCCTTGGCTTGACTAGCAACGGCTTGACTCTATCCATCACCAGTGAAAATGCTAAGATTGCAAGACACATTTATCAGCTGCTAGAGCATTATTACACCAGCCAGCCAGAGATTAAGTACCACTACAAGACCAATTTGCGTAAGAATCGTGTCTACACGGTTTTTGTGGATAAGGATGTGGAGACGATTTTGGCGGATTTGCAGTTGGCAGATTCTTTCTTTGGCTTAGAGACTGGGATTGAGGCGCATATTTTAGAGGATGATGACAGCGGTCGGAGTTATTTGAAAGGTGCTTTTCTAGCGACAGGAACAGTGCGTGACCCCGACTCGGGCAAATATCAGCTAGAGATTTTCTCCGTTTACCAAGACCACGCTGAGGATTTAGCCTCTCTCCTGCAAAAGTTCATGCTTGACGCCAAGGTCATTGCCCATAAAAGCGGAGCTGTGACTTATCTTCAAAAAGCTGAGGACATTATGGATTTTCTTTTGGTAGTTGGCGCTCTTCAAGCAAAGGAGTCTTTTGAGGAAGTTAAAATTTTACGTGAAACACGAAATGACCTCAACCGTGCCAATAATGCTGAGACTGCAAATATCGCTAGAACGGTGACAGCTAGTATGAAGACCATCAATAACATCATCAAAATCATGGATACGATTGGTTTTGATAGCTTGCCTAGTGATTTGCGTCAGGTGGCACAAGTGCGGGTGGCGCATCCAGATTACTCCATCCAGCAGATTGCAGATAGCTTAGACATAGCGATTACCAAGAGTGGTGTCAATCACCGCTTGCGTAAAATCAACAAAATTGCAGAAGAATTGTAAAACAGAAAGGACACATGTATGGCTTGTACGACGATTTTAGTTGGGAAAAAAGCGTCTTATGACGGCTCAACCCTTATCGCTAGAACAGAAGATTCGCAAAACGGCGAATTTACGCCTAAAAAATTTATTGTAGTCAATCCAGAGGATCAACCTCGCCACTATAAATCGGTCTTATCTACTTTTGAGATGGATTTACCAGACAATCCTATGCGCCATACCTCCGTACCAGACGCCCTAGGCAAAGACGGTATCTGGGGTGAAGCAGGGATTAACGCTGTGAATGTTGCCATGAGTGCGACTGAGACCATCACGACAAATGCTAGAGTGCTTGGTGCTGACCCCTTGGTGCCATCAGGAATTGGTGAGGAAGATATGCTGACTTTGGTTCTTCCTTATATCCATAGTGCACGTGAAGGTGTTGAGCTTCTTGGTTCTATTTTGGAAAAATATGGAACCTATGAGAGCAATGGCATTGCTTTTTCAGATTGTGATGAGATTTGGTGGCTTGAGACGATTGGTGGGCATCACTGGATTGCTAGACGTGTTCCAGATGACGCTTATGTAACCAACCCTAACCAACTCGGCATAGACTATTTTGAGTTTAATAATCCTAACGACTACCTTCACTCTAGTGATCTTCGTGATTTTATTGCCAAACATCACTTAGACTTGACCTATTCAAATGAGCACTTTAATCCACGCTACGCTTTTGGTAGTCAACGTGATAAAGACAGACATTACAATACCCCAAGAAGCTGGGCTATTCAGCGCTTTTTAAACCCAGAAATTGAGCAAGATCCTAAGAGCTTTTTCATTCCATGGTGTCAAAAACCGTATCGCAAGGTAACCGTTGAAGATGTCAAGTATGTGCTCAGCAACCACTATCAAGACACTATTTTTGATCCTTATGGACCAGAAGGAGATGCTGTTAGTCAAAAAGCCTTTCGCCCCATTGGTATCAATCGCACCAGCCAGACAGCGATTTTACAGCTGCGTCCAAATCAACCTCACGAAACAACAGGTATCCAGTGGCTTTCCTACGGGTCAATGCCATTTGCGACCTCAGTTCCTTTCTTCACGCAGGTCACTAAAACGCCAGATTACTTTGCAAATACAAGTGAAAATGTCTCAACAGATAGCTTTTACTGGACAAGCCGCTTGATTGCAGGTCTAGCAGACGCTCACTTCCATCAGCATGAAGGACAGCTTGATGACTATATTGAAAAGACTATGGCACAAGGTCATGCTATGATTGGTAAAGTAGATGCTGCGCTAGCTGCAGGTGAAACAGTTGACTTTGAAGCAGAAAACCAAGAAATAAGCGACTATATTCAAGAGGAAACGCAAAAGCTGTTAAATAAAGTTTTGTTTGATTCTAGCAACCTAATGACCAACCGTTTCTCTGTTAGCGACTAACCCCGTAAGCCAGCCTATGTTGGCTTTTTTATGTGTTTTCCTCTAAGTTTCCTTTTCATTTTCGAGTAAGTAAGATGAGGAGGAGATATGAGAACAAAATACAAAAGCCTATTATTACTAAGCCTGCTAGGCAGTAGCCTAGCTCTAAACACTACTAGCGAAGCCTCAGTGCTGGAGGATAACTACCCGAACCAGTGGAAGAGTGGCTATGGCAATGCCATCAGTTGGGGCAGTGTGGCTAGAAACCAAGGCTACCGCGTAGACATGAATCCCGCTTTCGGTTCCGTCGCTTGGTTCTCAGCTGTCGTTAACGCCGCAGCTTCCATAAAAGCCAAGTGTCTGGCTACATCCACTTCAAGGACCTAGGGGGAAGCACCGTAACCTCAACCCCATCTGAGCAGTCCACACCTTCAAGCTCAATAGCCCTCTCATCGAGCGGCACCTACACCTTCACTAGCCGCCACGGGATCAAGAATGCACCCCAACAATCCAGCAGCGATATCGCCTATTACGATGCCGGCAGCAGTGTCCGCTATGATAAAACGGTCATCTCAGACGGCTATGGGTGGCTCTCCTATATCAGTTACTCAGGCGCTAGCCACTATATCGCTATAGACTAAGAGAAAAGACCTCAGGGTCTTTTTTCATTTTTTTATAAAAAAGATTAAAAAAGTTATTGACAGTGTTGATGAAGTTTGATAAACTAATGTAGCTGTCAAACGAGAGGGCAGTCAAGACGAGAGGTTGAAAAACTTTTAAAGAAAGTGTTGACAAGTTGTTAAAAGTTTGATAGAATATAGAAGTTGTCTCTTGAGAGACAAAGACCTTTGAGAACTGAACAAGACGATGTGCAGGGCTTCTTAAAGAAGTCAAAAATAAATCTGTCAGAGAACAGAAT
>NZ_JBCLSK010000031.1:0-23275 GCF_041225505.1 Streptococcus hyointestinalis | reverse complement strand
CAAAACAAATGAACCGTAGGAACTACGGGGATAGCTTGGTCAATTAGTGTAACCTCTGTTGGTTAGTCAGCTAATCATAAGTCTGCACTCTACCCAAGAATCTCGCGACTTTAGTCGTGAGAGGTTCAATTTTCACTTGTTGATTCTATACTTGAACAAAGAAAATAAAAATATTATATTGATGTTAATCCGAGGTCAGACAACCAATTTTGGGAATATTATTTTTGATTATGCTAATAAGCTATTGATTGCAAACTTGGCAACAGGCTCCTCATTCTTTATGATGTTATATCAGTCTAGTGAATCTATCATTCAATTATTATTAAATTTATTTGCAGGTCATTTTGCGATTTTAATGAACGAAAAAGGACTCTCATCGTACCGATCTTATTTCAGGAATTGTTACCTTTCTATTATTTTTGTGCTATAATCCACAAAATATTTGGGCTTTTATTATTGTTAATATTGTACTTGCTATTTTGTTTAGCTTTAATCGCCCAACCTATAAAGCAATTTTAAGAACGATTGATAGGGGAAAAGAGTTTGATCGCTATATGCTTGAACATCCCAACCCTCATTTCACGCACTCTGAGAGTATTTTTCGTACAGAATACGGCTCACCTATAACTTCTCATTCTTTTCGTGAAGTGTTAAAAAGAGTAGAGGACGATTTGATTGCCAATTGTGAGGCGTTATATGGTTTTAAATGGACAAAACATGTAACACCTCATTCATTTAGGCATATGCACATTTCTTACCTCCAAAGTAAGGAGATGTCAATCAAAATCAGTGATATTATGTCGCGAGTAGGTCATGCCAACTATGAAACAACAATGATCTACACGCATAAGCTAAAGCAATCTGAAGGTAATACTGTTCGGGCGCTGAACAACTTTGTAGAGAATAATGCATTTCATTTCCTTGCTTTGCAAAAGTGGAGTTGTAAATATTCTCAAAAGATTTATAGCTTAATTGAAGAATCTTATAAGTTAGGAAAGCTAGAGTTGTCTTTGGATGAATTTAAACATTATCTAGGGATAAGTTCTTCGTATCAACCAAGACACATATCTGGAAATATTATTCCAAAGATACAAAAAGATATGTTAAAACATTATCCAAATTTTCAATGTCAAAGTATTCGAGGAACGAATCAAGAAGTGGTGGGGTATCGCCTAACATGGAATTGACAATTTTTCTTGGTGCCTGATCGGTGCCTAATGACAAAAACAGTAAATCAAGGGGGGCACCCCCTTGATATGAAAGGATTTAGAAAATATGGCGACTATTCAATGGTTGATTGCTTGAAACACAAATAAATCACTTTCAAAAACGATAAAATACATAGACTAACACCTCAAAAAGCCTTGATAATCAAGGCTTTTTCTACTTTTCATCAAAACCAAAAATGAAAGATAAAACTTATTTACTTGAGCAATAATAATCAAAAAAGCACATAGTTTGCCCAAAATTTTGCCCAAAAATAGTATAATAAAGAAAAATAAAATTGCTAAGGGTACCCTTAGTTAAGTATATACATACTTAACTAAGGGTACCCTTAGTTAAGTATATACATACTTAACTAACCCTATCAGTCTAATACACTTAGCTTAGGGGAGTTTTTATGTCTTTTGAGAACCTCGTTGACCAAATCAATCACTCTGCAAAAACACAGCGTGATAGAGGGACTTACTTTGAATATCTTGTAAGAGCTTATCTTCAACATGAACCAACTTATAAGAATGAGTTTAAAAATGTCTGGATGTTAGCTGATGTGCCAGACACGTTTGCTATTCCCAAAGTGGACATTGGGGTTGATTTAGTCGCTGAAAAGTTCACTGGTGAATTGGTGGCTGTTCAGGCAAAGTTTTATGACCACACTATCCAAAAAGCCAATATTGACTCATTTTTGAGTGAACTTGGAAAAGATTACTATGAATCAGGTATTATTGTCGCATCTACTGATAAATGGGGCAAAAATGCTGAAAAAGCGCTTGCTGATAGAAGTGATGTGGTGCGGATTGGTCTATCTGATTTGAAAAATTCTCAAATCAACTGGGAAAAGTTTTCTTTTGAGCAGCCAGAGCAGGTAGTCGTCAAAGAAAAGAAGAAACCACGCTATTATCAAAGAGAAGTTATTGAAGCATCTTTGAGTCATTTTAAAGCGCATGATAGAGGACAGCTTATCATGGCGCCTGGTACGGGTAAAACCTTCACGAGTTTAAAAGTAGCAGAAGCGCTTGCCAAAGAAGCGAATAAAGAACAGTTTGTCATTCTCTACCTCGTCCCTAGCATCCAATTGCTAACGCAAACATTGCGTGGCTGGAATAATGATGCTGAATTAAGCCTATCTTCTATGGCTGTGACTAGCGACCGTAATGCTAGCCGTGGCAATGTCAAACAAGATGAATCTAACATCACCATTAAAGCAAGTGATATTGGTTACCCAGCGACAACCTCAGCTGAGAAAATCATGGCAAACTACAGCGAGCTATTGGCGCAACCTAAAAAAGACTTACTAGTTGTCTTTTCAACTTATCAATCTATTGAGGTTCTTGGAAAGGCTCAAAAAGATGGTTTTCCTGAGTTTGATTTGATTATTGCTGACGAGGCTCATAGGACAACAGGCGCTAAGGCTTTAGGAGAAGAAGCTTCTGTCTTTACAAAAGTGCATAGTGACTTAAACATCAAGGGTAAAAAGAGACTTTACCAAACCGCAACACCAAAACTATACGGAAGAGAAGCGAAAAAGAAAGCAGAATCCAACTCTATTGTCATTTCAAGTATGGATGATGAAGCTTTATATGGAAAAGTCTTTTATCGTTTAGGTTTTGGGGACGCCATTAGTCACGGTATTTTAACTGATTACAAGCTAATGGTTTTAGCGGTTGATGAAACAGTTGTCCAAAGAGATATGCAAAAGTCCCTTTCAGATGCTGAAAATGGGCTAAATATTGATGATGTAGGGCGTATTATTGGTGTGTGGAACGGTATGATTAAGCGTGAGACTTTCTCTGACACCGTTTCTGGTGAGCCTATGAAGCGTGCCATTGCCTTTTCTCGTACGATTAAGGACAGCAAGCAGTTATCTGAGCAGTTTGAAAATGTTGTTAACGATTACCTAGACAATGAAAACGGCTTTTCTGTCAATGTGCGTCACGTTGATGGTGGGATGAATGCTCTAGAAAAGGGTGAAGCCCTAGATTGGTTAGCAAGCGAAGATATTCCAGAGGATTCTGCTCGGATTTTGTCTAATGTGCGCTTTTTGACTGAGGGAATTGACGTACCAAACTTGGATGCCATTATCTTCCTATCTCCTCGCAAGTCACAAGTGGATATTGTGCAGGCGGTCGGACGTATCATCCGCAAGTCAGAAGGCAAAGAATACGGCTATATCATCTTACCAATCGTGGTGCCGTCTGGTGAAACACCTGAAACCATTCTTGATAATAACAAAACCTATGATGTCATTTGGCAGGTTTTAAATGCGCTTCGTTCTGTTGATGAGCGCTTTGAAGCCACTATCAATAAATTAGAATTAAACAAGAGAAAGCCTAAAAATATCCAAGTCATTGGGGTTGGTAGTGCGCCTGATGACCCAAGTTTTCAAGATAGTGATGTTGATAAGCCAACTAAAGAAATTAGAATTCAAACAGAGCTTGAGCTTGATTGGAAAGCAGTTGAGGGTGCTATCTATGGTAAGATTGTACAAAAAGTAGGAGATAGACGTTATCTTGAGGACTGGTCAAAAGATGTGGCGGATATTGCCCGCCGTCATATCCAAGGAATTCAGATTATTTTAGAGAAAAATCCAGAAAGTAAAGAAGCCTTTGAGCGATTCTTACATAGTCTACAGCACAATATCAATGAGTCTATTGACCAAGAGCAGGCTATTGAGATGTTGGCGCAACACTTAATCACTAAGCCTATCTTTGACGCTTTGTTTGATGAGTATAGCTTCATCAAGCACAATCCCGTCAGTCAAGCGATGGAGCTGATTATTGATGAGTTTTCTCAGTACGGTTTTGAAAAAGAACAAAAAGAGTTACAGCCTTTTTATGACTCTGTTCGCCTGCGTGCTGAAGGGATTGACAATGCGCAAGCCAAGCAAAAAATCATCATCACACTCTATGATAAGTTTTTTTCTACAGGCTTTAAAGCCACAACCGAAAGACTTGGTATTGTCTTTACTCCTGTAGAAGTGGTGGATTTTATCGTCAAATCGGTAGACACTGTTTTGCGTCAGCATTTTGGCAAAACTCTTGCTAGTGAAAATGTTCATATTCTTGACCCATTCACTGGGACAGGAACTTTCATTACACGCACGCTCCATTATTTCAAACAGATGATGGACAAAGGGGAAATCACCTATGCTGATGTTTTGAGAAAGTACACCAAAGAGCTTCACGCCAATGAAATTGTGCTTTTGAGCTATTATATCGCTGCTATCAATATCGAAGCAGTCTTTGATGAAATCAACGGTGATGTGCCTTATCAACCGTTTGAGGGTATTGTCCTAACGGATACCTTTGAGTCAACAGAAACGGAAGATACGCTTGATGACTCTTTCTTTGGCGCTAATGACCAGCGCTTAAAACGTCAACAAGAACAACCCATCACAGCTATTATCGGCAATCCGCCGTACTCTATTGGGCAAACAAGTGCTAATGACAACAACCAAAATATCGCTTATCCAAAATTAGATAAGCGTTTAGCGGATACCTATGTTTCAAAATCAAATGCAGGACTAACCAGAGGTCTATATGATACTTATGTCAAGGCTTTTCGTTGGGCGAGCGACAGGTTGAGCGACAAGGGGGTGATTGGTTTTGTGACAAATGGCGCTTATCTCAATACCAATTCAGCGGACGGGCTTCGAGCAGGTTTGTATGAAGATTTTAACTATCTTTATATTTTTAATCTGCGAGGTGACCAGCGAACCATTGGCGAAAAATCACGTCAAGAGGGAGGCAAGATTTTTGGTTCAGGTAGTAGGACGCCCGTTGCCATTTCTATCTTAGTCAATGATGGGTCAGATAAGCACGAACTTCACTATCATGATATCGGAGATTATTTGTCTCAAAAAGAGAAATTGCAGATAATTGAAGACTTTGGGGATATATCAGCCATTGAATGGCAAACCATTCAACCAGACGCTAATAACGACTGGCTGAACCAACGTGACCCGAATTATCAAAAATACGCTAGTTTAGCAGGAGAAGAAGATTCCGTGTTTTTCAATAATTCAATGGGAATTTTAACAAGTAGAGATACGTGGATAAGTGGCTTTTCAAAAAGCAAAGTTAATCAGAATGCAGAACACTTAATTTTAAACTATAATTCTGAAATTGATAAAATTAGTAAACTAGACCTAGACGAAAGAAAGCGGAGCCTGAATAGGGATGACCAATATATAAAATGGTCTCCAAATTTAGAACAATCAGCTTTAAATTTGAAGAAACTTACTTATGAAAGTTCTGTTACTTGTCAAACATTATATAGGCCTTTTGTCAAGAAGTGGGTATATTATTCCAAGAGTCTGATTGAACGTACAGGTAAATATTATAAAAAATTTGGAAGTGATAACTTAGTAATTAATACGTCTGGCAGGGCATCAAGTAGAGATTTTTCAGTTATTGTAACAAATCGTCTCCCTGATTATCAACTTGTCATGAATGGTCAAGGTTTTATGCGTTACGACAATGAGGTGGATGAGACACAGTTGTTCCAATCCAATGACAACATGAACCAAGCGTTTGCGGACAAGCTAGGGCTTAGTTTAGACGATACTTTTGCTTATGTCTACGGGCTTTTGAACGCTCGTGACTATCAAGAAAAGTACGCTAACGACTTGAAAAAAGACCTCGCACGCATTCCGATTGTCAAACATAAGGAAAAGTATGTTGAAGTTGGAAAAGCCTTGATGAATTTACATCTTAACTATGAAGAAGTGCCTGTCTATGAAGCAGTCACTATCACGCCTTTGGTCAATCCGACTTACAAAGTGACCAAGATGCGCTTTGCCAAAACCCGAGATGAAAATGGTAAATCTGTTAATGACCGCTCAACCATTATCTTCAACCAAGACATCACCATTAGCGACATCCCAGAAAAAGCTTATCAGTATGTTGTCAACGGTCGCTCAGCCATTGAATGGATAATGGATCAGTACCAAGTCAAAACAGATAAAAAGTCAGGTATCATAGACGACCCCAACGACTACAGCACAGATGAAAAGTACATTTTTAACCTTTTGTTGAGAATTATCAACGTCTCTATCCAAACCGTTGACCTCATAGAAAGCCTACCCCCTTTTGAAGTGGAGGAGTAGAGAAAAAATTTAAAAAAATTGAAATACATAAAAAAGAGCTCCAGCCCAGTGCTGGCGCTCTTTTTGGTATTTTCCTATATTTCATTTTTAAAATGCTTGGCAGTTTTGCGAAAAATATTTGATAAAGTTTTTCTTGTAGAAGAAAGAAATTGATAACACAAATGAAACCGTTTTATTTTCAAGGTCTATGGTACTCTATTCAAATTCAGAATATCAGATATAATGAAATTGAAGATAAAGTTTTGATTGAATAATTATCAACAAAGTTTTTTATCTTCTATATAAAAATATTATAGTCCCTGACTGGATGCGCATCCAAATGGACGGATTGAAACTCAAAAACATAGTAACATCACCAGAAGTTTACTGTGTGAAAAGTTTCGCCGTTTTATTTGGTGTGCATTTTTCACACTATCATCGGCAAACTAAATGTTTTTCTTCCGTCCAAATTTGGACAGAAAGGAAGAAAAATGACATATAACAAAAAAGTAGAAAAAATCTACAGCCAACTTTTGGGAGAAGCACTAACAAAACAACTAGCAAAAACGCATATTTTACAAAATCAGTTTGGTTTTCAAGATGCGAATGGAAAAGATATATCAATTTCTGCAACAACTGTTGGAGAAATTCTGAAAGGGAGACGAAATATGACTTCGAGGTCTGCGCTAGCTTTTCAAGAAACTCTTCAGTATCAAACACCAAAAGCACTATTTTTACAAGACGACTCTTTCAAAATTGAATTGCTGTCTCAATTAATATTGATTATTCTAGCCGACTCTATTTTTAATAATACACTTTTCAAAAAATCATTAATTCAAAAAATTGACAAATGTACTAAAAAAGGTATTCAGGATTTTGTAAAAAAACACAAAGATGTACTTATTGACTCGCTTTCAAACTTTTTCCCAGACTTTCCAGAAGAAGAAAGCTCTTACAAAATCGCTGAAAAATTAACAATTTGGCTCTTTGATTTTGCTTGTCTTATAGAAAAATTTTGAGAGTAAATAGATTGTCAGAAATTCTGACAATCTATTTTATATATATTCTACTATTAAAAAATATTTTCAATAATTCTTATATTCATAGTCCATTTCTAATGTTTGGTATATATAATACCTCAAAACTTCTTGAAGAAGCACTTTTGTTTTATACATTTCGTTAATATCTGTTATCATTTTCGGATATTTATCTTTAGAGTCCCCGTGAGTGTGATAATTACGAGTTTGAGTTAATTTTGTTATTAAATCCTCTCTATCAATATTATCGGTAAAAATTTTAGTTTGATTAGCTTCGTCTATTCCATCAAATAAATCTTTTAAACGTTCCGAGAGAGTAGGTTCTTTCTTTGTAAACTTCAATCTATTTCGAAATTTACTTTTAATCTTTTCTGGAACATGTGTATTTATAAAATTAATCACAGATTGTCTAGCACCTTCTTCAGCATCGGATAGAGGTTGTGGCATTAAATTCCTAAAATTTCTAGAATAGACTTCTAAATTTTGAATCGCATCAACTAGTTGGTCTTCTAAATATAAATCACTATGAAGATTTTTTGAAAATTGGCGAACTATAAATTCAAGTTCTTCCGTTTTACCAAACCAGTTATTTAAGATTTTTTCAAAGTTATCATCTAAATTGTTCAAAGAAATATCTTGCAAAAAGTATTTTTTCCAATTTTTAAATTTCCTAGCATGTTGCACAAAGAATTTTCCTTTTATTAATGGAAAACGTTTCCCTCTTACCATCTTATCCTGAACCAGAAACTCAATATTTGTAAACGATAGTGGTATGTTTGATAAAATTTCAACTAAATCTTTAAATTTTTGTGAAGCTTGATAAAACTCTTTAAAAGGCCTTACGTTAGAATTAGATGATGTAAATTCAATAAAGTAATTACTCTTAAAAGATGTCGTTGCATATGAAGAAGTTAACGTTGCTCTATCTTCAAAGTTCATGTCCAAAGATTCTATTAATACTTTTGTTGATTGGTACTCACTTACTGCACTTTCAAAAATATCTTGAAAACCTTTACGCTTAATATTGACCAATGACTTTTCAATCCATTCTTCAATATGTTCAAAACTAAATCTATATTCCTTAATTTCTTCAGATTCTAATTTATCAATTAAATCCTTAAAAGAATCAGGGCTACCGTCAAAATTTTCAAGTTCATTATAAAAGACATCGTAGATTTTAAAATTCTTCACTCTGTATTTAGTTATAGGAAATCCTGGAGTTGAAATATTTGCTGTTGGCTCTCCGTAGGTATTTAAAATTAAAATATTACCGTTACTTGAAAAACCATATATCTTTTCCAAATATTTACCAAAACCGAATGAAATACCTGTTTCTTCTTCAAAATCCCCCAATAATTCCAGTACAATTTCTCGCGGTGAATAATGCAGGATACCACTTAGATTGTTTGGAGAAATAATGTTATCAGGATAGTCTGAAAAATATCCTTTTATTTCAAATTCTTTATCCCAAGTATAATCTTTAAATTTCATATTCCTTTTAAGCATTCCTCCTAGGTGATGTTAACTACCAATACCAACATTATACTCTAAATATGTTTAGTATTTTCCTAAAAGGTTTTTATTGTAACTTAACTTTAACATTTATGAGGAAAATTATTATCAAGTCGCTGAAAAATTAACATTTTTTCTCTTTGAATTTACTACCTCATATCATAAAAAGTGAAACTAGACTGTCAGAATTTCTGACAGTCTAGTTCGTTGAAATGAGATAAACTAAGAATGTACTTAGCTAAGACAGTCTAGCTCAGACTAAAAAGGAGCATAAGTTGTAACTCAATTAAACTTTAGAAAGACAAAGGTGACATTATGAAAGCACATAATCGCAAAGGTGGCTACTCAGCCATTACAGCAAATGAGTATATTGATAACAAACAAGCTATTTTCTGTCTCAGCACAGAACTTGAACCACAAATCAAATTCGAAAATGGACAGCCAACAGGAGAGATTATCGCATACAAAGCGTGGTTCTCACAAAAAGGACTCCCACCTTTCCAAGTTAAATTTGAATCAGATGTTTCACTCCCCTCATACATGGATATGGTCGAATTTGATATGCTTGAAGCCTGTCAGATCAACTACAATGTATATTTTCAAGCACAAGACATCAAGGAGGTCAAATAATGAATAACAGAGAACTTTCTCAATACTTACTACAAAGCCTAAATATGGGGCTCACCACCCTCATATACGGAGAGAGCAGTTATGTAAACTCTTTCGATATAAAAATTATGTCTGATGGCTTTCTCTTTATTCCCCGTTTACCATCAAGCTATATCGTTGATGATGAACTATACCAAAAGATTTTTTTAATCGCAAACGCTGCGCTCTATCCTCGCTATACTTTGCTCAAACAAAACTCAGCTTACTTCGTAGCGCTGGACACCGATGACATTCACGTACAACGTGGGCTCTTCTTTCCTTGGAAGAAAGGCATTTCAAAGCGTTTGGTGATTCCTGACTTAGAAGCCTTTTCTAAAAGTCAACCTCCAAACACCATCCCCATCATGAAGAATCTAACCATTGACTACAATAAAGTGACTCACATCGCAATAGCTGGCAACAGTGGTTCTGGTAAGTCCTACGCTCTTACTTATTTTTTAAGTCTTTTAAAAAACTTTTCTGAGTTGATTATTATAGACCCAAAGTTTGATACACCGTCACGATGGGCTCGTGAAAATGGTGTTGCTGTTATTCATCCTCAAAAAAATCGCTCAAAATCAGATTTTGTCTCTGAAATAAATGAAAATCTCAGCAATTGTCTTAAACTCATTCAGCAACGTCAAGAGATTCTATATGATGACCCAAAACATCAATTCGACCATTTGACGATAGTTATCGATGAAGTTCTCGCCCTATCTGAAGGTGTAAATAAGACTATCAAGGATTCTTTTTTCTCATTATTATCTCAGATTGCGCTTCTCGGTCGTACAACTAAAATTCATCTTTTGTTAGTGAGCCAAAGATTTGACCACCAAACCATCCCTGTATCCGTTCGAGAACAACTCAACGTTCTCATTCAGATTGGAAATATCAATAAGCGGACGACAGCTTTCTTGTACCCCGATTTAAATCCTGAAGGTATTGTGATTCCGATCGGCAAGGGTACAGGGCTTATTCAAATACTTGATAATCAACACCCCTTTCAAGTACTGCCATTGTTGTGTCCAACGTACTATTATACTAAGAAAGACATACTTTAATCATGAGGAAGAGCTTTTTTCAGCGAAGCTACAACATCACTATTAGACTCACGTTTTTTGGAGCTATTAGTTATCTTTTAAGTTTTGTTAGCTATTTATTAAATCAAAGATTTGATAATATCGATATTGTAAAGCTAAAAGACTATCTGATTTTCGTTCAAGATAAATTGGTTACTGTTGCACACTTTGCAAAATTTCTAGCTATCATTTCAATGATAGTAGTTGTGCTTCTAATTGTTATTGAGTTAATTCAGCGTTTTTTCAAAGATTCCATTTGGAATTATTTTAAGTCAGTATATCAAACAGTGAGATTACGTCAGTTTCTCAAACAAGACGAAAAATCAAAGTCTGTTATTACTATTGATAGTCAAACTACAGTCACAAAATTCAATCCAATTCTGAAAAAATTCAACAAGGCTGTCTCTAAATGTACGGTTGATGTCCGTAAAGACTCTGTGACTGTCTTTATTAGATATCCCAAGACGCAACAAGCACAAAAACTTCTCAGAGAAATGGAAGCTCATATCAAAGAAGAAGTCTCTAGCCGTAACCCTGATTACTATTTTTCATCACCCAGTCGTGAAGGAAATAGACTCTGGTTTGTAGGGACAAGACGTTAAGCGAAAAGGGAGAACTTGGCTCACGTAGTGAAAGCCAAGGGTTCTCTCTTTTCCGAAAGAGAATTGGGATATATGGGGGCTTACTACGACGCCCCCATATATCAATAATCACTAATCAAAAATCTGATAATTTTATGTCATTAAAAAGAGGTTATAACTATGGTAAAAGATAAGCGCTCAAATAAATGGGGATTCTTGCTCTATCGGGATAGTTGTCCAGATAACTATCTAGAGATTCTTGAAGGTATGAGGATACCTTTTGTATTGTCGCCGTGGCATGACAAGGATGTAAACAAAGAAACAGGTGAATTTAAAAAGGCGCATAAGCACGGCGCACTTTACTTTGATTCGCTGAAAAGCTACTCTCAAGTTTCTGAATTACTGACTAAAAATCTCAATACACCTGCCTATGTAGAAATTATCATGAGCCCAAAAGGCATGTACGACTATTTCACACATGCTGAGAATCCCGAGAAAACACCTTATAATATCGAGGACATAGAGTCAGGTTGTGGGTTTGATAAAGAGAAGTTCTTTATCGATAACAACTCTAATGAGTTTTTGACACTTGTTATTGATATTATTGAAGAGCATAATTTCACGGAATTTACGCATCTGGTCACTTACGCCCGTACTGAAGACTCTATGCTTTTACGGTTTATTGTTGATAAAACTTACTTTTTCGCTAAATACCTAGATTCAAGAAGATACGCTAAAGGTGAAAAGGAGGACGATAAATGAAAGAAGAAAAAGCGGTGTGGGTCAGTAAAAAGATGTTGTTGGAAACATGGTCAGGTCTGAATCTCTATACGCTCAACAGATTCATTTCTGAAATGCGACAGAATCCTAAATTTTCAAAGTCTGTCATAAACCCGACTCATAAACTCGTCTTTATCAAGCTATCTGGCTTTGAAGAGTTTATGCGATTTAAACAAAAAGAATATTTCAAGCCAAAATCATTACAAAAAAATAAGTGGTCTAAGTAGGCGCTCTGAGCTTGTATAATACATTCTAGACTATCGTAGACAAGAAAAAAATGATAAAATAGTAACGTTAGTTGTTATTTTATCGTTTTTCATTTACACTTTTGGAGGAAAAAATGTATCTAGAAAAACGAGAAGGAAAAAACGGTATAACATATGTTGTAGTAGAAAGATATCGTGACCCTATTACTGGCAAAAGTAAGAGAGCATCTGTATCTTTTAAACAAAATACAATCAGAGCAAGGCGCCAAGCAGAGCGAGAACTTCTTGAGAAGATTGAAGCTATCTTTGAAGAGAAAGAATCACTCTATCAGGGAGAAAAATTCACTCAGTTTGGGCAGTTGAAAGAGAGCTGGTTTCAAACATGGACAACAACGGTAAAACCTCAAACTATCAACCGTGAACTTTTGGTATTAAGGCGTTTATCCGATATGATACCAGATGAGACGTTGCTCTCAAAAATTACGCCCTTATTTGTACAGCATTGTTTGACAGAATACAGAGAGAAGTATCGTGCGAGTCATTCAACACTACAGCATATTAAATCAACTTTGAATAAAATATTTGACTATGGGGTGTTACACAATGCAATAATGTTTTCACCTTCTAAGGTCATCAAGCTAAATGCTTCAATAGTCGATAAACAGGCTAAAAGAAAAAGGCGTGAGGATAAGTTTTTAACCGATAGAGAGGTTAACGTTCTATTGTCTGAGTTAAAAGGACGAAGAAATAAGACTTATTATGACCTTGCTATTTTTCTTTTAGGTACTGGCTGTCGCATTGGAGAAGCTTCTGGTTTGACCTATGATGATATTGACTTTGAACATAAAAGAGTCACTATCTCAAAGTCACTGCATTCAAATGATTTAAGGGTAGAGGAGTATTATCTTGATACGACTAAAACAGTAGCTGGTGAGCGAACAATATACTTACCTGATGTTGTCATAGAAGCACTATTAAGAGTTATTGAGCGAAACAGGCGCTTTGAGGAGTATGTGAAAAAACATCCTTCAAAAGCATTTTGGAAAAATGACTTTTTGTTCAAAACAGAGTATGGCTCTCCTATCACATCACATAGTTTTCGTGGTATCTTGATGAGAGTCAACCAGCAACTGAGAAAGAAGTGTAAGGCTCGCTATGGATTTGACTGGACAAAAAATGTAGTTCCTCATAGTTTTCGGCATATCCATATTACAGCGCTAAGAAATAGCTCTAATGTTCCGCTCAAAGAGATTCAGGAACGTGTCGGTCATGTCGAATTAGAAACAACTAATGGGTACACGCACTTAGTGGATAATGGTCAAGATAAGTCTGTTCAAACTATTACGGACTTCATTCAAAAAGTTGACGTTGCCCAAAATTTGCCCAAAAATCAAAAAATAATGTAAAACAAGTTTGTAAAACCCAAGAAAATCAAGGAGGAGAAGGAATATGGCGACTATTCAATGGTTTCCGGGGCACATGTCCAAGGCGCGTAGGCAGGTGCAGGAAAATATCAAGTTTGTAGATTTTGTGACGATTTTGGTGGATGCAAGGTTGCCTTTATCCAGTCAAAATCCCATGCTAACAAAGATTGTAGGTGACAAGCCTAAGCTTTTGATTTTAAATAAAGCGGACCTTGCTGATCCCCAGTTGACCAAAGAGTGGCAGCAGCATTTTGAAAATCAGGGCATTAAAACCCTTGCTCTCAATGCTAAGGAACAATCCACTGTAAAAAAGGTGACCGATGCGGCGAAGCAGCTCATGAGTGAAAATATTGAAAAGCTCAGAGAGCGTGGCATTCAAAAAGAAACGCTGCGCACTATGATTATCGGCATTCCAAACGCTGGTAAATCCACTCTCATGAACCGCCTAGCGGGCAAGAAAATTGCTGTTGTCGGCAATAAACCAGGTGTCACCAAGGGGCAGCAGTGGCTCAAGTCCAACAAAGACTTGGAGATTTTGGACACACCTGGGATTCTTTGGCCTAAGTTTGAGGATCAAGTAGTGGGGCTCAAGCTGGCACTGACAGGTGCTATCAAGGACAATCTGTTGCCTATGGATGAGGTGACGATTTTTGGGTTAGATTATTTCAAGCAGTACTATCCAGATAGGCTTGTGGAGCGTTTTAAAGGGATTGACCTTTCTGAGACTGCGCCTGAGATGATTATGGCGTTGACTCAAAAACTTGGTTTTCGTGAGGACTACGACCGCTTTTATGCGCTTTTTGTCAAGGAAGTGCGTGACGGCAAGTTAGGACGCTACACTCTTGACACGCTAGGAGATACAGATGGCGACCATTAAGGAGATAAAGGAGCAGTTGCTTGCTATCAAGAGTCTTGACGACCCTAGATGGAGAGAGTATCTGGAGGATAGCCGAGCAGGTGTGCAGACCGCTATCAAGCAACGGCAAAAAGCCATTCAAAAAATGCTCTTGGAGGAAGAGCGCTTGGAGAAGATGTTGCGCTACGAAAAAGCTCTCTACAAAGAGGGCAAGTGCTTGATAGCAGGCATTGACGAGGTAGGAAGGGGGCCGCTTGCGGGTCCTGTTGTCGCAGCAGCAGTGATATTGCCTGAGAATTGTAAAATAGCTTGGCTCAATGACTCCAAAAAAATCCCAAAGCATAAGCACCAATCCATTTACCAAGCTATCTGTGATAAGGCGCTTGCTATCGGCATTGGTATCAAAGACAATACTGTCATTGATAGGGTCAATATCTACGAGGCGACGAAACTGGCGATGCAGGAGGCGATTGAGCAGTTGGAGCTAGTGCCTGATCATCTCTTGATTGACGCTATGACCTTAGATAACGGACTAGAGCAGACCTCTATCATCAAAGGAGACGCCAATTCTCTGTCCATTGCAGCGGCGTCTATCGTTGCTAAGGTGACACGGGATAAGATGATGGCTGACTTTGACGAGCGCTATCCAGGTTACGACTTTGCTCACAATGCAGGCTACGGCACCAAACAGCACTTGATAGGCTTAAAACAGCAAGGCATTACGCCCATTCATCGCAAAACCTTTGAGCCTATCAAATCCATGCTGAGAGAGGAGAACATGTGATTATCTTTGCTATCACGCTGCTTATCTTTTTAATCAGCTACCGCATAGAACGGCGCAATCTCTGGATAGGTGTGGCTTTTATCGGGTTCTTATTTGGGCTGTTGGCTCTTGTCTGGTCGTCCTTTTCCTTCCAAGATTACCCGATACTGTATATGATTATCGGTTTTCTCTTTCTTGTAGCCTTTATCCTTCTCTCTGTAGGACCGTTGATTTTTATCGTGGTCTGTCTCTACAATGGCAGTCGCCTTCTTCAGCGTGAGGGCACCAAGCTGACCAACTTTCTATCATTTGGCTTAGGGCTTGGCATTTTGACTTATCTCTTTATCCTACCAGTTGTTATCGCAAGCTTTAGAACACCGACGCTCTTTTACATCCTCTATGTCTACATCGGTGGGATATTGACCTATCTCTTTCTTATCATTGCACTCTATACCTTGGCAAGTTTTTTGAATGCAATCAATCTTGGTAAGCGTAAGCTCGACTACATCGTGGTGCTGGGTGCTGGTTTGATGGGAGAAGAGGTCACACCGCTTCTTGCTAGTCGTCTAAACAAGGGCATTGCTCTTTTAAAAAAACATCCTAACAGTCAGCTCATCGTCTCGGGCGGGCAAGGTGCAGATGAGGTTGTCTCTGAAGCGCAAGCCATGGCAAACTACGCTATGAGACAAGGTGTTCCTCAAGAATCCATCATCCTAGAAAACCGCTCTAGAAATACTTATGAAAATATCGCCTTTTCCTATGAACTGATGAGAGAAAATAGCAGCTTTGCTCTTGTGACCAATTATTACCATGTCTTTCGAGCTCTGCTATTAGCTAAAGGTCAAGGTATCAAATGTATCGGCTACGGCGGTAAGACTAAGTTTTATTTCAGCCTAAACGCTTTCATTCGAGAGTTTATCGGCTATATGGTGATGACCAAGAAGCGCCACATCATCCTTATCAGCCTCTACACTATCCTCTATATCAGCCTTTTCATCATCGAAAGGTTAGTAAGCCACTAAAGGAGAAACTTATGACACAAACTGAACGTGACAAAATGCTAGCAGGAAAGCTCTATGACGCTAGCGATAAAGAACTCAAAAATCAACGCCTTGAAGCAAGAAAAAAACTCATGGCATTTAACGCCGAGCAGGATGAGAAGAAGCGCTCAAGCCTGCTAAAGGATTGGTTTGGCACAACTGGCGAGCACATCTTTATGGAGACTGGCTTTGTCTGCGATTATGGCAATAACATCCATGTCGGAGAGAATTTTTATGCCAATTTTAACCAGACATTCTTAGATGTCTGTGAAATTAGGATTGGCGATAACGCTATGATTGGACCTAACTGCCAATTGCTAACTCCGCTCCATCCATTGGACGCCAAGGAACGCATTGCAGGATTAGAGTATGGTAAACCTATCACTATCGGTGATAATGTCTGGCTAGCAAGTGGTGTGACTATTCTCCCTGGTGTGACACTAGGCGATAACGTCGTTGTCGGCGCTGGCAGTGTCGTCACCAAATCCTTTGGCGACAATGTCGTCCTAGCAGGAAATCCTGCTCGTATCATCAAACAGTTGGATTTACCAAAAGTGTGAGCAAATAGCTTGCACTTTTTTACTTTCCCGCCAAAATACGAATAAACAGGTGGAGGTAATCACATGAATAATTTTGAACTGTTTAAACTGAAAAAAGCGGGGCTAACCAATCTCAATATCATCAACATCCTTGATTATCAAGAGCGGGTCGGAAAGTCGCTGAGCTTGCGGGATATGGCGATCGTCTCAAAGTGTAAAAATCCTGTGGCTTTCATCGAAAACTTCCGCTCGCTTGACAGCAAAACATTGCGTGAGCAGTTTAGCCGCTTTCCGTCCATCTCGATTTTGGACAAGGAATATCCCTTAGCCTTAAAAGAAATCTACAACCCACCCGTTTTGCTCTTTTATCAGGGCAATCTGGATTTGCTTGAAAAGCCTAAAATCGCTGTGGTTGGCGCTAGAAAGGCAAGTACAGTCAGTGTCAAATCCGTGCAAAAAATCATCCAAGAACTCAACAATCGCTTTGTCATTGTCAGTGGTTTGGCGCGTGGGATTGACACCAGTGCTCACATGTCGAGTATCAAAAATGGCGGGGCGACCATTGCTATCATCGGCTGTGGCTTAGACGTCTACTATCCAAAGGAAAACCAAAAACTCCAAGACTATCTGGCGAAAAAACACCTTGTCCTATCAGAGTATGAAGCAGGTAGTCAACCGCTCAAGTACCATTTCCCAGAGCGCAACCGTATCATCGCTGGGCTTTGTCAAGGGCTCATCGTCTGTGAAGCTCGCATGTGAAGCTCGCATTCGCTCAGGCAGTCTCATCACTTGTGAGCGAGCGTTAGAGGAGGGACGGGACGTTTTTGCCATTCCTGGTAATATCCTAGATGGTGTCTCTGATGGTTGTCATCATCTTATCCAAGAGGGTGCAAAGTGCATTACATCAGGCTCTGACGTGCTTTTGGAGTATCCATTTGCTTAGTGTTTTTCCTATAAGAAAAAGTTTTTTATTGACAGCTTAGAAAAAGTGGGATATGATACATACAGTTTAAACAAATGAGAAAGTGTAATCTGTATGGAAACAGCAACCAAAACGAAAACGACAAAAACAAAGACAACAACGAAACGTAAGAAGAAAACAACAACGAAAAAAAATCTAGTCATCGTTGAGTCTCCTGCAAAGGCGAAGACGATTGAAAAGTATCTTGGGCGCAACTACCGAGTTGTCGCCTCTGTTGGGCATATCCGTGACTTGAAAAAGTCTAGTATGTCTATTGACTTTGACAATAACTATGAGCCGCAGTATATCAACATCCGTGGTAAGGGTCCGTTGATTAATGACTTGAAAAAGGAAGCCAAGAAAGCGAAAAATGTCTTTCTCGCAAGTGACCCGGACCGTGAAGGAGAAGCGATTTCATGGCATTTGGCACACATCCTAGACCTTGACCCTAAGGCAAAAAACCGTGTGGTCTTTAACGAGATTACCAAGGATGCTGTCAAAAATGCCTTTGTCGAGCCACGTGAGATTGACATGAACTTGGTGGATGCCCAGCAGGCAAGACGTGTTCTGGACCGCATTGTGGGCTATTCTATCTCGCCTATCCTATGGAAAAAGGTCAAAAAAGGGCTCTCTGCTGGACGTGTGCAATCTGTCGCACTCAAGCTCATCATTGACCGTGAAAACGAGATTAAAGCCTTTAAACCAGAGGAGTATTGGACGATTGATGGCGCCTTTAAAAAAGGCACCCGCAAGTTCAACGCTAGCTTCTACGGCTTAGACGGCAAAAAGCACAAGCTCCAGACCAACGATGATGTCAAAGAAGTCCTCGCTCGTATTAAAGGCGATGATTTCAATGTCGATAAGGTGGAGAAAAAGGAGCGTCGCAGAAACGCACCCCTGCCTTACACTACCTCATCGCTCCAGCAGGATGCGGCGAATAAAATCAACTTTAGAACCCGAAAGACCATGATGGTCGCCCAGCAGCTCTATGAGGGCATTAGCCTCGGCAAGAGCGGCACACAAGGTCTTATCACTTATATGCGTACCGACTCGACTCGTATCAGTCCTGTAGCGCAAAATGACGCTGCGAACTTTATCACAGAGCGCTTTGGGGAGAAATATTCCAAGCACGGTAGCCGTGTGAAAAATAGCGCTAGCGCTCAAGATGCACACGAAGCTATCCGCCCATCAAATGTCCAGCAGACACCTGAGTCTATTGCTAAGTATCTGGACAAAGACCAGCTTAAACTCTACACCTTGATTTGGAACCGCTTTGTCGCTAGTCAAATGACAGCTGCTGTCTTTGACACCATGAAAGTGACATTGTCTCAAAACGGCGTTATCTTCACAGCCAACGGTAGTCAAATCAAGTTTGATGGTTACCTTGCTGTTTACAACGACTCTGACAAAAACAAAATGCTCCCTGACATGAAAGAGGGAGACACTGTCAAGAAAGTCACCACTCAGCCAGAGCAGCATTTCACCCAGCCTCCAGCTAGGTACTCAGAAGCGACGTTGATTAAGACGTTGGAAGAAAATGGTGTGGGTCGTCCGTCCACTTATGCGCCGACCCTTGAGACCATCCAGAAGCGCTACTATGTCACCTTGTCTGCAAAGCGCTTTGAGCCGACAGAGCTCGGTGAGATTGTCAATAGCTTGATTGTCGAGTTCTTCCCGGATATTGTCGATGTGGCATTTACGGCAGAGATGGAGACTAAGCTGGATGAAGTCGAGCTTGGCAAAGAGCAGTGGCAAAAGGTCATTGACCGCTTTTACAAACCTTTTGAAAAAGAACTTGAAAAAGCAGAAAGCGAGATGGAGAAAATCCAAATCAAGGATGAGCCTGCGGGATTTGATTGTGACGTCTGCGGCTCACCTATGGTTATCAAATTAGGGCGTTACGGTAAATTCTACGCTTGTAGCAACTTCCCAGAATGCCACAACACCAAAGCCATCATCAAAGAAATCGGCGTGACCTGTCCGCTGTGTCACAAAGGACAGGTCATCGAGCGCAAAACTAAGCGCAATCGTATCTTCTATGGCTGTGATCGCTATCCAGAGTGCGAGTTCACCTCTTGGGACAAGCCTGTCGGACGTGACTGTCCAAAATCTGGCGACTTCCTCGTCGAGAAAAAAGTCCGTGGCGGAGGCAAACAAGTCATCTGCTCAAACGAAAAGTGCGATTATAAGGAAGTGGTTGTGAAGTAAGTTATATGAAAAAAACTAAAAATCACTTTGTAACAGTATTGATTACAGTCTCTTTATTAGCTATGTTGTTCATGATTGGCGGATGGACGTCGTAGTTTGACTTGCTGATGAAAATTAAGCTACATACAAAACTCTTCTCACATTAAGTGAGAAGAGTTTTTTTGCTGTTTCTAGGAATGATATGATATAATGCTTATTGTAGAAAAGTGAAGATGGCGGCTCTTGTTTTCTGAAAGAGAGGTGATGCCTATGGGCAATTCATCAAAATCTGACGGAAAGGAGGAGCAATTTTGACAGCGTTTGAAGTTGTGCATACCATTTTAAGTTTTGGTAGTTTTACCGTGGCTGTAATTGGTTTGTGCTATAAAATCTTCAAAGACGATGACAAAAAGAAATAGCCGTCAATACTTTGGAAGGTAGTTCGGCTATTTCTTAATATAGCAATTACAAGCCACCGTCTTTTAAACGGTTCTACATTGGGGTTAAGTTGTCGCTTAACCCTTTTTTCTATTTTCATTATACCATTTTTGGACTAAATAGCAACTTAAAACAAAAAAGAGACAGCTTATTTTGATTAAGCTATCTCTTTTTGGAGACACTTTGGAGACAATCCAAAGTGTTTTATCCCAATTCAACACTATTCATAACTATTCATAATAGGCAAAATGCTGTTAAATCAAGAACTTTTAGACTAAGTTACCCTTATGTATTATTCCCACTCAACGGTTGCAGACTCCTTGAGAATCGCTATATAATAGGATTTTTAAGGAGTTAGTAATTCTTTGGTGGGGTTTTTGGTGGGAACGTTATTTTGAAATTGATTGGTTCCCGTTGAAATGTACTAAGCTAGAAGATGGGAAAGAAACATTAATAATTCCTACCATTTCATTAGTGATAACTTCATCAGCGCCATCCCATAGATGTGAGTAATGTTTCAATGTGATTTCAGGAGAAGAGTGTCCTAAACGTTTTGATAGAATAAGTACAGTAGCATTTAATTCATTAATTAGCAGCGAAGCATGACTATGACGGAGACCTTTCGCTTGGATAGGCTTTACGTGAGCAATCTTGGCGTACCTTTTAATAATCCTTGAGATTGTAGATTTTAGCATAGGTAAGCCATCGTATGAAAAGATAAAATCGTTCTCGTGTCCTAGTCCAATCTTTTTTTGAGCTTCACGCCATTTTTTTAACACATCAATAGTATCTTTATCTAAACTAATCATCCTTCTCCCGTCTTTAGTTTTCGTATAGGAATTACTAGTCCATTCTTTTTTGTTTTTAACAATAAGCATATGATGAACTCGTAGGCGTTGCTTATCAAAGTCAACATCATTCCATTGAAGGGCACAACCTTCATTTACACGTACGCCAGTCATGAAATATACCCAAATCATCACGAAGTTTAAATGTTCATATACATCTTCAATGTAAATTTGAGAAATAACAGCTTCAAATTCGCTCTTAGTCCAATATGGGACATTACTTTTTCCTTTAGGAATTGCATTAGATTGCTTAGAAATGTTTTTTTCCACATATCCCATTTGCAAAGCATAGTCTAATGATTTCCTAAACATGCCAAAGATGAGGCTAGCATATCCTTGTGAATATCCGGCACCATCCTCATCTTGACTAGTCAGTAACCATGTTCGAAACATCTGGACTTGTTCGAGTGTAATCGAACGAAGTGTAGTGTCACCAAAACGATCACAAAGCTGTAAAAGATTTTTCTCTCGAACTGAAAATGTGCTGTGCTCAACTGTTGTTCTATAATATGGAATATAATGTTCTTCCATAAATTGTCGATATTTCATCCGGTAGTTAGAATAACCTTGGGATTGATGATATTCATGCTTCAGACGCGTTAATTCCTTGTGTGCTTCTGAAGCAGAATTGAATGGTTTTCCGTGTTGATCTACCCTTGATTTCTTACGTACACGTTTCCCTGTAATTCTATCTCTACCAAATTCGGTTTGAATAAAAAATTTTCCGTCTTTGTCCGTATAGACTCCAGGAAATTTAGTTCTCTGTTGATTCTTTGGCATTATTTCTCCTTGTGAAGTGAAACACCCAGAATTTCTTCAACAGCAACGATAGGGACATGCCCTAAACGTCGATTATTATAAAAGGCATATCCCTTTTGTACCATAATTTGCTTAGCTTGTCTAATAATTGTAACGGCAGTATAGGGATTGTAACCCATTTTAATTAAATCTTCTTTGTTCATTGTTTGTTTCATAATTAATAATCCTCTTGAAATTTCTATATTTTATTGAGATAATAGAAGTAGGTAATAGATATTATTACTAGTATATTTTGAGTTTGTTTCTGACACCGACCAAAGTTTGGAAACAAACTCTTTTTTATTTTTACTTAAAGTAACCTTCATATCCTTATCCTTTTGAAAATATTCGAATAGTAGTTGCGGTACAATTTTATATATGTTTCTTGATATATCAACGTTTTTTAACATTGAAAAATATATTTGCTATTAAAATAACTGCTTTATTTATATTCCGTCTCTAAATCTTTTTAAGATCCGTTTTGACATTTTATCTTCAAGTTTTTCTTTTGTATTTTCTGTAATTGTTTCATTGAAGATCTCATTTCTTTCTTTTAAGGAGTATGTTTTTAGTGGAAAAGTTTTATAAGAAGTTGTGGAAGGGCTTATACGAGTGCCTAAACCATCAATACCCCAATGAGATGGAACAATTGAGAAACAAGATTTTATATAATTTTCGTTTTGTTTCTGTGATTCTAGTAATTCTTTCTTCCTAAGTTCTCTATTTTCCTTTTGCCTTTCCTTTTCTTCTATTTCTTCACGAGATAAGGGAGGTCTCATGACTACTTCTTTTTCTCGTTTATTTTTCTTAGGTCTTCTTACCATGTGAATTCCTCCTTACTATTAAATCTGTAATGAAGATGTACTTTTAAAATGTAACTTTCTTTAAAATTATCCCTCCTTATTTGTTACATTAATCAGTATGTCACAAATGTTATCGAAATAGCCCATTTTGAGCAAAAAAGAAATTAAAAAATGAAAAAATTTTTAAAAATAAAAAAACACTCAATTTTGAGTGCTTTGAAAAACGCGTCCTAACAGGGTTTTGAAGAAAAAAAGTAGGCTCTTACCTACTTTAATTTTTTTAGTTTAGAACAAGAATGTTAAGAAAGAAATCAATACTTTCAGTACGATCTTTTATTGATGTGACAAGGTTTTGAAGGAAAAAAGTAAGTTTTTATCTACTTTATTTATTTTTTTAAAAGTTCTAAAATGAAGTTAGCCACTTAAAAGTATGAAAAAACACCTCAGAGAGATATAATTGTAATCACC
>NZ_JBCLSK010000030.1:0-24100 GCF_041225505.1 Streptococcus hyointestinalis | reverse complement strand
TCCTGTTTGTTTGGTCACTTACAGTATAGTCCTTTTGGGCCTTTTATCGTATTTTGAAATCAACTAGCACCACGGGTATATGATAAAAAAATATAGCATAGAAAGCATTACTAAACCAAAGGAGGGGCAGACTTTGAAGGGAAGATACGTTATTTTAGGGATACTCAGTCAAAGCGAAAAAACGGGCTATGAAATCAATGATATTTTACAAAATCGACTGTCCTATTTTTACGACGGCACCTACGGGATGATATACCCTACTCTCAGGAAACTTGAGCAAGAAGGTCTAGTCTCTAAAAAAATCATCGTCCAAACAGGAAAACCCAATAAAAATGTGTACTCTATAACGCCTGCTGGCGAAAAAGAGCTGCTAAATTATCTGGAGTCAGATGTGGCAGATGATAGTTTCAAGTCTGATTTTTTGATGCATCTCTTTTTTGCGACCAATTTTAGCGATCAAGAGATTGTCAAACTCATCGAAGACGAAATCGCAAGAAAAGAACAAAAAATCGCCCAGCTAGAGAAAAACTATGAGATTTGGAAAGAGCAGGGCATCAGCAAAAACCAAGAGCTGACCTTGCGTTATGGCTTAGCACAGTATATCACCAACAAGCAATTTTTAGAAGAAGAATTAAAAAACTACAAAGAACATTAAAAAGGTCTGATGATAACCATCAGACCTTTTGTTATTCTCGCTACTTCTTAGCAGCTTTGTCTTTTTCTTTTTTCTCACGCTCTAATCGTAGTTTACGGTTAGGGTTTAGCTCATTGAATAGGGCTTCTAGTTTGTCAGCATTCCAGACATCTGCTGCTGAGACGAAATTGCCGTTTTCGTCCTTAAATGATATGGGTTTATCTCCCATAGTCGCCTCCTTTTAGTCAACAAACTCAAACTCGAAATTGCCAATGCGAACGATATCGCCGTCCTTGGCTCCACGCTCACGTAGCGCCTCATCAACCCCCATACCACGCAACTGGCGAGCAAACTTCATGACAGACTCGTCACGCTCCATATTGGTCATGATAAAGAGTTTTTCAAGTTTCTCACCTGAGAGTACCCAAGCGGCATCATCAGCACGTGAAATTTCAAAGGGACGCTCGTCTTCATTGAAGCCATAGTAGACCTCATCTTGCTCCATATCGCTCTCATCATAAAGCAAGAACTCATCGGTCTTGTCAAGCAATTCTGCTGTCGCTTCTAAGAGATTATCCAAACCTTGATGAGACAGACTCGAGATTGGGAAAATCATAGGCAGCTCATCAAACTCATCATAGCCAGCTGCTAGCTTTTCCTTGAAGACACGTAAGTTTTCCTGCGCTTCTGGCATATCCATTTTATTTGCCACGATAATCTGTGGACGTTCCATAAGGCGCAGATTGTAGCTCTCAAGCTCGTGGTTAATGGCTAGGTAATCCTCGTAAGGGTCACGCCCTTCGCTAGCTGACATGTCGATGACATGCAGGATAACACGGGTGCGCTCAATGTGGCGCAAGAACTGTGTCCCTAAGCCGACACCTTGGCTGGCACCCTCGATAAGCCCAGGAAGATCCGCTATAGCAAAGCTCTCGCCAGACTTGGTACGCACCATACCGAGATTTGGGACAATGGTGGTAAAGTGGTAAGCACCAATCTTAGGTTTGGCTGCACTGACGACACTAAGTAGTGTCGATTTTCCGACAGATGGGAAACCAACTAGACCAACGTCAGCTAAGATTTTCAACTCCAGCTGCAAGTCACGCTCTTCACCAGGTTCGCCATTTTCAGCGATTTCTGGCGCTGGATTGCGAGGGGTGGCAAAGCGGATATTACCTCGCCCACCACGTCCACCGTGTGCAATGACAAACTCCTGCCCATTTTCAATCATATCGGTGATGACCTTGCCAGTATTGGCGTCACGCACCGTAGTACCAGGAGGAATCGGGACAATCAAGTCCTCTGCTCCACGACCGTGCATACCCTTGGTCATGCCTTTTTCACCAGCTTTTGCTTTGAAATGGCGATTATAGCGAAAATCCATGAGCGTACGCAGACCCTCGTCCACTTTAAAAATGACAGAACCACCTCGTCCGCCATCTCCGCCCCAAGGACCGCCGTTAGGGACATACTTTTCCCTGCGAAAGGCAACCATGCCGTCTCCGCCACGACCTGCTTTGACGCTGATTTTTGCTGTATCTAAAAACATACTCATTTTTATTATTACCTATTCTTTATCAGTTTAAAAAAACGCTTATAAAGCGCTTTACAGTTACATACCTGTCACACCAGCAAGAGCTGAGAACAATATCCCTCCGATGGTCACGATAATCATCACAATCACGACAATCATCGTTAACTTTTCAAACGGTGTTTTCTTACGTGGCCCATTATCTCCAAATGCCATGACATACTACCTCTTTTTGCTTGTTTCTATTATCTTACCATGAAATCAGCCTTTTCGCAAATAGAAAACTATAGTAGCACATCAAATGCCGCAAGCGCTTCTAGCTCTTCTTCTGTGAGCCTGCGATAAGCCCCTAGCGCTAGCTTATCATCAAGTTTTAGCGGTCCCATAGTTAGGCGCTTTAGCTGCACCACCTTTTTACCACGACTTGCCACCATACGCTTGACTTGGTGAAATTTCCCTTCTCGGATGGTGATATGGACGAGACAAGTCTCCTTTTGGCTGTCACTTGTAATGATAGCAAGCTTTGCTGGCTGACAGGTAAAGTCCTCTAAGACGATACCAGCAGCAAAAGCTTCCACGTCCTCTGGTGTCATCAGACCTGCAATCTGCGCTTCATAGACCTTGTCCACGTGTTTTTTAGGTGATAACATGGCGTGCGCAAGCGCACCGTTATTGGTCATGAGGAGAAGCCCTGTGGTATCTCTATCCAGTCGTCCTACTGGAAAGACTTGCTTATTTTTAGCGGTGTCATCGAGCAGGTCAAGCACGGTCTTATGCGCTTTATCCTCTGTCGCAGAGATGACACCAGATGGTTTATTGAGCATATAGTAGACAAACTGCTCATAGCCTAGCACCTGACCTTGATAGCTAATGGTGTCTGCTGTCTCATCAACTTGAGTCTTGCCTGATGTGACGATACTCTCGTTAACACGGACGGTTTTCTTTTTGAGCAGAAGCTTAACCTCTGTTCGTGACCCTATGCCACAGGCAACTAAAAATTTATCTAAACGCATGCGAACTCCTTTACCCTTTTATTATAGCATAAAGAAAAAGACTGAGAAACTCAGTCTTTTGGTTAATCTTCATTTGGATGGCTGACAATCAACTCAAGCTCACCTGTTAGCTCCCAGCTACCAACATCATGAGGAAGAATAAAGTGGGCGCCTTTTTTGATAGGGTAGCTAGTACCCTCAATCACCAGCTGTCCTTGTCCCTCTAAGACACTAAGAAGAAGATAAGGAGCTGTACGCTTGAAATCAACTTGATCTGAGATTTGCCATTTATAAACAGTAAAGAAGGCATTTGCGACCAGTGTGGTCAAGTCAAGGTTTCCACTGATAATACGAGCTGGAGTGCTGTTAGCGGGTTTGCCAATCGTTAAGACATCGATGGACTGTTTGAGGTGCAGGTCACGGGTCTTGCCTGAGGCGTCCTTACGGTCAAAATCATAAACACGGTAGGTCGTATCGCTAGATTGCTGGGTTTCTAAAATGAGAATGCCTTTGCCGATAGCGTGCATGGTGCCACTTGGCACGTAGAAGAAATTACCAGCCTTTACAGGAATCTTGGTCAAGAGGTGTTCCCAATCGCCTGCTGTAATCATTTGCGCCAGTTCTTCTTTTGACTTGGCATTGTGCCCATAGATAATCTCTGCACCCTCATCGGCTGCAATCACGTACCAGCACTCGGTCTTGCCAAGTTCGCCTTCATGCTCAAGAGCGTAGCTGTCGTCAGGGTGTACTTGCACACTCAGCCAGTCATTAGCATCTAAAATTTTGGTCAAAAGTGGAAAGACCTCAGACTTTGGATTGCCAAACAAAGCCTTCTCCTCACGATAGAGCTGGTCTAAGCCGTAGCCTTTATAGCGACCATTTGCGATTGTTGAGACACCATTTGGGTGCGCTGAAATCGCCCAGTATTCGCCCGTTGTGGCGCTTGGAATCTCGTAGCCAAAGACATCACGTAACTTTGTCCCGCCCCAGATTTTCTCATGCATTTGTGACTTTAAAAATAATGGTTCTGCCATGTTTTCTCCTTAATAGAGCCTTATTTATCAAAGCGTTTACATCAATCATTTTAAAAAAGACCGTCGCCATCACGACAGCCTTTTAAGAGATTATTTAACAGCGTCTTTAAGAGCTTTACCAGCTTTGAATGCTGGAACTTTTGAAGCTGCGATTTCGATTTCTTTACCAGTTTGTGGGTTGCGACCTTTACGAGCAGCACGTTCACGCACTTCAAAGTTACCAAAACCGATAAGTTGTACTTTTTCACCTTCTGAAAGGAATTCAGTTACTGCTGCAAAAACTGCGTCAACAGCTGCGGCTGAATCTTTCTTTGTTAAGTCTGTAGCTTCTGCTACTTTTGCAATCAAATCTTGTTTGTTAGCCATTTTAACAAATCCTCCAATAATTTATAAGCTTATGCTTTAACAAAAACTATGATACCTAAAAATCGCTGTTACGTCAAGTTATTAACGTTTTGAAGCGCTTTTTTTCTTAAAAATATCAAAGATAAATTGGTCATTGACCAGATCAATACTGGTAGCTTTGAGATAGATACCAGCATCGTTTTTGAGGTTCTGCAAATTGATGGTAATCGTGGCTTTTTGAGGGTTGACAACGACAATATCAGGCAGTTTGTAGCTGGATTTGATGTATTGCAAGACTTCCTTTTGAGGTAGTGAGAGCGTCCCAACTGAAAAAGATGTCACCTTTAGCTGCACAGCACCATTTGAGAGGCGCAGCGGCTCAAAGTAGACGTAAAGCGGCACTTCGTAGCCTAGTAACGTGTATGTCCCCTCAAATAAAATGGAAGACGAGGCGGCATAGACCTGATAGGAAAAGTCCTTGCTCTGATAATCGCTCAAAAAAGCTGCAATGGTGTCGTTTAACTCTTCCTTGTGCGTGGTAAAGGTGCCGACTTTGACACTGCTTGCGGTTTGATTAACCGTCTTTTGGCTGCTGGACTCTCTTGGCTGTATCAAACGGCTGGTCACCACACCGATAAAGCCGATATTGATGGCAAGAAGCAGCAAAAGCCCCCACTTCCACCAGTTAATCTTTCGTCCAAGAATCTTTTGTTTCACTGATTTTCTCCATTACTTGATCTGACATGATTTGATAGCCGATGTTATTGGGATGGAAATGATCTCCCTCAAAGAGGGCATCGTTTAGGACATTGGTCTGCGTGCCAGAAGTCTGAACGATACCTTCTTTTCCATCAATGCCCTTGTAGAGTGCGTCATTGATAGGAACAAAGTAGACATTTTGGTACTCTTTGACAACCTCTTCTGTCGCTGTATTCCAATTGTCAATGACCTCTTGCATTTGGGTCATATCTGGAAAATTGAGGTAAAAGGGATTGTAAATCCCAAGAACATAGATGGGAAGCGTGCTGTTGTCTTGTCGTGCCACTTCAATGATTGAGCGCAGGCGCTTCTGATAAGCTTTAGCAGGCTCTTTAAAGCTATTAACGCTAAGCTTGGTCAGATTTTTACGGATAACCGCCATGACATCATTACCACCAACGGTAAGCGTCATCAGATCGGCTTTTTTGAGAGCACTTTGGATTTTGGTCTGCTTTTTCATGCGACTCAAAATCTGAGCACTGGTATTGCCCGAGATACCGTAATTCTCACTATGCACCGTGTAGCCATACTTGCTCTCTAGTGCTTGCGCTAAAATGGGCACAAAACCGCCTTGGTCGGTCGTGTCTCCGACCCCTTGCGTCAGCGAGTCACCGATTGCTACATAATTGAGCGTCTTTGTGCTCTGCTTTAAAAAGTCTGCCTTAGTCAGTTTGGGGTCAGACTTTGGGATGAGCAGGTTAAAGAGCAAAATGGATAAAACAAGACTCACTAAAAAGAAAGCAAGTCCTGTTATTACTGATTTTTTACTCATAGCGCACCATAACTGCAAAGGCATTCTCACCCGTATGGGTCTGGATGATAGAACCTGTCTCAAGTATAGAAATTGGAGCTCCTAAGACTTTTAATTTTTCCTTGAAAGTATTTGCCAAATCAGCCGTTCCACAGTAAGAAATGCCAATCTCTGCGATTTTGCGTCCTTTGACATGCTCCATAAACTGGTCAAACCATTTGTTAAAGGCTTTAGCACCACGTCCCTTGACAATTGGCACTAGCTCATGGTCTTTCATCTCAACAACGACACGGATGTTTAACAACGATGTCAAAACACCAGTCACACGTCCGATACGTCCACCTTTGACAAGGTTTTCAAGAGTAGAGACACCCATGAAAAGCTCAGACTTTTCACGCACTTCATTGACACGCTCAACAACAGCAGCTAAGTCTGCACCGGTTCTTGCGAGTTTTGCAGCCTCTACCACTTGGAACTTCTGACATTGGTCTGTGAAGGTGGAGTCAATGACCGTCACCTCAACGCCTGCTAGATTTGCCCCTTGGCGAGCAGCTTCGATAGTCCCTGAAAGCGTATGTGATAGGTGAATAGAGACGATGTCTGTCGCTCCTTCTTGGTACAAACGCTCATAGACCTCGGCAAAAACACCAACGGGTGGTTGGCTGGTTTTTGGGAGATTTTTGCTGTTACGCATTAGGTTAAGGAATTTGCCTTCCTCTTTGAGGTCACTATCTGAATAAAGGACGCCATCAACCATGACAGATAGTGGCACCACCGTAATATCAAGTTCTTTTATAAGTTCGGGTTCGATTGTAAGGGAGGAATCCGTTACAATTTTTACATTTGCCATAATCTTTTCCTGTCTAATATAATAATTCTCCTCTCTATTATACCAAATTTTAAGGAAAACCGTATTGACAAAATCAAAAAGATTGGAAACCCAATCTTTCTACGCTTTTTTGAGCAATTCTCTGGCTTGTGTGCGAGCGGCTTCTGTGACGTCGCTACCTGCAAGCATTTTAGCAATCTCTTCGACACGCTCATCCTCATTCAGCAAGCGCACCGTTGAGACCGTTGAGTTGTCGTCAGAGACTTTCTCGATGAAAAACTGATAATCGGCAATAGCAATGACCTGTGGTAAATGCGATATGGCAAGCACCTGCGAGTGACTACCAATCTTATAAATCTTTTGAGCGATAGCCTGCGCCACACGCCCAGACACACCAGTGTCCACCTCGTCAAAGACAATGCTAGTCTTGTCCTCCTTGCGGGAAAAGGCAGACTTGATGGCTAACATCAAGCGTGAGATTTCACCGCCAGACGCCACCTTGACCAGCGATTTAAAGCCTTCACCTGGGTTGGTCGAGATGTAAAACTCGATGACTTCATTGCCGTCCTTACCAAACTTACCTTTAGTAAAGTTGACCTTAAAGTCTGCTTTTTCCATGTACAGCTCGGTCAACTCCTGCTTAATCTCGGCTTCTAAGACTTTTGCTAGCTCGTGACGCTTGTCGCTCAATAGCTTAGCGGACTGGATGAGTTCTTTTTCCAGTTTTTTCAGCTCCAGCTCTAGGTCGTTGCTAGCGCTGGTATTGCCTGTGAGGAGATTGTACTCTTTGACGCTATTGTCAAAATACTCGAGTACATCGTCCACGCTGCCGCCGTACTTGCGTGTAATGGCGTTGATGGTGTCTAGTCTACTCTCGATTTTTTGCAGGTAGCCTGCGTCAAAGTCCAGATTGTCAATGATGTCCTCTAGGCGCTTTGTGACCTCTTCAAAGACATAGTAGCTGTCTGTCAGGCTGGTTGAGAGCTCCTTGTAGTCAGGGTCAAACTCCTCAAGCGTTATCAGCTCGTTCATGGCAGAGCGGACATTTGAGAGGCTAGAGAACTCTTCATTGTCCAGCATGACAAAGGCATTGTTTAGCGTATCTGCGATGTTTTTGTAGTTCATGAGCTTATCACGCTCTTGGGTGAGTTTTTTATCCTCACCAGACTTGAGATTAGCCGCCTCAATCTCTGCAATCTGAAACTCCAACATCTCAATGCGCTCTTTGTGCTCTTTTTCATTTTTTTGCTTGAGAGCCACTTGCTTGCGCAGCTCACGGTAAGCCTCAAAGGTCTGACGATAGCTAGACTTGATGGTTTTAAAGTCGCTGTCGCCAAACTCATCAAGCATATGGATGTGAAGTTGTGGGCGCATGAGCTCTTCTTGGTCGTGTTGTCCATGAATATCAACCAAGTGCTGTCCGACGGCACGTAGCGTAGTCAGATTGACCATGCGTCCGTTGATACGACTGACGCTACGTCCATTGTGAAAGATTTCTCTGCGGATAATCAGCTCATCTGAAAAAGCAATGCCATTCTCCTCCAAGATATGAGCCAGCACAAGATTGTCATTGACCGAAAAGAAGCCTTCAATCTCAGCCTTGTCCGCACCGTGACGAATGACCTCAACGCTGGCACGTGCCCCAAGCATCATATTCATGGCGTCAATGATGATGGACTTTCCAGCGCCAGTCTCTCCAGTAAGCACAGTCATGCCATTATCAAAAGTCAAGGAAATCTCCTCAATGATGGCAAAGTTTTTGATGGAAATTTCTAATAACATGCCTGCTCCTTTCTAGGACTCCGTAAACATCCACTCTGTCAAGGTCTTTTGCACCTGCTCTGCTACTTTTTCTTCTCTCACTAAAACCAGCAGGCTATCATCATCTGCTATAATGCCTAACAAATCAGACGTAAAGCGGTTTTTTAGACGTGTTTTGAGCACACGGCTGTTGCCTGGGATGACATCAACCGACAAAAAGAAAACCTCGCCAAAAATAGGCTGTGACACTGTCAAAATAGGACTCGGCTTTTTCTTGACCACATCAGGTCTAGCTGGCATTTCGACTTCCTTAGAAAAGCCGTAAATGTAGTGTCCTGAGCCAGATGGCACCTTGATAATGCCGATTTCATTCATATCTCGGGAAATGGTCGCTTGCGTCAAGTGCATGCCACGCTCATCTAGCAAATCTAACAGTTCTTGCTGGGTCTCGATAGCTTCTGTCGTTACTAGCTCCTTAATCACTTCTAAGCGCTCTTTTTTTTTCATCATTTCTTAAACTCCTCATGTGCTTTTTCGATAATGGTATCTATCTGGTTAATCACCATATTTTGCGGATTGTCCTCTTTTTTCAAATGCGCTAAAAATTCGATATTGCCATGTCCGCCTTGTATCGGTGAAAAATCAAGCCCACAGACAGCATAGCCAGACTCTAGCGCAAACTGACACACTTGCTGGATGACCATCTCATGAACTTTTTTGTCCTTGACAATGCCATTTTTCCCAATGTGTTCTCGCCCTGCTTCAAACTGCGGCTTGATAAGAGCCACCACCTCGCCACCATCAGCTAAAACTTTAGAGAGAGCTGGTAAAATCAAACCCAGCGAGATAAAACTCACATCAATGGAAGCAAAGGTCGGCTGACCATGGGTAAAATCACTAGGCTCAGCATAGCGAAAATTGTACTGCTCCATGCTGATGACACGCTTATCTTGGCGGAGTTTCCAGACCAGCTGGTTGGTCCCCACATCTACAGCGTAGACCAGCTTTGCGCCAGACTGTAGCATGACATCGGTAAAACCACCTGTTGACGCTCCAATATCAAGCGTGGTCGCTCCCTCAACAGAAATGCCAAACACATCTAGTGCTTTTTCTAACTTTAGCCCACCACGACTGACGTAGCGCAGTTTTTCGCCCTTTAGCTTGAGCTCGGTGTTGCTGTCAATCTTCTCACCTGGCTTATCAAAGCGCTCACCATTTAAAACAGCGATGACAAGACCTGCCATGACGCCACGCTTGGCTTGCTCTCTGGTTTCAAAAAGCCCTTGTTTGTAGGCAAGAACATCTACTCTTTCCTTAGCCATCTAGTCGTAACCTTTCTAATAACGTTCTTAGTTTTACAAAGTTTCTTGCTTGCTTGGCTTCTAGTTTTTGGACCAGCGCTAGCGCTTGGTTAAGGCTGTCCTCAAGGATATGGTAAGACTGGTCTAAGCCTTGTAAGCTCGGATACGTGGCTTTCTGTGCAGTCACATCTTTCTTTGGCGTCTTGCCCAAGGTCTCAAAGTCCGCCGTCACATCTAGGATGTCATCTCGCACCTGAAAGGCTAGACCAACCAGCTGACCTACCTCCTCTAAAAGTGCCTGCTCATCCTGCGACACTTCTGCTAAAAGCCCTGCTGCTAAGAAAGGATAGGTCAGAAGATAGCCTGTCTTGTGGCGGTGAATAGCTGCCAAGTCTACTAGAGAAGGCTGCGTATGCTCAGCTGCCATATCCAGCATTTGCCCAGCCACCATACCAAACGTTCCTGACGCTTGCGAGAGAGCCTGTATTAGCTTAATCTTGACGCTATCAGCCAAGTCTGCCTCAGCCATCAAGCCAAAAGGGTCCAAAAAGAGACTGTCCCCAGCTAAAATAGCCGTCGCCTCATCAAACTGCTTGTGATTGGTCAAGCGTCCACGACGATAGTCGTCATTGTCCATGGCAGGCAAATCGTCATGAATCAAGCTGGCGGTGTGAATCATCTCAAGAGCAGCCGCCACATCATAGTGACCAGACTCAAGACTCACACCAAAGTCCTCCAGCAAATCTAGTAAAATCAGCGGGCGTAAGCGTTTACCTCCGCCATCAACCGAATACAAAATCGCCTCAACTAGTCTCTCTGAAACAGCCCCATGTCGCTCATAGTAGGCATGAATCGCCTCGTCTACGTATTGCTTTTTATCCATTAGCTGTCCATCTCTACTTCTGTGCCGTCGTCTTGCATGACAGTGACTAAGGTCTTTTCAGCTTCTTTTAGCGTCTGTTGCAGCTCTTTTGAAAGAGCCATGCCCTTTTGAAACTCGCTGATGGCATCCTCTAGCGCCACATCACCTGTCTCAAGCTTGGTGACGATAGCTTCTAGTGCCTGTAAATTTTCCTCAAATGTGTGTTCTTTTGACATCTTCTACCTCAACTTCTAGCTGACCATCTCGCATGATAATCTGCAAGTGGTCGCCCTTTTCTAGCGCTTTAGCACTGGATAGTGCTGTTTCATTTTGTTTGACAATAGCGTAGCCCCGTGCCACAATGCGTGAGGTATCTAGTGACAAAAGCGCATCCTGTGCTCGCTCAAAGCGTGCTAACTTGCTGTCGTATTGATTGGTCATGGTCGTTAGCAACAGACGCTTGAGATGAGCTAGATTTTCTTTATTTCTCTCGATTCTCTTTGACAAATCAAGCCCCAGTAAGCGTTGCGTGAGCAGTACTTCTTGCTGCTGATTGTGGCTATAAATCTGGCGCATGCTGTTTGAAAGCTCCATACTCAAGCGATCAAGCTTTTGCATGTAGCCGTCATACAAGCGCTCTGGCTGACGAAAGATAACCGACTGACGAGACTTGGCTAAGCGTTCTTCAAGACGCTTAATGGTCGCAAGTGTGGCTTGATAGCTCCGTTGCCTGCGCTCAGCTACAAAGGCAAGTACATCCGCCTTGGTCACAGGTGTAGCAAGCTCTGCCGCAGCTGTAGGCGTTGCTGCACGTTTGTCTGCGACAAAGTCTGATAAGGTCGTGTCTGTCTCATGTCCGACACTGGAGATGATAGGCAGACGAGACTCAAAAATCGCCTCCACAACCGCTTCTTCATTGAAAGCCCAGAGGTCCTCAATCGTCCCACCGCCACGTCCGACAATCAAGACGTCCAAGTCCTTGCGCTGATTGGCTTTTCGGATATTGTCTACAATCTCTTGGGCGCTGCCTTCACCTTGCACCTTGGTGGGAAAGAGCACAATGTCCACACCAGCAAAACGGCGTGAAACCGTGGTGATAATATCTCTAATCACCGCTCCACTAGGACTGGTGACCACACCGATTTTCTTTGGGAAGCGTGGAAGTGCCTGCTTGTGCTTATTGTCAAAATAGCCAGCCTTAGTCAGTTTTGCCTTTAACTGCTCAAACTGCACCGCTAAAGCTCCTATCCCGTCTGGCTCTGCCTTTTCGATGATAATCGAGTAAGAACCGCTTGGCTCATAGAGCTCAATCCGTCCGATGACATTGATTTTCATGCCCTCTTCAAGCTCAAAGCCCAGCTCTTTAAACTGCCTTGCCCACATGGTCGCTTTGATAACTGCTTTTTCATCCTTGAGGGAAAAATATTGGTGACCAGCTCGAGGGCGAAAGTTTGAGACCTGTCCTGTCAGATAAACCCGCTCGAGATAAGGGTCTTTACTAAACTTCAAACTCAGATACTTGGTCAAGCTAGATACCGATAAATAATCTGTCACGAGGCGCTCCTTTCTAACATGAATACTTGCATACTGCTATTATTATACCAAATTTTAGTGGGCTTTTGCTAATCAAGACGCTAAAAAAGAGGGACAGCCCTCTTTTAGCTTTGGTCACAAGAGTCCTTAGTAGACAGACTCGAAAACTCTTTCATCACTTTGGATATCATTTGAGAGATACTTGTCGGAAGCACGATATAAGCGTCCTTACTCAGTTTATCTGCGATATAGGAGTGCAGGTAAGCCGCAGCAACAACCGTCTCAAAGAGATTGTCTCTAAACTGAGCGCAAAAGCCAGCAACCATACCTGCTAAGGTATCGCCCATGCCACCTGTCGCTTGATAAGGACCACCCACACCAAGCAAGCAGGCGCTATCAACTGTATAGACTGCCGTTGCTTTGCTCTTTGCTACCAAAATGGTTCCTAGTGGAAAATCTGCTAGCGCTGATTGGCTATTTGCCGCACTTTGCTCCTCTATCCTAAGCCCAGACAAGCGTTCCCACTCTTTTTGGTGTGGGGTGAGAATGACCTTGTTCGTCTTTAGCGTCAGTTTATGCCTGGCTAGTAAATTCAGAGCAGAGCCATCAATGATAAGTGTTTGGGAAGCGTTGATATTTTCTAAAGTCGTCTCAAAAACACTCTTTGCTAGTGTGTCCTCGCTCAAGCCAGAGCCGATAAGGATGACATCCGCTTGTCTGATAGCAGTCGTCAGACGTTCTTTATCACTCATCTCAAACGCCATTGCCTCTGGCAGATGGGCATGCAGGGCTGTGATATTGTCTCTATCTGTAGCGACACTGACTAGACCAGCTCCGCTATTGACACAGGCAAGAGCCGCCATGATGATAGCGCCACCATAAGGGTAGTGCCCTCCTATCAAAAGCACACGCCCAAAACTGCCCTTGTAGCTATCTCTAGGACGAGGCATGATGACTTTTTGAGCTATCTCGTCCGCCCTAAGCATGCTCTAAACTCCTAAGAGCTGCTTGATAGGTCTGCTCAAGGAGCATGGTAATGGTCATGGGACCAACGCCACCTGGTACTGGCGTGATGTAACTAGAGACGTCTTTGACCTCATCAAAAGCGACATCACCAATGAGCTTGCCATCACTATCTCGGTTCATACCGACATCAATCACAACAGCTCCTTCTTTGACAAAGTCCTTGGTCACAAAGTGTCCTTGACCGATGGCGACAATCAAGACATCCGCTGACTTGGCAACGTCAGAGAGATTTTGCGTGCGAGAGTGGGTGAGTGTAACTGTTGCATTTTTAGCCAACAAGAGCTGCGCCATGGGTTTTCCAACGATATTACTACGCCCAATGATAACAGCGTGCTTGCCCTCAAGGTCAATATCATAGGCTGCCAACATCTCCATGATACCAGCTGGCGTGCAAGGCACCATGATAGGGCGTCCGCTCCAGAGGTGCCCAGTATTGATAGGGTGAAAGCCATCGACATCCTTATGGGGGTCTATTGCCATGATGACCTTTTTGTCATTGATATGCTCGGGAAGTGGCAACTGCACCAAGATACCGTGGATAGTGTCGTCTTGATTGTAGTCCTCAATCAAGGCAATCAATTCCTCTTCGCTAATGCTACTTGGTACACGTTTAGTTTCGCTCTTAAAGCCTGCCTTTAGCGCTGAGCGCTCTTTATTGCGCACATAGACTTGGCTGGCTGGATTGTCACCTACTAAAATCACCGCTAAGCCCGGTACTACGCCGTAGTCGTCCTTCATCTGCTGCACCTTGCTTGCTAGTTTGTCCTGCATTTGAGTAGCGAGTGCTTTTCCATCTATAAGTGTCATATCTTCTCCTTATCATCTCTTTTCTTTCTTATCATTATATCGAAAAGCCTTGCAAAACGCTATCATAATCACAAAAAATACCGCTTTCTAGCGGTATTTCTCTTATTTGACGGTTGTCATCAGGTAATCGCCGATATTGACACGCACCTCTTGGGTCAATAGAACATCGTCATAGTCTGCTGAGTTGGTCACAATGACGAGTGTGATGACTGGAGGCCCTGCGTCACGGATGGTTGCTAGATCAAACTCTAGCAGTTTGTCGCCTGCTGTGACTTTTTGTCCCACCTCAACAAAGCTCTTAAAGCCCTTACCAGCCAGAGAAACAGTATCCATACCGACATGGATGAGGATTTCAGCGCCGTTTTCAGTGCGCATGCCGACAGCGTGCCCAGTCGGAAAGACCAGCGTAATCTCACCGTTGCTTGGTGCGACAACAGTTCCGTCTGACGGATTGATAGCCAAACCTTTCCCCATAGCACCTGAGGCAAACACTTCGTCAGGGACATGGTCAAGAGCGACAACCTCACCAATCATAGGACTCGCAATAAGCTCTTGTTGCAGTTCTTTGAGTTCTGGTGTTGTTTCTTCTTGTGGCTGACTTTCTTTTGGCTCACCGTAAAGGTTTGGAATGGTGACAAACTGTGTGAGCACAAATCCAATGACAAGGTTAAGAGCCATAACAATGACAAAGTGAACAGCGTTCATAGCGTTTGCTGAAGAATAGAATGATGGAATCGCAAAGAGTCCCATACCGACCTAGACATACATTTTGACATCAAACAAACCAAGATAAGCACCTGTGATTGCACCTGAAATGCAGGTCATTATAAACGGTGTGCGCATAGGAAGAGTAATCCCGTAGATAGCTGGCTCAGTTACCCCAAAGAGAGCTGAGATAAAGGCTGGAATAGCAAGCTCACGAACTTTTTTCTCCTTGGTACGAATCATGATGTTCAGAAGAGAGCCTGCTTGTGCAAAACAGATAGTAAATGACGCTACCAAAATAACACTTTGATGTCCTTGTGATAATTCTAAAAATACAAGTGGCACCAAGCCCCAGTGCAGTCCAAACATAACAAGCACTTGCCAAGCCCCACCAAGGATAAGACCGTACAAGATTGGACTGACCTTGTAAAGAGAGGTAAAGATAAGTCCGACAAGGTCACTGGCGTAGTTCATGACTGGACCAATAGCTAGAAAAGCGAGTGGCACTGTAATCAAAAGCACACAAAACGGAACCAGAAAGACCTTGACCACGTCAGGAACGATTTTCTTAAAGAAATGTTCCAGCTTAGCACCCACCCAAACCGTGAGGATAATCGGAAGTACTGTTTGCAGATAGCTAGAAGCAGGAAAAACAACTGGAATGCCTAGAAAGTCAACACTGCCTTTTGCAAAACTGGCTGCGATATTAGGATAGACCAGCGCAAAAGCGAGCGCCATCGCTGTAAAAGGCTCCATCTTGAAACGCTTAGCTAAGGTAATGGCTAAAACGATTGGCAAGAATTGAAAGAGCCCGTCACCAGCAGCATTGAGGATGATGTAGACACCTGCTGTATCCTTGACCCCAAATGCTGCTAGGATAGCGACCAAACCTTTTATCATACCTGACGCACACAGCACACCTAGCATAGGCTGGAAGATACCAGACACCAAGGAGATGAATTGGTCGAGGAGATTACCTTTAGGGACATCCCCCTCATCCACATCGACACCACCATCGCCAGAGATACCAGAAACCTTGAGCACTGCCGCATAGACATCTGGGACGTGATTGCCAATAACGACTTGATACTGACCACCTGCTTTGACCACTGTCACGATACCATCACGCTGTTTGAGATAGTCGTCATCAGCCTTGCTTTCATCCTTTAGGGTAAAGCGCAAGCGTGTTACGCAGTGAACGAGTTTTGCGATATTATCCTTACCGCCGACATGAGCCACAATATCTTGTGCTAACTCTGTGTAATCCTTAGCCATAAGAGCCTCCAAATAAAACTATTTTGCCTAAAAAGCAAACGAAAAAACCTAAACAAATATCAAATAAGACACTCCACCCCACGGTAAAAAAGTCGCTTATTTCATATTTATCTAGTTTTTGTCTACTTATCAGTAACAATCCTTTTTGATGGTTCTATTACAGCAAACGCTTACACATAATGCAAGCGTTTTTTTGAAAAAATTTTGATTTGTTTTAAAAATGGCTAAGATACCCGTGGTGCTAGTTGATTTCAAAATATCTCAAATTATAGGCTAGTACGATTTGTTCTATTCTCAATTGCAAGCCTGTTGTCCCTCTGGCTAGAGTTTGCTTCATATTGAAAAGAGCACAAAGTTCTGAAAATCGTGTCTCTATAGTCCTCCTCATAGCCATTAGTTCCCAATGGTTATGTTGCTTAGCACCTGACATATTTTGACGCAGAGGAGTCCAAAGATGATAACCTTTGTTTGAAGGATTCAGGACAATAATCACGATATAGCTGATAACAAAGTTTTGATAATTTTTTGATATTCCATTGTAAGTGATGGGATTTAGCGGTATACTGTAAGTAGCTCATTTGGACTAACCTCCTGTTTGAACACTTACAGTATAGTCCTTTTGGGCTTTTTATTGTATTTTGAAATCAACTAGCACCACGGGTAAAATAAATTATATTTTGATACTGTCAGCAAGGCTAAGTCACCAGTAGCACGTGTGGCTGAGATTGAGACCTTACTAAAGGATAGAAGGTCAAAGCCTCGCTATATCATTGTGACGAATTTTGAGGAATTGGCTAGTAAGGATACCAAAACGCAAGATACTTTGCAAATTGCTTTTGGGGATTTGCCTGCTTATGCGGATTTCTTTTTGGCGTGGAATGGGATTGAAAAGGTGGACTATGTCAAGGAAAATCCAGCCGACATAAAGGCAACTGAGCGCTTTAAACGTCTTTATGAAGCTTTAAAAGAGATCAATCACTTTGATGATCGCAATCAAGAAGAAAAAGCATTTAATCTCTTTCTCATTCGACTGCTCTTTTTACTTTTTGCAGAAGATACGGAAATCATGCCAAAAGGGATTTTTACTAAGGCTATTAAAACGCGGTCTCGTGAGGATGGTAGCGACTTAAAAGCCCTCTTGAATCAGATTTTTAAGAGCTTGGATATCCCTATGCGTGACCCTCAAGAAGCTTGGTTGAAGGACTTTCCTTATGTCAATGGCAAGCTCTTTAAGGACTCCGAAATCACTCTAGACTTTGATAAAAAGACACGAAAGCTGATTTTAGAAGCAGGGGAGTTGCTCAACTGGAACGACATTAACCCTGATATTTTAGGTGCGATGATTCAAACGGTAGCTAGTAGCGAGGAGCGCTCCGAATCTGGCATGCACTATACCTCTGTAGAAAATATCATGAAAGTCATTAAACCGCTGTTTCTTGATGACTTGACGGCTAGTTATGAGACTATCGTCGCTAAAATCAACGACAATGAAGATAAGGATACGACTGCTAAGACCAAGAGTGCCAATCGTAAGGTTTACGAGAAAGAGCTGGAAGACCTTCGTAAGCGCCTGTCACAGATTAAGTTCTTTGACCCAGCTTGTGGCTCAGGTAACTTCCTCATCATCACCTATAAAGAGCTATGACGCTTAGAGATTAAAATCGTCAAAACGCTTCGAGAGTTGACAGGCAAGCATGATGTCAATTTATTTGAAGAATCACAGATTAAGCTAGCGCAGTTTTACGGTATCGACTTGGATGATTTTGCGCATGAGGTGGCACGCCTGTCCCTCTGGATAGCAGAGCACCAGATGAACGTCGAGGCTAAAGAGGAAATCAACATGAAACAGGCCCTCCTCCCTCTAAGAGACGCAGGAAATATCACCCACGGTAATGCCCTCAGACTTGACTGGGACAAAATAGTCCCTCACAGCCCAACAGATGAAATCTACCTGATAGGCAATCCACCGTATATAATAAACTTTAAGTTTATAAAAAAGGAATCAGATGTTTCTGATTCCTTCCATACATGCTAAATTGGTATATTGTATCATTATAATCGGCAACTATAAATTACAATTTCCCACCTATCCCTTTAAATTTCTCTACAAACTGACTGATTTTTTGAAAAACCGTTTGTTTCTTAGTGTGATACTTCGGATTTAAAGTACTCATTTTAGGTAGTGCCTCATTTAGTGCTGTTCCATTTTCACTAGCATATTCATTCCGTAAAGATGTCTGAATATAGCGTTTGGCTGCCTCTTCATCGAGAGATTCTTCCTTTATCAACTCTAACACTTCTTTTTGTTGCTCCTTTTGAGCGTAGGTGAAAAATTGTTCAATAATATCTGCTCTATCCACAAAATTATCTAAATCACTACCTTTTATAAAGGACACAATCAAATCTTCTTTAGCACGGTTACCAAGACTAGAACGAATCGTTCTCCTAATATCCTCGATTAATACCTGCTTATTGTCTACTTTTTTGTTAGTCTCAAAAATAAGCTCTAAGATATAGTCAAGATTGATTTCCTGAGATTTCAACAATTCTACTTCAAAAACGACTGAATCCCAGTCAAGATGAGAGTCACTATCCTCTTGGTTTTGACGTTCATTGGTATACCAATCTTTAATATCATTGTAAGTGGAACGATAATCTTGGACTTGTCTAATCGTTGGGATAGAGAGAGTCTTTAATTCCTCTAAAGCCTCATCATCAATATGATGTGTCGCTTGAAACGTTGCTACTTCTTCGTCATTGTCTAAATCAATTGTTTGCAAGTCTTGTAGACTAATAAAATCATCATAGTTTTGCAGGATATTTTCCAGTTTAAGGTATTTTCCAAACAAAGTAACAAACGTTTTTTTATCGCTCTCTTTCTCAATCTTACTTGGGTCGGGGAATTTTTCTTGCAATTCTTGAACAACAGCCAAATAACCTTTCTGTTCTTCACCGTCATCCATATAACCATTTAAATACTCCTGATAAGAGCGTTCCAAAAGAATCTCTGCTGTTCCAGATTTTCCAAACAATGAGATAGCATCTGTGGTTGCTTTTTCTAAGTCACGGAAAGTCACAATATTTCCAAAAGACTTGGTGGCATCGTAAATACGATTTGTTCGTGAAAATGCTTGAATAAGACCGTGATAACGCAAATTTTTGTCAACAAAAAGAGTGTTTAGAGTCTTAGCGTCAAACCCTGTCAAAAACATACCGACCACTATCAAGAGGTCAATATCTCTATTTTTTACTCTTTTAGCTAAATCTTTATAGTAATTTTGGAATTCTTTACTACTTGTAGAATGTTGAGTACCAAATAAACCATTGTACTCCGTGATACAATTCTCTAAAAATTCTTTACTGCTAGCATCTACCAAATCTGATGGTGTAAAAGTTTCATCATCAATATCACCAATAGAAGATTGCACTTCATTCTGCGCAAAAGAGAAAATCGTTGCTATTTTTAGAGGATTATCGCTAGTTTCTTGTAGCTCATTCAATTTTGTATAATACAATTTAGCTGCTTCGACACTAGAAACCGCAAACATTGCATTAAAGCCTGTGTCTGTATGACGATGTGTTTTTTGATTAAAATGCTCTAGGATATAGCGAGAGATTTCCTCAATCCGTGTTGGATGTAATAAAGCCCTCCTATTTTCCGCCGCCGATAATTTTTCTAAGTCTTGCTCTGTCTCATACTCTTTGAACTGTGGTCTAACATCATTATAATCCACCATGAACTTCAAAACTTTTTGGTCACGAATGGCATCTGTCAACACATAAGCATGTAGCTCCGCTCCAAATATGGAGGCAGTAGTCTCAGAACCAAGGGCATTTTCTACCATGATAGGGGTTCCTGTAAAACCAAACTGACAATACTTTTTAAATTTTTGACGTAATCTCTTTTGAGTCTCACCAAATTGTGACCTGTGACACTCATCAAAAATAAACACAACTTGCTTATCATAAATACTGTGTTGAGACTCTTTAGTCATAAAATGGTTCAACTTTTGGATAGTCGTTACGACAATCTTATTATCGTCTTTTTCGACATTACGTTTTAAACCCGCTGTACTATCTGAACCATTGACCGAATCTGGCGAAAATTTTTGATATTCTTTCATGGTCTGATAGTCTAAGTCTTTTCTATCAACTACAAAAAATACCTTGTCCACCTCGTCCATCTCTGTAGCTAATCTTGCTGCCTTAAAACTAGTCAAGGTCTTACCTGATCCTGTCGTATGCCAAATATAGCCACCTGTCTCAGGTCCACTCTTTTGTTTTGAAGCAATAGCAGAGCGAATTTTCCAGATGATGCGCTCCGTAGCCGCTATCTGATAGGGGCGTAAAATTAAAAGCGTATTACTAGTATCAAATACCGAGTAATTAATAAGCACATTCAACAAAGTCTGCTTACTTAAAAAAGTAGCTGTAAAGTCTTTCAAATCTTTAATAGGGTCGTTATTTTTCAACGCCCAATTCATGGTAAAATCAAACGAATTACTATCTCGTTTAATGGTATTAGCAAAATAACGACTATCTGTTCCATTAGAAATAACGAAAATTTGTACGTATTTGAACAGCGAATTCTCTTCGTTAAAGCTTTCCTTACTATATCGATGAACTTGATTAAAAGCTTCTCTTATAGCAACACCACGCTTTTTTAACTCAATCTGCACCAAAGGTAAGCCATTGACCAAAATCGTTACATCATAGCGGTTGCTACTTTTCCCCTTTTGCTGCATTTGATTGATGACCTGTACACTATTACAACTGATATTTTTCTTATCCCAAAGGTAGATATTTTGAAGATGCCCATCGTCAAAGATAAAATCATAGATATAGTCATCATGGAGCTTACGTGTTCTATCCACCAAGCTTTCACTTGGTTTGTTGAGATACTCCGCTAAAAAACGACGCCACTCACTAGCGTTAAACTGCACGTGATTAAGCTTTTCTATCTGTATCTTAAGATTAGCCAACAGAGCTTCTGGCGTTGTCACATCTTTCAAATACTCATAACCTTGAAGAGACAAGTCTGCAATCAACTCTCGCTCTAAATCCGCTTCAGTCTGATAATGGCTTGGTTGCTCTTTTTTGTCATACCGGTCTAAAATGATAAAGTTTTTTGATTCGACAATCGTGTCTGTCTGCACTCGTTTTGCCATAACTACTCCTTTTCTCTATCAAACGTCAATAAATGCTCCCTAAAATACTCGTACTGTTTCTGCCGCAATTCTATTTCCTTTGGTAGCCCTTTTGTTAGGTCGCTCGTCAACATGTCAAACATATCGAGAATAGAAACAATACGGGTTTGTTCAAACAATGATGGTAGTTTAATAATAAAGGTTTTCATATCTTTAGCATTGATCCGAATCACTTTTGTTCCTGTCACCTTACGTTCTTTCTGCCTTTGAAAATGAATGGATTGAAAGTAATAATTCATATATCTAGCATTTTGCGAGGTAACCAGACGATAAGCATCCCCAGAAATTCCTACCTCCTCATCACCTTCCCAGACCACTGCCTTTCCAACATCTTCCACATTCTCAGAAGTTGTTGCCATGATAATATCATTGGGTTGCGCTTTTCTCAATTTATCAAAAACTGCCTTTTCTGCAAAGGATATCGTTTTCTTCGTTGAAAAACCATAACGTGTATAGATTTGCCCATAATGAATAACTGGGTAACCTTCTTCAACGAAATCTTTCTTTTGCAAACCATTTCCACGTGTAAGGTCGCACACACTCCCCAACTCTACACGTATCGTTCCAAAGACCCAAGTCAAGAGCCTAATTACCCATTTACTGTACTGTCAGCATACACGCCTTCGGCGGCGAAGGTCAAGAGTTGATCTCGGAAAAATTCATATTGTTTCTGACGTAGTTCAATCTCTTTGGGTAGTCCGATATTTAGGTCGTTACAGACTGCGTCAAAGTTGTCAAGAACTTGAACGATACGGGATTGGACCGTTTTCGTAGGCAATGGTATTTTATATTTCTCAGTATCATTACTTGAAATTTGTGGCATCTGCATATTACCAGCAATATGCTGGAAATGTGATTTGTTATGATTTAGATAATGATAAACATACCGTAAATTTACATCCTCGCTGTCAGAACTATATGACCAAAATTCATTTTTAAAACTAAATGATTTTGTATAGTATTCAAAGTCAATAATTCCACGGGATTTAACAATGATTGCCTCTTCGTGATGAACATCTTTCTCAGGAATATCACCATAATCCACATCAGCGAAGGTCTTGCCACCTGCAAAAATCCGAATAGGAGCGCCATCCTTATGTAACTCTTTCATCTGTCTAGCAGTAACTTTTGTTCCACGTCCCTTGACTAATATCTCCCCCAACGTCTTCCACTCTACTTGATAAACTTTATTGTTCGCCCCCCCCCCCCCGAACTATCTGTGTCAAAGTTTAAAAGCTTATCCCGATAATAAGTATATTGCTTTTGGCGTAAGGTCAATTCTGTAACATAATCAGTGAATTTGTCAAGTATTTTGACTATCTCGTTCTGAATTTCTAGAGGAGGAATAGGCATTTTTAACTTTGTTAGCTTGTCACTCTTCAAAGCTGGAATACCTGCTCCGTGTTGAAATTCCATCAAATAATTCTGATTCATCTTTAGAAAATGGTATAAATAGCGATTGTCCACTACTGCCATATCCGGCAATAAATAATAGCAATGTGCATTAGCCCAGAAACGAGATTCAACAAAATTGACAAAACCAGCGGATGCACCTCCTTGACTAATAATAATCGTATTAGCTTCTACATTATAGCTATCGGTTCTACCTGAGTAAGTTTTGCCACCATTATAAGCTGGATACTCACCATCAGCTGTTAATAAGGTTTTATTAAGTTGCTTCCCTTTATTAACTTCGCAAACTTCACCCAACTCTTTCCACTCCACTCCATCAGGACAAAGGTCTTTAATCATCTCATCAATGTAGGTCATATCAGCTCAACTCCTCGACAATCTTATCAATCTCTGTCCGCAAGCGGTCAATGTTTTTCACGGTCTCAGCAATTTCTTTATTAAGAACATCAATATCAATCTTCTCTCGCGTATCCTCTTTTTCCACATAGGTTGAGACAGAGAGGTTGTAGTCCGCCTCAGCAATTTTTTCTTGGGAAATGAGTTGGGCAAAATACTCTTCATTATTCTTATGCTCAACACTTTCCAGAATTTTCTCGATGTTCTCTTCTGTCAAGACATTATTATTGGTTTCTTTTTTGAACTGCTGGCTAGCGTCAATGAAGAGAACATCTGTTGTCGGCTTATTTTTAGCAAGGATAAGGATACAGGTCGCGATAGATGTCCCAAAAAAGAGATTATCAGGCAACTGAATAACAGCCTCAACAAAGTTTCCGTCTACCAAATATTTGCGGATTTTTTGCTCCGCACCACCACGATAAAAAATCCCAGGGAAGGTCACAATAGCCGCTCTGCCTTTATTAGACAAATAAGAAAGGCTATGCATGATGAAGGCAAAGTCCGCCTTAGACTTGGGCGCCAGAATCCCTGCTGGGGCAAAACGGTCATCATTGATAAGCGTCGGGTCATCGCTACCAATCCACTTAATAGAATAAGGCGGGTTGGACACAATAGCATCGAAAGGCTTGGCGTTGCCGTGTTTGGGATCTAGTAAGGTATCACCTCGCTCTATACTGAATTTGTCATAATTGATATTATGCAAAAACATATTCATACGAGCAAGGTTATAGGTGGTCATATTGATTTCTTGACCATAGAAGCCATCTTCAATAATGTGCTCTGTAAACTGTTTTTTCGCTTGTAAAAGGAGTGAACCCGAACCGCAAGCTGGATCGTAAATCTTATTAATTTTATTATCTTCACCCGTGGTGCTAGTTGATTTCAAAATACGATAAAAGGCCCAAAAGGACTATACTGTAAGTGACCAAACAAACAGGA
>NZ_JBCLSK010000029.1:0-25769 GCF_041225505.1 Streptococcus hyointestinalis | reverse complement strand
TCATCAAAGTCAAATGGAGAATGGTTTTAGTCTAAGGTATTCACTTGCTTACGCTTAAGTAACTAGCACAACGGGTAAAAAGTTTCAAAAAATAAGGTATCTTGTTTAAATAAGCAAAATTGACATTTGACATTGTAGACCGAAAAGTTTATAACTAGAGGTATGAGGTAATAATATTGAGAAAAGAAGAAAAAACAAGACTACGTCGGGAAATAATCATCGCAGCAGCCTTGAGTGAATTCGCTACAAAAGGTTACAAAGGCTTTGTCATTAATGAACTTTGTAAAGTGGATGGTATCTCTAAAGGTGTTTTGTATCATAATTTCTCAGGGAAAACAGACCTCTACCTGACCTGTGTTCAGGAAAGTTTTGAGAAAGCTTTGGCAGTTTTTTTGGGAAAGGACGGACAAGTGCCCTCCTTGGCGGATTATATGGAAAGACGTCACCAATTTTATCAGCAATACCCAGAACATAGCCACATTTTCTTTGAAGCAATGATTGCGACACCGGAAGAGTTGGAAGCAGACACCGCACCACAGAAAGCTATCTTTTTGGACTTGAATGAACAAGTTTGTCAGAAACTTTTATCAGAATCCCATCTCAAAGACCCTATTGATGAAAAGCGAGCTATGGCCTATCTAAGATTGATTCAGGATATGTTTCGTTCTTATTATCTAACCGTTGCGTTAGACAGCAGTTTGACGGATTTGGTTTCAGGATATGAGCATCAATTATCACAGGTTTTGGATATGATGATTTATGGAATACTAGAGGACGCATCCTCTAAAAAAGGAGAAAAATAATGTCGAAAAATTGGAAATGGTTGCTACTGATTTCTGGTATTTTTGCCATCTTTGCTGGTTTTAATATGATAGCCAATCCAGCCATTAGCTTGGCTTCTATGACTTTCTTATTTGCACTTGTATTTGCAGTTCAGGGGATTTCCGAGATTGTACAGTATTTCAAAGCTGAAGAAAAACATGGTTGGAATCTGTTTGGAGGTATTGTTACCCTCATCCTTGCTTTTGCTTTGTTCTCAGGTAGCTTTATTGAAATGGTAACCTTTGTACCTTTCATCATTTCTTTCTGGGCCTTGACAAATGGTATTACAAAAACGATCGTTGGTTTCAAGGTTCGTAAGACGGATAAATCTGTTGGAACGCCGCTCGTTTGGATGGGAATTCTGGGAATTGTTACAGGTTTGATTATGATGGGCCACCCATTGATGACCGGTTTGTTTATTAGCTACACTATTTCCTTTGTCTTTATTTACCAAGGAATTGTGTCAATTGTTCAATTCTTCAAAATGAAATAATAAAAAGGGCTATAGAGCCTTTTTATTGTAGGTGAAAATATGTTTGGAAAAAAAGATTTTGTGTTGGTATTGATTGGTTTGATCTATAGTAGCGTTATTGCCTTGGTGTCTTATGGTTTTATCATGGCAGAAAAGCTGGGGAGTCATTTCTTGTGGGAAAGTCTGCCACATCAATTTCATCTAGAGCCAGTCTATTCCTTACTTATCTTGTTTTTTTTGACTGCTTTGGTCATTTTTCTAAAAAATAAGTGGGGCAATCTTCCTAAGACTAGTCATGATTTGTTACATGAACTGGCCGAAAGCAAGACTGTCTCTTATCAGAATACTTGGCAAAATCTTGTCTTGGCTCTAGTTATCTTGATTTCAGGAGCAGGTGTTGGTCCTGAAGCTCCTTTACTGGGAGTGGTCATTGCCTATTCCATCTGGCAGGCAGATAAATTGCGTTATTTAGAAGCTAACTGGAATCAAGTCGATGGTCATGGGGTGCTGAAAAGGATAGAATACTTATTTCATCCTAGTCGCTATCTACTGCCCTATCCAGCTAGCCAAAAACAAATTGGCAAACGACTGCGAAAACTACTGATTGCCAATGGTTTACTAGTTTTTTGGCTCATGATGCGATTAACAGACCAACCTTCATTTGTGACTAAGCTAGGTGAAACGACTTGGTCGCTGACAGATTTACTTTTCTTCTTGCCACTCTGTTTGTATGGATTCGCAGTCGGCAAAGGCTATGCTTGGTTAAAAAGAATGATACGTGATGGTTTAGACAAGTTAAACCTTTCTATATCCATCAAGCTTAGTCTTGGTGGACTGGCAATCTTTATTGTGACCCTGCTAGCTCCAACCTTGCTCTTCTCTGGGCAACATAGCTTACATTCAGTCGTCGAACTTGGACTGGCAACACCTGTTTTGACCTTAATCCTTCTGTCTTTTGCTAAATTGTTATTCTTGGAAATGTGCTTGTGGTCAGGTTGGACTGGTGGGGATATTTTTCCCATAACCTTTGCGGCCTTTTTACAGGGATTTGCAGTAGCCCAAGTCTTTCCACAGGTGGATAGCTTGTTTGTTGTCTTGGTTGTCAGTTTGTCAATGGCTATTGCGCTGCTTGAAAAAGAATGGTTGGCAGGTATCTTTATCAGTTTGTTCTTCCCAATTCAACTCTTACCAGTTTCTTTACTGATGGTTGGGTTGACGATAGTTGGACAAAAATGTATTTCAGTGCTTCAAAAACGAGAAAAAACTGGCTCTTAAGAACCAGTTTTTTGCTTGTCGTTTTCAAGGGCTAGAGAATAATGCTTGCTGACTTCGGTATAGTAGCTGACCACTATGCCAGACAGACTTCCTAAAAAGAGTATGCCATAAATGGCTAAAATGATACTGATGATTCGTCCAAGAGTCGTCATTACCAGCATGTCTCCATAGCCAATAGTTGTTGCTGTTACAAAACTATACCAGAGACTATCCCCATAGCTGACAAAGTTAGGTTCCAACCAGAGTAGCAAACCAGCGGCGACAAAGATAAAACTGAAAAAGGAAGTGAGAAAGGTCGCAAACCCCGTCACTTTTAGGATATGCCAGATAATGCGAAGACGGTGGATGCGGTGATTTTGATTGGTCATAGGATCCTCTTTTTTCTGTATGGTTATGTTGAGCAAGCGACGGGTGCTCAACTGCTAGATACTATTATAGCATAGATTGAAGATCAAAATATTGTTCAGAGGGATTTAGCTTACAAAATTGTAAGGTTATGAACTGATTTTATAAGAATAAAAATAGATTAAGCAGTCTGCAATGGATTCATAAGAGAAATCTTATAAAATAAAGGAGTTCATATGCTATAGTCGGTCAGTTTTAAATCAGTAATTATGGCATGCTAAAGTTATGGTATATGATTTAGATTTTAGAAAACAAGTGATTTCGTTTGTTCAAGACGACGGTCATACTCATAAAGAAGCTTGTCAGCTCTTTGATATTAGCGTAAACACTCTCTATTTATGGGAACGACAGTTAAAACATCACGGGACTTTGGCGGTTAAAAAGCGTTCCCCACGTCCTAGAAAATTGCCACTGGATCAACTTCAGAAGTTTGTCTCAGAGCGTCCAGATGCCTTTCTCCGTGAAATAGCTTGCACACCGTAGTCTGTTTGGGATGCTTTAAAGAAACTCAAAATCTGAAACTCATGTTATTGTGATGGATAATGCGACTTTTCACCCTAAGAAACAACTAGATGAGCTTTGTATTGAACATCACCACTTCTTTGTGCCCTTACCTCCGTATTCATCGGAATTAAATCCAATTGAAACTGCTTGGGTAAACTTAAAGAAAGCAATCATAGAATTATTACCTCAATTCGAATCTGTAAATGAATCGTTGAATTACTGTTTTAAAACTTAATTACTATAAATCATTTCTTTAACGTTCATTGGCATTGTCGTCCTCCTCGGTCATTGCAATTAAAATAGAATCTTCTATCAAAAATGCGTAAGGATAGATTTTAGCATTCTCATTTTGAGGAATAAGAATTTCATCGAATCCTTCATTCTGTAGTTGCTCTTCAAAGTTGTCCATATTGAATATTTCAATTTTACAATCAGGATTGATACCATATGTTCCAAGTTCTAAAATATCTTTTAATTTCATAACTAAACTCCCTCAACAGGCATAAAGTGTCCCACAACTAGACCAACAATTCTTGGATCATCCTCATAAGGGATGAACTTCTCTGGATAGTCCTTATTCAAGGAAACCATTCTGAACCTATCTTCTTCACGGTAGAGCTTTTTGATATAGACAGAGTCATTCCAAGATAGTGCATAGACAGCCCCATCATAGTCAAAACCGTTGGAGCGAATAAGTGCGACTTCACCACTCTTATAGATAGGCTCCATAGAGTCTCCCTCAATCCAAGCAGCAATGTCGTAACCGTATTGTTCCTTATTGGAGTAGACTGTTTCAGTTTCAAACTCGTCAAAGAATCCTTCTCCTGGACCAGCAGAAAGCTGAACATCTGCCAGCACTTGTACTGAGAAGAGGGGAGTGACATTTGCGGTTTGTTGTGAAAGTAGAAGTGCCTCTACATAGTCCTCTGCCTTTACCTGATTTTTGGGAGATAACTGAAGATAGTTATTGACTATATTGTATTCAGATTCAAAATAAGAGATAGGGACATCAAGAATAGCAGCGAGAGCGGTGAGATTTTTTTGATTAGGTATATTTCTTCCGTTTTCCCAGTTATGGTAAGCGGAACGATGAACATTTAATTGATTAGCGATTGCAGTCTGTGATAACTTTATTTCAAGTCTTCGTTGTTTTAATCTTCTGTGAGAAAACATTTTGCCCTCCTTTTTGTCTAGTTATAACTCAACAAAATTATATCAGAATACCCGTTGTGCTAGTTAATTGTAGAAATAATAAAAAAACTTGCGTATCATAAACTCAAAACCATCACGAATTGAGGGCATGATATGCAAAGCCAATTACATTATCTCGCTAATCCTTCTCAAACACAAGTAGTTTTCAATAAAATTTTAATGAAAGTGACTAATCTGTACGAGAAATATGTTCCAAAGTCAGTTCGTTTCCGTAAGAATGTCCACTTACAAATTCAACCCGATGTTATTTTGATTTCTAGCTACATTTGGGCTCTACAACAAGGTTGTAAATCAGCTATTAACATACTCCTTACTACTTCATCAAAGTCAAATGGAGAATGGTTTTAGTCTAAGGTATTCACTTGCTTACGCTTAAGTAACTAGCAAAACGGGTGTCAATTAAAAAAAACAAAAAAATCTTGTAAAAATACTTGAAAAGATACGTGAAAAGGGTTACAATGAATTAGTTCTAAAAATTTCTTTAAAAACAACTTAATCTTTTCTAAGAGGGAGAGGAGTAAAGTAGCTTTTAAGAAAAATATAAAGGAGGAGAACACATGGGTATTGGTATTATTATTGCCAGCCACGGTAAATTTGCTGAAGGTATTCATCAGTCAGGTTCGATGATTTTCGGTGAGCAAGAGAAAGTTCAAGTGGTGACTTTCATGCCAAACGAAGGTCCAGACGACCTCTATGAACACTTCAACAATGCTATTGGGCAATTTGATGCCGATGATGAGATTCTTGTATTGGCTGACCTTTGGAGTGGGTCACCATTTAACCAAGCAAGCCGTATTCAAGGAGAAAATCCTGATCGTAAAATGGCTATCATCACCGGTCTTAACTTGCCAATGTTGATTCAAGCTTACACTGAGCGTATGATGGATGCATCTGCTGGTGTAGAGAGTGTCGCTGCAAATATCATCAAAGAAGCAAAAGATGGTATTAAAGCATTGCCAGAAGAGCTTAATCCTAAGGAAGAAGCTAGCGCAGCAGGCGAGACAGCTAGCGCACCACAAGAAGCTATTCCAGAAGGAACAGTTATCGGCGATGGTAAGTTGAAAATTAATCTTGCTCGTATCGACACACGCTTGCTTCATGGACAAGTCGCAACAGGTTGGACACCTGCATCAAAAGCAGACCGTATCATTGTCGCATCTGATACGGTTGCTAAAGATGAATTGCGTAAAGGCTTGATCAAACAAGCAGCCCCTGCTGGTGTAAGAGCTAATGTCGTACCAATTGACAAGTTAATCGCTGTTTCAAAAGACCCACGTTTTGGAAACACACATGCGCTTATTCTCTTTGAAACACCTCAAGACGCCCTTCGTGCTATTGAAGGTGGTGTGCCAATCAAAGAACTCAACGTCGGCTCTATGGCACACTCAACAGGTAAAACAATGGTTAACAACGTTCTTTCTATGGATAAAGCAGACGTTGAAACCTTTGAAAAATTACGTGATTTGGGCGTATCATTTGACGTACGTAAAGTACCAAATGACACTCCTAAAAACCTGTTTGACTTGATCAAAAAAGCAAACGTACAATAAGTGTACAGGCACAAAAGGTAAACATGTGTCACATGTCTTATTAGCTCACCTAAGCTTGATTTGACTTAGGTATTTTACGAAAGGATTTAGAATAATGTCAGTTATTTCTATTATTTTGGTGCTCATCATCGCCTTTCTTGCAGGTCTTGATGGTATCCTTGACCAATTCCAGTTCCATCAACCATTGGTATCATGTACTTTGATTGGTTTGGTAACTGGTCACTTAGAAGCAGGGCTTATGCTTGGTGGTGCTCTTCAAATGATTGCTCTTGGTTGGGCAAATATCGGAGCAGCGGTAGCACCAGATATCGCCCTAGCCGCTACAGCAGCGTCTGTTATCATGATTAAAGGTGGCGACTTCACCAAAACTGGTGTTGGGGTTGCCCAAGCCGTAGCTATCCCACTTGCTGTTGCAGGTCTTGCCCTTACTATGATTGTGCGTACAATCTCAGTTGCCATCGTTCACGGTGCTGATAGTGCCGCTAAAAATGGTAATATCCGTGCTGTTGAAACAGCTCACTTCACTGCGCTTATCTTGCAAGGGCTTCGTATCATGCTTCCAATCGCACTTTTGCTTGCCCTTCCAACCGAAACCGTTCAAGCAATGCTTAATGCTATCCCAGCTTGGCTAAAAGACGGTATGACTATCGGTGGTGGTATGGTCGTTGCTGTTGGTTACGCAATGGTTATCAACATGATGGCAACACGTGAAACATGGCCATTCTTTGCTCTTGGTTTTGTCTTTGCAGCTGTCGGAGACTTCACACTTATCGCTCTTGGTACTATCGGTGTTGCTATCGCCCTTATTTACCTTAACCTTTCAGAAAAAGGTGGTTCTGGAACTGGCGGCAACGCTGGTGGTGGCTCAGGTGATCCAATTGGAGACATCTTAGAAGATTACTAGAGAGGGAGAATTATAATGGCTGAAAAGATTCAATTAACAAAATCAGACCGTCGTAAAGTATGGTGGCGTTCTACCTTCTTACAAGGGTCTTGGAACTATGAACGTATGCAAAACCTTGGTTGGGCATACTCACTCATCCCAGCAATTAAAAAATTATACACAACTAAAGAAGACCGTGCAGCAGCGCTTGAGCGTCACCTTGAGTTCTTTAATACGCACCCATATGTAGCAGCACCTATCATGGGGGTTACATTAGCGCTTGAAGAAGAAAAAGCAAACGGTGCAGAAATTGATGACACTGCTATCCAAGGGGTTAAAATCGGTATGATGGGACCTCTTGCAGGTATCGGTGACCCAGTCTTTTGGTTTACTGTTCGTCCTATCTTGGGAGCACTTGGAGCTTCACTTGCCTCTGCTGGAAATATCGTTGGTCCACTTATCTTCTTCTTTGGTTGGAACATCATCCGTATGGCATTCCTATGGTACACTCAAGAGTTTGGTTACAAAGCAGGTTCTGAAATCACAAAAGACCTCTCAGGTGGTCTTCTTCAAAAGATTACCAAAGGTGCCTCTATCCTTGGTATGTTCATCCTTGCAGCTTTGGTTGAGCGTTGGGTAAATGTGACCTTCACATTAAGTCTGCCATCGACTCAACTCTCAAAAGGAGCTTATATCGAGTTTCCAAACGGAGCTGTCACAGGTGGTAAATTGCAAGAAATCCTTGGACAAGTTCAGAGCGGTCTTAGCTTGACGCAAGAAAAAGCAAACACTCTGCAAGGACAATTAGATTCCTTGATTCCAGGATTGATGGGACTTCTTCTTACTTTCCTATGTATGTGGTTGCTCAAGAAGAAAGTCTCTCCAATCGTAATGATTATCGGACTTTTCATCGTGGGTATTGTTGCACACGTGATTGGTTTGATGTAAGTATATACGATAAGACTAAAAGAAGGCTAAAGCCTTCTTTTATGTTATAATGAAGGTATACTACTAAAGGAGAAACTATGGTCCAATCATTAAATAGTACGGTTGAGCTGACAACAACAGGTGTTTCCTATCTTGCAATAGGTGGTAATAAAGTCGGTAAATTTCTACTGGGAAATAAAGGCTTTGAGTTTTACAATGATAAAAACGTCAACGACTATATCCAAATCCCATGGGATAGTATTGATAAGATGGGGGCAAATATCACAGGACGGAAAATTAGTCGTCACTTTGAGGTCTATACAGCGCAGGGCAAGTTTTTATTTGCTTCAAAAGACTCTGGTAAGATTTTAAAGATAGCAAGACAGCACATTGGTGATGAAAAGGTTGTCCGCTTACCCACACTCTTACAAACAATCGTTGCAAAATTTAAACGCAAAAAATAATACCTTGACCTAAGTCAAGGTATTTTTCTTAATCATAAGGCAGGATAAGCTGGGACTTATCAAGGTCAATGCTGAGGTAATAATCGCTGTTGTCACGGATAGTGTGCTCAAAGTCTGTCGTATAAAGGAGCAGTCTCAGTGTATCTCCCTTTTCTAGTCTATAAATGGTTGGCTGTAGTACCAGTTGCACGGTCATCCATTGGTCAGGAGTAACTGGTGAGATGTCTAAAAGGTCTTTTCTATTTTGGAGATTGAGCCTTGCTTTTGTCACGACACGAAATGGGCTTTCCTTGAAAGGCAACTCACGTAGTGCCTCACGAGAGAAGTTTTGACCATTATCAAGGCTATGGAGGTTGAGAATAGCTGGGGTATCTGAAAAGCGTTTTTTAGAACCAAAGTCAAGAAGCTGTGCGGACAGGATACCTTTACAAGTGCTTGATTTAACCGTCAAGTTGAGTTGACAGGTTCCATTGATCATTAGATTTTCTTCAATTGGAATATCAAGAACGATTTGTTGCGCTTTTCCAGTAAATAAATCAACCTTGAAGTGATTGAATTGCTTGCAATAGCGCTCAAAAGTAGTGTTATCGTAGTGGTTTTCGACTGTTTTGACGCCACCAGAAAGTGCGATTGTTTTTTGCTTTTGACTACCAAAGGTATCTAGTGTCCTCCAGCTTTGTTCAATCTGATTGTCCTGCCAAATGACCGTATCCAGTGTAAAGTTATTGTCAACTTTAAGCAACTTTTGTGTCAAGAGAGCATTCATGCTTTCTCTAAAATCAATAGACTGCCAGTTGTGCATATAGACGTGTTGACCGTGGTGTAAAAAGAGGTGTTTGTTGATATGAGATGGCAGTGCGTTGAAGATTTGGTAGACTTGTTTAGGTGTGACGTTCCAGTCTTGAAGACCATGTGTGAAGACGACCTCGCAGCTGACTTTAGACGCATGAGGGAGGTAGTTTCTGTCATGCCAAAATTGATTGTAATCACCAGTTTTACGCTCAAGAGCAGCCGATTGTTCTGCGAGTAAGGCATGATAAGTTTTATTATGGCGCAGATAATCACCAGCTAGGAGATTTTTAGAGTAGGTCAATTCGGTCAGAACATCAAGGTCTTCACCAGGATAGCCACCAGGACTTGAGACCAGCCCGCCTTCACGGTAATAATCATACCAAGAGGAGATGGCTGCTTCTGCGATGATGACCTCAAGTCCCGCAACACCTGTCGTAGCGAGCCCAGTTGACATGGTACCAAGATAGGACTTGCCAGTTGTTGCCACTAAGCCATTTGCCCAAGAGGCAAGGACAAGCTGGTCACGGCGGTGGCTACTGTAGGCTCTAGCCCGTCCATTCAGCCAGTCAATGACAGCTTTGAAGGAGTGGATTTGGGCATAATCACCACTGGTCATAAAGCCGTCAGAACCTGCTGTTCCGATACCAGAAACGTAGATATTAGCAAATCCACGGGCTAAAAAATAATCGTTTAGCGTGTAGCTGTCGATATAAGAAAAAGTCTCCTCAGCCTCTCCTATCGGCAATTCCTTGCGGTTTTCTTCTAGTGGTGCAAAGGTCTTGGTTTCAACAGAGATAGTGTGGACTGGTTTGACAGCTAAATCACCTTCCATCTTGTGCAGTTTTTTGTCGTTTGCGACTTCGTTAGTGCCTTGATGATAAGGGCTTGCTGTCATCATGGTAGGAAGTGGCATATCCGCACGTGGACGGATGATGTTCACTTTGACCAAGTCTAGTTTACCATCCTTATCAGTATCAAGGGGCGCTTCAACATAGACGACTTCTTTGATGAGGTCGTTTGTGTCAAAGGTTGCAAGACTCTTACCGTTAAAGAAGTGGTAGTGATTATCAGCTGCAAGAAGCCCTTTACTGACCAAGTCATCTATCAAAGTATTGCCTGACTTGGTGCGGCAAGCTAATAGGTGGTAAAGTGTCTGGATGAAGCTCTCTTCTTCTATATCTAAGCCAATTCTATCTACAAAATCAAGACTGTTTGTAAAGTCGACATTTGGAATAAAACCAAGCAACTGCAGAGCAATCATAGCAAAACGCTCATGAGTCAAGTCTAAGCTAGAAGTGAAAAACGCCAGCAAGTCATGCTCATTATCTGCAACCATAAGACTAAGAGCATAGTCAGTGTCTTGGTAGTGAAAGAGTGTTTGTCGTATAAAAAGCTCAAGGTTTTTCTTATCCTCAAAAGTATAAGAGAGTGAAAAACCAAGAGAATTCATCTCACGAAGGGCTGTCTTAGTATCTACAGGAATATAGCTGAATTGATTATAACGCATAAGCATCCTTTCTTACAGAAGTATTTTTATTTTTAGAATAGCTTTACATTATCTATTATACTTGATAAAATAGTACATGTCTAAATAATAAATGTTGGAGGATACAAAGACTCATGGATGTTACATGGACTGTGAAATATATCACAGAGTTTTTAGGGACGGCTTTCCTGATTATCTTAGGAAACGGAGCTGTTGCTAACGTTGAACTTAAAGGAACTAAAGGTCATGCCAGTGGTTGGTTGACTATTGCTATCGGTTACGGTATGGGGGTTATGATTCCTGCGCTTATGTTTGGGAATGTCTCAGGTAACCACATCAACCCTGCCTTTACACTAGGACTTGCAGTATCAGGCTACTTCCCTTGGGCACAAGTTCCTTACTATATCATCGCTCAATTCCTTGGTGCGATTTGTGGTCAGCTTGTTGTTGTGGCAACACACAAACCATACTACTTGCAAACTGAAAATCCAAATGCTATTTTGGGAACTTTCTCAACAATCGTTAGCTTGGATAACAACAAACCAGAAACACGCAAAGCCGCTCAAATTAACGGTTTCTTGAATGAATTCTTTGGTTCATTTGTCCTTTTCTTTGGTGCTATGGCATTGACAAAGAACTACTTTGGTGCTGAAATTGCAAGCTATGCAACAAGCAATGGTATTGACATCACAGAAGTCGCTGGTAAAATCCAAATCGGGTCTTACACAAATGCTGGTCAATCTGTAGCCCACATGGCACTTGGTTTCCTTGTTCTAGCTCTTGTAGCATCACTAGGTGGACCTACTGGTCCTGGACTTAACCCAGCACGTGACTTGGGTCCACGTCTTGTTCACTTCTTCTTACCAAAATCAATTCTTGGCGAGCACAAAGGGGATTCAAAATGGTGGTATTCTTGGGTTCCAGTTGTCGCTCCAATTGTAGCAGCTATCTGTGCGGTAGCCCTTTATAAACTACTTTATGCATAATAAAAAGAGGTGGTTTACCTCTTTTTATTATGAATTGAGTTGTGTGTTAGTGCCTGCTGTGGCTAGGCTCTAAGGTCTTTTTAAAGGAAGAGCGAATGAGCATGCCTCCTGTAAAGAGGACGATAAAGACAACCAAGAGTTTTAGGCTATTGAGGTTAAGATTTGTCAAGAACAAGACAGCCACAATAACACCTATGATACCGCCAACAACCAAACCTAAAAAGCCATCCCAATTGACACGCCCGCTTTTAATAAATTGAGTGCTAGAGGCGGTCATAATCATAGCTGCGTCTAACATCATAACAGGCATAGCTACTGTCGGGCTAAGTCCTATGAGAGAAAAGAAGATAAGCTCAGGAGCATAATTTCCAAGTCCCATAGTCATCAAGACACCGATGACAAAATTGAAAACAATCCCTAAAACAAGCCAAATCCCATGCAGTCCATGAGAGCTACTTGTAATGTCACTTCCAGGATTTGTCACCATCCGAAACACCGTGATGATAGCAGCGATGATAAGAAGACTTCCTAATATACGCTGGACAGTTGGTGCATGCCAGTTCTTTGTGATACGACTCCCAAAGAAAGCCCCGATAAATGCCGCAGATGCCATGGCAATTAGTGTCAGAGGCTCTACCTTGACAACTAAGATAAAGCAAAGCGACTGAAGAAGCACAGGCAGAACATGCGCCGCTGTCATAGTAGCTGGTAGCTTACGGTCATCCTCAACCAACTTTGTCAGTTTAAACAAAGTTGTTGATGTCGCAAATGAACCAATCCCCACAGTATCCAGTGCATCTGTGACAAACCCAATCCAAAGTCCTGTAAAGAAACGTTTAAAAGGATTTATGCGATTTTTTTTGATATAGTAGATGAGGTATAAAGAAATACTAATCATGGCAAGAACCAAGATAAGCTGAATACCACGTAATAATAAAGTTTCCGTCATGACAATTACTATACAAGAAAATTCAACACCTGTCAACGGTATCGTTTTGTTCAAGAAGACGAGACTATTTAGACACTATGTCTACCCGTTGTGCTAGTTACTTAAGCGTAAGCAAGTGAATACCTTAGACTAAAACCATTCTCCATTTGACTTTGATGAAGTAGTAAGGAGTATGTTAATAGCTGATTTACAACCTTGTTGTAGAGCCCAAATGTAGCTAGAAATCAAAATAACATCGGGTTGAATTTGTAAGTGGACATTCTTACGGAAACGAACTGACTTTGGAACATATTTCTCGTACAGATTAGTCACTTTCATTAAAATTTTATTGAAAACTACTTGTGTTTGAGAAGGATTAGCGAGATAATGTAATTGGCTTTGCATATCATGTCCTCAATTCGTGATGGTTTTGAGTTTATGATACGCAAGTTTTTTTATTATTTCTACAATTAACTAGCACAACGGGTTATGTCTATGTATAAATATCATTTTTAATATATAAAAATAAAAAATATTTTCAAAAAATAATAAAAAGATGTGTTAATTTGTACTTGTTTGAATGTTTTGCTTTTTACAAAAATAAGAATAAAATAACAGATAAACATTTTGTTGGACAGATTGCACAAACTTTCTTGTCAAATGCTTTAAATTTTTTTAGAATGTAAAAGGAGGGAATTCGAGATGATAAGTAAAGAATCCGTTTTATTTCAACAACCTATCCTTCGTGTGAATAATCGCCAAGAAAATATTGATTTCTATGAAAAAGTTTTGGGGATGAAACGTTTGCGTGAGGAAAATGCCTTAACTATTTTTACCGCCTACCAAAATGATAAAGCACGGTTTACGATTGAGGAGTCGCCTGCAGACTGCACACGTGCTGTCAAAGGCACACACAAGCTCCAAGAGATTGTCTTGAAGATGCCTAGTGATGATATTTTGGCGCTTTTGTCTCAAAAGCTAGAAGTTGACAGTGTCTTAAAGGGAAAACACTATGCTTTTAGAGCGACCTCACCAGAAGGGGCTAACTTTTTGGTGCATGCTGAGGACAATGTTGAGTGCCTAGCGCAGGCAGATTATCCTGAGTTGCCAGTCGTTGAGGACTTTAAGGGAGTTAGCGATTTTGGAGTAGAAGCTATCGCCCTAGCAGTACCAGATAAAGTTGTCGCTCGTGCCTTTTACGAGGACATTTTTGAGGGAATTCTTCCTTTATCGCTGGCTTTTGTCGAGGCAGATGGTCCAGACTTGCAAGTTAGCCCTGAGAAAATGTGGGATTTAGAGATTTTAGAGTTTCAAGTGTCAGCGTCCTATGACCTAAGAGCACTTTACCAACATTTGCTGTCTTATGATTTGGATGTTTATCTCGATCCCAAAGAAAAGTTACTCGTCGTATCTGATACCAGTCGCATTGAGATTTGGATAAGTAAGAGCCTATGATAGAGTATATCAAAAAGCAGATAGCAGACGGAATTTATCGTGGCGCTAGTTTGGCTATCTTTGACAAAGGGACTTGGTCAGAGTTTTATCTTGGCACTTTGGATGGAGAAAAACCTGTTGTTCCTGATTTGGTTTACGATTTAGCGAGTGTGTCAAAGGTTGTCGGTGTGGGGACTGTCATGATTAAGCTCTTGGCTTCTGGTGAGATGACACTTGACGATCGTCTTGTCACCTATTATCCATATTTTCATGATGAGACCGTGACGCTTAGACAGTTGCTGACGCATACGTCTGGGATTGATCCTTTTATCAAAAATCGTCATCAGCTGAATGCCAAGGAGCTCAAAGAAGCCATCAACCAAATTAGAGTAACAGAGGACAAGAGCTTTTTCTACACGGATATTAACTTTCTTTTGTTAGGCTTTATGTTAGAAACTTACTTTAAAGAGAGTTTGGACACTCTTTTTGAGCGAGAGGTGTTTATTCCTTTTGGAATGACAGAGACAAGCTTTGGACCTGTCAAGCAGGCAGTTCCTACCCAAAAAGGGGTAAAGGCTGGGCTTGTTCATGACCCTAAGGCAAGAGTCTTGGGTGTTCATACAGGGTCGGCTGGGTTATTTTCAACCCTTTCTGACTTGGAAAAATATGCTGAGCATTATTTGACAGATGCTTTTGCTAAGAACTTAACGACAAACGTTGCTGTTGGTGAGAAAAAGCGGGCTATCGCTTGGGACTTGGATGGTGATTGGCTTCTTCACACAGGCTATACAGGGACTTTTGTGATGGTCAATCAAGCTAATAATCAGGCTGTTATCTTTTTATCCAATCGGACTTATGACAAGGATAAGAGAGAGCAGTGGATTAAAGACCGCAATCAGCTGATTGAAGTGATTAAAGAGAATTTGAAAAATCGAAAGAGGAGAAGAACATGAAGCGCTTACGCAGTTTGTTTAATGTCGAGCGTGCGAGTTACAGTGAGATTCGAGGACGTATTATCAGCGGTGCCAATATCGGTGGTGCCAACTTTATTATTCTGATTTTATCCATTTTAATTGCCTCCATTGGGCTCAATATGAACTCGACAGCGACTGTTATCGGTGCTATGCTTATCTCGCCCTTGATGGGCTCTATCATGGCGATCGGCTATGGTTTTGCGACTAACGACACTGAAATCGTCAAGCGCAGCAGTCTCGGTTTTGCCCTGCAAGTGGTGTTTTCGCTTGTAGTGTCTACACTGTACTTCTCACTCTCTCCGATTTCAACGGCGTCTTCAGAGTTGATTGCTAGAACCTCGCCGACCATATGGGATGTGTTGATTGCCTTTTCAGGTGGTCTAGCAGGTATTATCGCCACAACTCGTAAAGGGGAGTATTCCAATGTCATCCCTGGTGTTGCTATTGCAACGGCGCTCATGCCACCTCTGTGTACAGTCGGCTACAGCATTTCAGTAGGGAGTTTGACCTATTTTATCGGCTCTAGCTATCTTTTTTTGATTAACGTCTTCTTTATTTGCCTTGCGACCATTGTTGGATTTTACATCATGCGTGTTCCTATGGCAGAAAAGATTGACCCCGTGACGCATAAAAAGAATGTCCGCAGGATTGTCTTGTATTCTATTCTAATGACGATACCAAGTCTTTTCTTTGCTGTTGGGCTTATCCACCAAGAAGTTGAAAATAAAACACAGGTAGCTGCTGGTCCTAGCCAAGTGACCAATACGACATTTGATGTGGAAAGTATCACTAAGCAGCTACAAGTCATCGCACCAAAAGTTGAGAATGTCAAGATTGGCTATCTCACCACTTGGGATAAGAGCTCTAGTCAGCAGCGCCAGACTCTAGACGTCGTGGTGACAAGCTCTAGCGCTCTTGATGATGACCAGAAAAGTCTGATTAAGCGCCTACTCAAGGTACAACTCTCCTACGACAATATTTCCTTTATGGAGCAAAGTATAAACTAAAAAGAAACTCGACTAGAGTTTCTTTTTCATATGGATATGCTCAATACCAGCCTCTTTGAAAGATTCATCAACAGTGGTAAAGCCAAGGCTGCAAAGCCCTGTTCTTTGCTAAAGTCAATAACGTATTGGAGGAGTTGTCGTCCAATGCCGTGCTGGCGATAGTCTGTTAGAGTTGCCATGCGCTGTAAAGTGACCTCTGTTTTATCTTTATTGGGCAAAAGTCTACAGGTCGCCAGAGCTTGATTGGCATCATCATAGTGGACAAAGTGCAGACAGTAGGCTTCGTTACCGTCGATTTCAACAGTATGTGGTATTTTTTGCTCTCTTACAAAGACTGCTTGTCTAATGCGCAAGGCATCAAGGTAAGTGTCTGACAAGGTATTTCGTGTGTATCGGATACTCATGCTGCCATTATAACAAAAGCTCTTGTTTGAAACAAGAGCTTTTAAAGTTTATTAAACTAAATCTTGAACAGAGTCATCCATTGAGAGAACTTCGTGGAAGACACGTTGTGTGAGTTCAGTTTTTTGTTCTTTAGTGAGGTACTTGGTGTTGACACAGTAACCTGAGATACGAACGATAACATCTTCGCCGTTCATAATCTTGTCGTAGACATCTTTAAGGTCCATAACGTTCAAGTTAACGTGTTGTCCACCGTTTTCAAAGTAACCATCAAGGATAGTGACAAGGTTCGCCACTTGTTCATCAAAGGTCTTACCAAGCGCACGTGGAGATACTTGAGTGGTGAGTGAGATACCATCATTTGCGTGTGCAAAGTCAAGTTTAGCAAGTGAGTTCAAGTTTTGCAACCAACCACCTTTAGCCTTGTTAGATGGGTTAGCACCTGGTGAGAAGAATTCCAATTTAGAAAGGTTGACAGTACCATCTTCATTGAGGTAAACACCCTTGTGGACTGGAGAGTTACCTGTTTGTTTAGAGTAGGCAACGTTTGAAGTGATGGTAAGTAGTGACACAGTCGCTTCAGCGTCTTTGTAAAGTTTGTGTTTTGCAAGACGTCCGTGGAAAGCTTCTAGCAACCATTCAGCGATTGAGTCTACACGGTCATCATCTTCACCGTAACGTGGGTAGTCACCGATTGTTTCATAGTCATAGATGTAGCCGTCCTCGTCACGGATAGGCTTAACAGTAGCGTATTTGATAGCTGATAGAGAGTCTACAGTATTTGCAAAACCACAGATACCAAATCCCATGTTAGCACGAACACGTGTAGGCAAGAATGCCATTTGAACTGCTTCGTAGTTGTACTTGTCTGTCATGTAGTGGATGATATTCATAGCGTCCACATAAGTGTCTGTCAACCAATCAAGAGATTTTTCAAAGTTTGCTTTGACGGTTTCAAAGTCAAGCACTTCGTCACGAACAGGCTCTACGTCAAAGACTTTGTAGTCTTTATGCACATCGTCATAACCACCATTAAGACCTGTAAGAAGGGCTTTCAAAACGTTAACACGAGCACCGAAGTATTGGAGGTTGTGACGTTGTTCTTCATTTTCAGGGTCAAGTGGTGACACACAGCATGAGATACAGCTCATTTCACCATAGCCTTCTTTAGCCATAGTAGTGACACCTTCATATTGGATAGAAGAGTGTTTGTGGCTCATTGCCATACAGTATCTACGGAAAGCATAAGGCAATTTATCTGACCAAAGAACAGTCAAGTTTGGTTCTGGAGCGTTCCCGATATTGTCAAGTGTGTTTAGGAAACGGTAGTCCATCTTAGTGACACGGTGGCGTCCGTCAGCTCCCATACCAGCCATAGAAGTGGTGATGAAAGTAGGGTCTCCTGAGTAAAGTTCATCGTAAGCTTTGGTACGAGCGAATTTTACAGTACGAAGTTTAAGGACAAAGTCATCAACAAACTCTTGGATCTCGCTTTCAGTGAAAGTACCACGAGCAAGGTCACGTTCAGCAAAGATATCAAGAACGATTGGTACACGTCCAAGAGAAGTTGCAGCACCGTTGATGACACGGCAGACAGCCATGAAAGCAATGTTAACCCATTGGATAGCTTCTTTGGTGTTCATAGCAGGCTTACGCACATCAACTCCGTAGAGGTCACCAAGTCTAACCACTTCACCAAGTGCTTGGTATTGAAGGTTGATTTCTTCACGCAGACGGATAGTTTCTTCGTCAATGTCAGTGAGCGCATTCCAGTCGTTGACTTTTTCTTGCATGAGGTAGTCAGCACCGTAAAGAGCAAGGCGGGCATAAACCCCGATGATACGACCACGTGAGTAAGCATCAGGCAAACCAGTTACAGTGTGTGCGTGACGAGCACGACGAATGTTTGAAGTATAGGCACGGAAGATACCGTCATTCACCGTTGTTGCATATTTTGTGAAGATTTCATGCACAGCTGGGTCTGGTTCGTATCCGTGTTCTTTGAGGGCTGTCTCAGCCATACGAATACCACCTTTTGGCATGAAGTTCAATTTGAACAATTCATCATTTTGAATACCGTAGATGAGTTCGTTTTCTTTGTCAATGAAACCAGCTGGGATGTCAGCAATAGAAGTCGCACGAGTGTCCATAGGGAAGCGACCTGATGCTTCGTAGCCTGCTTTTGTTTCTTCGATGATTTTTTTAATATGCAAAGAGCGTTCAGTCGGTCCTGCTAAGAAACTTTCATCACCATCATAAGGGGTGTAGTTTGCTTGCACGAAACGTGAAACGCTAGCGTTTTCCTTCCAATCATTTCCTTTGAAGCCTTCCCAAGCCTTTTCAAAGACGTCCGTGTTCGTTTTTACTGTTGCCATAATGTTATGTTCTCCTTATTCTAGTAACACTATCTGTTACATTTACAAATTTATTGTACCATATAGTAAGCGTTTTCTAAATCAAAAGAAGCGTTTTCTAAAAGTTTCTTTTATAATACAGTATACTAAATAAACCTTAACTGTATTATAAATATCTCAAAGCAGTCAAGTTGGCTTGAAAATTGTATAATAGGAGAAGAAAAACAGGAGGTGGGTATGCTTATTTTTCCTTTAGTCAATGACACATCACGAAAAATTATCCACATTGACATGGATGCTTTTTTTGCTGCCGTTGAGATGCGAGATGACCCCAGCCTAAAAGGAAAACCTGTCGTTATCGGATCTGACCCTAGATTGACAGGTGGGAGAGGTGTTGTCTCGACCTGTAACTACGAAGCGAGAAAATACGGTATCCACTCTGCCATGTCCTCAAAAGAAGCTTATGAGCGCTGCCCACAGGCTGTCTTTATCAGAGGTAATCATGCCAAATACCGCGCTATTGGTATGCAAGTGCGTGAGATTTTTAAGCGCTATACTGACCTTGTGGAGCCCATGTCCATTGACGAGGCTTATCTGGATGTCACGGAAAATAAAATCAATAGCAAGTCAGCCATTAAAATCGCCAAACTCATCCAACACGACATCTGGCAGGAGCTACATCTTACTTGCTCTGCTGGCGTGTCCTTTAATAAGTTCTTAGCCAAACTGGCGTCTGACTATGAAAAGCCAAAAGGGCTTACGCTTATCTTGCCAGAGGATGCTGAGGCTTTTCTAGCGAAACTTCCTATTGAGAAATTCCATGGTGTGGGCAAAAAGACAGTCGAGAAATTGCATGCCATGTCTGTCTACACTGGAGCTGATTTGCAACAGGTGCCTGAGATGGAGCTGATTGACCGCTTTGGGCGCTTTGGTTATGACCTGTATCGTAAGGCACGAGGTATTAGTAATTCTCCTGTCAAGCCTAATCGTGAGCGCAAGTCCATTGGCAGCGAGCGCACTTATCGTAAGCTTTTGTTTACTGAGGAGGACATCAAGGCTGAGATCAGCAACAACGCTAGGCGTGTCGCCGAGACCCTTGAGAAGAACCATAAACTAGGGCGCACCATTGTTTTGAAAGTACGCTATGCAGATTTTTCGACCTTGACCAAGCGTGTGACTCTAGATGACTTGACTAGTGACCTAGATCTGATTGAGCAGACAGCTCAGGCGATTTATGACAGCTTGGAGGAAAATAAAGCAGGTATTCGTCTGCTTGGTGTGACGGTGACAGGGCTTGACGATGCTTATCAGCGTTTGCAGCTGTTTGATTATGATGAAAAGCACTCAAATTGAGTGCTTTTTTAGTCTTCTTTAGCAAGTAATGTTTGAGCTTTGCGATAGACGTAGATATACAAAGCTAAAAAGAGCAGTGGTACAATCAGTGATACGGCACAAAGGAGCCACCTAGAGAGATAGACACAATAATAGAGAGGACATTGTAGCCAACAGTATAGATGATACCAATCAGATAAGGTGACAAGTCAGGCTCACTGTCTATTATTTGACTACGATTGCGAAATGCCAAGTAAGCAATGGTGATATTGGCAACCAATCCTATAATCGTAAGAACAAGCACACTGATATGCGTTGAAGCGAGAATCGCTTGATACTGGCTAGCAGAGTACATCTTTTTAATCTAAGCCAGATTGTTCAAGAGAAGAAAGTAGCTTGCGATAGCACAGACCTTAGAGATGACACCAAGTGTGTTTACCCATGCGATAAAGCTATTCCAAGATTTTAGCGACCGACGCACTTTTTCATATGAAATCATAATAAACCTCCTAAAAAATATGATGTTACGCTTATTATAATACGAATTGACAGAATGTCAACGTTTTCTTTAAGTTTTGAAAAAGAAATCAATCTCTTCTTGGCTAAGCCCAATCATGGGGTCAATTGTGGTGATATTTTCCTCCGTCAAGCGGTATTGGTTTGTCTCCTTGTCGTTAGAATTGTCGTTATCCTTCTCGCTTGCAGGCAGGTCTTGCTCCAAAAAGCGCTCGATGAGATAGGTGTGTCGTTTGGTGCCCTGTGTATGGATGGCATAGTCAAAGGCACTGTTCTCTCCTAGTAGGATGAGCTTACTCTTAGCACGTGTGATGGCAGTGTAGATGAGGTTACGCTCTAGCATACGTCTGCTCTGCTGTGTGATAGGCAGGATAACCACAGGAAATTCACTTCCTTGTGATTTGTGTATGGACATGGCGTAGGCGAGGGTTATTCTCATCCAGTCTTTCCTAGTATAGATGACCTCTTGTCCGTCAAAGTTAATAAAGAGCTCATCTTGCTTAGACTCTGTGTACTTGGCAGGGATGAGGTCTGTGATGTAGCCAATATCGCCGTTAAAGACGTTGTGTTCAGCGTCATTGATGAGGTGGAGAACCTTGTCCCCTTTACGAAAGCTCATATCGTTAAAGGTAAAGGAGAGGTCTTTTTCTGGATTGAGTAGTTCTTGGAGCAGTGTATTGAGGTTGTTGATACCAGCCTGTCCACGATACATGGGGGCGAGGACTTGAACGTCCTGAGCCTTGATACCATTTCGAAGCGCAGACGCAACAATCTTGACCACCATATCTGGAATATAGTTGGCTTGCGCTTCGAAGTAAGAGCGGTCAGGCTTTTTAGCCGTAAAGTCAGCTGGCAAAAGCCCTTGTCTTATCTGACTTGCCAGTGTGACGATAGTAGAGTCTTCAGACTGCCTGAAGATTTTTTCAAGGCAGACTTTTGGAAGCTCAGGAATCTTGAGTAGATCTGCTAAGACCTGCCCAGGTCCGACAGAAGGGAGCTGATCGCTATCGCCAACGATAATGACCTGTGCGTGCGAGGGCAGAGCTGAAAAGAGCTTGTGAGCAAGCCAAGTATCCACCATTGAAAACTCATCAATGATAATCAAATCACAATCCAACTCATCATCTAAAAGCTGAAACTCTTGGTCACGGTTTAAGCCCAGATGACGGTGAATGGTAGCACTCGGAAGCCCTGTCAGCTCATTCATCCTGCGGCTAGCTCTTCCAGTCGGCGCTGCCAAGACAATGGGTAAGTCCTTTGGCTTTTTTAAGTCAATCATGTGGATCTCCGCATAGGTCTGAATGATACCGTTAATAACAGTTGTCTTTCCCGTTCCTGGTCCACCTGTTAGGATAAAAACTTTGGAGCTGAGGGCGTCACGGATGGCTTGTCTTTGGATGGAGTCGTAGCTAATCCCCAGTTTTTTCTCGACTTTTTGGAGTTTCTTTTCAATGCGCTCATCGTTAGCTCGATTTTTGAGTTCAAAGTTGAGGATACGGTGAAGCTGTTTTTGGATACCAGCTTCTGAAAAATAAAGACTGTTATCAAAAATCTTCGTCTCCACATGCTGGATTTTTTCGTCGTTGATGAGCTGTGTTAGCTCGTTTGCGACGAGTGCAGGGTCAATCTCAATTTGCCGTGATTGCTCAAGAAGTGTCAAGGTCTCCTCAAGCAAGCGCCGTGCATCAACATAAGTATCTCCACTATTCATACAGATATTCAAGAGGCAATGAAGGAGTGCAGCCCGAAAGCGCTTGGGGGAGTCATCTGCAATCCCTAGCTGCTCGGCTAGCTGATCAGCGATTTTAAAGCCAATCCCTTGAATATCCTCGACCAATTGATAAGGATTGTCTGTGATAACATCAAGCGTTGTTTCTTTATAATGGTCGAAAATCTGCATAGCATAGCGGTTAGAAATGCCGTACTCCGCTAGTTTTGAGAGGATTTGCTCGCTACCGTAGTTGAGTCTGAGTTGAGCGATAAATTGCTCTTTTTTGACTTTTGACAGACCAGAGATAGTATCCAGCTTATTTGGGTCTTCTAAAATCGCATCGATAGGGTCATTGCCATAAAGGGTTACGATTTTCTCCGCCGTTTTTTTACCAATGCCCTTAAACTGGCTGCTGGAAAAATAGTTAATCAAACCTGAAGCAGTCGGCTTTTGGCGCTCGTACCGACTAGCGCTCAACTGCTCACCGTACTTTGGGTGCTCCACCAGCTCGCCCCAAAAAGTATAAGTCTCTCCCTCTATGACCTCTGCCATGATACCTGTGACGATAATCTCAAAATCATCAAAAGAGCTATCCGTATCTTCGATATTAAGGAGTAAAATTTTGAAAAAATTGCTGGCATTTTCAAAGATAATGCGCTCAATACTGCCTGTAAAAAAGTATTCCATGATATTGTCCTATTGTTAAAATAAGAGGTCGATCACATCTCCCTCTTATCTTGTTTATTGAACAGTTCCTATGCGGTTAAATGGCCATATACGGAACTTCACTTCTCCGATGATATCTTTCTTTTTAAAGGTGCCGACCTCACGACTGTCTCTAGAGACGATACGGTCATCACCAAGAAGATAATACTGCCCTTTTGGAACGGTTATAGTAAAGTCAGCACTACCATTAGCGTCCGTTGTAAAGGCAGTCGCTTTTTCAGCTAAGCCTTGAAACAGAGCATTGTAAGAGTAGGTGCTTTGCAATTTATCCTTTTTAAACAGCTTTTGGTAAGTCTCAAGATAAGGCTCTTTGACGACTTTACCATTGACTTTTAAGACATCGTTTTTATAGCTGATAGTATCACCAGGAAGCCCGATAACACGCTTAACGATAATTTTCTTTTTACCATCTTCCTCCTCAGAAGCGACCACGATATCAGAGCGGTCAATAGAGGTGTGTGAAAGCACCAAGAGCCTTTCGTTGTTGGCAAGAGTAGGGTCCATTGAGTGCCCATCTACTCGGACAAACTGCCACAAGAAAAGTCGACTAAGTCCAATAACAGCGAAAATGAAGATAAAAAGTCCCCATTCTTTCATAAATTTCTTCATAAATGTTCCTTTTTTTCCTAAGAGTGTAAAAGCTTGATGGCTTTTTGAGTATTAGCAAAGTGCAATTTAGCGGTTTCCTCAAGTGCAGACATGCCTTGTGTTTTTAGAAGCTGACTAGCAATCTTATCAGATTTTGCACCAGCACCACTTGGTAATTGCATGCCGACTTTTTGGCTAAGCTGCTGGAGATTTTTTAAAAAGAGCTGGCGAGCAATGACAGAGCTAACCGCAACGGCTAGAAACTGACTCTCTGCCTTTTCCACAAGAGAAAATGCCTCATCAAAGTGATTTTTTTCCTGCTTGAGGTAGTTGAGATAGTTTTTCTGACTGGTGAAAGCATCGATAACAATACCGTCAGGTCGCACTCCCTCCTGTAAGAGTAAAAAAATAGCCTGATTGTGAAGCGCCACCTTGACAGAAACAGCATTGTAAGGTTTACCTGCCCCGACGACTTCATTGTACTTGCGAGGTGATAAAAGCAAGCTCTTGTGAGGAATCTTTTCCTTTAGGAGAGGTGCTATCTGGCAGATTTTGTCATCTGTCAGAGTCTTGGAGTCGGCGACACCTAGCTCTCTCAAGAAAGAAAAATCATCTGGTGTGACAAAAGAAGCCACAACAGCCAGCCCACCAAAGTAAGAGCCGTTTCCCACCTCATCAGAGCCAATCAGTGCTTGTGTTTGCTGATTGAGCGCTGCGTTTGTTGTGGTTTCTTTGGCGTAGCCAAAAGTCTGTGCTAGGCTTGAAGCGTTTTTCCCTTGGAAAACGAGTTTTCCAGAATGGTAGAGTGAGACGCTGCAGCCATCCATCTTTGCAAAAAAAGCAAGATGTGGGTTTTTATTAGGCACTTGATAGGCTTTTAAACGCTTCATCACTTGCTTTTGCAAAGCTAAATCAGAAGACATAACGACTATATTCATAACTAGCATTATATCATAAAAAGATAAGCCTGTAACTGAAAAGCCTCCTTTCCTTATGAGAATAATTTACGAAAAGCCTGTTTTAGGGTATAATAAATAAGAGGTAATGACTATGACAAGTAAACAAACAGGAAAAAATCGTTATAAATTTGTTTTTGGGGATAAGCCACTCACCTTAACCACAGAAAAAGACAACCTTTTTATGGAAGAAGTTGAGCATCTCGCTCAGGAAAAGTATGAGGACATTAAGCAAAAACTCCCGTCAGCAGACGGTGAAACCATTGCGATTTTAATGGCTATCAATTCTTTATCCATGCAGCTAGAGCGTGAGGTTGCCTACGATACTCTAAAGGCTGAAAATGAAGAATTACGTCAAAAACTGCTGGCTAAGCCAAAAGAAACTGATGGAGAATAAGCATGCTGACAGTTTTTCTCTTTTTGATTTTAGTGTGGGCCTTCTACATTGGCTATAGCCGAGGGATTGGGCTTCAAGCTTTTTACACCTTTGTCTGCTTGCTAGCGTTTGTTATTGCCAGCGTGAGTTTTAAGGACTTAGCGTCTCATTTGACCTTGTGGGTGCCCTACTCCAACCCTACTCAAGACTCAAGCGTTGCTTTTTTTAAGTCCGTTAATATCTTTGACTTAGACCACGTCTATTACGCTGGCGTTGCTTTTGTAGGCATTTATGCGCTGGTTTACGGCATTGGGCGCTTGCTTGGGATTTTTATGCACCTCTTTTCTTTTGAGCGCCTTGATAGCAGACCTTTTGCTATTACTGGAGGTGTCTTGTCATTAGGTGTCAGTACTTTAAGCTTAGGGCTTTTGCTTTCTGTCTTGGCGACAGTACCTATAACAAGCCTGCAAAATCACCTCTCAGCTAGCAGCCTGGCCCGCCTTCTCATTCAGATTGCCTCTTTAGTGACAAGCAGTTGGCTATAATGACGAAAAGATCATGTTCTTAGTGAACAGCTCCCTGTCAAGTAGACAGTGAAATAATAAAATGCTTAAGCAACCTGATTCCTGAATTCAAAAGGAGTCAGGTTGCTTAATTTTGCTTGATACCGTTGTGTATTGTAGAAAT
>NZ_JBCLSK010000028.1:0-26201 GCF_041225505.1 Streptococcus hyointestinalis | reverse complement strand
ATCCTAAGAAAGTATTAGATTACAAAACTCCCAGAGAGGTGTTATACGCTGGCTAACTTGGACTTGAATTTTGCCCTTTCATTTTCTTATAGTCAAATCTTCAAAAAGTCATAAAAAAATCTTATAACACTTGTCAAATTATGGTACAATAAAGGCGAGGAGAATGCGCATGAATACAAGAGATTTGGAATATTTCCATAAATTGGCAGAGCTGGCGTCATTTACTATGGTGGCGGAGTTTTTTGGTGTCAGTCAGCCAACTATTACCTACGCTGTTAAGCGTTTGGAGGAAGCTTATCATTGTGATTTGGTTATCAAAGACTGCTCGCACCGCTCGGTGACGCTAACAGCTGAGGGCGAGATTTTAGACAATCATATCAAAACCATTTTGATGGAGCTTGAGGTGGCAAAAAAACGATTGAACGCAGTGCTCATCATGAGATTCGTGTGGGGCTTCCACCGATCATTCGTGCCAAGTTGTTGGCTTCTTTGATAGATATGGGAGAGTCGGTTGATTTTATGACGGCTTTTAGTTTGACTCCTGTGAGTGGCTCAAGCACTCTTCTTCAGTATTTGCTGGATGGGGATTTGGATTTTAGTTTGCTAGGCAGTCTGCAGCCACTGGGACATCCAAAACTTGAGATAGCAGAGATTTATAAGCGTCCTTTTTACATTTTTGTCTCTAAAAAAACATCCTCTAGCCACTAAAAGCAAGATTTCCTTTAAAGAGGTCTTAGATGAGCCTTTTATTATGCTAAATGAAGGGCATATCCACTTTGATGCTTTCAATCAACTTAATACCCGCTACAATAACGAAGCGCAGGTGCTGTTTAAGTTTGAAGACCCGCTGGTTATCGGACAGATGGTGCGTGAAAATCTGGGGATTACTTTTTTGACGGATTTTGTGCTCTTTTCACAGATGGAAGGGCTGGTCAAGATTCCTTTAGTTGAGGAGGAGCAGTTTGAGTTTCACGTTAGCTACGCTTACTCAAAAGATTATAGACCGCCTAAGTCTATTAGACGTTTTATGACAATATTAGATCATCTCAAAAAAGAAGAAAAACAACAAACAGACTAGAGAACTAGTCTGTTTGTTGTTTTTGGATGTAGGCGAGTTTATCTTGCCGTTTTTTACGTTTGAAAAGGCTCTCAGCGCTCATCGCCGCTTTTTTATCTGGAAAGCTTTCGTAGTAGAGGAGCTTGACAGGGCGTCTAGCACGGGTGTACTTAGCGCCTTTACCAGCATTGTGTGTGGCAATGCGTCTCTCAAGATCTGTCGTGTAGCCAGTGTAGAGCGTGCCATCTGAACACTCAAGCACGTACATATAAGCGACTGCTTTGTCTGATTTAGTCATGCTTTTCTCCATAGTAAATAGAAAAAATCGCGTCTGTGTAGTCACCATCATCCTTGTGTATAATGAGCGGCGGCAATATCTTCATGCCATCTTGCGAGCCGTCTTTGATAGCTTCGATGAGGAGCATATTGGCGTCTTTGCCAGACTTTGGATAGACAAACTGGATACGCTTTGGAGCGAGTTTGTAGCGTCTCAGTGTATCGATGATTTCTAAAAAGCGGTCGGGACGGTGCACCATAGCTAGTCTGCCCTTTGTTTTGAGCGCTTGCTGGCTGATGGCGCAGATTTCCTCCAGATTAGTTGTGATTTCGTGGCGAGCAAGGAGATAATACGGGCTGAGATTTTTCTTTGACGTCTCGCTGGTCTTAAAATAAGGCGGATTGCAAAAAATCAAATCCACGCTGGAGCGCTTGACGTACTGCAGTAGATTTTTCAAATCATCATTGACCATACTGACCTGCGCTTCAAGCTTGTTAAGCGTGATTGAACGCTTTGCCATATCAGCTAGGCGCTCTTGCAACTCAACCTCAACAATCTGCGCTTTTGTTTGGTGGCTGGCAAAGAGTCCAACTGCGCCGTTGCCACTACACAAATCTACAATAAGCCCTCTTGAGGGAATTTTTGGAAAGCGTGACAAAAGGACGCTATCAACCGAGTAAGAAAAAACAGCCTTGTTTTGGATGATTTTGACATCAGACGAAAAGAGCTGATCAATACGCTCGCCGTCTTTTAAAATAGAATCAGTCATAATCTTTATTATAGCAAAATAGACTGACAAGTACACTAATTTTTTCTTTCTAAAATGCGCCAAGCGTGGTAAAATAAGAAAGACTATGTAAGAATAAGGAGTGAAAACGTGTTCTATACCTATCTACGTACACTAGTAGCTTTTCTACTATGGATTGCTAACGGTAACAATCACTATCACAATCAGGACAAAATTCCTGATCAGTCTGAAAACTATATCTTGGTATCGCCACACAGGACTTGGTGGGATCCGATTTATATGGCTTTTGCGACACGTCCTAAAAAATTCATCTTCATGGCAAAAAAAGAGCTCTTTACCAATCGGATGTTGGCTTGGTGGATTCGCATGTGTGGTGCCTTTCCTATTAACCGTGAAAATCCAGGGCAAGAAGCTATCAAATATCCTGTCAAGATGTTGAAAAAAAGCAGTCGCTCGCTGATTATGTTTCCAAGTGGCAGTAGACACTCAACAGACGTTAAAGGTGGGGTGGCTGTGATTGCCAAGATGGCAAAGGTTCGTATCGTGCCGGTCGTCTACGCAGGACCGATGACCTTTAAAGGGCTTTTGTCTGGTGAGCGTGTGGACTTGAACTTTGGAAATCCCATCGACATCTCAGACATCAAACGCCTCAACGACGAGGGTATCGAAGAGGTGGCACGCCGTATTCAGTCTGAGTTTGATCGAGCAGATAGTGAGAATGCGACTTATCACAATACGAAAAAGCGCAACCCTCTAACCTATCTCTACCGTATTCCGCTAGGGATTGTAGCTATTCTTATTGTTATCTGTACGCTCATCTTTAGCCTTATTGCAAGCTTTGTGTGGAATCCAGAAAAACATCTCAAATAATATCACAAGCAGAACGCAAGTCCTGCTTTTTTTACGGATATAAATGTAGGAGGAATCTTATGTTTGAAATGATTCGTGAGAAATGTAAAGACCAAAAAGTGCTGGTAGCAGCTCTCGTGGGAGTGAGTGGGCTTTTCTTAGCGACTTGTCTTGTGGTTGTTATTGTCATGCGAGCAAAAACGCAGACGACCTTTTCAACGCTTGCTAGCCAGTCAACTAGTCTGGTAGCTTCAAACTCAAGTACAGCGAGCTCGTCATCGTTTAAGTAGACAAGTGGTACGATTGTCGTTGATGTCAAGGGTGCTGTGCAAAAAGAAGGTGTCTATACCCTAAAAGAAGGCAGCCGTGTGTCAGACGCTATCGCAAAAGTTGGCGGACTTAGCCAAGACGCCGATAAAAAATCCATCAATCTTGCTCAAAAAGTGACGGACGAAGCGGTTATCTACGTAGCAAAGACCGACGAAAATATCAGCGTTGTCAACCAAGCAAGTACCAACACAGCTGCTAACGGCTCTGCAACTCCCACAAGCAGCCAGTCCGATAAAATCAATCTCAACACGGCAAGTCTCGAAGACCTCAAAAAATGTCAGGTATCGGTGATAAGCGTGCGCAGGATATTCTCGATTATCGTGACAGCCAAGGTGGCTTTAAATCCGTCGATGAGCTGACCAATGTTTCGGGCATTGGCGAAAAGACATTGGAGAAACTTAAAAATGATGTCACAGTGGATTAAAAAACTACCGCTAAAGCCCATCTATCTGGCTATTTTGCTCCTAGAGCTTTACTATGTCGTCTTTAGCAGGCAGTTGCCTGCTTTTTTGCTTTTAGCCGTCTCCTGTCTTTTTTTACTGTGGCAATATCCTCTGAAAAAAGTCGCTAAGGTCTTTTTTATCTTACTACTTGCTGTTCTCTTTTTTTGGACAAAAGCTTATCAGTCTGAAAAAAGCTATCGTACCGAGCCAGAAAGTCTTGAAAGTGTCGTCCTACTGCCAGATACCATAAAAATCAACGGCGACTTGCTATCATTTACAGCGACGGCAAATGGTAGAAACTATCAAGCTTTTTACACGCTAAAGAGCAAGGAGGAAAAGGACAGCTTTGAAAAACTCTACCAGACGCAGCAGCTGCAAGTCACAGCCAGTCTTGAAGAAGCCACTCCTCAACGCAATTTTACGGGATTTGATTACCGTGCTTATCTCAAGACACAAGGTATCAACCGAGTCTTGAGGATCGAAAAAATCCTAAAGCAAGAGTCTACCTCTGCTGGGACGCCACGTGGTCTCCTTCGAGAATGGCGGCGTTTAGATATCATCCAGTGCACCCACTTTCCAGCGCCTATGCGCCATTATATGACAGGTCTGCTGTTTGGTTATCTGGATAAGTCTTTTGATGAAATGACGGATCTGTACACGGATTTGGGGATTATCCATCTCTTTGCCCTCTCTGGCATGCACGTTAGCTTTTTTGTGGGGCTTTTTCGTAACATGTGCTTGCGCTTAGGATTGAGTAGAGAGCGTGTGCTGTTTGTACAAGTACCTTTTTCCTTTATCTACGGTGGTTTGGCAGGCTTTAGCGTGTCTGTCACTCGTAGCCTCATCCAGCAGCTGCTATCGCAATGCGGTCTCAAGAAGATGGACAATCTGGCGGTAACGGTTATGATTTCCTTTGTTCTCATGCCTTGATTTTTATTGACCACAGGAGGTGTGCTGAGCTTTGGTTTTGCTTTTGTGCTGGCTTTGCTTGATTTTTCACATCTCTCACAAAAGCGTGCTAAATGGGTGAATCTTATCGCCATACCGCTTGGCATGCTTCCGATTATGCTCTTTTATTTTGCTAGCTATCAGCCTTTATCTATCCTCTTGACAGTTGGCTTGTCCTTTCTTTTTGAGAGTTTGCTCTTGCCATTATTGACACTTGCCTTTTTCTTATCGCCTCTTATCCATTTGAGCGCCTTTAACGGACTCTTTCAGCTTTTGGATAAATCTCTAGCTGTGCTGTCACATCTAGCAGGTAAACCATTTGTCTTTGGCACACCTAGTGTTTTTGTACTTGTAGCGCTTTTACTACTGCTTGGCTTTTTGTATGATTATCATAAGCGAAAATGGCTTTGTGGTAGCCTAGTCCTAGCTGTGATAGGTTTCCTTTTTATGACCAAACATCCTGTGGCAAATGAAGTGACCATGATTGACATCGGGCAGGGCGATAGTATCTTTATCCGAGATATCTCTGGCAAGACTCTCTTGATTGATGTTGGTGGCAAGGTCTCCTTTAATCAAAAGGAAGCTTGGCAGGAAGGCAGTACAGATAGCAATGCCGAGCGCACCTTGATTCCTTATCTGAAAAGTCGTGGCGTCTCAAAGATAGACCAGCTGCTCCTCACCCATACGGATACCGACCACATGGGCGATATGGAGGTGGTTGCAAAGCATTTTGCTATTGGTGAGGTGCTTGTCAGCCCAGGCAGTCTCACCAATAACAGCTTTGTCAATCGCCTAAAAGCCATGAATGTCCATGTGCGTAGTGTGCTTGCTGGCGAGGAATTGCCGATTATGAACAGCTCTTTGCAGGTGCTCTATCCTCTTAGCCAAGGCGACGGCAAGAACAACGACTCGCTGGTTTTATATGGCAATTTGCTTGGCACACGCTTTTTATTCACAGGTGATTTGGAAAAAGAAGGTGAAGAGGTGCTGATTGAGCATTATCCACAGTTAGCTGTTGATGTGCTAAAGGCAGGTCATCACGGCTCAAAAGGCTCTTCTAGCATGAGCTTTTTAGAGACCATTAAGCCAAAACTCACTCTCATCTCCGCTGGGCAAAATAACCGCTACCATCACCCACATCAAGAAACCTTGGAGCGCTTGGCAAAGGTAAACAGCCAATTCTTGCGCACCGACCAACACGGTGCGATTCGCTTTATCGGCTGGCAGACTTGGCACTTAGAAACCGTGAGATAGTGGTCAATAGGGCGATATTTTGCTATAATAAAAAGAAAAAAGCGAGAAAAAGCATGACAAAAACTTACAATTGGGCAACACTTGGAACGGGCGTTATCGCAAATGAACTGGCGCAGGCGCTAGAGAGCCGTGGGCAAAAGCTCTATTCGGTTGCTAATCGCACCTATGACAAGGGTCTTGCCTTTGCTGAAAAATACGGTATTGATAAGGTCTACAAAGAAATCGATGAGGTCTTTGAGGATGAAAATGTCGACATCATCTATATCTCAACTCCTCATAATACCCACATCAACTACCTGAGAAAAGCTTTGGCGGCTGGTAAACACGTGCTTTGCGAAAAGTCCATCACGCTCAACAGTGAAGAGTTAGAAGAAGCTGTCGCCTTAGCGCAGGAACACGGTGTTATCCTAGCAGAAGCCATGACCATCTACCACATGCCACTCTATCGTAAGCTCCATGAGCTGGTAACGTCAGGTAAGCTGGGTGAGCTCAAGATGATTCAGATGAACTTTGGTAGCTACAAGGACTATGACATGACCAATCGCTTCTTTAGTCGAGACTTGGCTGGTGGTGCGCTTTTAGACATCGGGGTTTATGCTCTGTCTTTTGTGCGCTGGTTTATGTCTGAGACGCCTAGTCAGGTCAGCTCCCAAGTGAGACTGGCACCGACTGGAGTGGACGAGCAGGTCGGCATTCTCCTCTCAAATGACAAGGGTGAGATGGCAACTATCGCTCTGACTCTTCATGCTAAGCAACCTAAGCGTGGCATGATTGCTTTTGACAAGGGCTATATCGAGATTTACGATTACCCTCGTGGGGAGCGTGCAGTCATCACCTATACAGAGACAGGAGAGCAAGAGGTCATCGAGGAGGGCGAGATGGCTTCTGCTCTTGCCTATGAAGTAGCAGATATGGAAAAGGCTGTCGCTGGAGACACTAGCCGTGTTCATCTTGACTACACAAGAGACGTCATGCAGCTTATGACCCAGCTTCGCCGTGACTGGAAAATGACCTATCCTGAGGAAGAGTAAACGAGCTCTAACAAGAAAAAATCCTTTACTTAAAGTAAAGGATTTTATACTATCTTTTTACGGTACAAAAAGCAAGACAGCGGCACCTTTTTCTTGTTTAGTGTCAGCTCGATAGTGCGCTCTTGGTAGCGTTCAAAGCCACGCTTTTCATAAAATTGATAGGTGCAGAGGGAGTTGGTGTAGAGATAGATTTCCTTGCTAGAGAGGTCTTTTTCAAGAGAGTTTAGCAGGGCTGTGCCGACGCCTTTGACCTTGAGAGTCGGATTGGCAGCTAAAAAGATAATCTCACCGTCTGGCTGATAATGCTCTTTGTAGATATCTAGCATGTCCTTGTTGACCGTGTCGTAGGTGCCTGCGCTGGATTTGAAAAAAGTTTTCTGCAACCAATCAATGGTTTTGCTGTAGGCTTTTTCATACCAGCACTGCCGAAGTGGTGGCTGACCTTTGACTTCCGCTAAAATCACCCCCAGCAATTCATCGCCTTGATAAGCAGCTTTTAGGTGTGTGGCTCTGCTATTTTCCAAATACCAAAAATAGCGTCCGTACAAACGTAGAAGCAGTGGATTTTTGATATATTGGTCAAAGTGCATGCCAGAAATAGCAAAAGAAATAGCTTTGTTGCGGTCTTTTGGATCTAGTTCTTGAATAGAAATCGTGCTCATAGCGCCCTCCTATTTTCCTTTTTTTCTATTATACTGAAATTTTTGAAAAAGGACAGTATAAAGATTTGTGATAAGAAAGAAAAGCATTTTTTCTTTTCATTTTTTCTCATAGTGTTATAATGAAACTAATAGGAGGCAGATATTATGTTAGCAAATTACAAGTCCTTTTGGACACACTATTTAGACTTTAAGGGCAGGACATGCCGTAGTCATTTTTGGATCATTATTTTGATTAACAGCTTGATTAGCCTGTCCTTTTTCTTTCTCATTGCGACCTTAGCTTTTGGGCTTCCTCAATTGCTTTATCTATTAGCCAACTCTGGCAATCTCATACTGACTGAGCAGAGCTTTCAATCCACATGGGCACGGTTGTTGCCACTTATCTTATTAGGTGTCGCTTTTCTTAGCATTTGGTTTTTGTTTATCCTTGTGCCGTCTGTTGCTCTGCAAGTGAGACGTCTGCGGGACGCAGGATTTCACAGTGCCTTTATTCTCTTATTGTTAGGTGATTTTGCCGTCTTTATTCTTCCGCTTGGTTGGATCATTACGCTGGGCTGTCACATCGCTCTTTTAGTTTTTTATTGCTTACCAAGCAAAAAAGAATCCCACTAACCATACGTGGGATTTTTTGGTATAATGAAACCATGATTGCAATTGAAGAAATAGAGAAGCTGTCTACGGCAAATCTCGCTCCTATCACCGTTTTAGCTGGTGATGATCTAGGGCAGTACACGGAGATAAAGCAAAAATTGTTTGAGCAGATCGGTTTTGATAAGAGTGACTTGACTTATTCTTATTTTGATTTGTCTGAGGATAGCTACCAAGAGGCGGAGATGGATCTTGAGAGTCTGCCTTTTTTGTCCGACTACAAGGTCGTTATTTTTGATAATCTCCTTGACATTACAACAAATAAAAAAAGCTATCTTGAGGATAGCTCTCTAAAGCGCTTTGAAGCTTATCTTGAAAATCCTGTAGACACCACACGCTTAATCATTTGTACACCAGGAAAACTCGATGGCAAGCGCCGTCTGGTCAAATTGCTCAAACGTGACGGCAAGGTCATTGAAGCCAGCACGCCAAAAGAAGCAGAGCTTAAAACCTATTTTCAAAAATACGCTCACAAACTGGGGCTTCGCTTTGATAAAGGGGCATTTGAGGACTTGCTCATCAAGTCAAACTATGACTACAGCGCCATTCAAAAAAATCTGGCTTTTTTGACCTCTTATAACAAGACAGGGCTTATCAGCTCTAGCGACATCGCAGAAGCGATTCCTAAGACGCTTCAAGACAATATCTTTGATTTGACACAGTTGGTTATTCTAGGGCGTGTAGATGATAGTTTTGAGCTGGTGCGTGATTTGCGCCTGCAAGGTGAGGATGATATCAAGCTCATTGCTGTTATGCTGGGGCAATTTAGGACTTTCTTGCAGGTCAAAATCCTGTCTGAGCAAGGTAAAAATGAAAGCCAAATAACCAGTGAGCTGTCCTATTATCTCGGACGCAAGGTCAATCCTTACCAAGTGCGCTATGCTTTGCGTGATGTTAGAACTTTATCAACTGCTTTTTTAGCATTTGCTCTAAAGTGTTTGATTGAGACGGATACAGAGATTAAGAGCGGTTTTGCTGATAAGGATTATTTATTTGACAAGGCACTCTTACAGCTTATCACCTACAAAGTATAAGTTTCAGTCAAATTATTTGTAAGCTCTACCTCTTTTCGATACAATGAAGGTACTTTATAGAAAAGAGGAGATTACTTATGGCAATTATCCTACCAGAATTACCTTATGCTTACGATGCTTTAGAACCTTATGTCGATGCTGAGACAATGACTCTCCACCATGATAAACACCATGCGACTTATGTAGCAAATGTCAATGCAGCCCTTGAAAAACACCCTGAAATCGGTGAAGACTTGGTGGCACTTTGGTCTGATGTGGAAAAAATCCCTGCTGACATTCGTCAAGCCGTTATCAACAATGGCGGTGGACATCTCAACCACGCTCTTTTCTGGGAATTGATGACACCAGAAAAAACAGAGATTTCAGCTGAGTTGTTAGCAGATATTGAAGCTACTTTTGGCTCATTTGACGCTTTCAAAGACGCTTTCTCAGCAGCAGCTGCGACTCGCTTTGGCTCAGGCTGGGCTTGGCTTGTCGTCAACAAAGAAGGAAAACTCGAAGTTATCTCAACTACCGCAATGTTCGCCCAGACTATATCAAGGCATTCTTTAACGTTATCAACTGGAACAAGGTTGATGAATTGTACAAAAAAGCAAAAGCCTAAAAAACGAGCCGAAAGGCTTGTTTTTTTAGATAAATGTTACTTAAAAATATGAAATGACATGTTTTTGTAAAATATTTGTCAAAATACTTGCGATTAAAAAAAAATACTTTACAATAGAAGTGTTATGAAAAATGATAGAAAGAAAAAACGGCGTCAAGTTGATTTTATATTTGCGTGTACGATTTTAGGACTACTGTTTTTGATTATTATATGCTTGTTTGTGACCATGTTTCAGCACGCTTCGCAGTCCAAAACTGCAAGTTCGTCAACAAGTAAGAGCACTCAAGTCTCAACAAAGCCATCAAGCACCAAGACAAAGACCAGCACGAAAACCAAGTCAAAAGCAGATAAAGAAGCCGACTTACAGGCAGATTTAGCAGAAATGGATAGTTTAGGGCTGTATTATGACTATGCCAACCTCAGCTTAGAGGAGACGGTGAAAGCTTATATGGCAGAGTTTGGCTTGGCAGAGGACAGTGTCGCCTTTTCTTACAAGGACTTAACAACTGGAAAAACAGCCTCGATGAATGACACCCAGCCCATGACAGCAGGCTCTACCTACAAACTCCCCTTAAATATGCTAGTGGTTGATGAGGTGGCTAAGGGAAAATTATCCTTGACTGAGGCATTTGACATCACAAACACCACCTACGAGTACATCGGTGAGCACAATAGCTATGTGTCTGCCTTTGATGGAACGATGACTATTCCTCAAATGCAGAAGTTCTCTCTCGTCTACTCTGAAAATACCCCTGCTTACGCTCTAGCGGAGCGCTTAGGTGGCATGGAGAAAGCTTACGCCAAGTTTGGACGCTATGGCAAATCCAAAGGAAAGATTAAAACCATCCAGCAAGAAGGCAATAAAACTACAACAGACTACTATATCCAAGTGCTGGATTACCTCTATACGCACCGCAAGAAATACAAGGACTTGCTCTATTATCTTAAAGTTGCTTTCCCTGGAGAGTATTACCGCGGTTTGATTGGGGATGACTTGACGGTGGCACAAAAGCCAGGTTATGTCCGTGAAGCGCTCAATGTTGGTGCTGTTGTTTACGAGGAGAAGCCGTATATCATCGCCCTCTATACAAAAGGTTTGGGCGGAGCGACAGAAGAAAGCACAGAAATCAACGGTGTCGGCTACTATCAGCTCACTCAGCTTTGTTATGTGATTAATGAATGGCACCGTGTCAATATGAATTAAAAACTCATTACAAGCGTAATGAGTTTTTTTGTGTCTTAATGGTTGTTGCTAGACGGTGTGAGGAGTTGTTGGTAAGCTTTGATACGTTTTTTGAAAGCTTTAGCCACAGCTTTTGAGAGCTGTTTAGAGGACTTGCCTTTTCGACTGAAAATGCGATTGTGCTTGTCTTTTTGCTCCTCTAAGCTTGGCTCAACAAAAGTCTCACCGTTTGCTGTCATTGCCTTGGTGACAAAGTGCGGTTCGTGATAGGTAATCGGGGTCACATCCAGTTGGACGTGGCGGTCGTCGTTTTGATTGGCATAGTTAAAGGTAGCGCTGTTGATGATGGCGTTTTGTGTGGTCTTTTGCACATCGGTTGCCACCAAAAAGTCGCCACTTTCAGACAGGATAAACTCACTGTGAAAATGAATGAGCACCTTGAAATTGCTCTCTTTGCGATTGTCAGCGTAGACAGGCTTTAGGACTCCGTTTTTGGTTAATTTACTTGCGACCTTGTTGTGGTATCTGGCAGATTCATTGAGCGTGTAGTCAGAGCTATCCAGCTCAGCGAGGTATTTGGCAAGGGCATCAGCGTCTGTATCGTTTGCAGTCTTATAGTGACGTCTAATCCACTGGGCTTGCTGGCTAGAGATAATGTAGCGAAACTGGTGGAGCTGGATGGCTAGCTTATCATTTTTGGAAAAGTTATCATTAGGATAAGCCGTCTGTGTCAGAGTAGCTAAGTCACTCCACAGGCTGTCAGCAGGCGAGACGCTATCGTCAAAGCGAGCAAGCAGTGCCTCGGTTTGTGCTTTTTGCCCGCTGATGGTTTGTGGCATTTTATCCTGCTGTAAAAAGATAGCTAGCAAATGCTTAGCCTGCTCTAGTTTGTACAGCGGTTGCTGATTTTCAACTCTAGCGAGCTCTGTTTTCCACAGTCTTTTAAAGGTCTGCGTGCCGATGATGTGTGTTTGAGCGAGTACTTGATTAACTGCTTTTTGTGACAATTTGTCCTGCGGGAGATAGCGCAGATAAGCGCCTTCAATTGTCTCAACCGACCAGCCATCCTCTTGCAGTTGCTTGATGGTTGCCATCATGTGCTTACGCATGGACATCTTCTCTAGGATAGGGAGCTTTTGATAGGCTTTATTATGCTTTTGAAAATAGCTGAGCGCATTTTGCGTGCTTTGGTAGCTTTTTTCAAACTGTGAGACACTCTTTTCATGCTGAAAAATGCCAAAACAAACAGCACACAAAAGGATAACACCCAGCAAACGCTTGAGATAAATCATCGCCTTCTCCCTTCTTTCTAATCTAGACTTTTTTATTGTAACACAAGTTGACGGTCAAAAAAAGCTGATAGAGTTTTCAAAAGAGAGTGGGACAAAAATCGGTCATTTCGCAGAAATGCGATTTTGTTGTCCCACCTCCGCAAAGTTGAGTAGGGTTCTAGAAGTTGATTTATCAACGTATTAGAACCCACTCAACCACTGCGTCTAGGGCAAGAGTCTGTAAAAATGAGAAGATGATAACTTTGTTTTTATTCTTTCAAAGTTTATTTGACAAACATAGCGTCCCCAAAGCTAAAGAAGCGGTAGTGCTCGTCGACAGCATGTTTGTAGGCTTCAAGGACAAACTCACGCCCAGCAAAGGCAGAGACGAGCATGACTAGAGTTGACTTTGGCAAATGGAAATTGGTTGAAAAAGCGTCTACAACCTTGAACTGATAGCCTGGTTTGATAAAGATATTGGTCCAGCCTGAGTCGGCTTTGATGACGCCATCAAACTTTGTACCAATGGTCTCAAGGGTACGAATAGAAGTCGTGCCGACAGCAACGATACGTCCGCCGTTTGAACGGACTTGGTTGAGCGTATCTGCGGCTTCTTGAGAGAGCTGGTAAAATTCGGAGTGCATTTCGTGTTCATCAACATTGTCAACAGATACAGGGCGGAAAGTACCAAGTCCAACATGTAGTGTCAGATAAACTAGCTTGACGCCTTTTGCAGCGATTTTATACAGCAAATCTTGGGTGAAGTGCAGTCCTGCGGTCGGTGCTGCAGCGGAGCCATTTTCTTTGGCATAGACTGTTTGGTAGCGCTCACAGTCCTCTAACTTTTCGTGGATATAAGGCGGCAGAGGCATTTCCCCTAGGCTTTCTAGCACTTCAAGGAAGATTCCCTCGTATGAAAAGGTCACGATACGTCCGCCATGCTCAAGCTCTTCCTTAACCACAGCTGTGAGTCTGCCGTCCCCAAAGGAAATCTGTGCGCCCACACGCAAGCGCTTAGCTGGCTTAGCCAGAACCTCCCAGTCATCGTTTTCCATATTTTTGAGAAGAAGAAGCTCGACATGCCCATGTGTGTCGGGCTTTTCACCGTAGAGACGAGCAGGCAAGACCCGTGTATTGTTCATAACGAGCGCATCTCCTGGGTTCAGCTCGTCAATGATATGGTCAAAGTGTGTATCAACCATAGTGTGCTTTTTGTGGTTGATGACGAGAAGTTTTGAACTATCACGCTGTTTGAGTGGCGTTTGAGCAATCAGCTCTTCTGGCAAATCAAAATCAAAATCGTTTGTATTCACGCAAATTCTCCTTTATTTAGTCATGAATGGTGCTTTTTTATTATATCACAAAAAAAGCTAAAGATAGTTGTGATTTTTCTTGACAAAAATTGGTCTATACCATATAATAAAAGTAAAGATTGGTATAGACCTAAAGGAGGTAAGAAGATGAACATTATAAGAGTAGCAGACGCCAAAGAAGGTGGCAAAAAAGCATTTGAACTTTTAAAAGAAAGCATGGCAAAAGGAAGTAAAACCTTGGGGCTAGCGACAGGGAGCACGCCTCTGACTTTTTACAAGGAAATCACAGACAGCGATTTGGACTTTAGTCAAATGACCAGTCTCAATCTGGATGAGTACGTGGGTCTATCAGCTAGTCATCTGCAAAGCTATGCGCACTTTATGGAAGAGCACCTTTTTAAGGCAAAGCCTTTTAAAGCGCACTATTTGCCAAATGGATTGGCAGAGGATTTGACAGCTGAAGCTAAGCGCTATGATGACTTATTAGAAGCTCATCCGATTGATTTCCAGATTTTAGGAATTGGGCGCAATGGGCACATTGGCTTTAACGAGCCAGGGACACCTTTTGATGAGACGACACATGTGGTTGACTTGACCGCAAGCACTATTGAGGCTAACAGCCGTTTCTTTGCTAATAAAGACGAAGTGCCGAAACAAGCTATTTCGATGGGCATTGCCTCTATCGTCTCTGCTAAGCAAATTGTGCTTATGGCTTACGGAAAAGACAAGGCAGAAGCTATCAAGGCTTTGGTCGAAGGTAGGAAAACAGTAGACCTTCCAGCAAGCAGTTTAAAAGACCATCCAAATCTGTATATCATCTTAGACGAAGAAGCTGTTTCTCTTTTGAAAAACTAAGAGATATGCTAAAATAGCAGCATGAGACTGGACAAATTACTGGAAAAAGCCAAGGTTGGCTCACGTGGAGAGGTCAAAAAACTCCTCCGCTCTAGACAGGTGCGTGTCGATGGACACATAGTAACCAAAGAAAATCTCAATGTCGATAGCCACCTGCAGGAGATTACCGTTTCTGGACGAGCTGTTCAGATAGAGGGTGAGTCTTATCTAATGCTCCATAAATCCGCTGGTGTGGTTAGTGCCGTGCGTGACGAAAAACATCAGACCGTCATTGGCCTGATAGCACCACAAGACCGAAAAGAAGGGCTTTATCCGATTGGTCGCTTAGACCGTGACACGGAAGGGCTTCTTCTTTTGACGACCAATGGTCCTCTAGGCTTTCGCATGTTACATCCTAGACACCATGTTGAGAAAACCTACTATGTCGAGGTCAATGGATGGCTAGGAGAAGACGCACCCCATTTTTTTTTGAAAAGGGGGTGTCTTTTTCAGATGGAACACTCTGCCAGCCAGCCCAACTAGAACTTTTGGAAGTTGGACAATCGCAAAGCAGTGCCCGTCTGACCATAAGAGAGGGGAAGTTTCACCAAGTGAAAAAGATGTTTCTCGCTTATGGTGTCAAGGTTACTTATCTCAAGCGCATTCGCTTTGGTCCTTTCTGGCTAGATGACAAGCTAGCTGTTGGTACTTACAGAAAACTGACAAATGGGGAGTGTGACCTTTTAAAAGATTATTTGGGCTAAAATTTGGGCATTTTTACCTGTTGTGCGAAAAATTTTGAAAGAAATTGAAAGTTTTTGGAATATTTCTTAAAAAATATGTTACAATGGGTAATGTTTTAGGTCAAAATTTATTTAGATAAGGAGCACAGACGGTGACGACTGTTAGAAAATTACGAACAAGGCGCCAGATTTATCATGCGGCTGGAAAACTTCTCCAGGACATTCCTTATGACAAATTGAGAGCTACCCAAATCGCAGAAGAAGCTCTCATTAGCCGTTCTGGTTTTTACCTTTATTTCTCTGATAAAGATGCGATGGTAAGCTTTTACTATGACTTTTTGATTAGAAAGGTGACCGCTATCTATGATGCCCACAGAAAAGACGCAGCAGATGTCGATCAGGCACTTATAGAGGTGGTTGCATTTTTACAAGACGAAGAATTATTCGCAGCTCTGCTTGGTGACCACTCAACACCAGTCATTCGTGAGAAGACACGTGAAAATATCCGAATGGTCGCAATGGCAGAGATTGTGGATTATTACAAGCTGCTTGGCTTTGATCTCACAAACATGAGACTAGATAAAACAGAGATGGAGTATTATCAGGATATTATTGTTGATAGTATCATCTCCATTCTCATGTGCTGGTTTACAAGACGAAAAGCAGAGCGTCCAGAGCGTGTAGCGGGTATGATTCGTGAGTTTTTGATTGCCTTTACAGCAGTATCAAGACGCCACTTTAATCGCCAATACCCAAGTGAAAAATAAGAAAGACTGAGTTGTTCAGTCTTTTTGTTTTTTGATATAATAGCTCTATGAAAACAATTCAAGAACTCTACAAAGATTATCCAGAAATCCCATATATCTCAAGCAAGCGTGATTTGCTTGAAGTGAATACCACACCTAAAGTGCCAAAGCGCAACATGATAAGAACTAAGGAAGGCGTTTTGCCAGGGCACATCATCTTGCTGTGGCGGATTCACTTTGGCACTTTTACGACAGAGACACCTTTTTCAAAATACTTTGAATACAGCTATGGTGTCAACGGCGCTGACGCACTTTCCTTTGTGATTGAGGAGGGTTATGTAGTGGTTGAGTCGGCTTTTGACTCGCTTGACCATATCCCAGCAACTAAACTCAAGCAGATTTTAAAAGAAAAGGGTGCTAAAAGGCTGTCCAAAATGAAAAGAAGTGACGTGGACGCTACACTTAAAGAGTTATTAAGCGAAGAAGAGTTAGGGGCTTATTTTTCACTCCGTGGCTTACGCTTAACACCAAAAGGTGAGGAGCTACTCACAAGCTATCCAGAAATCATCGCTAAGCATCCTCAAAAGAAATTCTAACTTTAATCCTTTCTTAAAATATGCTATAATGAGTCTAACTATCTAAACTAAGTCACTAGGTCGACATAAAACTATTTGGACTTGGTGCTTAGTAAAGTTATAGCACAGTGATTGTATGTGCTAACCAAAACTGACAAGTGCTTAGGAGAGCTGATATGACCAAAAAGACTGCCTGTTGGCAGCGTGATGGCTTTACGCCTTCGTTCTTTTAAGAAAGGGGAAGCTGAGAAGTACTATCAAGATTGCTTTACCAAAACTTGCGAGGAAGTGGATTATCTGACGGGAACGACACAGACCTTTAGTCGAGATGATATTATCCGCTATCACAATAGTATTGTCTCAAGTTCGGAGCGTTTTGACTTTATCTTTGTGGCACCAGATGGCACTTTCATCGGTGAAGCTGTGGTGAATGACATAGATGAGCTTGACCAATCGGCAAACTTTCGTATCGTGATTTTTGATAAAGCATACTGGAATCAAGGGCTGGGCAGTTGGATGACGACATCTGTTTGTGATTTTGTCTTTGGTACGGTTGGTCTTCATCGCTTGGAATTAGAGGTTTATTCTTTTAATCCTAGAGCGCAGGCTGTCTATGAAAAGGCTGGTTTTAAGCTCGAAGGGCGTAAGCGTGAGAGTATCAAGACACAGGATGGCTACGCTGATACGCTCATCATGGCACTTTTAGATAAAGAGTGGAAAGCCCTCAAAAAGTAACAAGATTTCTACTAAAAGGTCAGTTAATACCGTTATTACTTGGGAATACCCAGATATAGAGGAGAAAAAACATGGAACTTACCCGTGAAAAAGAATTTGTGAACCAATACCACTATGACGCTAGAAACCTAGAATGGGAAAAGGAAAATGGTACTCCAGAGACCAACTTTGAGGTCACTTTCCAACTAGCAGAGCGTGATGAAGAGGCTGTACGCACAAGTGTTGTTGCTGTCCTTCAGTTCATGGTTGTCCGTGATGAGTTTGTCATTAGCGGTGCGGTGTCACAATTAGTTCACATCAAAGACCGTTTGATTGATGCACCAAAAGATTTTAGTCAAGAAGAAGTTCAAGACTTGGCGGCTCCTTTACTTGATATGGTGCAACGCTTAACCTATGAAGTTACAGAGATTGCCCTTGACCGTCCGGGCTTGAATTTGGAGTTTAACAGTTAATGAAATTAGCTATAATTACTGATAATACAGCGGTACTACCGCAAGAAGTTGCAGACCGAGAGGATATTTTTGTCCTTGATATTCCGGTCACTATCGAAGAAACGTCTTATGTCGAAGGGAAAAATCTGACCATTAGCGACTTTTACGCTAAGATGGCAGCCTCAAAAGACCTTCCAAAGACAAGCCAACCTAGCCTTGCAGACCTAGAAGAAGCTCTAAGCCAGATTGAAAGTGCTGGCTTTACCCATGTTATCGGGCTCTTTTTGTCATCAGGGATTTCAGGCTTTTGGCAAAATATCCAGTTTTTGACAGATGATTATGACAAGCTGACCATAGCCTTTCCAGATAGTCGTATCACTTCCTACCCGCTAGGACGCATGGTGACCAATTGCCTGCGCTTAGCTGAGGATGGCGTTGCTTTTGAGACGATTCTTGAAAAACTCGCTTACCAGATTGACAAGACGCAAGCCTACATCATGGTGGATGATTTGAACCACTTGGTTAAGGGCGGACGTTTGTCAAATGGCGCAGCTATTTTGGGAAATCTTCTCAGTATCAAGCCGATTTTGTACTTTAATGACGAGGGGAAAATCCTTGTTTATGAAAAAGTCCGCACTGAAAAGAAAGCGATGAAGCGCATGCTAGCGATTTTAGAGGAGACAACATCGGCTGGTGCTTGCGATTACGATATTTTCATCATCGAAGGGCATGCGGCGGATAAGGCAGAGCGTTTGCGAGAGACGATGACTGATGAAGGCTACCAAGGCATTGACCTTGTTAGCTTTGGCAGTGTTATCGCCACACACCTTGGTGAGGGAGCAATCTGCTTTGGTGTGACACCAAAAATTTAAAAAAGGAGATAAGGATGCGTATAAAAGTCATTATTGCAGGATTTACAGGACGCATGGGAAGTGCTGCGCTTGATATGGTTAAAAAGGACGAGGAGCTTGAGCTCGTTGCCCTTTTGTCGCCTACAGCTGAAGTGGACGAGCTAGACGGTGTGCCTGTCTATCAGCAAAAAGAGGACTTGGCAGGGATTGATGCGGATGTCTGGGTGGACTTTACCATACCAGAGGTCGCTTATGCCAATACCCGCTTTGCCCTTGAAAATGGCTTTGCTCCTGTCGTTGGCACAACTGGCTTTACAGAAAGCGAGATAGAAGAGCTGATTGCTTTTTCAGCTGAGAAAAAGCTGGGTGGCTTGATTGCTCCAAACTTTGCCATTGGTGCGATTTTGCTCATGGAGTTTGCAGCAAAAGCAACGCAGTATTTCCCAGACCTTGAGATTATCGAGCTACATCATGACCAGAAAAAAGACGCTCCGAGCGGAACGGCTATCAAGACAGCGGAGCTTATCTCGCAGGTGAGACAGGCAAAACACCAAGGTGTTCCTGATGAAACCGAGTCTCTAGCGGGAGCTCGTGGGGCAGAGTACGATGGTTTTCGTATTCATAGCGTGCGCTTGCCGGGGCTTGTCGCCCATCAAGAGGTCATCTTTGGTGCGCAAGGTGAGGGGCTGACGCTTCGCCATGATTCTTATGATCGAAGCTCCTTTATGAGTGGCGTCAATCTGGGTATCAAGAAAGTTGTCACAGCGCAAAAATTAGTTTATGGTTTGGAAAAATTATTATGAAATTAACACACTTGCCTTCTGAATTTCAGAAGGCTTTGCCCATATTGAAGAAAATTCGCTCAGCTGGCTATGAGGCTTACTTTGTCGGCGGAAGTGTCCGTGACGCACTCTTAAATCGTCCTATCCATGATGTTGATATTGCGACCAGCTCTTATCCCGAGGAGACCAAGCGGATTTTTAAGCGGACAGTCGATATCGGCATTGAGCATGGGACTGTTTTGGTGCTTGAAGAGGATGGAGAATATGAGATTACGACCTTTAGGACAGAGGATGTCTATGTGGCCTATCGACGTCCGAGTCAAGTAAACTTTGTGCGCTCTCTCGATGAGGATTTGAAACGCCGTGATTTTACGGTCAATGCTTTTGCCTTAGCGCCAGACGGTGAGATTGTTGACCATTTTGGTGGACTGGATGACCTTGAACATAAAATCCTGCGTGCTGTCGGTGAGCCAAAAGAGCGCTTCAACGAGGATGCACTTAGGATTTTGCGTGGTCTGCGTTTCTTAGCTAGCCTTGACTTTACGCTTGAAGAAAAGACTTTTGCTGCCATGAAGAGCCATGCTCACCTTTTAGAGAAAATTTCGATTGAGCGCTCCTTTATCGAGCTGGATAAGCTGCTTGTAGCTCCATTTTGGAAGAAAGGTTTGCGTGCCTTTGTTGATTGTGAGGCTTATCGCTATCTGCCACAGTTAGACGACCAAGCGCCAGCTTTACTGGCTATGACTGAGGAGATGACAGACACAGTCTTTGTCAGCTCTACTCAGGCTTGGGCAGCTTTGCTATTAGAGATGAAGTGCCAAAATCCGAGAGGCTTTTTAAAGGCATGGAAAACCTCTAGTCAGTTCCAAAAGGAAGTGACTGCTATCATGGCGATCTATGAGCTTCGCTTAGAACAGCCTGTTGATAGGCGGATACTTTACCATTATGGCAGGGACTTGGTATGTCTTGCAGAGCGCTTGCGTGAAGCAAAGGGGCTAGCAGTGGATTACGAAAGCATTGACGCTATTTATAAGGACTTGCCTATCTACGATAAGCACGAGATTGTGGTCAATGGCGCTGATTTGATAAAGCAACTTGGCTTGACACCAGGTCCTAGCTTAGGGGAGCATTTGTCAGCGGTGGAGCTTGCTATTGTAGATGGTGACTTGGCAAATGACAGATCTGCTATTTTAGAGTTTGTGAGAAGGAGACAAGATGAGTGATTTTTTAGTAACACACTTGGCTAAGTCGGTTGGGGACAAGACTGTTTTTAAGGACATTTCCTTTATCGTTCACGACCTTGACCGGATTGGGATTATCGGTGTGAATGGTACGGGTAAGACGACACTTTTAGACGTCATTTCTGGTGAAATCGGATTTGACGGTGATGTGCCGCCTTTTTCATGTCCTAATGATTATAAGATTGCCTATTTGACACAGGAACCTCAGTTTGATGAGACTAAGACGGTGCTTGAGACCGTCCTTGACTCTAGTCTACGTGAAATGCAGTTGATTCGCCGTTATGAGACGCTGCTTGCCCACTATGACGATAGCAAGCAAGCTGAGCTAGAGGCGGTGATGGCAGAGATGGATAGTCTTGACGCTTGGTCCATTGAGAGTGAGGTCAAGACTGTTCTGACAAAACTTGGTATTTCAGATTTGACCAGTCGCATTTCAGACTTGTCTGGTGGTCTTAGACGTCGTGTCCAGCTGGCGCAGGTCTTGCTGGGGGAGGCGGACTTGCTTTTGCTAGATGAGCCGACCAACCACTTGGATATTGATACCATTGCTTGGCTGACGACTTATCTTAAGACCAGCAAAAAGACCGTTGTCTTTATCACCCATGACCGCTACTTTTTGGACAATGTGGCAACGCGCATTTTTGAATTGGCAGATGGTCAATTGACCGAATATCAGGGCAATTATCAAGACTATTTGCGCTTGCGAGCAGAGCAGGATGAGCGTGATGGGAGCACCCTGCACAAGAAAAAACAGCTCTACAAGCAAGAGCTTTCATGGATGCGCACGCAACCGCAAGCCCGTGCCACAAAACAGCAAGCTCGTATCAATCGTTTTAAGGACTTAAAAGCAGATTTAGCAAAATCAACCAACAAAGCAGAGCTAGAGGTCAATTTTGAGACCAGCCGTATCGGGAAAAAGGTCATCTCTTTTTCGCATGTGGACTTTGCCTATGAGACCAAGCCTATCTTGTCTGACTTTAACCTCCTTATCCAAAACAAGGACCGTATCGGTATTATCGGAGACAATGGTGTCGGCAAGTCAACGCTGCTTAATCTCATGACCAAGCGCCTAGAACCTAGTGCAGGTGTGGTGGAGATTGGTGAGACGGTGCATATTGGCTATTTCTCACAGCAGCTGGTGGATATGGATGAGTCAAAGCGTGTCATCAGCTACCTGCAAGAAGTCGCTGATGAGGTTAAGACAAGTGTCGGCACTACCAGTGTGACAGAGCTTTTGGAGCAGTTTTTATTTCCACGCTCAACGCACGGCACTGTGATTGCAAAGCTGTCTGGTGGTGAGAAAAAACGTCTGTATCTCTTGCGTCTTTTGATTGAAAAGCCAAACGTTCTGCTTTTAGACGAGCCGACAAATGACCTTGATATTGCGACGTTGACGGTGCTTGAGCAGTTCTTGCAGCAGTTTGCAGGTCCTGTCATCACGGTTAGCCACGACCGCTATTTCCTTGACAAGGTCGCCAATAAAATCCTCGCCTTTGAAAATGGTATGGTGCGTGAGTTTTTCGGTAATTACACAGACTATCTAGACGAAAAAGCCTTTGAGGCAGATGTCCTTGAAAAGCAAGTGCAGGCTGAAAAAACGACCAAGGTCGCCAAAAAAGAGCCGAGCAAAAAACGCATGTCTTACTTTGAAAAGCAGGAGTGGGCGACCATTGAAGAGGACATCAGTCAGCTGGAGGAGCGTATCGAGGCGATTGAGGCTGAGATGTTAACCTGCGGTAGCGATTTTACACGGCTATCAGATTTGCAGAAAGAACTGGACGAGAAAAACGAGCGCTTGCTTGATAAGTACGAGCGCTACGAGTATCTGAGTGAATTGGAAAATTAAGAAAGGAGATGTTATGGGCTACATTTGGTCTTACATCAAAAAATATCCTAAGTGGTTGTTTTTAGACCTTCTAGGAGCACTTCTCTTTGTTGTGGTTAATTTAGGAATGCCGACCATGCTGGCACGCATGATTGACCAAGGGGTCACCAAAGGAGACGCCAAGGCGATTTATTTTTGGGCTGGTATGATGGCGATTATCGTTGTCTTAGGGATTATTGGACGTGTCACGCTGAGCTATGCTTCTGGGCGTTTGACGTCAACCATGATTCGTGACATGCGAAATGACATGTACACCAAGTTGCAGCAGTATTCGCACCATGAGTACGAAAAAATCGGTGTGCCGTCACTTGTGACACGGATGACCAGTGACGCATTTGTTCTTATGCAGTTTACAGAGCAGGTGCTACGCATGGGTGTGGTAACGCCCTTGATGATTATCTTTAGTATCGTCATGATTTTAGTGACGAGCCCTTCTTTAGCTTGGGTGGTGGCGGTTGCTATTCCATTTCTTATCTGGGTGGTTGCCTATGTTGCTATCAAGACACGTCCGCTGTCTGAAAAGCAACAAGCGCTTTTAGATAAAATCAACCAGTATGTCCGTGAAAATCTAACAGGGCTTCGTGTTATCCGTGCCTTTGCTAGAGAGGATTTCCAAGAAGAGCGCTTTGACACAGCAAATGTCGAGTACACCAACACTTCTAATCGCCTCTTTAAACTGACGGGACTGACTGAGCCGCTCTTTGTGCAAATCATCGTTGCTATGATTATCGCTATTGTCTGGTTTGCCCTTAAACCGCTTGGCGCTGGCTCGTTTCAGATTGGGGACTTAGTTGCCTTTATTGAGTACAGTTTCCATGCGCTCTTTTCATTCCTCCTCTTTGCCAATCTCTTTACCATGTATCCTCGTATGGCGGTCTCAAGTAGCCGTATCCAAGAGGTCATGGCAATGCCGATTTCCATTGACCCAAATGAAAATGGTATCACGGAAACCAAGGAGCGTGGCTATCTTGAGTTTGACAATGTCACCTTTGCTTATCCAGGTGAGACTGAAAGCCCAGTGCTTCACAGTATCAGTTTTAAAGCAAGCCCTGGTGAGACAATTGCCTTTATCGGCTCAACTGGATCTGGAAAATCATCCCTTGTTAACCTCATCCCACGTTTTTACGATGTGACTCTTGGGAAAATCTTGGTTGACGGTGTGGACGTCAGAGAGTACAACCTCAAGGCGCTGCGCCAAAAAATTGGTTTTATTCCGCAAAAAGCGTTGCTCTTTACAGGGACAATCGGGGATAACCTCAAATATGGTAAGGAAGATGCGACGATTGATGACCTGCGTCAGGCAGCTGACATCGCTCAAGCCAAAGAATTTATCGAAAGCCGTGAGGAAGCTTTTGAGACCCATCTAGCTGAAGGGGGAAGCAACCTCTCCGGTGGTCAAAAGCAACGTCTCTCCATTGCTCGTGCGGTGGTCAAAGACCCAGAAATCTATATCTTTGACGACTCATTCTCAGCCCTTGACTACAAGACAGACGCTATTTTACGTCGTCGTCTCAAGGAGGTCACTGGTGATAGCACCGTGCTTATCGTAGCACAACGTGTCGGCACCATCATGGACGCTGACCAAATCATCGTGCTTGACGAGGGCGAGATTGTCGGACGTGGCACACATGATGAGCTCATGAAGTCCAATGCCATCTACCGTGAAATCGCCAACTCCCAGCTCAACCAATCAGCGACTACAGAAGAATAGGAGGAAAATATGAAACAAAGAAGTGTCTTTCTGCGCTTGTGGGACTATCTCAAGCATTACAAGGGAGCTTTGTTCCTTGCTGTTTTCTTGAAAATTCTCAGCGCTGTCATGAGTGTGCTTGAGCCCTTTGTCATCGGTCTAGCCATCACCGAGATTACCAACAATCTCCTTGATATGGCAAGAGGCGTTCAAGGTGCCCACATCAATGTGCCCTATGTCGGCATGATACTGATTATCTACTTTATCCGTGGCTTTCTCTTTGAGGTCGGCTCATACGGGTCTAACTACTTTATGACCAATGTCGTGCAAAACAGCGTGCGTGATTTGCGTCGTGACCTCAGCTACAAAATCAACAGCATTCCAGTGTCTTATTTTGACAAGCACCAGTTCGGGGACATGCTTGGACGCTTTACCAGTGACGTCGAAACCGTCTCAAATGCCCTTCAGCAGGGCTTTCTTAAAATCATCGAGGCTGTGCTCACTATCGTCCTTGTTCTGTGCATGGTCTTTTACCTCAATGCCAAGCTAGCGCTGGTGCTTCTCGTTTGTGTGCCGCTGACTTATTTTGTCTCTCAGTATATCCTGAAAAAATCACAGCCTTACTTCAAACGCCAAGCCAATCTTGTCGGTGATTTGAACGGTTTTGTTCAAGAAAAACTCACAGGATTTAACGTCATCAAACTCTACGGACGTGAAGGAGCTTCAACTAAGGACTTCCAAGAAATCACAGATGAACTACGAGAAGTCGGTTTTAGAGCCAGCTTTATCTCTGGTATCATGATGCCAGTGCTCAATGCCATCAACGACTCAGCCTATCTTATCGTAGCGCTTCTAGGTGGCTTGCAAGTATTAGCAGAAAAAATCACTGTCGGTAACATGCAAGCCTTTGTCCAATACGTTTGGCAAATCAGCCAGCCTATCCAAACCATCACCCAGCTAGCTGGTGTCATCCAAAGTGCCAAGTCCTCTCTTGAGCGTATCTTTGAGGTGCTGGACGAAGAGCCAGAAGTTTCAGAGGTTACAGAGCACCTAGAGTATGATCTTAGCGGTCGTGTCAGCTTTGAGCATGTGGACTTTCAGTATGTCGCTGATAAGCCCCTTATCCGTGACTTTAACCTCGAGGTCAATCCCGGTGAGATGGTCGCTATTGTAGGACCTACTGGAGCTGGTAAGACGACCTTGATTAACCTTTTGATGCGTTTCTACGATGTGACAAATGGCTCTATCAAGGTAGACGGACACGATATTCGCCACTTGTCTCGTCCAGAATACCGCAAGCAGTTCGGTATGGTTTTGCAAGACGCTTGGCTCTACGAGGATACCATTAAGGAAAATCTGCGCTTTGGTAATCTCGACGCCACAGACAATGAAATCGTAGAAGCAGCCCTTGCAGCAAACGTCGATCACTTTATCCGCACGTTACCTGGTGGCTACAACATGGAGATGAACCAAGAGTCTAGTAACGTCTCTCTCGGTCAAAAACAACTCTTCACTATTGCCCGTGCCCTACTAGCGGATCCGAAGATTCTCATCTTGGATGAGGCAACGTCATCCGTGGACACACGTCTTGAACTCCTTATCCAAAAAGCCATGAGTAAGCTCATGGAAGGACGCACCAGCTTTGTCATTGCCCACCGTTTATCGACCATCCAAGAAGCTGATAAAATCCTCGTCCTAAAAGACGGGCAAATCATTGAACAAGGCACTCACCAAAGCTTACTAGCAGATAAAGGATTCTACTATGACCTTTATAATAGCCAGTTTGCTAATCAAAAGGACTAAGATCCGTAAAAGCACTTCCTAGGAAGTGCTTTTTTTGTGGCTCTATAATATCTGTAGTGGGTAGCTCCACCGCAGAGGTTATAGGGCTTTTTGAGTACAGAAAAAATCCCATAAGACTTATAATGAAAAGCGACTAAACCATCATTAGGAGGTACTTAGCCATTAGAGATAGTTTTCCTTTACCGCTTTGTCAACCTATTCGTAACCACAGAGCAGCTATTTTTAAAGGATTA
>NZ_JBCLSK010000027.1:0-26294 GCF_041225505.1 Streptococcus hyointestinalis | reverse complement strand
GACATATGAAAACTCCCCTTATAGTTTCTAGTGAATTTTTGTTTTTTCACTGTCTACTATATGGGGAGTATATCAGACGGAGTTGCACTTTTTAGTTATCGTTTAATGGGACTTCTTCAAGTAAGTGGTCAATAAATTTTTCTCCCATCTTAGAGAGATTAGCCTTTTCATGGCGGATATAGACGATGTCAATCATATCCTCGACATCAAGCGGGATAGAGACGATATTGTCTCCGTTGAGTTTACTGTTTAGGATACCTGTGGCAATGGTGTAGCCGTCTAAGCCGATAAGCAGGTTAAAAAGTGTCGCACGGTCACTGACCACGATAGATTTTTTATGCGGAATCTGGGACATAATCTCCTCTGAAAAGTAAAAGGAGTTGTGAATCCCTTGGTCATAACTCAGATAAGGAAAGTCTTCCAAGTCTTCTAAATGAATCAGTTTTTTCTTGGCGAGAGGATTGTCTTTGCTGACAAAGATGTGAGGGTGCGCCTTGAAGAGACTGGTGTAGGTCAGATGATTGTCATCAAACATCTTGGTCAAGACGTCACGGTTGTAGCTGTTAAGAAAAAGCACACCAATCTCAGAGCGGAAATTTTTCACGTCATCAATGATTTCCCAAGTTCTGGTCTCACGCAAAAAGAGCTCGTACTGGGTCATGTCCGCCTCACCTAAAAGTGAGACAAAAGCATTGACCACAAAGGCGTAGTGCTGGGAGGAGACGCTAAAAAGCTCACGGTGCGTTGTCTTAGACTTGTAGCGCTCCTCAAGAAGAGCTGTCTGCTCAACGACCTGTCTCGCATAAGACAAAAACTCCACGCCGTCCTTGGTGAGGGTGATACCTTTTGGATTGCGATTGAAAATATCAATGCCCATCTCACGCTCCAAATCACGCACAGCGTTTGACAGACTGGGCTGTGTAATGAAAAGCTGTTTAGCAGCTTCGTTCATACTACCAGTTTCGACGATTTTGATAATGTAGTGTAACTGTTGAATTCGCATGCTTTTAGTTTAGCTCAAATGCGCTTTATTTTCAAGTATATTGTAGGATTGGTTGCTTTTTTAGGCTAATTATGCTATATTTGAAACATTACACAGTATCGATAGAAGTAGCAGGTAAAAGTTCTATGTCCAATGAACAGCAAGACAAACATCAGTTGAAGATTCAGAAATTATTAGTCAGCATCCACTTCGTGACGCTTTTTCGTGACGAGCTGAGATGGCTAGACAAGTCAAGTTCATTGCAGGGCACGGGCTACTCGACAGTTCAGGTCAAGGAGGGCACAAAAGACATCTTGCAGGCAATTGACGCCATGGATAAGCAGACACGCTTGATTCAGTCCATCTTTTGGTATGACGAGTCTTCTTTTAAGCTCATGGATAAGACCTTGGAGGTTGTTGAAACGTGGTTAGCTGGTATTGAAAATATCTTTGAGATTTGCCAAAGTAAGGAGATCTTTCAAGCTATCATCAAGGATAAAGGTCATGTTGGCTTTGCGGTATTGTCAGATGTTTACACCTCATTGATTGCTATTTACCGCTCGCTAAACGGTTTTGATGACAAGGTAGAGGTGGCGTCTATTGTCGCTAAAACCTTGACTACTGCAGATGACGACACAGACCTTACCTTTGACTACTAGAAGGCTTGACAGCAAGCCACAAGCACGCTATAATAAAGAACAATAAAAACCTTTAACATAGTCCAGAGAGGCTAAGAAGGCGCACGAATAAAAGGCTTCTTTCATGCTGTTTTCATGTACCTCGCCTCTTTAGGTGAGGTTTTTTGCTAAGGAGGCAAGCAATGCTACTAAAAGAAAATATGACAATCGTCTCACAAAGTGAGATAGCCCCACGTATTTATGAGATGGTGCTAAGAGGTGATTTGGTTGAGCAGATGACAATCGGGCAGTTTTTGCACATTCGTGTGCCAGACGCTAGTAAACTTCTGCGTAGACCGATTTCTATCTCTCAAGTGGATAAGGAAAAGAAGGAAGCGACACTTGTTTACCGCATTGAAGGAGCTGGGACAGAGATTTTTAGTCAGTTGTCTTCTGGTGATAGCCTAGATTGCATGGGACCGCAGGGAAATGGCTTTAGTATTGATTTTCTAAAAGCGGATGATACTGCCCTAATCGTTGGTGGGGGGATTGGTGTACCGCCACTTGTTGAGCTAGCCAAGCAGCTGCATGAGCGTGGTGTTCGTGTGACAGCTGTCTTAGGATTTGCAAATAAAGACGCAGTGATTTTAGAGGAAGAGTTGGCACGCTATGCTGATGTCATCGTGACGACAGATGATGGCTCTTACGGTATCAAGGGCTATGTATCTACGGTGATTGATGAGATGACACAGACTTTTGATGCTGTCTATGCTTGCGGGGCGCCTGGGATGCTGGTTTATGTTGACCGCAAGTTTGAAAAGCACCCGCATGCTTACATTTCCATGGAGTCTCGTATGGCGTGTGGTATGGGGGCTTGCTACGCTTGTGTGGAGCACCTTCGTGACCAATCCAGCGCTGCCAATAAACGTGTGTGTGAGGACGGTCCTGTCTTTGAGACGGGCAGCATTATCTTAGAGTAAGGAGTTGTTATGTCTGATAATCGTTTAGCGGTCAATCTACCAGGATTGGCTTTGAAAAATCCTGTCATCCCTGCCTCTGGCTGCTTTGGTTTTGGGCAAGAGTACGCCAAATATTATGACTTTAATCAGTTAGGCTCTATCATGATAAAGGCAACCACACGTGAGGCTCGCTTTGGCAATCCCACACCACGCGTCGCTGAAACGCCATCAGGTATGCTCAATGCCATTGGGCTTCAAAACCCAGGTGTGGATGTGGTGCTAGCAGAAAAGCTGCCTTGGCTAGAGCGGCATTTTCCAGAACTGCCTATCATCGCCAACGTCGCTGGTTTTTCCGTGGAAGAGTATGCCTACGTTTCTGAAAAAATCTCCAAGGCAAATAACGTCAAAGCCATCGAGCTCAACATTTCCTGTCCCAATGTTGACCACGGCAATCAAGGGCTTTTGATTGGGCAAGTGCCAGAGCTGGCTTATGAAGTGGTTAAGGCAAGTGTCGAGCACTCAAGTGTCCCTGTCTATGTCAAGCTAACACCAAGTGTCGCTGACATCACAACAGTAGCTAAGACTGTCGAAGACGCTGGAGCGACAGGGCTGACTATGATTAACACTCTTGTTGGCATGCGCTTTGACCTGAAAACGAGACGCCCGATTATCGCAAACGGTACTGGTGGTATGTCTGGACCAGCTATTTTCCCGGTAGCGCTCAAGCTCATTCGCCAAGTCGCTATGTCAACGAAGCTACCTATTATCGGTATGGGTGGTGTGGACAGCGCCGAAGCAGCGCTTGAGATGATGATTGCTGGAGCTTCTGCTATTGGTGTTGGAACGGCAAACTTTACAGACCCTTACGCTTGTCCAAATATCATTAGTGACCTGCCAAAAGTCATGGACAAGTATGGCATTGAAGACCTTGAGACCTTGCGAGCGCAAGTGCGTCAAAGTCTCACTAGTCATTGACAAGTAGCCGTAAAAACGGTATAATACAGGAAATATTGAATAACCTTTAAAGATAGTCCAGAGAGGCTAGGAAGGTGTCTGCGAGAAATAACAGGGGTATGGTCTACCCGTTTTTGTGTCACCTTGCCTCTTTGGGGCAAGGTTTTTGTGTGTGGAGGAGAAACATGATTGAAAAACGTCCGATTATCGCCCTTGATTTTCCGTCTTTTGACGCTGTCAAGACTTTCTTGGCGCAGTTTCCAGAAGACGAAAAACTCTATGTCAAGATTGGGATGGAGCTCTACTATGCCTGTGGCAGTGAGATTGTCAAGTATGTCAAGGACTTGGGGCACAGCGTCTTTTTGGACTTGAAATTACATGACATTCCAAATACTGTCAAGTCTGCTATGAAGGTGCTAGCAAAACTTGGTGTTGACATGACCAATGTCCATGCTGCAGGTGGTGTTGAGATGATGAGTGCAGCACGAGAAGGGTTTGGTCAAGAGGGCAAACTGATCGCTGTGACTCAGCTCACTTCAACCAGTGAAGAGCAAATGCACAGTGACCAAAACATCCAAACAAGCCTTGCAGAGTCTGTCATTCACTATGCACAAAAGACTTTAGAAGCTGGTCTTGACGGTGTGGTTTGTTCTGCTCATGAGGTAAAAGCTATCAAGTCTGCAACCACAGCTGACTTTATCTGCTTGACTCCTGGTATCCGTCCAAGTGGCTCTCAGATAGGCGATCAAAAGCGTATCATGACACCAGCTCAAGCAAGAGCTATCGGCAGTAACTACATCGTGGTAGGACGTCCTATCACACAAGCTAGCGACCCAGTCGCTGCTTACAAGGCGATTTATGCTGAATGGAATCAAGGATAGACGAGATGGGCAAGGTTGTTACCAAGGATATTTTCGGTGATGGTTTTCACTATCGCTATGATGATGGCAAACAAGAGCATTTTATCCCCGCTTTATTTGGCGATAGTTACAAGGGAGATGATGGTTCACGCATAGAGCCTGCAGTTCTAGGCGGTTATAAAGCAAAACGTTACGATGGGCATATTGAGACAGCCCGCATTTAGACACAAAAGGAGAAAGACATGACATTAGCACAAAATATTGCACGCGATTTATTGGATATCAAGGCAGTTTACCTCAAACCAAATGAGCCTTTTACTTGGGCGAGTGGGATTAAGTCGCCGATTTATACGGACAATCGTATCACGCTCTCCTATCCAGAGACACGTACTTTGATTGAGGATGGTTTTGTTGAAACCATCAAAAAAGAGTTTCCAGATGTTGAGGTTATCGCAGGAACAGCGACAGCAGGGATTCCACATGGCGCTATCATCGCTGACAAGATGAACCTGCCATTTGCCTATATCCGTAGCAAACCAAAAGACCACGGCGCTGGCAATCAAATCGAAGGACGTGTGGTCAAGGGGCAGAAAATGGTGGTCATCGAGGATTTGATTTCTACAGGTGGGTCTGTACTTGAAGCGGTTGCAGCGGCTAAGCGTGAAGGAGCAGATGTCCTTGGTGTGGCAGCTATTTTCACCTATGAATTGCCAAAAGCGACAGCAAATTTTGAAGACGCTGGCGTGAAATTAGTCACTCTGTCCAACTATAGTGAACTCATCAAGGTCGCTAAAGTGCAAGGCTATATTGACGTAGATGGTTTGACATTGCTCAAGAAATTCAAAGAAAATCAAGAGACGTGGCAAGATTAGTCACTGTCTAGCACCAAGGAGGATGAGATGTATTATCAGAAAGTGCTGTCAAGGCGCAGCAGGCTTTCTCATGAGACTGAGAGTTTTGTTTACTTTAAAAACACAGACCTGTCTGAGCGCTTTTCTGAAAATTATCTGCTCTACAAAAGTGTACCAAGCTTAAAGCAATTTCAAGAGGACATGGCTTTTCTTAGGAGAGAGCAGGCGGATTATTCGAGTCGTTATGTACATTTTCATTTTCCTGAAAATCAAGCTTTGCCAGAAGAGTTGGCACAATTTCTGCGAGCGGAGCATTTTCAGGTGAGTGAACATCTCATCTTTTGGGCAGAGGTCGACAGGCTAAAACTAAGTCAAAAAATCCCTCAAAAGGTAGAGGTCAAAGCGATGGATGCGTCACTCTATCCTCTCTACAAGGCAGTTAGCTCGCCCTATTATTTGGATTATAGCGAGACTTATAGCCAGCAGATGGCAGGCTACAATTATACCTTTGTCGAAAATGAGCAGGCGTCTCTTTTTCTAGCGCTGACAGGGCAGAAAATCATCGGTGTGATGGCAGCTTGGTACAGTGGAGATATCGTTGAGATGGATGGGTTTGAGGTAGCGGAAAGCTGGCGCCATCAAGGTGTGGGCTCTCTTTTGCAAAAGGCAAGCCTAACAAAAGGTGTCGCCAAGGCTATCTTGATAGCTGAGGAAGAGAACCGTCCCCTTTATGAGCACCAAGGTTTCCAACAGGTAGCGTACTATATCGACGCTATCAAAATAGAACCAAAGGAGTCTTAACATGGATATTACGGTTTCATTCAAAAACAACATTCTTACAGATAAATACGGCAAAAAAGCAAGCGACACGATACAGGGAAAGCCTGCGCTATCTTTTCCTTTTGAGGTGACAAACATCCCTAATAAGACCAAGAGCCTCGCTTGGACCTTGGTTGATTACGACTCGATTCCTGTGTGTGGCTTTGCCTACATTCACTGGGTGGCGGCAAATGTCCCAGTTGTAGGTTCGCACATGGTGATTGAGGAGGACTTTTCACGGCAAGACAAGATACATACACACGGTAAAAACAGTCTGGTCAGTGCTTTTTTGAAAGAAGATTTTTCAGCCATCGCAGAAAACTATACTGGACCTTACCCACCAGACAAGAACCACATCTATACGCTGACGGTTTATGCGCTTGACGATGAGCTAGCGCTTTCTGACGGCTTTTACATGAACGACTTGCTAAAAGCTGTGAAAAATCACACCTTGGCTAAAGCCAAGCTAGAGATTATAGGAAAAAGTTAAATGATTACATACACAAACACTGAAAAGATAACAGCTACAGCCTTTGCCGAAGTTTTGAGCAAGTCTGGCATTCATCGTCCAGTGGATGACCTCGCTCGCCTCGATCAAATGTTAGAGAATAGCTCATGCTTGTGGACTGCTTGGGACGGTGATAAGCTGGTCGGTGTGGCACGAGCCCTTAGTGATTTTTCTTATGCCTGCTATCTGTCGGACTTAGCGGTGGATGAGACCTATCAGCACCAAGGTATCGGACGTCAGTTAGTCGAGCACCTCAAAGTACAAATAGGAGAAGATGTGTCACTGGTCTTACTGGCTGCACCGTCTGCTATGGACTATTACCCAAAAATCAACTTTCAAAAGGCGAACAATGCCTTTATCATCCCACGAAAACCTTTTTAACTAGAGGAGAAACAATGCAACATTCGACTTGGCATGCCTTGATTAAGCAGGAGTTGCCAGAGCATTACTTTGCCAAAATCAACGCTTTTTTGAACGAAGTATACAGCACAGACACCGTTTACCCACCACAGGAGAAAGTCTTTAACGCCATTCAGACCACGCCTTTAGAGGAAGTTAAGGTAGTGATTTTGGGGCAAGATCCTTATCACGGCGAAGGACAAGCACAAGGGCTGTCTTTTTCCGTGCCAGACAGTATCCCAGCACCACCGTCTCTACAAAATATCTTGAAAGAACTCTCCAGTGACCTAGGGCTTGAAAAGTCTAACCACGATTTGACGGCTTGGGCGCAGCAGGGTGTCTTGTTGCTCAATGCCTGCTTAACTGTGCCTGCTGGTCGGGCAAATGGACATGCAGGACTTATCTGGGAGCCTTTCACAGACGCCATTATCAAGGTGGTCAATGCTAAAACGACACCTGTCGTCTTTATCCTCTGGGGAGCATACGCTAGAAAGAAAAAAGCACTTATCACTAATCCTCAGCACCTCGTCATCGAGTCTGCTCACCCCAGTCCCTTGTCTGCGCACCGAGGTTTCTTTGGTAGCCAGCCCTTTTCACGCACCAATGCTTTTCTCGCAGAAAACGGCTTGACACCTATTGATTGGGCACGATAAATAGTAAGAATTTAGTAAGGAGATACCATGCTACTCATCAAAAATGGTCGTGTCATCGACCCTAAAACCAAGTTTGACCAAGTCTGTGACGTCCTTGTGGACGGCAAGCGCATTGTCAAAATCGCTGAAAATATCACAGAAGTAGCTGACAAAGTCATTGACGCTACAGGACTTGTCGTGGCACCAGGTTTGGTGGACATCCACGTTCACTTCCGTGAGCCTGGTCAAACGCACAAGGAGGACATCCACACAGGAGCTTTAGCAGCGGCAGCGGGTGGTGTGACGTCTGTCGTCATGATGGCAAATACTACACCTACCATTTCAACCGTTGAGACTTTGGAGGAGGTTTTGACATCTGCCAGCAAGGAAGCTATTCACATTTACAGTGTTGCGACCATTACGGAGAATTTTGACGGCGAGCATTTGACGGATTTCCCAGCACTTTTAGAGGCTGGTGCGGTTGGTTTTTCTGATGACGGTATTCCTTTGACGTCAACCAAGACTCTGCGTGACGCTTTGAAGCTGGCGAAAAAACACGACGCACTGATTTCTCTTCATGAGGAAGACCCAGAGCTGAACGGCATCTTGGGTCTCAACGAGGACATCGCTGAGAAGCACTTCCACGTTTGCGGTGCAACTGGTGTGGCAGAGTATAGCATGGTGGCGCGTGATGTCATGATTGCTTACGCCGAAGAAGCACGCCTGCATGTTCAGCACTTGTCCAAGGCAGAGTCTGTCAAGCTGGTCGAGTTTGTCCAAGGACTCGGAGCTAAGGTCACGGCAGAGGTGTCGCCGCAGCATTTCTCAAAAACAGAGAGCCTGCTCCTCACTGCTGGAGCCAATGCCAAGATGAATCCGCCTTTGCGCCTTGAGAGCGACCGTTTGGCAGTCATCGAAGGGCTCAAGTCTGGTGTCATCTCTGTCATTGCGACCGACCACGCCCCTCATCACGCTGATGAAAAGGCAGTGGACGACATCACCAAAGCGCCGTCTGGTATGACAGGTCTTGAAACCTCGCTCTCGCTTGGTTTGACTTATTTGGTAGCAGCAGGGCACTTGAGCTTGTCAGATTATCTGGCAAAAATGACAGTCAACCCAGCCCAGCTCTATAATCTTGACGCAGGTTATCTGGCAGAAAATGGTCCAGCGGATTTAGTTATCTTTGCTGACACAGAAGACCGTGTCGTGACCAATCAATTCGCTTCAAAAGCAGCTAATTCGCCATTTATCGGGGAAACTTTAAAAGGTGTGGTCAAGTACACTGTAGCAGATGGTGAAGTTGTTTATCAATATGAAAACTAATCAAAATCGTAAGGGTAAGCCTTACGATTTTTTGAAAGCTATCGAAATCTAGCTAAAATTTTGATACAATAGGCGTGAGTAAAAATCCAATAGACTTATTAGAATGGAGTATCATGGAGCGTCATAAGCAAGATTATCAGTTATCATCAGAGTCAATTCTAAAGCCTGTCTATCGAGGTGTGCTGGTTGTGCTGGTTGTTGGGGTCTTGGTAGGCGTGTTTCGCCTGCTGATCGAGGATATTTTCACACGGGTGCGCACTCTCTACCAGCAATCGCACGACAATCCTCGCCTGCTCCTTATGCTTATTGTCACCAGCCTTATCGTGGCGGTCATCGTAGCGGTTTTGATAAAGTCTGACCCAGACATCAAAGGATCTGGTATTCCTCATGTCGAGGGTGAGTTGAAGGGGCTTTTACATCCCAACTGGTGGTCTGTTATTTGGCGTAAGTTTATCGGTGGTGTTTTGGCGATTTCATCCGGGCTCATGTTAGGACGTGAGGGACCTAGTATCCAACTGGGAGCAATGGCTGGTAAAGGTCTGTCCGAGCTGATGAAGACAGGACGAACTGAGCAGCGTGTCCTAATAGCCAGCGGTGCAGCAGCTGGACTGTCAGCCGCTTTTAACGCACCGATAGCAGGTCTTCTTTTTGTTATCGAGGAAGTATATCATCATTTTTCTCGCATGGTTTGGATAACAGCGCTGGTTGCTAGCCTTGTTGCTAATTTCATTTCGCTCAATATCTTTGGGCTCAAGCCTGTCCTTGCCATGCCTGAAAACGTGTCCTTTTTAGGGCTGTACCAGTATTGGATTTATCTGCTTTTGGGACTTTTTTTGGGCGTTTTAGGCTATGTCTATGAAAAGGTTGTGCTTAATATGGGCAAATTCTACGCTTTTTTAGGAAAGATATGTCGCCTTTCAGCCCCTTTTTATGTCGTCTTAGCCATGATTTTTCTCTTTCCCATTGGCTATTTCTTCCCACAGCTGTTAGGAGGGGGTAATAGCTTGATTGTATCTCTGCCTAGTAGTTCTATAGGACTCTGGACGGCGCTTTTGTATCTCGTTATTCGCTTTGTTTGGAGCATGCTCAGTTATGGCAGCGGTGTGCCAGGTGGGATTTTCCTTCCTATCTTGGCTCTTGGGGCGCTCTCTGGGATGGTGTTTGGCTTAGGGATGGTGGAGTTGCATTTGATGACCAGACATTTCTTGCCTTTATTTGTCATTCTTGGGATGACTGGCTACTTTGGGGCGGTATCAAAAGCACCGCTAACAGCTATGATTTTGGTGACGGAAATGGTAGGAGATTTGCGGCAGCTCATGGCACTTGGCACGGTGACCTTGGTTGCCTATCTTGTGATGGATTTGCTAAAAGGTGAACCTATCTATGAAGCCATGCTTGAGAGAATGGCGCTTAAGCACGATACATCTGTCGTAGAGCCGACCTTGATAGAGTTGACAGTCTCTGAAAAGGTAGCAGGAAAGCGTGTCAAAGACCTAGAACTGCCTAAAAACGTCCTGATAACGACCCAACTACACACGGGAGAAGCAGAGGTAGTGTCTGGAGATACTGTCTTACAAGCAGGAGATACCATTTTCCTTGTGGTCAATGAATCTGAAATCGGAGTCGTTCGAGCTTATTTCATGTCTTAAAACAAAAAGTGAATGAGATATCTCATTCACTTTTTGTTTCTTCTGTATGATTGCTGCTATCTTGTTCTTGCTCGAGAAGTTCAAGCTCCTCGGCTTGTGCTTGTTTTTCTTTAGCTTGTCTACGCTTTTCAAGGAGACGCTTACTGTTATCCACCAAATGAAGGGCTTTTAAGCCACGGATAAGGAGTTTCCATAAAAAGACCAAAGCAGACTCCAAGAAAAGTAGAATTTCGATGACAATGACGCCAAGTAAGCTCCATGCCATAAATAAGGTGATGAGAAACTGCGAGAAAACCTGCTTGAGATTGCCTAGTTGGTTGTTATGGATGGCAAGTGTCTCTAAAAACAAGTCTAAAATGCCTTGTAAGAGACTCGATTTAACAGATTTTTCGCCATTGATTTCAAGCACTTTCTCCTCAACAAAAGGCACAACCACTGTCATATCAGCATCCTGATAGAGCTCAATGCGGTCACCAGCCTTTATCTTAAAATCAAATAATGCTCTCTCTAACTTCACCAAATGCCCGTCTGAATCACGCAGATAGACATTGTCCTTATCATGCTTTAAAACGTAATACATAATCATCCCCGATGTCTAATTAAAATTAGAATATCAAAAAGCGTCTCATTTGTCAATGGTGTAAATATTTTATTATAGTATATGTATATCTCTAGGTGTATTTGTAACATTTTGGTATAATAGTTAGTGGCTATGCTATTTTTAGGAGAAAGTATAATGGAAAAAATAAGTGTGATTATTCCGGCTTATAATTGCGAAAAGTATCTTGAGCAGTGTGTTCGCAGTGTTATGGGGCAGACCTATGCGGATCTCGAAATCATTATTGTCAATGATGGCTCAACGGATCAGACAGGAAAAATCATAGAACAACTCGCCCAAGAGGATCAGCGTATCAAGACTCTTCACAAAGAAAACACAGGTGTGGGGCTTACGCGTAATGTCGGGTTGAGTTTAGCAACTGGTGCTTACATCTGCTTTATTGATAGTGACGACTGGATGGATTCCAATCATATCGAGGATTTGTATCAGTTCTTGATCGAGACAGACAGCGACATTGCTATCACTAATTTTTCCCAATACAATGACGAAAAAGGCAGTTACAATATTCACTTGAGCGCTGAGGATTATTATGAAAAGGTTTATACACCTGAGGAGTGGTTTGCTTTTCAGTATGGACAGCCGCATTTTTTGAGTTCTTGCTTTGTTGTTCCTTGGGGCAAGCTCTATAAGCGTGAGCTTTTTGAGGATGTGATCTATCCCAATAAACACGCAGATGATGACTATACGACTTGGAAGCTCTATCTTTTGTCAGAGCGCATTGTCTACATCAATGCTGCTTCCTATGTCTACCGTATCAATAGTAGCTCGATGACGCAAGTCGGCAATCAAGCGCATATCTTTTCAGCAGAAGCAGTGGAGGAGCGCTTGTCTCTCTTGACGCTTCTTGGCTTTGATGTTTCTCGTGAGATTGAAGCCTTTAAGTGGCGAAGTTCTGTCAATGAAAAAGCTATGCTGGAGCAAGGTGATATTACAGGTTATAAAGATATGAAGCTCAAGCGCAAGTTGATACAAAAATACAGAAAATAAGAAGTGGAAAAACAATGAGAGTTTACATTACCAATATCAACGGCATGGCTGGTGCTGCCCAGATTGGGCAAAACATGGTCATGGATGTTGCAAGTAGTCTAGGGTACCGTGAGCTAGGTATCTATGCTTACAATATGCAGGCAGATAGCGAGATTGAGCTCAATAAACGCCTAGATGGTATCTTGGCGGGGCTTCACAGGGGCGATGTGGTCATTGTGCAGCTGCCGACTTGGAACAGCACAGCTTTTGATGAAAAGTTGCTATCTCGTATTTGCCTTTTTGGGGTGAAGCTGGTGATTTTTATCCATGATGTGGTGCCTTTGATGTTTGCCTCAAACTTTTACCTCATGGAGCGTGTGATTGCCATGTACAATCAAGCAGATGTCCTGATTGCACCCAGCCAAGCTATGGTCGATAAGCTGAGAGAGCACGGCTTGATCACGCAGAAAGTCGTCCTTCAGCGGATGTGGGACAATCCGACAGAACTACCTATGTATCCAGCGCATTTTGAGCGCAAGATTCATTTTTCAGGCAATCCAGAGCGCTTTCCTTTTGTGCGGGAGTGGCGTTTTGATGTGCCATTACATGTCTATGGTACAAATGAAGACCTGCCAGAGCAGGTGGTCAAAGAGGCTTGGCGACCAAATGATGAGCTCATGATGGATTTGTCTCGTGGTGGTTTTGGCTTGGTCTGGATGGCAGAGCATGATAAGGACTATATGAAGCTCTACTGTCCTTATAAACTAGGTACTTTTCTAGCAGCAGGTATCCCTGTTATTGTCGAGCGTGGCGTTGCCAATCAAGACATCATAGAAGAGAACAAACTAGGCTTGGTCGTTGATAGTCTAGAAGAAGCAGCCGAGCTTGTCAAGCAACTACCAGAGGAGACTTATCAGGAGTTAGTGGCAAACGTCAGAGCTTTTAACCCCTTGCTGAGAAATGGTTATTTCACACGTCGTCTTTTGGTAGAAGCGATTTGTGCAGTTTATGATAAGACAGGAGATTAGGAAAAAAATGCATTTACCACAAATTAATGTGTGCGCTATTGCATGGTCTATTGACTATATCAAACAACATCAGGCTTCTGTTGTGCGTTTTGGTGATGGTGAGATAGACCTTATCATGGGGCGCAGCATTCCTTATCAAAGTTATGATAAGGACTTGGCGCTTGAACTGCTAGAGATACTGGAGACGCCGAGCAGTCCCAAACTCATGGTCTGTCTGCCAGATGTCTTTGAGCATTTGGAGCGCTACAACAGCAATGCCCAGCACTTTTGGGAAAATCACTTTGAGCAATTTGCAGACTTTTATAAGGAGCATTGCCACTCTAGCTGGTACGGCTCAACCTTTTTATCACGCCCTTACATCGATTGGGTGGATAAGAGCCAAGCCCAAGCAAACATTGAAAAGCTTCGCAGTCTTTGGCAGGATAAGGACTTGCTAATTGTGGAGGGAGAAGCGTCTCGCTCTGGTGTGGGCAATGACCTTTTTGACAATAGCAAGTCCATTAAGCGTATTATCGGACCGTCTAAAAATGCTTATCAAGACCTAGACTGGATTTATGATAAAGTAATGGAACACAGTGCTAACAGACTTGTTCTGGTTATGCTAGGTCCGACAGCTAAGGTGCTGGTCAAACATCTGGCTGATAGCGGCATTCAAGCTATTGACCTTGGGCATATCGACTCTGAATACGAGTGGTACCAGATGAAAGCTACGCATAAGGTGAAGTTAGCGCACAAGCACACTGCTGAGTTTAACTATGATGAGGACATCGCTTTTGATGAGGATACCAACTATCTCTCTCAGATTGTTGCTCACATCAAAGATAAGGAAAAGAAATCAATGACATCAGAAAAAATCTCCATTATCGTGCCCGTCTACAATGCTGAAAATTATCTAAGACGTTGTATTGATTCCATTCTTGAGCAGACCTACACGAACTTTGAGTTACTCCTCATCAATGATGGCTCAACAGATGGTAGTGCTAAGATTTTAGAGGAGGTCAAAGAAAGTGATAGCCGTATCCGAGTTGTTCATAAGAAAAATGAAGGCGTTTCTGCCACTCGAAACTTAGGATTGAAGCTTGCGACAGGCGATTACATCACCTTTATTGACAGTGATGACTTTGTCGATAAACTGTATCTTGACGTCTTGTACAAGAGCCTGACTGAAAATGACGCTGATATAGCTTCGGGAAATTTTGCTTCTTTCAATGAAGAGCGTCAGACTTTCTTATTTTTCACGACGGAAGAAACGTATTTTGAAAAAGTGTACAGCCCTCGAGAATGGCTAGACCAAGAAAACAATCCTCGTCACAATCTTTTCTTGACGGTTATTTTCACGCCCTTTAAACTCTATAAGCGTGAGCTGTGGGAGGACATTGAGTATCCTGTGGGGCGTGTGCGTGAGGATGACGCTATTATCCACAAGCTCTATTTGAGATGTCAGCGTATTAGCTTTGTCAATTCTGCTATTTACTTTTACTCTCAGCATGAGGATAGCCTATCTAAAACTGTCATGCAAAAGGATATTGCGACTATGATTTCAAATGCCGAGGAGCGCATAGCACTTATGGCTGCTATGAACTACGATATTTCAGAGCATATCAAATCTTACTACAAGCGTTTGGAAAAATGCTTAGAGGACGCACTTAACGCAGGGCAAATCGCACTGGCTAAGGACATCAAGGTCAAGCTGAACCTTCTTGAGAAAGGAAGAGACTAAATGGAAAAAGTCAGTGTGATTGTTCCAGTTTTTAATGCTGAGGCTTACCTTAGAGAATGTATAGACAGTATTATCAACCAAACCTACACCAATCTTGAGATTATCCTTGTCAATGACGGCTCAACTGACAGGTCGGCTGCTATTTGTGAGGAATATGCAACAAGAGACCACCGAGTGCGTGTCTATCATAAAAAGTTGGGTGGTAATGGTGTCGGTGCCACTCGCAACACAGCGCTATCACTGGTGACGGGTGACTATATCCTCTTTGTCGACAATGACGATTGGCTGGAGCATACTCATATTGAATTACTCTACGAAGCTTTACAAAAATATAATGCTGATATAGCGGTGGCTAATTTTACAGAGTTTATCGAGGAGAGAAGTGCCTACGCCTTTCATCTTCGTGAGGATGATTTTTATGAAGCGGTCTATACACATGAGGAGTGGTTCAAGTACCAGTACGATGGGCATTTTTCACTCAGTCAGTGCTTTACTGTTCCTTGGTCCAAGCTCTATAAAGTTCGTCTCTTTGATAATGTCGTCTATCCAGAAAATGAGAAAGTCGAAGATGACTATACCACTTGGAAACTCTATCTAGCAGCTGATAAGATTGCTTATCAAAATCGTGCTCTGTATTATCACCGCAAGAGAGAAAGCAGTGTAACAAAGACTGTTGAGGGTGTTTATGTCTATCCTATCAAAAGCATTGAAGAGCGCCTTGGCGTTCTGGCGAGCCTGGGGATGGATGTGACTGATGAGTTGCGAGCGTATCGCTATCGCCTGCAGTTGCACTGCGACTTGTACTTAGAGGTGGGTGATATCTATCATTACAAAAAATGTCTGCAAAAGTTGCAGTTGATAAATAAACGTTAGTCCTTGTTGACTAGCCATTAAGATGAAGTTAGGAAATAAGTCATGTTATCATTTTTGAGAAGGAAGTTTGCGCATTCCTTATTTGTCCAGAAGATGCTCTGGACTTTGCTCATTATTTTTGTGTATATGTTGGGACAGCGCATTCCGGTACCTACTGTCAAGCTTGATAGTACCCTTTTTCAGGATAAAAATGTTCAAGCGCTGATGCAAAATCTATCTGCTCTTTCTGGCGCACAGCTGAGCAGTCTCACTCTGTTTTCGCTGGGACTTGGACCTTGGATGACAGCGCAGATTTTGCTGAGAACTTTAACCGTTTTTGAGGTGTCCTTTATCAAAAATATGACCCAAGACGGGCGCAATCGTTTTATGATGTTATTGACCCTGCTGGTTAGTTTGATACAGGCGTTTGGGATGACGGTGTCTGCCCAGTACAGTATGTTGTCGCAAACAGGCTTTTATACTGAGACAATGGCACGTCTAGCGACGATAATTCTGATGGTTGCGGGTTCTATGATTTTGATGTGGCTAGCCAATATGAATACTCTTAAAGGCATTGGTGGTGCTATTGTCATTATCCTCACCAATATGACGATAGGGCTCATCTCAAATATCGTGACTTATGTCACACAGACCAAGTGGACATGGGCGAGCATAGCGATTCAAGAAGCGATTTTTGTTCTGGTTTTGTATGTGCTTATCATGATTGCCATTATCACTTATCGAGCAGAGTATCGAATAGCGATTAAGCGTGTCAATGCGCCGCTTAGAAGTCGGCTAGCCGATGCTTACATCCCTATCCGCCTCAATCCAGCGGGTGCTATGCCCTTTATGTACGGGATGACCTTGATGACACTACCGCCTTTGCTTTTCCAAGGTCTGGCTGGACTCTTTCCAAAAATATCCATTTTTAAGACGCTTGCGACAGGCACATCTATACAGACCTTGACAGGGGTGGTATGTTATGTCATTATTCTCTATATTTTAGCGGTTGGCTTTACCTATTATAACTATGACGCTGGCGATATCGCTGATAATATGCGTAACAACGGAGATTACATCGATGGCGTTCGCCCTGGGATTGCGACACGCAAGTACCTGCAAAAGCGTATCAGCTTTTTTGGACAAATCGGTGCTATTGTTGTTTGTGTGATGGGTGGCGGACCTATGCTGGCTAATGTCCTTGCTGCAGGTCAAGTCAGTCTAGCTCTTGTCGTGACAAATGTTTATATCATCGCTAGTTTCATGCTGGGCTTGATTGAGCAGGTGTCCAATATGCGCTTATGGAAGAAATACAAGCAGTTGTTGTAAGGAGTTTTTATGTTTTATTTTATTCCCTCGTGGTACAATCCTAGTCGTCAGTGGTACGATGATACACCGACTTGGTCACGTGTTTATGACAAGATGGAGTTTGACGACACCATCAATCAGCTCAAGATGTTTCAGCAAGCACAGGAAAAGTGTGCACTCTTGGTGATGAGTTATCGTCCACAACTGCGCTATTTTCTACATAAGCAGGATTTGCAAGCGACAGCTTACTGGTCCTTTTTTGACGATATTCAAAATATCTCACGCACGCACACAAAAAAGATAGATTTTAAGCGCTTGAATTGGGAAGAGGGCGTGTCCTTTCTTTACTCGCCTTTCATCGTCTTGGTGCGTAAGGAAGGTAAGACTGTTGCCCGCGTTTATTTTGCTGAAAATGGCAATGTTCTTACGATTGATAAGGAAAAAGATGGTGTGATAACAGAGTCTTATGTCTTTGACGACAGAGGCTTTCTCTCTAGCTATATCGCCTATGAAAAGGGCGAAGCCATCTATCAAGACTATCTCAATGAAAATGGTATCTGGCAGGTGCGTGAATACCTCCACCAAGATGGCTTTATCGCTATCAATCCAGAAGCAGACAAGTTATTTTCAAAGACACTTTATCAGTCCTGGGAGGAGTTATTGAGAGAGCGTTTGCAGCTTTTTTCAAGCCATCAAATGACAGAAGAGGATAAACTCATCATCGCAAGTGACCCACGTCACAATGCCTTTTTGACCAGCGTTTTTTCATCTTATAGCAAGGTCTTCTCCTTTTTTGGAGACAGGTGCAGTCTCTCTGATACAGCGCAATTAACGGCTGTCTGCGAAGCAGCGGATTTGATTGTCACGGAAAAGAAAGAAACACACGACGCTCTGATCAATATCCTCAAAAAGAGCACTATACCAGAAGTCAAGCGTCCTAGTGTGCTTGTGTCAACGCCTTTTGACACACGCTTACGACTTGGGCATAGTCAATCTCAAAAAGAGCTTGAGATTTATTTCTTTATGGCCACCATTAACCTTGAGAAACGTCAGCGTGTTCTCAAGCGTCTATTAGCGCTGATGGAGAGAAATGACGCTATCAAGCTCATCATCGCTAGTTATGATAGATCACTAGACGCTGATGCACTCAAAAAAGACCTCAATCAATTGATTGAGGAAGCGTTTGACTCTTCTCGCTTTTTCTCAAGTGTCAAAGACAGCGGGGAAAATCAGATTGATGTGTCAGAAGAAGAGGACAATGATAGAGTGAGTATTGAGTTGATAACCAGTGAGACACAGATTATCGGTCTGCTTGACCATGTGCGTCTGGTCATTGACCTTGGCGAAAAGCCTGATCTTTATACTCAGATAGCGAGTATCAGTGCGGGGATTCCGCAGATTAACCACGTGCAGACAGAGTATGTTACGCACCAAAAAAATGGCTGGATAGCAAGGACAGAAGAAGAGCTAGAAAAAGCGGTGCATTATTACTTTGATGGTCTGCGTCATTGGAATGACAGTTTAGTCTATGCGGTTGAGAAGATGGGTGACTACACAAGTGGTCAATTGTTAGCCCGCTGGAAGGAAGCCTTAGAGAAGAAGAGGGAGTATGAGTAAAGACTTAAAAATTCTCCAGATTGGAGAAAGCAATTGGTCAGAATTAGCAGGCATTGAACTGCCTGAAGCGCTTGACTGGCTCTTTTGTAAGCCTGATGAGATAGAAGAACTATTGACCAAAGAACGGCAAGAAAAGTTAGCAGCCATGCTTAAAAAAGGGAACATCGAGGAAGACAGTGAGATTGCTCTTGAGAAGATTCCTGTGAGCTTTTCTGGTGTTATGCTGACTAGCCCTGTAGCAGAGGACTTGCTTGCCCCCTTGATGGATACGGTGGAAGCCTATGCTGTTTTTCGTGATGAAAAGACCATTTTAGAAAAAACACAAAAAAGCGGTTTCTTTCGTCGCAAGTTCATTCGTGAGTTGCGTGTTGACGGCAATTACCAGCAGCTTTTTGACTATCTCGCCATGAACCTTTTTCGTGGGCAGTATGGTGCTAAGCTAAAAATAGGTGAGATAGATGTTGTCCCAGATGTTCAAGATAAGGTCACTTACTTTGGTAATAAAGAAGCGATCTTTGAGGGGGAATTTGGTGAGGAATTCACACCACTCTTTTCTTTTCGTTATGGTTTTCCAAGCTTTGCCATGGGTGTTGAAATTTGGCAAGAGTATATAAAGAGTGAGGGTGTTGATATATACTGGCTTATAGAAGGGCTTCAAGCTGGCTCTATAGGAGATATCAAAAGACGTTTTATCATTTCAGAAAAACAGTTTAGAACTCCTTATATTATATCTCCGATGGAAGGCGTTGGAGCTTATAGTGTTACGGTCTATGTTAAGGGAGCGGGAAAGCTATCTATTGGGGCGCTGCACTGGCGTTATTCTAGAATGGGACTTGGGCGTTTTGTACTTGGTGGTAAACGTATCGCAGATAGTAAACGTCAAGAACTCTTTTATTATTTTAATCCAGGTGATATGAAGCCACCGCTCAATGTGTATTTCTCAGGTTTTCGTGGTGCTGAAGGGTTTGAGGGCTTTTTCATGATGAAGCGTCTAGGAGCTCCGTTTTTACTAGTAGCTGATCCGAGACTTGAGGGTGGTTGCTTTTACATGGGAACTAAAGAATTAGAAGAGCAGCTAGTTTCAGCTGTTCGAGGTGCTCTTGATTACCTAGATTTTAAAACGTCGGATCTTATCTTATCAGGGCTTTCTATGGGAGCTTATGGGGCTGTCTACTACGCTTTAGACTTACAGCCGTCAGCAGTTATTGTCGGAAAACCTTTTACAAATATCGGAGATGTGGTCAAACGCCTAAAAACAAGACGTCCAGACGAGTTTGAAACTAGTTCAGATATGCTAGCTAACATCATAGGAGACAATAGCTACGCTTCTGCAGAGCAACTCAATGAGCGCTTTTGGCAAAAATTTTCCCAGTCAAACTATCCCAACACCACCTTTGCTATAGCTTATATGAAGCAGGATGACTACGATGGTCATGCCTTTGAAAAGCTTTTAAGCTACATGTCTGATAAAACTGTTCATATCTATGGAAAAGGCTACACAGGACGGCACAATGACAATAGTCGCTCTGTCAATCAGTGGTTTATTAGTCAATACCATCGTCTCCTCAGCGAAAAATTCGGAAGGAGCTTGTCATGACCTATAAGCAAATAGCTATCATTACTTTAGATGATATCCATACAGATAATGTTTACACCTATGGCTCTGAGATTCACATGGAGGAGGACAGTGTTCACTTTAAAAATCCGCTTATGCCACCGAGTCGCCCGATTTTCAAGTGGTCGTCTCGCTACAACTATCAAGGCAATCGCAGAAGCCCAGAGCTACCTCTTCTCACACCTGAGAAACATTACAGGCTAGAGGTTGTGGCATGGTCTGTTCCTGCTAATCGCTTTTATCTCAAACTTGCCTTTAGCAATCGCCAAGGTGAGGTGATTGGACAGCACGTCCAAAGAAGTGATAATGATACCTTTACTTGTCCCAAGGACACCTTCACTTATACCATTACTTTGTATGGTGGGGGCTGTGAGCTGGTTGTTTTTGAGCGATTTATCTTGTTTGAGGAGGATATAATTTGCCCGATTGTGATAGAGGAGAAAGTACCAGCTTCTTATGCTCCTCTTGAGCGCCCTAGTTTTTTACAGCTTGTGAAGCCGCTCCTTGAGACAAATGAAGAAAAGAAAGGATAAGTATGGCAGCTACAGAAAAAAGTTCTTTATTGAACCGCTATCGTCTCTATAAACTGCGACGCATTTTAGCTAAAATCAACGCCTTAGCCTCTCACTACAAGGAGTTGTCGGATGCAGACTTGAAAGCCGAGACCACTCGCTTTAAACAGCGTTTGGCAGCCGGTGAGACGCTGGACGCTATTTTACCGGAGGCTTTTGCGACTATCCGAGAGGCAAACCGCAGGATTTTAGGCATGTTTCCCTTTGATGTTCAAGTGCTCGGAGGTATCGTCCTTCATCAAGGCAAAATCGCTGAGATGCGCACGGGTGAGGGAAAAACGCTGACTGCTACCATGCCCCTCTATCTCAATGCCCTAACGGGAAAAGGCGCTATTCTTGTAACGGTCAATGACTATCTGGCTAAGCGTGACGCTGAGGAAATGAAACCTGTTTATGAGTTTTTGGGGTTAAGTGTCGGTGTGGGCGTCTTTGATGAGGATGAAGACCCGAGTACCGAGGTAAAAAAAGCGGTCTACGATTCTGACATCGTCTACTCAACCAGCACAGCGCTTGGTTTTGATTACCTGACGGACAATCTCGTTGGTGACCAAAACAGCAAGTTTTTGCGTCCTTTTAACTATGTTATCGTTGATGAGGTAGATGCGGTGCTTCTCGATATGGCGCAGATGCCTCTTATCATCTCAGGATCACCCCGTGTCCCGTCCAATTTTTATCAAGTGGCGGATTTGTTTGTACAGACGCTAAAAGAAGATGAAGAGTACAAGTACAAAAAAGATGACAAAGTCGTCTATCTGACCGATAAAGGTGCCGACTACGCCCAGACCTTTTTTGAGATTGATGACCTCTATAGTGAGGCTTCTCGTGAGCTTTACCGGCAAATCATGCTGGCACTTAGAGCGCACAAGCTCTATAAAAAAGATTATGACTATGTGGTGGTTGATGACGAGGTCAAATTATTAGATAATAGAACAGGGCGGGTTCTTGAAGGAACAAGAATGCAATCTGGTATTCACCAAGCCATCGAGACAAAAGAGGGTGTCAAAAACACCAAGGAAACCCGTGCGACAGCTTCTGTGACCTACCAGTCTCTCTTTAACATGTTTCCTAAAATCTCTGGCATGACTGGAACGGGAAAAACAGCTGAGGATGAGCTGATTGATACCTATCAGCTAGAGGTGGTGGTCATTCCCACCAATCGTCCTGTACAGCGGATTGACTATCCAGATAAGGTTTATACGACCCTACCTGAAAAGCTCTATGCCACTATCGATGAGGTCAAGTCCATTCATGCCACGGGACAGCCGATTTTACTCATCTCAGGGACGGTTGAAGTGGCTGAGATTTACTCACGCATGCTCCTTCAAGAAGGCATTGCTCACAATCTCTTGACCGCTAAAAATGCGGCTAAGGAGGTCCAAATTGTTAAAGAAGCTGGACAGGTCGGCAATGTCACTGTCGCAACACCAATGGCTGCACGGGGAACAGATATTAAGCTCGGTGACAATGTCGATGATCTCGGTGGGCTTGCGGTTATCGGTACAGAGCGCCTGCAAAATCGTAGACAAGACCTGCAAGTCATGGGACGAGCTGGCAGGCAAGGTGCCCCCGGCAGGTCACAGTTTTTTGTCTCCCTTGAGGATGAGCTTCTCCTTACAAATGGTCCCAGTTGGGCAAAGACTTATTTTGAAAAGCGCAGCCAGACCAAGCACTACGGACAAGAATTGACCAAAGGACGCTTCAAGCGTGCTGTCAATCACGCCCAAGCTATCAGTGAGGACAAAGAGGTTTCAGCTCGTGCCAATACCGTACAACTCGGTGAGAGTCTAGATGTTCAGAGAAACCTCATCTACAAACTACGAGACAAAGTCATGTTTAATGACATCCCTGTACGAAAATACATCGATACCATTTTTGAAGAAGAGATTGAGCGTGTCGCAAGGGACATGAAAACCAAAAATCGTCATGACCTGCGTCGCTATATTTTAGATAATTATGCCTATCATTTTGTAGAGATGCCTAGCAGTGTAGACACACAAAAGCCGGAGACTGTAAAGAATCTCCTGAGGCAGCTCTACCAGAGTGAAAAAGACAAAAAAGAAACCTTTCTTTTTTCTGTTAAGCAGATATATGAATTTTATTGTCTGTCAATATTAAAAGCTATTGACGAAGCGTGGGTAGAGGAGGTTGACCACCTGCAGCAGCTAAAAGGTATCGTCAACACTCGTCCTATCGGACAGCGTAACAATATCGTGGAGTACAATATGGAGTCCTACGACATTTACCAGTATATGGGTGAGGATGTCAAGCGCAAGGTTGTACGCAACGTCATGCTGAGTACGCTTAACAAGGATAAAGACGGGCACTTATCTATTTATTATGTATAAGAACGGAGAGACCCTATGACACTTTATAACATCAATTTAGGCATTGGTTGGGCAAGTAGTGGTGTTGAGTACGCCCAAGCCTATCGTGCTAGTGTCCTAAGAGAGCTTGGTGTAGACAGCAAGTTTATTTTTACGGACATGATCGTCACTGAAAATATCGAACACCTAACAGCTAATCTCGGCTTTAGAGACGATGAGATTATCTGGCTCTATTCCTTTTTTACTGATGTCAAAATCGCAAAAACCAGCTTTACGCTAGCGGATTTGGAAAAGACCATCGACATGCCTTTGTCTCGTGTGGAGCGTACAGGCAAGGCTGTGCGTTATTTTTACGATGACAATGACATGTTTATCACAGCTTATGCAAATGATGAGACCAGTGACATCATCCAGCGTGTCGAGTATGTGTCAAAGGGCGTCTTAGTACGTAAGGACTACTTTACATACACAAGGCTCTTTAGCGAATACTACGCTCCTAAAAACCAGCGTGCTGAGGTTTACCAGCGTACCTTCTTTAACGAAGATGGTACGGTCGCTTACACGGAAAATCGAGATGGTGATAACAGTGTCTTTATCTTTAAAGACCGCATTCTCTACTCTAAGGATGAGCTTGTCGCTTACATGCTAGAGTGCTTAAATCTGACAGAAAACGACATCGTCATTCTTGACCGTGCCACAGGTATTGGGCAGAGTGTTTTTCAGCACCACGGTAAGGCTCGCTTAGCAGTTGTCATTCATGCCGAGCATTTTAGTGAAAATAGCACTACGGATAAAACTATCCTTTGGAACAACTACTACGAGTACCAGTTTACAAATAGCGATAAAGTTGATGCTTTCATTGCCTCGACTGATGTTCAGAAGAATATACTTGAACAGCAGTTTAGCCAGTACACCAATCGTCATCCCAAGATCTATACCATCCCAGTCGGTAGCTTAGATGGCCTACAAGGGCAAGAAAATGCGAAGCGCAAACCTTACTCGCTCGTAACTGCCTCTCGTCTGGCCAGTGAAAAGCACATTGATTGGCTAGTGCAGGCGGTGGTCTTAGCACACCAAGAGTTGCCAGAAGTGACATTTGATATCTACGGTTCAGGTGGGCAAGAAGCCCTTTTACGAGACTTGATTAGCAAAAACAAAGCGCAAGATTACATCCGTCTTATGGGGCACCATGATTTGACAGACATTTATCAAAACTACGAAGCTTACGTTGCTGCCTCAACCAGCGAGGGCTTTGGCTTGACGCTTATGGAGGCTGTTGGCTCAGGTTTGCCGATTATCGGCTTAGATGTCCGTTATGGCAATCAAACCTTTGTTGATGATGGCAAAAATGGCTATCTCATTCCTCGAGAAGAGCCTGATGACGCTGCTGTCATGGCAAAAGCCTTTGCCAAAAAAATCATCCAGCTCTTTAAAGATGCTGACCTTGCGCAGCTCCATGAGCACAGCTACCAGATAGCAGAGGGCTTTTTACAAGACCAAATCACAGCCAAATGGCAAAACTTCATCAAGGAGGTGTCCCATGATTAAACTCTATGACTGGCTAAGTCAAGATAGCCTAGACCTAGATTATTCGCTCAATCAAGCAGGCTTTAGCGGACAGACTGTTGTCATCAATGAAAATGGCTTTTTACCGGAGGGTATGACCTCGCCTTATGCTTATTTCTGCGGTTTTGAGAAAGCAGATAACAGTCGTCCACTCTATTTCAATGAATTACCTGTGCCTGATTTTTGGCAAATCGCAGGCAATAACAGCCAAGGAGAGGTCTTTAATTATAGCGAGAAAAAAGCGACTATTTTCTATGCTGAACCAAAACATCTGCGCTACATTCAAAATGTTGATTGGCTAGGTGTAGATGGCAAAGTTTGCTTTACCGACCATTACAATCAATACGGCTGGCGCTTTGCTAGAACGCAGTTTACTGGTAACCAAGAGGCAACCGTCAAGACCTATTTCAACCAAGAGGATCAAGAAATCCTTGTCGAAAACTTCAAGACAGAAACCATTATCCTCAATTGGAAAGACAAGGTGCATTTCTTTAAAAATCGTGTAGAGTTGCTCGATTTTTACTTTGATTTGATCCCCTTTGATACATCTGCTATTTGGTTTAACTCTTTGTCGACACCATTCTTTTTTTCCCACTATATCGGAGGGAATGGAAATGACGTGCTCTTTTGGCAGGAGGAGATAGGTGACACTATCCCTGGGAACATGCAGTCGATTTTCAATCATCCAGAGGACCGTGTCAAGCGTATCATCGTCCAGAGAAAGGACGCCTATGACAAGTTATTATCGCTGTTGCCGAGCGCACAGCACGAGCGTGTTCACTATCTAGGCTATACCTATCCAGAGAAGAAACAACCGACAGGTAAGAAAGATATCTTGATTTTGACCAACTCTGACCAGATTGAGCATTTGGAGGATTTGGTTGTGGGCTTGTCAGACTTTACCTTCCATATCAGTGCTCTAACCGAGATGTCACAGCGCTTAACAAGCTTTTCTCGCTATGACAATGTGGTTCTCTACCCCAACCTTCCGGCGCAAAAAGCGCATGAGCTGTTTGAAAAATGTGACCTGTACTTTGATATCAACCATGGCAGTAGTATCTTAGACAGCGTTCGCCAAGCTTTTGAGTACAATCAAATCATATTTGCTTATACCAATACCAGCCACGACCGTGACTTGACGCTTCCTGCGCATATCTTTGCACCAGAGGAGACGCAACGTTTGATTGAGACGGTTCGTGGACTAGATGACTATGTTCAAGTAGCAAGACAGCAGCGAGCAGAGACGATTTTCGAAAGCTCTGACACTTATCGAAAAGTCCTAGGTTAGGAGGACACTATGTCTAAAAACGAATTACTAGAAAAAGAAATCAACGACACCATTGATGGCGCAAGAGCAGAACTCCCAGAGCATGAAAAAAAGAAAAAACCACTCTTTTACACGCTGATTATCATCCTCATCACCATCGCCGTTTTGTATTCATTGTTGAGAAGTTTATTATAAAAGCAAAAGACAGAATGATATACTCCCCATATAGTAGACAGTGAAAAAACAAAAATTCACTAGAAACTATAAGGGGAGTTTTCATATGTCTA
>NZ_JBCLSK010000026.1:0-26918 GCF_041225505.1 Streptococcus hyointestinalis | reverse complement strand
GGACTGAGTCCTGTGCAATACAGAACGCAATCCTTCAATTAAAATATTGTGTCCAACTTTTTGGGGTCAGATCATTTATCAGTGATCTTCTTTATTCTTGTTTTTCTGTTTTACGTTGACGGTGTGCTTTGATTTTGCGGATGAGGACATGACCAACCATGAAAACGCTGTTTTTAAAAACAGTAGGTGTGTAGAGGATGAGCTGATAGCTCATGAAAAAGGCGAGCAAAAAGACAAGGAGAGCTCCGATGTAGTAGATGATTTGTTGATTGAGCAAGCCTTGGAACAACAAATAAAAAGTCAGAAGTATGGTTGCAATGGAGAGGAGAAAAACAATCAGATAAGCGAGAAAAGAACGCCAAAAGGTTTGTCTTTTTTGCTTACTTGTCTTGACATCGACAAGAATGTGTCTATCCATATCCGCCAGCAAAACAGAGATAAAATTACGCATAAGATTATCATATCAAAAGATAGGCTATTGTGCAATGTTTATGTACTTTCAGCTTTGTCGTTACGGCTTGTCTGCTAGTAAAGTCAGCTCGTTTTGTGTCAGTTGATAGACGCTATCAGCTACCTCATGGATAAAATGGTAATCATGTGAAACAGCGATGATACAGCCTGTGTAATTTCTAAAGAGTTGGCGAATTTCTGGCTGAGAAAGGGGTGAGAGGTGTCGTGTTGGCTCGTCCAAGAGCAGAATTTGCGCTTCGTCCAAAACCATGCGGCAGAAAAAGAGCTTTGCCTTTTGCCCACTAGACAAGTCTGAGATGGGGTGCTGGATTTCCTGCGGGGTAAATTGGAGTTTGGCAAGGAGCGTGCGTGCCTCAGTCCTACGTCGTGTTTTTTCTAGGAAATCAAGCGGTGTTTCGTTTTCATCCAGTTCTTCAAGATAGTCTTGTGGCATGTAGCTGACCGTATAACCTTTTTGTGTCAGCTGGTTTCTGATGTCTTTTAAAAGCAAAGTCTTTCCAATACCGTTTTTGCCTGTGATGACAATCTTATCCTGCCCCCAGATGTGCAAATCAATCACCTGCCTGCTAGACAGCTTGTGCTGGTCATAGGAGAGGAGCTGTTTGGTTTTAGGTAGAGGTTCTATGGCGGAAAAGACCAGCTCAATTGCTTCAGCAGAAGCAGGCTTGTCAAAGAAATCGTCTTTTTCACGCTCAAAGCGTTTTTGGCGTGACTTGAGATTTTTCATCTTCTTTGCCAAAAGACGTCCAGCAGTGCTGTCTTTTGTGGTATTGAGTGCATGGTGGACAGCAGACATGGTGCGGTTCAGCTTTGTCACATCTTTTTGGTATTGGCGTTCTTGCTCAGTCGCTAGTCGCTCTTGATGCTGAAAGTTTTTCTTGCGGTTGGCTAGATAGTCCTCATAGCCCGCTTTACTTGTGTGGGTCTTGCTTTCACGGCGTTTTTTGACCTGCTCGAGGTGAATGATACGAGTCGCTGTTTGGCTTAAAAAATAATCATCATGCGAAACAAAGATAATCGTTAGCGTGCTCTTTTGGATGAAGCCTATCAGCCACGCAATCGTCTCAAAGTCTAAGTCACTAGTCGGCTCATCAAGTAAGAGACAATCTGGCTCATGCGCTAAAAGCAGTAGCAACTGCAGCTTAAACTTCTCCCCACCAGAAAGAACAGCTAGAGGACTCTCATCCTCAAAGCGTTCACTGTCAAAATCAAGCTCATGCGCTAGCTGATAAAAAAGCCCATAGTCAAATGCCGTATAGTCAATACTCCTATCAATAAAGTCAGAAATAGCAAGCGTTAGAAGCGTTGGGTCAATAAACGGTGGCAGATAGGCAACACGTCTGTAGTTTTTACGGCAAATCCCAGAAACCTCAGCATAGCTACTAATAGAGCTTTCCTCTCTCATAAAAGCGAGAAGCGTTGATTTGCCGCAACCCTCCTCACCGATGATAGCGACTTTATCGCAGGCGTTTATAGTCATTGTCAGGTCATTGATAAGGATAGCGTTGTCTTTTTTGTGTGTAATGGTCAAATGTTCAAAGGTCAGCATATACCCTCCTTTCCCTAGCACAGCTAGAAAAAGCAAAAAATCTCTACTTTACCAAGTAGAGATGATAGTACAGGTACCCCAAAAAGTACAGTTAAGCAACTGCTCATTTCTTATGGACACCACTAAAAACCTACTTGGTAAAGACTAGTTTGAATGATAAATCAATAGAACTAATCTCTAAAAGTTGGTTTTTAGTTTACCACGATGGCGTGTCCTCCTGAGTTTTATTGCTTTCAGTCTAGCATGTTTTGTAACCCTTGTCAAGCTAGTAAAAAAATAACCCTCATAGAGGGTTATTTTTAAGCGTTTAAGACCTTGTCTAGGAAGTCTTGTAGACGTGGGTGTTTTGGATGGTCAAAAATCTGCTCAGGTGTGCCGTCTTCGATGAATTGTCCGCCGTCTGTAAAGATAACACGGTTGGCAACTTTTCTAGCAAATCCCATCTCGTGTGTGACAATCAGCATGGTCATGCCTTGCTCAGCAAGGTCACGCATAACCTCCAAAACATCTCCAACCATCTCTGGGTCAAGCGCTGATGTCGGCTCGTCAAAGAGCATGATATCAGGGTTCATGGCTAAACTACGTGCGATAGCCACACGTTGCTTTTGACCACCAGAGAGGCTGTCAGGTTTGGCGTCACGTTTGTCTGCTAAACCGACCTTCTCAAGCAGATCCATACCGATTTTTTCGGCTTCTTCTTGGCTGTATTTGCCAAGCTCAACAGGAGCAAAGGTGATGTTTTCAAGAACAGACATGTGTGGAAAGAGGTTGAAGTGCTGGAACACCATACCGATATTTTCACGTGCCTTATCGAGATTTGTTTTAGGATCAGACAGCTCATAGCCGTCTACAGTGACTTTTCCGCTAGTGATGGTCTCAAGGAGATTCAATGTTCTAAGGAAGGTCGACTTTCCAGAACCAGATGGTCCGATGATACAAACCACATCGCCTTCGTAGAATTTAGCGTTAATGCCTTTTAAAACTTCGTTTTGTCCGTAAGATTTGTGTAAATCTTGCACATCAATTTTTAATTCTGCCATTAGTTAAGCCTCTTTTCTAAGCGTTTTGCCAAGCGAGTCAACAAGGTAATCATCACGAGGTAAATTACTGCCAAAATAGCGTACATACGGAAGGATTGGTAGTTACGTGCGATGATGATTTTCCCTGTTTGGAAGAGTTCAACCAGACCGATAGCTGAAACGATGGTTGTATCTTTTAGGGAAATGACAAACTGGTTGATAAAGTTAGGAAGCATGAGGCGAACTGCTTGTGGCAAGATAACCTTGCGCATGGTCTTACCATAAGAGATACCTAAACTACGGCTGGCTTCCATTTGCCCTTTTGGTACAGCCTCAATCCCTCCACGGACAATCTCAGCGATGTAAGCACCAGCATTTAGTGAGAGGGCGATAGTCGCTGCGACAAAGTCGTTGATAGGGCTTTGGTGACCAGTTAGCTGTTCGATAAGGTTTGGAATTCCCCAGAAGATAAAGGCAGCTACAATCATCAATGGAATACCACGTATCACATCGACAAAGATAGCAGCAATAGCACGCAAGATACTATTTGGAGCCACACTTAGCATACCAAAGAAGATACCGATAACCATGGCAATGGCAAAGGAAATGAGGGTCAAGCTAATCGTCGTCCACAATCCTTGGAGCAGTTGCTTGTAGTTGTTTTTCAATAAGCCCCAAATAGTGGTTTCATTCACTGTAGAGCTTGTTGATGAGCTGCTAGATGAAGCGTCTGTTGTAGAGAGGTATTTTTTGACGAGTTTGTCATACTGTCCGTTTTTCTTGAGGGCAGCAAGACCATTGTTGAACATCTCGATGAGTTCGGTATTAGTGCCTTTTTTAACGGCAAAACCGACATCACCAGAAGCCTCACCCTTGATAGGTGTCTCAAAGTTGCGTCCTTGTTTGATAGCGTAGGCAAGCACGGCTTCGTCATCCATAAGAGCATCGATAGAGCCAGAGTTGAGACTGTCATACATAGATGACGCCTCATCAAAAGCACGCAATTCAAAGCCGTATTTATTGGCATTTTCCTCTAGCCAAGTGTAAGAAGCAGTTCCGTTCTTAGCACCGACGGTTTTACCTTTCAAGTTCTCGTAAGACTTGATAGAAGAGCCTTTCTTAACTGCTAAGATAATGTTAGCTGTATAGTAAGGATCTGAGAAAGTAAAGATGTCTTTTCTGGCATCTGTAATGGTCATCCCAGCGATAACACCGTCTGCTTGTCCAGATTGAACGGCATTAAGTGCAGCGTCAAAGCCTGGGTTGCTGATGGTAATGTTAAAGCCTTGCTGTTTAGCGATAGCTTTGATAAGCTCCATGTCAAAACCAGTGTATTTGTTTGAGCTGTTTTGATACACAAATGGAGCAAAAGAAGAGTCTGAAACAATCTTATAAGTGGTCTTTTTAGGTGTTGCTTTAGCGTTAGCGTCCCCAGTTGCGCTAGCACTTGTCTCAGTAGCATCAGAACCCAACCACTTGTTCATGATTTGATCATAAGTACCGTCAGATTTCATAGCAGCAAGTGCTGTGTTAAACTCTTCGATGAGGTACTCGTATTTGCTGCCTTTTTTGACACCAAAGGCAAAGCTTCCAACAGCCTCGCCATCCATATTGATAGCGTAGTCTTTGCCTTGGCTGATAGCGTATTTGACAACAGGCTCATCGTCCATAGCAGCGTCAATAGAACCAGAGTCGAGGCTGTTATTCATCAAATCGCTGGTATCAAAGGTCTTAATGGTATAGCCGTATTTTTTCTTGTTGTCTTCAAGGAAAGACTGTGCAGCGGTCCCGTTTTTAACCCCAACAGTTTTTCCTTTGAGCTGGCTATACTTGCTAATCTTAGTCCCTTTTTTGGTGTAGATAACGATAGAAGTGTCGTAGTAAGTGTCAGAGAAAGTAAAGACCTTCTTACGAGCTTCTGTGACAGTTGTCCCTGCCATAAGGGCATCTGCTTGTCCAGACTGGACAGCATTGACAGCGGCGTCAAAGCCCGGAAACGTCATTTTATAATCCCAACCAGCACGCTTTGCGACTTCTTGGATAATATCGACATCAATTCCCTTATAAACTTGATCGCTGTCCTTAAATTCAAATGGTGCATAGGCGGTGTCAGACACGATAGAAATCGTATCAGCGCTGACTTTTGCGCCAAAAACCATGAATACAGACATCAGGGCAAATAAAGTTGCCTTAATCGTTTTCTTCATGAGTGTCTCCTTCATTAAAAAAATCACTAGAACGACTGTGTTCTAGCAGTACAGGCTCTATTTTAGCAAATTATAAGGTAGAAGTCAATTTTTTACATTTTTTGATGTTAGGTTTTCTTACATATACTAAAGATTTAGTAATATCTCGTTTCTGCTAACTTTTCTAGAATGTGTTACAATAGGTAAGGAAAGTGAGAAATGTATGATTGATCGAAAAGAAGATAATGTCTTTAAATTAGTGTCCAAGTACGAGCCGTCAGGAGATCAGCCTGAGGCGATAGAAACCTTGGTGGATAACATCGAAGGTGGCGAAAAAGCCCAGATTTTAAAGGGAGCGACAGGGACAGGGAAAACCTACACCATGAGTCAGGTGATTGCTAAGGTCAATAAACCTACCCTTGTCATCGCCCACAATAAGACTCTAGCGGGTCAGCTCTACGGTGAGTTTAAGGAGTTTTTCCCAGACAATGCTGTGGAGTATTTTGTGTCTTACTATGACTTTTACCAGCCTGAGGCTTATGTGCCATCAAGTGACACCTATATCGAAAAGGACAGCTCGGTCAATGATGAGATTGATAAACTCCGTCACTCAGCGACTTCAGCACTCTTAGAGCGTAATGATGTCATCGTGGTGGCTTCGGTCTCATGTATCTACGGTTTGGGTTCGCCAAAAGAGTACGCTGACAGTGCTGTGAGCCTGCGTCCTATGCAGGAAATTTCACGGGATAAACTGCTCAATGACCTTGTGGACATTCAGTTTGAGCGCAATGACATCGACTTTCAGCGTGGGCGTTTTCGTGTGCGCGGTGACGTGGTCGAGCTCTTTCCAGCCAGTCGTGATGAGCATGCCTTTAGAATAGAGTTTTTCGGTGATGAGATTGACCGTATCCGTGAGATTGAGCCCTTGACAGGACGTGTGATTGCGGATGTTGACCACTTGGTTGTCTTTCCTGCCACCCACTTTATGACTAATGATGAGCATATGGAAGTCGCTATAGCCAAGATTCAAAAGGAAATGGAAGAGCAGGTCGCTCTCTTTGAAAAAGAGGGCAAGCTCATTGAAGCGCAGCGTATTCGTCAAAGAACAGAATACGATATTGAAATGCTGCGAGAAATGGGCTACACTAACGGCGTTGAGAACTATTCTCGTCACATGGATGGGCGTAGCGAGGGTGAGCCACCGTTTACACTTCTTGATTTCTTCCCAGATGATTTTCTTATCATGATTGACGAGAGCCACATGACCATGGGGCAAATCAAGGGCATGTACAATGGTGACCGAGCACGTAAGGAGATGTTGGTTAACTATGGTTTTCGCCTGCCGAGTGCGCTTGATAACCGTCCGCTTCGCCGTGAGGAGTTTGAGAGCCATGTTCATCAGATTGTCTACGTATCAGCGACTCCAGGGGACTATGAGCTAGAGCAGACCGATACCGTTGTCGAGCAAATTATCCGTCCGACAGGACTCTTGGACCCAGAAGTGGAAGTGCGCCCAACCATGGGGCAAATGGATGACTTGCTGGGTGAGATTAACAGCCGTGTCGAAAAGGGTGAGCGCACCTTTATCACGACGCTGACCAAGAAAATGGCAGAGGACTTGACCGACTACCTCAAGGAAATGGGCGTTAAGGTCAAGTACATGCACTCTGATATCAAGACCTTAGAGCGGACAGAGATTATCCGTGATTTGCGCTTGGGTGTCTTTGATGTCTTGATTGGGATTAACCTGCTGCGTGAGGGTATTGACGTGCCAGAAGTGAGTCTGGTTGCCATTCTGGATGCGGATAAGGAAGGGTTCTTACGTAATGAACGTGGGCTTATCCAAACGATTGGACGTGCCGCTAGAAATAGCAATGGGCATGTGATTATGTATGCTAATAAGATAACCGAGTCCATGCAAAAAGCGATGGATGAAACCGCTCGTCGTCGTAGCCTGCAAATGGCTTATAATGACAAGCACGGCATTGTCCCACAAACCATCAAAAAGGAAATCCGTGACCTTATCGCTATCACCAATAAAACCGAAGAAACAGAGCTTGAAAAAGACCTTGATGTGTCAACCATGAGCAAGAAAGAGCGCCAAGAGACCATCAAAAAACTCCAAAAAGAAATGCAAGAAGCTGCAGAACTCTTGGATTTCGAGTTGGCGGCGCAACTGCGAGATATGGTTTTAGAACTAAAAGCAATGGACTAAAAAGTTGGCTAAATGTCAGCTTTTTTTGTAAAAAAACGAGAGCCTTTTAACATTTTGTTGCCATTTTATTAAGGATGTGTTAGAATAGCAGAGTAGAAAAAATCTACGACCTATCTTACTTTTCTTTTAGTGTGGCTATAATAGCAAAAGCAATTTAGTATAATAACATGAGTGTCTCAAAATAGATTAAGAACAAGCTATTTGGCAATGTTGAAAGGAAAGTAAGACCAGTAAAATAGGAGGACTATATATGTGTACTGGTATTACCTATAGCACCCAAGATCACTATTTTGGGCGTAATCTCGACTTAGAACTCTCTTATGGACAAAAAGTAGTCGTAACACCACGTAACTTTACCTTTCCTTTTCGTAAAATTGATGATATGACAAGCCACTATGCTATGATTGGTATGTCAGCAGTTGTGGATGATTATCCTCTTTATTTTGATGCGTCAAACGAAAAAGGACTTAGTATGGCAGGATTAGCCTTTACGGGTAATGCTTACTACTTCCCAGAAGACCCTAACAAGGTCAATGTATCTCCATTTGAGTTCATCCCTTATGTTTTGGGGCAATGCGCAAGCATTGATGAAGTAAAGGCTTTGCTTAAAGACCTTAATCTTGTTAAGATTAACTTTAGCGATAAGTTGCCTTTGTCTCCGCTTCATTGGTTGATTGCTGATCGTGAGCATTCTATCGTTGTAGAGTCTGTCAAAGAAGGATTGAAAGTGTACGACAATCCAGTGGGTGTCTTGACCAACAACCCATCCTTTGATATGCAACTCTTTAGCTTGAACAACTACCGTGCGCTCTCTCCAGTTGCAACACCAAACCGTTTTTCAGATAAGTTGGAGCTGGATGAGTACTCACGTGGTATGGGAACACTAGGTTTGCCAGGTGATTTGACCTCAACATCACGTTTTGTCAAAGCAACCTTCACCAAATTTAACGTTATCCCAGGTCAAGGTGAAGCAGACAGCGTCAGCCAATTTTTCCACATTTTGCACTCTGTAGAGCAACAAAAGGGCTTGTGTAATGTTGGAAATGATGAGTTTGAGTACACCATCTACTCATCTTGCTGTAATGTGGATAAAGGAATCTACTACTACACCACTTACAACAACAATCAAATCACAGGTGTCAACATGCACCACACAGACTTAGATGGTGATAGCCTTTCTCTATTCACTGTTATTGATGACCAACAAATCAATATGGTGAACTAAGAGAACAGAGCCTCCAAAATACAAAAAGCAGGTAAGTTAGACTTATCTGCTTTTTGTATCCCCAGACAGTTTTTCTTTTTAGAGCTTGAAAGAGGAGATAAAGAGGTCTATACTGTTAGACAAAAGTCTTAGGGAGGTCTATGATGACAAAACGATTAACCTATGCTACGCTTTTTACAGCGCTAACTGTTCTTTTATCTTCTTTCAGTATCCCTGTTCCAGGTGGTCACTTTTACTTTAATAAAGTGATTATCTTTCTAGCAGCTCTGGTCTTTAATCCGCTAGAAGCCGCTGTGATTGCAGGACTAGGGAGCTTTTTAGGGGATTTCTTCTTTTATCCAGCGCCGATGTTTGTGTCTCTTTTGGTTCAAGGGCTTGCTGCCTATACGGTGTCAAAACTAGCTGGTGACGCTAGAAGTGCTTCAAAGACACAGATTTTTCTAGCACTTCTTGCTGGTTGTTTTATTAGTATCGTGGGCTATGGTTTGGGACGTGCCTTTGTCTATGCCACGCCAACTTATGCGCTTATGAAATTGCCTTTTGATATTTTGGCGAGCTTGCTGGGGAGTTTTCTGGCTTATAGCCTTTATTATCTCAGCAGTTTTTCAAAGACGCTCCAAAAAGCACTGCGCTAAACACTTCAACACTTGTATATGCTCTTTCTTTTCGTTATACTGATACATGAATAAAAGAGAGGTGTATCATGTCAAGAGCAGAAAAGGTTATTTTAACCAACATGTGTATGATAGAAGACGACAAGGGCAATGTCGTCATGCAATACCGCAGCCCAGAACGCTACGCTTGGTCAGGCTTTGCTTTTCCTGGTGGGCACATCGAAAAAGGTGAGAGTTTGCACCGAGCCATTGTGCGTGAAGTGTACGAGGAGACAGGGCTTACTATAGAGCATCCGCAGTTGGTGGGTGTTAAGCACTGGCACACAAAGGACAACGAGCGCTATCTTGTCTTTTTGTATAAAACGTCAAGCTTCACTGGGCAGTTGCGCTCATCAGACGAGGGTGAGGTCTCATGGGTAAAAAAAGAGAGTCTTGCTGACTTAGAGCTTGCCTATGATTTGCTTAATCTCATGCGTGTTTTTGATGAGGAGGACCTGTCCGAGCTCTTTTACAGTGAGCGCTTAGAGGACGATTTTGTCCGTGAATTTTGGTAAATAAAAAAGCACCTCAGGTGCTTTTTTATTATTCTGCAGCGATACGTTTGCTTGTTTCAGGGTCAAAGAAGTGTCCTTTAGCGACCTTGAAGGTGAGGGTCACTTTATCACCAGGGTTGTGGAAGTCACGAGCGTCAACACGTGCTGCAAATTCGTCTTGACCGAGTTTGAGGTAGAGCATGGTTTCGCTACCAAGAAGCTCTGAGACGACAACTTCAGCTTCGACAGAAGAATTAGGATAAGCAGTTTGTGCGATATTGTCACTTGAAATGTCCTCTGGACGGATACCAAACGTAACGGTTTTACCAAGATACCCTTTAGCTTCAAGGACTTTAGCTTGTCCTTCTGGAAGTGCCAACTCAAGACCATGGTCGTTGGTCAGTTTGTCCTTGCCAACCTTGACGTCAAAGAAGTTCATGGCTGGGCTTCCGATGAAGCTTGCGACAAATTTATTAGCTGGTTGATTGTAGAGTTCTTGAGGGGTACCGATTTGCTCGACACGTCCGATAGTTCCAGAACCGTCAGGGTTTTTAGTCGCTGACATGATGACGATACGGTCAGCCAGTGTCATGGCTTCGGTTTGGTCGTGGGTAACGTAGATAGTGGTTGAGCCGATACGTTGGTGAATCTTCGCGATTTCAGCACGCATGGAGACACGCAACTTGGCATCCAAGTTTGAGAGAGGTTCGTCCATCAAGAAGACCTTGGCGTCACGGACAATGGCACGTCCCATAGCGACACGTTGGCGTTGACCACCAGACAGGTCAGCAGGTTTTCTTTCGAGAAACTCTGTTAAACCAAGGATTTCAGCCGCTTCACGGACACGCTTGTCAATATCGTCTTTAGAGTATTTACGCAGTTTCAAGCCAAAGGCCATGTTGTCGTAGACGCTCATGTGAGGGTAGAGGGCGTAGTTTTGGAAAACCATAGCGATGTCACGGTCTTTTGGAGAGAGGTCATTGACGATAGCACCGTCAATTTTGAGCTCTCCTTTTGTGATGTCCTCAAGTCCTGCAATCATGCGAAGCGTTGTTGATTTCCCGCAACCAGACGGTCCAACAAAGACGATAAATTCCTTGTCTTTGATGTCCAGATTGAAGTCCTCAACAGAGTAGTGTGTTGCATTTGGGTATTTTTTGTAGATATGATCTAATTGTAAAGTTGTCATAATGTATTTTCCTATTCTTATCTTATTGTGTGAGAAGGCAAAGCTTATTTGACAGAACCGCCTGTGATACCTTCAACATAGTATTTTTGCATGAACATAAAGAGTAATGTAATGGGAATTGCAATAATGACAGAACCAGCCGTAAATGGCATGAACCAATCATTGATAGTATCTTGTTGAAGCATGGAGAAGAGTCCGATAGCGACAGTGTATTTGCTTGTTGCATCCCCGAGGATAACTTTTGCAAAGATGAAGTCCATCCAAGGTGCGATAAATGCCATAAGGGCTGTATAGACGATGATAGGTTTTGAGAGAGGGAGAGTAATTTTAAAGAAGACGTCTTTACGTGTGGCACCATCAATCATGGCACTCTCATCAAGAGAGTAAGGAATGGTGTCAAAGAACCCTTTGGCGATGTAAAATCCAAGTGCAGCCCCTGCTGAGTAAACAAGGACAAGCGCTGTCAGCGTTTGGTCAAGGTTAAAGGCTTTCAAGATATAGTATACTGCAATCATACTCATAAAGCCAGGAAACATATTGAGCACAAGTGCTAGTTTTAGAAAACCATTACGGTGTTTGAACTTGATACGGCTTAGAGAGTAAGCCATAGCCACCGTGATAAAGGTTGAGATGATACATGAGAATGTCGCTACAATCAAAGTGTTTAAGAACCATTGCCCAAAAGGAAAGGTGCTTTGGGTAAAAAGCTTAGTGTAGTTGTCAAATGTCCATGTTTTTGGGATGAAGTAGTTGACAAAGGCAGTGCCTTCACCACGAAAACTGGTCAAGACTACCCAGGCGATAGGAAAGAGCCAGATGACTGATAGGACAATCAGTAAAATATAGACAAAAGTAAGGTTGAGGCGTTTTCTCTTATTCATTATTTAGCAGCTCCTTCCTTGTAAGAGTTTGTTCTTGTGTAAGCGAGTAAGCTAAAGATAGCAGAGAGAACAAAGATAATGATACCGATAACAGAAGCTAAGTTGTAGTCAGCTGCGGTAACGGTCAGTTTGTAGAGCCATGTGACCAAAAGGTCTGTGCTACCAGCTTGGTAGTAGTTGGAGTTAGTAGGTCCACCTTCAGTAAGAAGGTAGATGACGTTGAAGTTGTTGATATTTCCGATAAATTGCTGGATGAGCGTAGGTGTCATAATCAGCAAGATTTGAGGGAAAGTGATGGATTTAAAGATTTGGAATTTATTTGCCCCATCAATCTCAGCGGCTTCGATTTGCTCTCGAGGTAGGTTCATGATGATACCTGTCGCAACCAGCATGGTAACAGGGATACCAACCCACATGTTAACAAAGATGATAGAGAATTTCGCCCAGATAGGGTCTGAGAGAAATGGTAGCGGATGGGCGTGTGACACCAAGCCAATCTTCTCAAGAAGCGCATTGATAGGTCCAGCGTCATTAAGCAGGTTTCTCATGATAAGTAGAGAGATGAACTGCGGTACTGCCATGGTGATGACAAAGAATGTCCGCCACATTTTCTTAAACTTGAGCCCTTTAGTGTTGATGATAAGAGCCAGAACGATACCAAAGAAGAAGTTAGTAACCGTCGCAAAGACCGCCCAAATCAATGTCCATGACAAAACAGGGAAGAAAGTACTTGCCATACGACCACTAAAGATATTTCCAAAGTTCACAAAGCCAACCCAATCAAAGAGGCTCTTTGGAGGGAGGTGGTTGTGGTCATAGTTGGTAAATGCCAAGCAAATCATATAAATCAATGGCAAAATGGTAAAGAGCAAAACCCCAATCAAAGGGATAATCATGAGGGTCATGTGGAAACGACCATCTGACAAGGTTTTGACATCTTCGACAAATGTTGGAATCTTACGCCCTTGCGCTTTTAGCTCCATGAGGTGCGCTGCACTCTTGATATTACACCAGTAGATATAGATAAATACCAAGCAGAAAATCACAGCCGCAAGCCCAAAGATGAGCATGAGCATAGAATTGTCACCTTGAGTGGCGACTTGCATTTTAATCCCATCTACAGTTTTTGTTGTCATACCTTGGCTTTTAGTACCAAGAGTGATAAGCCCTTTGATAGAAGGAATAACCTGATAGATAAAAGAGATGATAAAGAGAATCTCACTGACTAAAAAGAGCAGCCCTTTTGTGATTTGCTTATTTTTGAGATTGGCAGCTCCCATGATAAAGTAAGAGAGCTTTGTGGCTCCATCTCCTTCTTTAAAGGTCTCTGTAAAAAGCTGTAATGGTTTTTTAGGGGTAGTGTACATGATAAGTCTCCTCTAAAATAACGGATAATACATTATGTTATCAATGATCAGTCAAGGTGTTAAAAAACGAACCCCGCTAACTGCAGAATTAGCGTCGCTAGCAAGGTTCTATTTTTAGCATCTTATTTTGATTTGGCTAAGTCGCTATCAAACTGTTTGAGACGTTTGAGGTAGTCGCTTGATTTGATTTTACCGTTGTAAGTATCGCTAAGGATAGCAGCACTTTCAGTCCAGAAAGTAGACATTTGGCTAAGCTTAGGCATAACAGTAGTGTAAGTATCTGAGCTACCCATTGTGATAACAGCTTGGGCAAGTTCGTTTGATTTCACAGTGTCAGATTCTTGGATTTCTTTGTTTGCTGGCACGATGTTACGTGTTTCAAATTGTTGTTTTTGAGTATCTGCACTTGTGAGGTAGCTTGCGAGTTTGTAGCTTGCTGCGATACGTTTTGTATCAGAACCAGCAGGTGCTTGGTTGACTGCGTAGAGTTTGACACCAAGGAAGGCTTTTTGTTGCACTTCTTTATCGCCAATCTTGATTGTTGGGTAAACGGCAACGCCGAGTTTGTCAGCACCGAGTGCTTTTTGAGCTGCTGAGTAATCCCAAGGACCTGATTCCATAGCAGCGACAGTACCGTCACCAAACTTACTCATAGCGTTTTCAGCATTGACATTGACAAAGCCTTTGTTGCTCTTTTGGTCTGCGATCCATTGAAGAACAGAAACACCAGCTTCATTGCCCCAGTTTGTTCCTTTGACATCTTCACCAGTCTTACCAAAGAGTGTATCACCAACTGAGAGGAAGAGCGGTGCTGTTGCATAAGCATTTACTTGCTTGAAGTTAGCACCAAAGGTTGCTTTTGTAGTGATGGTTTCGTAAGATTTGACATCATCTGCTGAAAGTTTTTCCTTGTTATAGAAGAGAACTTGTGACTCGATACCAAATGGGAAGGCGTAGGTTTTACCTTTATACTGTGCACCAAGAACAGATTGTTCTGTGTCGTTACTCTTGATTTCTTTAGCGTATTTGCTTGGTACTTCTTGGATGATACCAGACTCAACCAATTGACCAAGTTGGTCATGTGGCAGTGAGAAGACATCTGCGGCTTTACTTGGGTCTTTTTTAACGTTTTCTTGAGCTTTAGAGTCGTTTGACTCAATCACTTTAACCTTAACGTTTTTGTTTTCCTTCTCAAAGTTTTTGACAATATCTTTATAAGAGTCCTTTGAGTCGGTTGGCACCCACAACTTCAAGGTTGTTTTTGAAGATGCATATGCAGGTGAAGTCGTCGATACGGCAACTAATCCAGCTGCCAAAGTGAGAGCAGCAGAAGCTGCTAGCCATTTTTTCCAAGATTTCTTGGTCATAACATTCCCTCCTTTAAGGAATTTTTAGGTTTCTATGCTTATATTATGCAACCGTTTGCAGCAAAAGTCAAGGCTTTTTTAGAAAAAATTTTTAAAATTTTTACGATTGTGGACGGTGTATTGGAAAGGGGTTACATTTCTAAAGCTAGTACTATCAAGGATGTAGACCTTCTTGACAGTTTTGTTTCTGTTGCCAAAAAAATTTTTACAAAGTGATGTGATTTAGATATTTTTAAGAAAAGCGCTTGCATTGTTCTTGCAGGTTTATTATACTGTTAATATCATGTTATGATTTAAACTAAAAGGAGGAGCAATTTAATGGTTACCATTAAGGATGTCGCCCAAAGAGCAGGCGTCAACCCGTCAACAGTTAGCCGTGTGCTAAGAGACAATCGCTCTATTTCTCAAAAGACAAAAGAAAAAGTCAGAAAAGCTATGGACGAGCTGGGTTATGTGCCAAATGTGGCTGCGCAGATGTTAGCTAACGGCTCAACTCAAGCTATCGGTGTGGTTTTGCCGCCGCTTGTGACGCCAGAGCGTCTGAGTGAACCCTTTTTCATGAACATCATCTCGGCAATTACCTACGAAGCTCAGCAGTCAGACCTGACCGTCTCTATCGCTACAGGGATGACCATGCAGGAGCTAGAAGCGCAGGTGCAGCTTATGCACAAGCAAAAGCGTGTTGATGGTTTTATCGTTCTCTTTTCGGAAAAGAACGACCCTATTAGACAATATCTTTTAGAAAACAAGCTGCCTTTTGTCGTGATCGGCTCATCAAACGGCAATGAAAATGAGATTACCTACATTGATAATGACAATCAACTCATGGGCAGTCGAGCAGTTGAGTATCTCCTAGAGCGTGGGCATTACAATATTCTCTTTGTGACTGATGATAAATCGTCTGAAATTTCACGAGAGCGCTATTTTGGCTATTTGCGTGCCATGATCAAGGCTGGGCTCACACCGCTTGATGATGTCTTGATTACTAACGATTTGCCACGGACTTTGGATAATCTCATCGAAGTCATCTGGCAATATGATGTGACAGGTATCGTCTCAGTGAGTGACCGTCTGTCGGTCAAGCTAGTGCAAGACCTCAAACAGCGTGGACTCAATATCCCAGAGACACATTCTCTCATAACCTTTAATAATTCTATCTTCTCAACCATTGTGCACCCTTATCTGACGACTTTTGATGTCAATGTGGAACAGCTTGGAAAGACTAGTCTCAAGCGTCTGTTAGAGTTGATAAAGGCTTCAAAAGGCTTTTACAGTGAAAAGATTGTTATGCCCTTTAAATTGATTGAGCGGGAGTCAGTCTGTGACTTGAAAAAGCCAGCTCCATCAGAGAGCGTCTAAGGACGGTCTTTTGTGATTTTATGATACAATACAGGTAGATAAAAAAGATAGATTTTGAGGCTTTGGATTGAAGAAAAAGGAAAAGTTTTTTTAGACATTTGTGCAAACGATTGCTTTGTCTAGTCAAACTATTTTGTCTCTTCAATCAGCCAAGAAAAAGAGGGTAAGCAATGAAAAATACAGTAATTGTCCATTATCATAGCCGACATGGTCGCTACTTTGATTACAGCCTTTGGAAATGGATTGACTTTCATGAGGGAGAGGACTGCTCGTTTTCAAACTTTGATAGTTTTGGTTTGGTTGCACGTCTCGACTATGACAGTCCATTTTCTTTGGAGCATGTTTATGTCATTGTCAAAAACAAAGACTGGTCACTAAAAACGAAGGATTTTAAGATTCATCGCTCGTCTGGTTTAGAGGCGACAGAGGTGTGGATTGTAGAGGGAGACGAGACGCTTTACTATTCTCAGCAGGCAGCTGTGACGAGTCACTTTTACCGTAACCGTAACGCTCACGCCTATGATATGGCGACCAATCATGAGCGTTTTGATAAGATATGGGGCTTTGACGGCTGGCTAGGAGCTAAATACGATGAACTGGCGACTGAGTTTCGCTTGTGGGCACCGACTGCTAAAAAAGTAGAGTTGCTTTTTTATGAGAAGGCAACAGACGACTCGCCTGTTAAAGAAACCTTTACCATGAAAAGGGGCAACTCTGTCTACCTTAGCCACCATGAGGAAAACACGCACGGTGTCTGGTTTGCAAAGATAGAGGGTGACTGCAATAAACAAGCCTACGCTTATCGGATTTACTTCAGAAATCGCACAGTTACAGAAAGCCGTGACCCCTACAGCATTGCAGCGACCGCTAGTGGCAAGCGCTCTGTTGTTTTGAGTGAGGCTATTCGTACGCCTGAAAATTTCAGTGTCAAGCAAGGAAGTGATGCAACTTGGCGTCTTGACAACCCCAATCAAGCAGTTGTTACTGAGATGCACATCCGTGATTTTTCCATTTCAGATACGTCTGGTGTCAGCAAGGACAAGCGTGGCAAGTTTCTAGGTGCCTGTGAGACTGGAACGGTCAATTATTTTGGAGATAAGACAGGCTTTGACTACATCAAGCGCCTAGGGGTTAGTCATGTGCAATTGCAGCCGATTTTTGACCATCATCAGACCTTTGATGACAAGGGAAATTACGCTTACAATTGGGGCTATGACCCAGAGAATTTCAATGTGCCAGAAGCGAGCTTTAGCAGTCAGCCAGATAAGCCTGAGCAGCGTATTTTAGAGCTGAAGAGCTTGATACAGGCTTATCATGATGCAGGTATCGCAGTCATCATGGATGTAGTTTACAATCACACCTATGCGTCACGAGACTCTGTCTTTCAGTTGATTGTTCCGGATTATTACTACCGTATGAATCCCGATGGGACTTTCCAAAATGGCTCTGGCTGTGGCAATGAAACCGCCAGTGAAAAGGAGATGTACCGCAAGTACATGATTGACTCTATCCTCTACTGGGTGACTGAGTACAATATTGACGGTTTTCGCTTTGACTTGATGGGGCTTCATGACGTTGAGACGATGAATGCTATCCGAAAAGCAGTAGACGCCATTGACCCAAGAATTATCCTCTATGGTGAGGGCTGGGATATGGGCACTGGTCTAAAAGCAGAAGATAAAGCGAAAAAAGACAATGCCTATCAAATGCCAAACATCGGCTTTTTCAATGACACTGTCCGAGACGCTATCAAGGGTGCTGAGGTCTATGGGCATTTTAAATCTGGCTTTGTCTCTGGAGCGCAAACCGAGGGTATCGTAGCCAAGGGTATCCTAGGTAGCGATGAGCTGACTCACTATTTAAGCCCCAACCAAGTGCTAAACTATGTCGAAGCCCATGACAACTACAATCTCAACGATTTACTATTAGAGTTGCACCCAGACGATAGTCTTGAGACTCATACCAAGCGTGTGGAGCTAGCGTCTGCTATGGGCATTCTCATGCAAGGGATGAGCTTTATTCAGCTCGGTCAAGAGTTCTTGCGTACCAAGCTCTATCCGACGGGGGACAATGGCGAATTGACCAAGGAAGATAAAGAGCGTGCTATGAACAGCTACAATGCACCAGATAAGGTCAATCAGGTGGATTGGAACAAGGTGACACATCATCACTCAACTATGGCTTTTGTACGAGCACTCATCCAGCTCAAGCGTCACAATCCTGCCTTTTCTTACCAAACATTCAAAGAGATTCGTGAGCATGTCTATGTCAGAACGGCAAAAGAAGGCTCGCACCTAGTTGTCTATGACATCGTTTCTGACAAGCACTATCGCATTATTTTTAACTTTTCAGAAGAAATTGTTGAAAATAGCATGACAGACGTTTCAGATTATGCTATAATAGTAACAAACATAAAGCGCTTACAAAAACATCCTAAAGTCCTAGATGCACTATCCGCTTCGGTCTTTGAAATTAAAAAATAGCCTAAGTCATTAGGTTATTTTTTTGTTTTGTAGTGAAGAAGAGCCTAGCAGGGCGCTATTTTTAAATATTAAAATGAAAGCGCTCTATTTTGATTATTATTATTTTACAAACAATCCGAAAAGTGTTAAGATATTACACAAATATATTTGTTTCGTGAAATTTTCAGACATTGTTTGTCTATTCAAATATTTTGACGAAGTAAAGAATAAATGAAAGGGTGATGTTATGGATACCAGAGAAGCGCTGTGGACTTTTGGCATTGGTGAGAACTACCAAGCACAGGATTATTTAGGATCTCATAAGGAAGAGCGTGATGGAAAAGTTGGCTACGTCTTTAGAGTTTGGGCACCCAATGCCCAAGCGGTAGCTGTTATTGGTGATTTTACGGATTGGAAAGAACGACCACTTGCTATGGAGCGTAACGAAGCAGGTGTTTGGGAGATTTTTACAGACGAGGCACAGACCAATCAGCTCTACAAGTATCTCGTTAAGCGCTCAACAGGGCAGGAAGTTGAAAAAATAGATCCATTTGCTCTGTATTTTGAAAATCGACCGGGAACAGCAGCTATTTTATTAGATTTGTCTGAAAAGAAGTGGAAGGATGGTCTGTGGTTAGGACGTCGTAAACGTTTTTGTTTTAAAGACCGACCGGTGAATATTTATGAAGTTCATGCTGGCTCATGGAAACGTCATGAGGATGGCAGACCCTATCAGTTCAAGGATTTGACCAAAGAACTCATTCCTTATCTGGTCAAGATGAACTACACGCATGTCGAGTTTATGCCTTTGATGGCACACCCGCTTGGCATGAGCTGGGGTTATCAGCTCATGGGTTACTTTGCTTTTGAGCATAGCTATGGCAGACCAGAGGATTTTCAAGATTTTGTCGAGGCTTGTCATCTCAATAACATCGGTGTCATTGTTGACTGGGTTCCAGGGCACTTTACCATCAATGACGATGCGCTGGCTTACTATGATGGCACACCAACCTTTGAGTATCAGGACTACAATCAAGCGCAAAATCGAGGCTGGGGAGCGCTCAACTTTGACTTAGGCAAAAACCAAGTGCAGTCTTTCTTGATTTCAAGTGCGAAGTTTTGGTTGGATTTTTACCACATTGATGGTATCCGTGTCGATGCGGTCAGCAATATGATTTACCGTGATTATGATATCGGTCCTTGGACACCAAATGTCGATGGTGGCAATCGTAACTACGAGGGCTATGGTTTCTTGCAAAAGCTCAATCGTGTCATCAAGTCCTATCGTCCTGATGTCATGATGATTGCTGAGGAAAGCTCAAGCGACACCAAAATCACAAAACTCGGTGCCAATGAGTCGCTAGGATTTGACTACAAGTGGAATATGGGCTGGATGAATGACATTTTGCGCTTCTACGAAGAAGACCCAGCTTATCGCAAATATGACTTTAATCTGGTTACCTTTAGCTTTATGTATGTCTTTTCAGAAGAGTTCATCCTGCCGTTTTCTCACGACGAGGTGGTTCATGGTAAGAAAAGCATGATGCACAAGATGTGGGGAGACCGCTACAATCAGTTTGCAGGGCTTCGTAATCTCTACACTTATCAAATCTGCCACCCTGGAAAGAAATTGCTCTTTATGGGGAGCGAGTTTGGTCAATTCTTAGAGTGGAAGTATGATTATCAGCTGGAGTGGAGTAACTTAGAGGACTATCTCAATCAGCGCATGCAGGACTTCACCGCACAGCTTAATCACTTCTACAAAGAACACGATGTGCTCTGGAGGATTGATGATAGTTATGATGGCATTGAGATTATTGATGCGGACAATAGAGATGAGTCTGTGCTCAGCTTTATTCGTCAAAATGCCAAAGGAGACTTTTTAGTTTGTGTCTTTAATATGACACCAGTTGAGCGTAAGAACTTTACCATTGGACTGCCTATTGCTGGTCTCTATGAGGAGGTTTGGAATACCGAATTAGAAGAGTTTGGTGGTGTTTGGAAGGAGACAAACCCTGATACAAAAACACAAGAAGGGCTTTGGAAAGACTACACCAATACACTCAGCTTTACCCTGCCAGCGCTCGGTGCTAGCATTTGGAAGCTGAAACGTCGCTCTAGAACGTCAAAAAAGAAAGGAAACGGAAATGAAGAATGAAATGTTAGCTCTTGTCCTTGCCGGTGGACAAGGTACTCGTTTAGGAAAATTAACGCAAAGTATCGCTAAGCCAGCTGTGCAGTTTGGTGGACGCTACCGCATTATTGACTTTGCGCTCTCAAACTGCGCAAACTCTGGGATTCATAATGTCGGTGTTATCACCCAGTATCAACCGTTAGCGCTGAATAGCCACATTGGAAATGGCTCTAGCTGGGGGCTAGACGGTATCGACTCTGGTGCGACGATTTTGCAGCCTTACTCAGCGACCGAGGGAAACCGTTGGTTTGAGGGAACGAGCCACGCCATTTATCAGAATATTGACTATATTGACAGTATTAACCCAGAGTATGTCTTGATTTTGTCTGGAGACCATATCTATAAGATGGATTATGACGATATGCTTCAGACTCACAAGGACAATATGGCAAGTCTAACCGTTGCCGTTATTGACGTTCCACTAAAAGAAGCGAGCCGTTTTGGTATCATGAACACAGACTCCAACGACCGTATCGTTGAGTTTGAGGAAAAGCCAGAACATCCAAAGTCCACCAAAGCTTCAATGGGGATTTATATCTTCAATTGGAAACGGTTACGTGAGGTGCTTGTCAATGCCGAAAAGAACCATGTAGACATGTCTGACTTTGGTAAAAACGTCATCCCAGCTTATCTAGAAGCAGGCGATCGTGTTTACACATACAACTTTGACGGCTACTGGAAGGACGTTGGTACCATTGAGTCGCTCTGGGAAGCGAATATGGAGTATATCGGTGATGACAATGCGCTTAACAGCCGAGATCGCTCTTGGAAGATTTACTCTAAAAACCTCATCGCACCACCAAACTACATCGCAAAAGAGGCGGTCGTCAAAGACTCGCTTATCGTGGATGGGTGCTTTGTTTCAGGAAAGGTGACACACTCTATCCTGTCCACCAATGTCCAAGTCAAAGCAGGTGCTGAGATTACCGATTCCTTTGTCATGAGTGGTGCTATCATTGGACCAGGAGCTAAGATTAACCGTGCTATCATCGGTGAGGGGGCAGTTATTGGGGAAAATGTCGTCATTGATGGTAGCGAAGAAGTGCAAGTTGTAGGCTATAATGAGGTAGTGGGGGTGCCAAATGAAGATTGATAAATATTCAGCAATTTTAGGAAATACAGTCGGTTATCACGACATGCTTAGCTTGACAGACAGTAGACCACTCGCTAGTCTGCCTTTTGATGGCAAGTACCGCTTGATTGACTTTCAGCTCTCTAGCCTAGCCAATGCCGGTATCAGAAGTGTTTACGGTATTTTCCGTGGGCAAAATATCCGCTCTATTTTTGACCATATCAGAAGCGGACGTGAGTGGGGGCTTAACACGCTTTTGAGCCATTATTTCCTAGGTTTTTACAATACGGAAAATGACAGCCAAGTCACAGACAAGGACTATTATGACCAGATTCTCACTTATCTCAAGCGCTCAGGCAGTGACCAGACAGTCTATATGAGCTGTGATGTGCTCTGCAATATCGACCTTGAGCAGGTGATTCACCTGCATGAAGCCAACAAAACCAAGATTACCGTTGTCTATAAAAAATTGCCAAAAAGCTCTATCTCAGATGTCAATGAGATTTTAGACATTGATGAGAGCGACCGTGTGATTGGCAAAACGGCTGTTAATGATACTGATGACTTACACAAAATGTCAGCAGACATCTATGTGGTCAACACACCGTGGTTGATTGAGCGCATGGAAGAAGAAGCAACCAAGGAGCAACCAAGAAAACTGCGTTATCTGCTGAGAGAGTTGATTGTAACGGAAAATGCTCTTGCCTTTGAGTACACAGGCTATCTCTCAAATATCTGCTCTGTTAAGTCTTATTACGATGCCAATATGGATATGCTAGACACCCAGAAATTTTATTCACTTCTCTATTCTAACCAAAAAGTGTATACTAAGATTAAAAATGAAGAAGCGACCTTCTTTGACAAGGGCTCTCATATCGACAATGCCCAGTTTGCCTCTGGTAGTATCATCAAGGGGGACGTTGAGCATTCGATTATTTCTAGAAATTGCCACATTGAGGAAGCCTCACATGTTGAAAACAGCATTATCTTCCCTAAGGTGACGATTGGTGCTGGTGCTAGCGTTGAAAATGCTATCTTGGACAAAAATGTCGTGATTGCTCCTGGTGTAACCGTTCACGGTACAGCAGAAGATCCTGTTGTCATTGCCAAAGGTTTAGAAGTACTTGAGGATATTATCAAATGAAAATCTTGTTTGTAGCTGCAGAAGGAGCTCCCTTTGCCAAGACCGGAGGTCTAGGTGATGTGATTGGGGCTTTGCCAAAGTCACTGGTCAAAAATGGACATGAAGTGGCGGTCATCTTGCCTTATTATGATATGATTGACCAAAAGTTTGGAGATGAAATCGAGGATGTCTTTTCCTTTTACACTTATGTCGGCTGGCGTCATCAGTATGTCGGTATCAAACGTATCCAGTGGGAGGGTGTGACTTTCTACTTCATTGACAATCAATATTATTTCTTTAGAGGGCATGTCTATGGGGACTGGGACGATGGTGAGCGCTTTGCTTTCTTCCAATTAGCGGCGCTAGAAGCGATGGAAAAAATCGACTTTATCCCAGATGTCTTGCATGTGCACGATTACCACACAGCTATGGTGCCATTTTTGCTCAAGGAAAAATACCACTGGATTAACGCTTATCGTGGTATCAAAACCGTTCTTACCATTCACAATATCGAGTTTCAAGGGCAGTTTGACTCAGGCATGCTTTGGGATTTGTTTGGCGTTGGTTATGAGCGCTACGCAGATGGGACGCTCCGTTGGAACGACTGTCTCAACTGGCTCAAGTCAGGTATCTTGTACGCTGACCGTGTCACCACTGTCTCACCATCCTATGCCAATGAAATCAAAACACCAGAGTTTGGTAAAGGCTTAGACCAAGTCTTGCGCATGGAGTCAGGCAAGCTCTCAGGCATTACAAATGGGATTGACACCGACCTCTACAATCCTGAAACTGACCAGTTTATCACCCACCACTTTAATGCGAGTGATTTGTCTGGAAAGGCAGCGGACAAGGCTGAGTTGCAAGAGCGTGTCGGGCTTCCAGTGCGTGATGATGTGGCTTTGATTGGGATGGTATCACGTCTTACGGACCAAAAAGGTTTTGACCTTGTGGTCAATCAATTGCATGAACTTATGCAGCTGGACATTCAGATTGTCCTCCTTGGGACAGGCTACAGTGATTTTGAGCATAGCTTTTCATGGTTTGCAGAGCATTATCCAGACAAGATGTCAGCTAATATCACTTTTGATTTGGCGCTGGCTCAACAAATCTACGCCGCTAGTGACCTCTTTTTGATGCCGAGCGCCTTTGAGCCTTGTGGACTATCGCAGATGATGGCCATGCGCTATGGTACCATTCCGATTGTCCATGAGGTTGGTGGTCTTAGAGATACCGTCATTCCTTACAATGAATACGACAAAACGGGCACAGGCTTTGGTTTCCAAGATTTTTCAGGCTACTGGCTGACAAAAACGGTTGAAAAAGCGCTAGCGCTCTACTACGAACACCCTGATGACTGGAAACATTTGCAAGAGCAAGCAATGTCACAAGATTTCTCATGGGATACGGCAAGTAAAGCCTACGAGTCGCTTTACCAACAGCTCATCTAATAGTCGAGACAACAGCTCCAGCTGCTCTAGCAGTTGGGGTTCTTGTCGTAGCTGTCACAAAACAAAAGAAGAAGGGATAGGAATATGCAAGTAACAAAAGAACAATTTATTCGTGACTTTAAGGATACGCTTCATGAGGAGCAGCAAATCAAAATCGTAGACGCAACGCCTAGAGAGCTGTTCATTGCTCTAGCAAAGACGCTTCGAAAATATTACACGCCCCTTTGGCTAGAGCGCAGGCGTGATTTGGAGAAAGAGCAAAAAAAGATTGCTTATTATTTCTCTATTGAGTTTTTGCCGGGGCGCATGCTAGAGACCAATCTCCTTAATCTAGGGCTTTTAGAGACTGTCAAGGAAGCTTTTGCTGATTTAGACTTGGATTTTGATACCATAAAGGAGACAGAGCATGATATGGCGCTTGGTAATGGTGGCTTAGGGCGATTAGCAGCTGCCTTTATGGATTCTCTTGCAACGACTGGCTATGCAGGCTTTGGTAATGGTCTTCGCTATCGCTATGGTCTTTTTAAACAGCGCATTGTAGATGGTTATCAAGTGGAGTTGCCAGATCCGTGGTTTGACTCTACAGGCAGTGTCTGGGAAACGAGAAAAGACCATGATAGTGTCTACGTCAAGCTCTACGGTGATGTTTACTTACAAGCAGATGACGCAGGCAATCTCACTCCTGTCTACCAAGGAGCGCAGGTCCTACGAGCTGTGCCTTACGATGTCGCTCAACTAGGCTTTGAAAACGACACGGTCAATAACCTACGCCTTTGGGATGTTGAAATTCCAGAAGAAGACGAGCTGCGCTATCCCACTATTGCAGACCGCAGACGTATTGAGGACATCACAGCAGTGCTCTATCCAGACGACTCAAACGCCCAAGGGCGTGAGCTGCGCTTAGTTCAAGAATACTTTATGACCAGTGCAGGCTTGCAGACCATTATCCGCTCCTATCTGAAGATGAACTTGCCGCTTGAGGATATTTATCAAAAAGTAGCAGTGCACATCAACGACACCCATCCAGCGGTAGCGCCTGCTGAGTTTATGCGTTTGCTGGTGGATGAGTATGGGCTTAGCTGGGATAAGGCTTGGCAGGCAACGGTTAAGACCATGAGCTACACCAACCACACTATATTGTCTGAAGCGCTTGAAAAATGGGACGCAGGGCTCTTTAAGTACGTCCTCCCTCGTGTTTATCAGATTGTTCTAGAAATTGACCGCCGCTATGTGGCAGAGCTCGCTTCTAAGGGGGTAGCACCAGATGTGATTGAGGCGACTCGTATCGTCAAGGACAATCAGATTCACATGGCGCACTTAGCTATTATTGGCGGACATTCGGTCAATGGTGTTGCTAAACTCCACACAGAGCTTTTGAAAGAAGACACCCTGCATGCTTTTTATCAGCTCTTCCCTGAAAAATTTAACAATAAAACCAACGGTATCGTGCAAAGACGCTGGACGCAGATTGCCGATGAAGCGTTGTCTGACGAGCTTGACAAGTGGATTGGTAAAGAGTGGCGCACAGATATTCATCACCTGAGAAAGCTCAATGCCTTTGTGGATGACGAGCAAGCACAGGTTGACTTTTATCAGGTCAAGCAAACCGCTAAGGCTCGTCTTGCCAAGTATATCTTAGAGACCACTGGCGTTGAAGTCTCACTAGATGCGATTTTTGACGTGCAGGTCAAGCGCCTACATGCTTATAAGCGCCAGCTTCTTAATATCCTTCATATCATCAAACTCTATTGGGATTTAAAGGATAATCCTGAAAAGGACATGGTGCCACGTGTCTTTATCTTTGGAGCAAAGGCAGCGCCAGGTTATCATTTTGCCAAGTCCGTCATCAAGCTCATCAATGAATTGGCCAATCTCATCAATAACGACGAAACGCTTGGTGGCAAACTCAAAGTGGTCTTTTTGGAAAATTACCGTGTCAGCTTGGCTGAACTCATCATCCCAGCTGCTAACGTCTCCGAGCAAATCTCACTTGCCTCAAAAGAAGCCTCTGGAACGTCCAACATGAAGTTCATGATGACAGGTGCTATCACTCTAGCCACTCTTGACGGAGCTAATATCGAGATTAAAGACGAAGTCGGCGAGGACAATATTGTCATCTTTGGTATGGACAAGGACGCTGTCTATGATCATTACCAAAAGCATGACTATTATTCTCGAGGTATTTATGAAAATAACCCGACACTCAAACGGGTGATTGATAGCTTTGTCAACGGCACTATCCCAAATATCCAATCAGAAGGCATGGAAATCTATGAAACCCTCATCACCCATAACGACGAGTATTTCCTCCTTGAAGACTTTGACGCTTATACCAAGGCTCAGGAAAAAATTGACAAACTCTATCGCAATCGTAGTCACTGGATGAAGATGAGCCTGGTCAACATTGCCAATTCAGATAAATTTACCTCAGACGACACCATAGAAGAGTATGCACGTGAGATTTGGAGTCTTGAAAAATAGAATACCAAGAAGCTAGAGTTCTTCTAGCTTCTTTAAGTTTCTCTAAAGCCCGCTATTATAATCTTTTTTGAAGAAGGAGGCTAAAAAAAGGCAAAATTCAAGTCCAAGTTAGCCAGCGTATAACACCTCTCTGGGAGTTTTGTAATCTAATACTTTCTTAGGA
>NZ_JBCLSK010000025.1:0-27232 GCF_041225505.1 Streptococcus hyointestinalis | reverse complement strand
GACTCCTTTTGAATTCAGGAATCAGGTTGCTTAATCATTTTATTATTTCACTGTCTACTTGACAGGGAGCTGTTCAACTAAGCTTTGCTTTTTTATGTTTTAGCTTGTAATCCTGTTTCTTTACCAGCTTTTCTTACCAAAACCAGCCGTCGTCATCACGGACGACCTCTGCGTCTTTACGTTTTCTAGGTCCTGTTCCATACTTATCACGCTCGATATCTTCTTTGTAAGGAAGAAAGATAGCTAGCAAGATGTAGAGGATAATCCCAATTCCTGAGAAATACATCAAAAGCGCTGCCACTACACGTGCTATAGGCAAGTCCCAGCCAAATTTATCGGCTAAACCAGCCACAACACCGCACAGTAGTTTGTTTTGGCGTTTTTTATAAAACATTGATTTCATACGAAACACCCTCTCCTCCTTTTATGATATTATTGTAGCAAAAGATTGGTGAAATAAAATCAGCCTTACGACTGATTTTTGAGAATGAGCTGTCCACGGCATGAACCGCAGACGTATTTTAAAGTATTGATACGGCGTTTTCTGCTGTAGACTTTATGACAGGATTGACATTCATAGAAATAAGCGTTGTTCTCGCTACTCAGCCTTGGTGCATAGCGTAAGCCGTCTACTTGAGCTAAGAGTTCTTTAAACTCTTTATCCCGATGGCGAAAGCCCTTATGTTCGTAGTAGAGATGGTAATGGCAGAGTTCGTGCCGTACGATTTTACGAAAAACCTCACATCCAAAAGCTTGGTAAATCTTAGGATTAAAGTCCAGATGACCATCCGCTGGAAAGAAGCGCCCGCCAGTTGTTCTTAGGCGAGTGTTCCAATAAGCTTGGTGCAAAAAGGGCTTGTTAAAGTCCTCCTGAGAGACTTTTTTGACATATTCAGTTAAGTTCATTTGGCGCAACTAAGGACAGGTTAATCTTGCCACGTTCAGTGTCAATCTTTGAGACCCAAACCGTTACAATATCACCGACCGACACCACTTGACTAGGGTGATTGATAAAGGTCGTGCTCATCTGCGAGATGTGAATCAAGCCGTCATCATGGAGACCAATATCCACAAACGCCCCAAAGTCCACGACATTACGCACTGTGCCTTCTAGTTTTTGCCCAAGAGACAGGTCTGAAATGTCCAAGATGTCTTGGCGAAGGACTGGTGCTGCAAAATGGTCCCGCAAATCACGCCCTGGTTTTAGCAAGTCCTCAATGATGTCTTTTAGCGTTTCTTGCCCGATAGCCAGTTCTTCTGCCATATCTGCAATGGCGACAGCCTGCAATTTTTGCTTGCTGCTGTCGTCTAGCTGAGTGATGTCCAGCTTTTCAAGCAAACGCTCAACTGCCTTGTAGCTCTCTGGGTGAACGCCAGTATTATCAAGGAAATTGTCAGACTCTGGAATACGCAGGAAACCAGCTGCCTGCTCAAAGGCTTTTTCCCCTAGACGTGGGACTTTTTTGATGTCTTGACGGGAAGCAATCATGCCGTTTTCCTCACGGTATTTGACGATATTTTCAGAAATCGTCTTATTCAGTCCTGAAACGTGGGCTAGAAGAGCTGGGCTTGCGGTATTGACATTGACACCGACTTGGTTGACCACGGTATCCACGACAAAGTCAAGGTTTTCAGCCAGTTTTTTCTGGCTGACGTCATGCTGGTATTGCCCCACACCGATAGACTTCGGGTCAATCTTGACCAGCTCAGCTAGCGGATCTTGGAGACGACGGGCGATGGAAATAGCTGAGCGTTTTTCAACCGTCAGATCTGGAAATTCCTTTCGTGCCAGCTCACTAACAGAGTAGACCGATGCCCCGCTTTCATTGACAATGACATAAGAAACCGTTGGATAGTCTTTGAGCACTTCGGCAACAAAAGCTTCACTCTCACGGCTGGCTGTACCATTTCCGATGGCAATAATCTCAATCCCAAAGTCCTCGATGAGCTGCGCCAAGTCTTTTTTGGACTGAGCAATCTTAGCTTGGTTGGCTGGTGGGACTGGATAGATGACTTGTGTGGTGAGGAGTTTTCCTGTTTGATCCACCACAGCTAGCTTTGCTCCTGTCCTAAAGGCAGGGTCAAAACCGAGCACCATCTTTCCTTTTAGGGGTGAGACCAAGAGAAGATTGCGCAGGTTTTGGGCAAAGAGTGAGATAGCGCCGTCTTCGGCACGCTCTGTCAATTCCGAGCGGATACGGCGCTCCATGGCTGGAATGATTTTTTTCTTCAGCGCTTCCTGAATGGCTTTTTGGATGTAGGCATTTTTCTCCTTGAAGCGGGCTTCCACAAAGCGTGTCATAACATCCAGATTATGCTCAAAGTGCACTTTTAACACACCTTGCTTTTCGCCACGATTGAGCGCTAGGACACGGTAGCCCTGCATTTTGCGCACAGCTTCGCTAAAGTCATAGTAAATCTGATAAATCTTTTTCTCGTCAAGCGACTCGTCCTTGAGCGTTGAGGTGATGAGACTGTGCTGCTCGATTTCACGATTGACAAAGGAGCGAATAGACACGTCCTCAGCCAAAGCTTCAATCAAAATATCAACTGCTCCAGAAAGAGCCTTATCCACTGTCTCAAATCCCTCGCAAACAAAGCTCTCGGCTTCTGTTTCAAGCGAAGTTTTATTTTGCAAAATGAGACGTGCCAGAGGGAAAAGCCCAGCTTCACGAGCAATGGTTGCCTTAGTGCGACGTTTTTCCTTGTAAGGCAGATAGAGTTCCTCTACATCTGCTAGTTTGCTGGCGTCCTCAATGGCTTTTTTGAGCGTTTCAGTGAGCTTGCCCTGCTCTTCAATCTTAGCAAGAACGGCTGCCTTGCGCTCAGAGAGAGCCGTGAGGGACTTGTCCAGCTCGATAATGCTCTTGATTTGAACCTCATCGAGATTTCCCGTCAGCTCCTTACGATAACGAGCGATGAAAGGAATGGTGTTGCCTTCACTTGTCAGCTCGATAACTTTTTCAACCTGCTGGTCACCTAGACCAAGATCTGTAGCGATCTGTTTGATATTTGCATTTTCCATACCTTCCATTATACCACAAGAATAGGCTAAAGATAAGAGCCTGCTATGCTTCTCTTTTTTTGACAAAACCACTGAGCTTTTGCTCTTGACTGCTATCTTTTGCGATAGCTTTCTCACTCAAATCCGAAATCAAGTCTGCTAGGCTAATCTCAGCCATCTCTTTTTCGACATTTGCTTGAAGCTTATCATAGGTCGCCCTCAGCGTGTCTTGGATATTAGCTCCAATCACACAATCCATGTTGGTTTTGGTATCGACTTGCAAGAGATGATTGTCTCCCGGTAGGCTCTTAAAAATATCAAGCAGGCTAATAGCGTCTGCAGGGCGAGCAAGCTGTGGTGTGACCTTCCCCTGCTGTGTCACGATAAGCCCTGCTTTTTTGAGATTTGCCATTATCTTGCGAACATTAGACGGATTGGTTTGGATGCTGGATGCGATGACGCTACTTTTCAATGAAGCTGGATCTTTTTCGACCGTGATATAAACCATGATGTGAACAGCATCGCTCAACTGTACTGATTGTTTCATTGTAAGCTCCTTTTATAGTAGATAATGCCATTATAGCACACTTATACAAAATAAATAAACATTTTTTAGCAAAATCTATTGACAAGCTAAAAAGTTTTGTTTACAATACTTGTATAAAATAAAAATACAACTTCTATCGAAGGAGATTAACATGACAACTTATATGATTACAGGCGCAACAGGCGATTACGGTTCACAAGTATTGGACTATCTTATTGGACAAGTCCCAACTGAAAATCTTTTTGCCCTTGTGCGCTCAGAAAAAAAAGGCAAAGACTTGGCTGAAAAAGGTATCACCATCCGTGTCGGTGACTACAGCAAACCCGACTCTCTTGAACAAGCTTTTCGTGGCATTGACAAGCTCCTCTTTGTCTCTGGTATCCCTGGCAACCGCCAAGAAGAACACAAAAATGTCATCGAAGCCGCTAAAAAAGCTGGCGTGTCCTTTATTGCCTATACGTCACTTGCTGGCATTGATGATGTGGCTAAGGACTTTGCCCTTGGGGACGACCACCGCTTTACTGAGCAACTCCTTAAAGAATCGGGTCTTACTTATACTAGCTTACGCAACAACTGGTATTTGGAAAATGAGCTGCCACTATTGTCACAAGCGCTGACATCTCACGAGCTAAGCTTTGTGACTAGCAACGATACAAAGGTCGCTTGGGTATCTCGTAAAGACTTAGCTGAAGCTGGGGCTAAGGTGCTTCTTGCCAACACACCAAAAACTATCCTAGAACTCTCTGGACACAATCGCACCTATGGCGACCTCGCCCAAGCGCTCAGTCAAATGACTGACACCACAATTCCTGCCAAACAAAAAACAATTACTCAAGTAGCTGATCTCCTTGTAGCAGTTGGTTTGCCTCAAGAAGCCGCACAGGAACTTGCTGGATTGCAAGAAGCCCTCTCTGCTGGATTTTTAGAAAGCAAACATTCAGACCTTGAAAAAACGCTCGGTCGTACGCAGACCCCGCTTGTAGACAGCTTATCTGAACTCCTCAACTAAGAAAACTCCCTAGCCTAGGGAGTTTTTTGCTCTGCTATTTTAAGACAAGTGTAGTATAATAATCATCAGTGAGTTTTCTCACAGTTTTTTAGAAAGAAGGATTTTTTATGGCGATAACACATAAACGTTCGGACGATTTAGAGCGCAGATTTGCTCAATTTGCGACTATCATCGACCCTGAGCAAGAAAAGAAAAAACAAAAAGACGCTAAAGATAAAAAAGATAAGGAAACCATCTAGCCTATGGCGATTTTCAATCAGTTACCTGATAATGTCCTGCAATGGTTTGCGATTTTTCTCTCCATTATCATCGAAGCACTGCCTTTTGTGCTTTTAGGGGCCATTTTTTCAGGTTTTATCGAGGTTTACATCACTCCAGATGTGGTCAATCGTTTTTTGCCTAAGCACAAGTTCTTACGAATTGTCTTTGGAACGTTGATTGGCTTTGTCTTTCCGTCATGTGAGTGCGGGATTGTGCCTATCATCAACCGTTTTCTGGAGAAGAAAGTCTCCTCCTACACAGCCATTCCTTTTTTGACAACCGCACCGATTATCAATCCCATTGTTTTATTTGCAACTTATTCTGCTTTTGGGAATTCCATGCGCTTTGTCTGGCTGCGTCTTACAGGAGCCTTTCTGATCGCTCTCATCTTAGGCTGTTTGCTAGCTTATGTCCTTGATGAGGACATCTTAAAAGAGGGTACGGGTCATACGCATTTCCACGATTATTCTGGAGAGACCTGGTATCGCAAGATTTTTCTAGCGCTAGCGCACGCTGTTGATGAATTTTTCGACACAGGACGCTATTTGGTCTTTGGGACTTTGGTGGCTTCTGCCATGCAAATCTTTGTCCCAACACGATTCTTGACTACCATCGGACGTAGCCCCCTCATGGCGATTTTAGTCATGATGTTGCTTGCTTTTATCCTCTCACTTTGTAGTGAAGCGGATGCCTTTATCGGAGCGTCACTCCTTTCAACCTTTGGTGTGGCGCCTGTCATGGCCTTCTTACTCATTGGACCGATGGTCGATATTAAAAATCTCATGATGATGGCAAAGAGCTTTAAGCCTAAGTTCATCGTCCAATTTGTCACGATTTCATCGACCTTGGTGGCTCTGTATTGCTTGATTGTGGGGGTGATGTGATGTTTCGCTTTTTAGTTTTAGCAGGCTACTTTGAGCTGTCCATGTACCTGCAAATCACAGGTAAACTCAACCAGTACATCAACACGCACTACGCCTATCTGGCTTATATTTCTATGGTGCTCTCTTTCATCCTAGCTGTGGTGCAGCTGACCATCTGGATGAAAAAGATAAAGCTGCACAGCCATTTGGTTGGCAAATGGGCAAAATTTACCAGTCCCTTTATCCTGCTCTTTCCAGTTTTGGTCGGACTTTTGGTACCAACTGTCACACTGGACTCTACGACCGTTTCAGCTAAAGGCTATAATTTTCCTCTGGCTGCTGGCTCTAGCAAGTCCGGTGTCAGTGAGGATGGGACGTCTGTCCAATACCTAAAACCTGATACCAGCAGCTTTTTCACCTCTAGCGCTTACGAAAAAGAGATGAAAAAAGAGCTCAAAAAGTATCAAGGCACTGGACCTGTCAAGATTACCACGGACAACTACATGGAAGTGATGGAGCTCATCTATCTCTATCCTGACAGCTTTACCGGACGCAAAATCACCTACACAGGCTTTGTCTACAATGAACCCAAGCACTCAGGCTATCAATTCCTTTTCCGCTTTGGGATCATCCATTGTATCGCAGACTCTGGCGTTTACGGTCTTCTCACGACTGGCACGAGTCAAACCTTTAAGGACAACACTTGGGTAACAGCTACCGGAGAAATCCAACTTGAGTACAACCAAACCCTCAAGCAAACCCTGCCAGTTCTCCATATCACAGAAGCCAAAGAAACCAGCAAACCCGATAACCCTTATGTTTATCGTGTGTTTTAGATGAAAAACAGCACTAGATATTCTAGTGCTGTTTTCTTTAGATAATATCCTCCAAAAGACCACGCATGAAGTCTTCTGAGTGGAACTCACCGATGTCATCGATTTTCTCACCAAAGCCGATATACTTGACTGGGATATCCAGGTCTTGGCGGATGGCGAGCACCACACCACCTTTTGCGGTACCGTCAATTTTAGTGAGGATGATACCTGTGAGCGGTTTGATTTTTGAAAATTCCTTGGCTTGACTCAGCGCATTTTGTCCCGTTGAGGCGTCGAGCGCTAGTAGGGTTTCGTGCGGTGCGTCTGGGACGACACGCTTGATGATACGTCCAATCTTTTCAAGCTCTGCCATGAGATTGTCTTTATTTTGCAAGCGTCCTGCGGTATCAATGAGGAGAATATCTACCTGTTCAGCGACAGCCTTTTCCATACCGTCAAAGACGACACTGGCTGGGTCTGCTTTTTCAGGTCCTGTCACGACAGGCACATTCACACGGCGACCCCACTCAACCAACTGCGCCACGGCTCCAGCACGGAAAGTATCAGCTGCAACCAGCATGACTTTCTTGCCTTCTTGCCTGTACTTGTAAGCCAGCTTTCCGATAGAGGTGGTCTTGCCGACACCGTTAACACCAACAAAGAGCATGACGGTCAAGCCGTCTTGGAAATTGATGCTTTCATTGTAGACATCGTCCTTTTCGTAAATGTCCACCAGCTTTTCGATAATGACACGGCGAAGCTCATCGGCTTTCTTGGCATTTTCTAGCTTGGCTTCATAGCGCAAATCCTCTGTCAATTGTGTTGCCACATTGACCCCAACGTCCGACAGGATAAGCAGCTCCTCCAGCTCTTCAAAGAAATCCTCATCCACACGACGGAAATTGGCAAGGAAAGCATTGAGCCTTGCGCCAAAGCCTGTACGTGTTTTTTTCAAGCTGCGGTTGTATTTTTCCTCGGTCGTCTCAACGACTTCGACGACAGGCTCTTCTGCAGAGCTTTCCTTTTTGTCAGCTTTATTTTGCTCAAATGTCCCGTCAGCAAGCGATTTTTCAATAGCAGCACGCTTGGCGTAGTATTCCGCCATGAAATCTTGCTCAGCTTTAGACGGTGTTGTTTTTTCCTTGGAAGCGTCCTCTACTACAGCAGATGCTTCGCTCTCAAGAGGTGCTTGTGAGCTAGCTATCTCCTCGCTGTCACTGGTCGCTTCAGAGAACTCAGTTTCCTCCTCAACCGTATCTTCTTGCTCCTGTGGAGTGTCTAGCTCAACTGCTTCAACAACGGTTGTAGTAACTTCGACTGGTGTTTCTGATTGTTGAGTTGGTTCATCTTCAACTGAGTCTTGAGACACAGCTACTTCTTCGCTGGTTTCAGTCGTTTCTTCGGCAATCGCAGGTTCTGATTCTAGCTCAACTTCCTCTACAACGCTTACAACCTCAACTGGGGACTCTGAGTTTTGGATAGCGTCCTCTTTCTCACTGATTTCAAGACTTTCTGTGACTTTCTCAGTGATAACAGTATCTTCTACTATTTCAGAAGTCGCTTCCTCCTCCACAAGCTCACTGCTCATTTCTAACTCTGATGATTGTTCTTCTGTGAGCGCTGTGTCTGTAACATCGCTCTCGTTTTCTTTTTTACGTCCAAATAATCGGTCAAATAAACCCATTAGTCTTCCTCTCTTAATACATACTGTTCAATCGCTTCGGCAACGCCGGATTCTTCATTGCTGCGTGTGGTCACCTTATCTGCGATGTGTTTGACTTGGTCTGTGGCATTTGCCATAGCGACACCTAGCCCTGCCCACTCAAGCATGCTGATGTCATTTGCCTCATCACCTAGCGCCATGACATTGTCACTTGTCAATCCTAGGTGTTCACAGAGGTGCGCTAAGCCGCTGGCTTTATGCACGCCTTTAGGCATGATTTCAAAGATGATTTCCCGTGATTTGAAGGCTTCATAATCGCTATAAACAGCTTCTGGCAATTTGGTTAATTGCTCATCTAAAAAGTGCTCATTTGTCACCGTCACCACTTTATTGTAAGGGACATCTAGGGGAATATCCTCAAAGCGCTCCACTTCGACAAAGGTCAGCAAGGGATTAGCTGTGTGGTAGAGCGATTTATTGCCCCTAGACGGCAGACTATAGACGATACCGTCACTCAGCACATCAAAGGGAAGCCCCAGTGGCTCTAGGTAAGAGTGAATGACCTTCAAGTCCTCGTAGGTCAGAGCAGACTTGTCCAAAATTTCACCTGTCGTGCGCTGCACAAGTCCACCATTAAAGGTGATACAGTAGTCCTCGTCAGACACCAAGTGAAGATCAGACAGGAGGTTGCCAATCGCTTTTAGCGGGCGACCGGTCGTGATGACGACTTTAACGTCTTTTTGGCGAGCACGCTCAAGCGCTCTGCGGTTTTCCTCGCTGACTTCTTTTTTGGCATTAAACAAAGTGCCGTCAAGGTCAATGGCAATAATCTTAATTTCTTTTCTTGTCATCTAACATCTCTTCCATATAGGTCATCACAGACTCACCCTCACAAGGACCAATCACTTCTTGGCTAATCGCTTTTATCTCATCACGTGCGTTGTCTGTAGCAATAGCGGTGCCGGCAAACTCTAGCATTTCATAGTCATTGAGATTGTCCCCAAAAGCAAGGACTTCTTCTCGCTTGATATGCAATTGCTCACAAAGAGCCTCGAGTCCTGTTCGCTTGGTGACTGTGTTTAGGATAATATCAATGGACTGAAAACCAGTTGTTACTGCATTGGCATAGGACAGACGCTCGGTCACCCATTTTTCACCCTCACGCACCGTTTCTGCTGTGAAATTCGCCGTCAGCTTGAAAATCACATCATCCACATCCTCAAAAGACGGCACACGCTGAACATTCTCATAGTAGTTTGAGATAAAATTCACGTAATCATCGCTGGCGTCTTGATGGACGTAAGCCCCGTTTTTTCCTGACAAGAGGTAATCGTGTCCGTTCATATAAGGGCTAGAAGCGAGAAGCTGAGTGATTTCTAGATATTTCTCTTTGGTCAAATGTTCCTCAAAAGTCAACTCACCATCAACCACTAAAGCACTGCCATTTTCAGCGACGAAAGCCATCTGGTCACGAAAATCGGCAAACAAATCCTCTAGGGCAAGGAGTGAGCGACCAGACGCCGCAACAAATAAAATCCCTTTTTCCTTAAAACCTGCTAAGACCTTTTGCAGGCGCTTCTTATCATAAGTCCCATTGGCATCTAAAAAAGTGCCATCCATATCAGTTGCTACTAGTTTTATCATATCCATCTCTTTCATAGGCAATATAGTTCTATTGTATCATAAAAAGGGCTTTCTTGACCGAAAAAGCCCTTTTATTCTAAAAGAAAGTTACTAAACTGCTGTCAAGTTTTCAGCGTCTTTTAGCTTGACGGAGACGATTGATTTTTCCTTGTCTATTACTCAGCTAGACCTTCTTCTTTTAAGAGTTGTCTATCATAGCGACGAAGAAATGGCCAATAGACGAGGAAGGCTGCAATAGCACAGATAATCGCTAAAGGAATAGCTTTGACATCTGCCGTACCAATAAATGCCCCAATCCCTACTGGCGTAGGCCATGGCACTTGAGCTACAATGGCATGAATGAGATTTAATTTCATCGCAAAGTAATAAATCGTCATTGAAACAATTGGAGCGCAGATAAATGGGATAGCTAGAGCTGGGTTATAGATAATAGGCAAACCAAAGATTAAAGGTTCATTGATATTAAAGATACCTGGCACAACAGAGGCCTTTCCGATAGCGCTTAATTGTTGAGAACGAGCTCTGAAAGCACACCAAATACACAAACCTAGTGTAGCCCCTGAACCACCAGCAATAACAAACATATTTGAAAATTCACCTGCAACAATATAGCGTGCTCCTTCAGTTGCATTGGCTGCTACATTGGCAAGAGCAATTGGATTGACAAAAGCAAAGATGATATTGGCACCGTGGATACCGACAATCCAAAGAGCTTGTGTCAATAAATAGATGATGACAAGCCCAATCCATGTATTTGTCAGGTGACCGACAAATGAAAACGGAATAGAAATGACCTTGTATATGTCTGTTCCTAGCGCAACAAAAGCACCGTTAATCAGAATAACCACAAAGGCTACTACAAACCCCGGAATAAGAGCTGTGAAGCCACGAGAGACACCTTCTGGAACAGACTCAGGCATTTTGATAACCCAGTTGTGCTTTACACACATTCGATAAAGTAAGACGGTGATAACAGCTATGATAATCCCTGTGAAAATCCCACCCGTTCCAAAACGAGTGACACCATTAGACATCCCCCAACCATCTACAATAACACTGCCTTCTTTCAAACTTGTCACCGCTGACATGACACCACCATCAAAAACAATCTGAGGAACCGTCATGATAAAAGCAAACAAGGCAAGTAAAGCACCGTTAAGAGGATTCAAATCTAGGTCTTCCTCTTCTGCGTAAATTTTCGTCAATTCATACGCCATTGATAAAACAAAGTATAGAGATAAGGCTCCCATAGTGGCATAATAAGCAACCATATACAAGTCTGTAAATTTATCAAATGTTGCTGAAAATAGCTGGGCAACAACAGTCCAAAATTTAAAAGATTGCGGCAAAATGCTGAATACTAAAAACATTGACCCAACAATTGTAAATGGAACTGCTGCCATACCTGCAGCCGTAATCGCACGCACAACCTTGTACTGCGCAATAACTCCCATTGGTCCCATCAGATATTTGTCCAACAGACCAAAGAATCCTTTTTGTTCGTCCATGAGAACTCCTCCTAAATATTAGTAATGATATTTTTTAATCGTTTGAAACTGCACATAATACCTATCTTTATTGGCTAAAATCTCTTGTATTCTTCCTAAATTATAGAAAACAAGTAGTAAACCTAAGATCAAGATAATCGCAATAAAGAGATGACCGACTTGATTGTCCGCAAAAATCGGAAACAGCGTTGAAAATTGATTGGTCATAACAATCATTAAAAGTAGCAACAGCTGAACTATCCCTTGAAAATAAAGTGTCCCTCTCGTTATTGTCAAGTAAACGTTTTTTGTCCCATACATCCTAAACTGCTCTGCATAAGACCAGACAATAAAGATAAGCAAAATTATCGGAATGATAATATAAAAACTCACTTGCGTCCATAAGATAATAAGCCAATAGACATTAGAAAAGAAAAACAATGCCAAAGAATACCTAAACAGCATATAACGATTGAAAAAAGAGTTTTTTAAAGCCGTTTCTCTCTTTAATATCTCTCTTGATTTTTGAGAATGCGTTTCTCTAACATTTTTCTTATGCATTGGGCTTCCTTTCCTTATCCCACTTTCTTGTACAATTCCAACATCTCAAGCGCCACTTCTCTGAGTGTCATAGTGGTCATGAGGTGGTCTTGGGCATGTACCATGATAATCTCAACATTAATCTCTGTACCACAAGCATACTCTTGTAAAAGATCGGTCTGTGCTTGATGGGCTTTGAGTAACTCTTCGTTAGAAGCCTTTAGTTTTTCTGTAGCTAAATCGTACTTGCCTTCTCGCATCGCTTCAAAGGCTTCGTGTACAATACTTCTGGCATTTCCTGAGTTCAAAATAATCTCAAAAGCTGCCACTTGCAACTCTTCTGTGTTCATTGATGCGGTTTCCTTTCTTTTATTTTCAAAAATAATGCCTTAAACTGTTCAAATGTTTGACAATCTAAGAGCTGCTCCTGAATGTCTTTTCGATCAACCAAATCTACGATGTAAGAAACAAGCTCGGGTAAACCGTCATTGTCATAGATGGACATTGAGGACAAAAAGACAAATTGGATGTGAGGATAGTCAGCATTCCATCTCAAACCATCCTTAATGATAGCAACACCAATTTGATGTTTGCTAGCAACTGCTTTTATCGGATGAGGGACTGCAACACGGTCACTAAAAATGACAGAACTCATCGATTCACGCTGGGCTAGCATTTTTTGCATCCTCTCCACAAAGTGCTCTCCCTCTCCTTCAGCCATACTAGCTAGCAGATTGTTAATAACTGAATCCTTATCTGCTTTGCCCAAGTATAAAAATAATTTTTCTGAGAAATAAGCATCAAACTGACTTTCTATATCGTCTATCGCCTTTTCATCAGAATGGACGATCGTTTCCTTATCAGACTTTCTTAGGCAGGAAATCTCGTGTCGCACTTTCTGAACTTCTTCCTCTTTAAGAAAGACTGAAACCGTAAAAACAGGCATATTAAAAATTAAATTCGACAAATCAATGGATGATATAATGAAATCAATCCCTTGGAGTTTTTCATCCGTAATTTCATAATAACCAATCACATCGACAATATGGACTAGATTACCTAATTCGTTGATAATGCGGCTTTTTAGCATTTGCGCACTTCCATAACCCGTTGCACAAATAACTAAAATGTTGAACTTTTTCTCCTCTTTCTTCCTTTCCTTTGCTGCCATAAAATGCAGGGCAACATAAGCGATTTCATGGTCTGACAAATTGAAAGTTTTAAAAGTTGGCATAGCGTCCATAATGCGACGTCCCAAGTAAAACATATCCTGATACTTTGTTTGAATGTCATCGCTTAAAGGATTTTCCAAAACGACTTGATTTTCTAGTCGAATAAGCAAAGTAGCAAGGTGGGCAACTAGTCCCTCGATCAGTTGGAAATCCACTTCCACCTCATCATTCACCTTATGAAGCGCTTGCAATAACTCTTGACGAATCATCTCAGATGAATTGCTAAAATGCCCATGCGATAAACCATAACCTTTAGATACCAAATGAAGGGTAATGTAATCCACCTCTTCTATCGGAAAATCAATATGAGTTACCGTTGAAATGCGATTTAAGATACGATGAGCGACTTCTCTCTCAGGCAAATTTTGTAAATGGGCTGATTCATCAATCTGCAAAATTTGAAAACCCTCTGTCACCCGCCGAATGGTCAATGCAATATGAATAATCAAATTTTGAATCGCAAAGTCAGAACATTTCAAATGAGCCTCACGGCATTCATCCAAGACAATGATTGTCAACTCTTCAAAAGAAATCACCTGATTTAACAAACGATTATCCACATAAGAGTGCATGGTGTGAATAAAACCAGAATCTATAAAATGATCGATGATAAATCGTCTTTTATCACGCTCTAAGCCTGTTACAAAGACACCTTTATTTGCCTTGCTTTCAATTTTGAGATGATAAGGAACTAACTTACATCGTATCTTCTTGAAATCTGCTGATAAGGTCGAGCGGCTGACATAAAGCTCATCAACTAAGTCATCAAAGTAAATCTCATTTTGCTCAAAGAGCAGTTTGTTTAAAAGATAGTTGTATCGATCATTGATATCAATGGATTCGCTACAGCAAACACCATGTTCATTGATCGGATTTTCTTCTAAGAAAGTCGCATAAACATCCTCATTATCAACCTTAAGCTGATAGCCCCGACCTGGTTTAGAAGAAACAGTCACACCGTCATAGGCTGTTTTTAGATAATCTAAAATCGTCTTATAGTAAGTGCGTACTGTTCTATCAGAACAACCAAGATAAGCAGCTAACTCTTTACTAGTGACAAATCGTTTTTTATTCTCCACTAAAAACTGGAGCATCCGCATTTCTTTTTGATGTAACACCACAACCCCCAGCCAAAATGGCAAGCATTTTGAGAAACAGTGACTAGATATTTTCCTTGACTAATTTAACCATCTTTTCAATTCCCATAGGAATAGGAACATAGGCTTGCGGAGGAATTTGGACAATAGGTTTTCCTGTTTTAGCAGCTGCATCTGCTAATTGCTTGAAATTCATTTTTGTTTGTGGGCTGACCAGATAAAGGTCATATTTATCTGCTTCAATACGTTTTTGACCTTCTGGGACACCTACAGCATCCATTTCGATGTTTTCTCCCTGTTCTTGAAGAAGTGTAGCGGTTTTCTTTGCAATCATTGATGATGACATCCCACCTGCACAAATAATCAATGCTTTTGCCATAATATGGACTCCTTTTACTATTTTATGATAAGATTATGATAATATAAAACGCTTACATTGTAAATAGCTTTTTCTTCCGTTTCAATGCGGAAATTTTTTCGTGTATTTCCGCAAGTCAAAAATCAATCCCTACGAAGACCGAACCTTATAGTACAAAATCGTCCCTGACAGGACAAGGGAAATGCTATTAGCTAGGATAAGCGGCATATCGCCAATATGAATCCCGTGTGCCAGCCAAAGCCCAATTCCTGTCACCTGCATAGCATACATGCCTAGGGAAATCCCTGATGTATCCTTGGTTTTGATGGTCTTGATCACCTGTGGCAAAAAAGCTAGAGTCGTTAACACCGCTGCGATTGCACCAATCATGCTGGTTTCCTTTCTATTTTCCTAAAGATAAGAGAAAGCAACAGCTGTCACTTTCTCTTTTGTCTTACAATTCTTCACCATTTGTTGCGATGACTTGCTTGTACCAAGCGTAGGATTTCTTGGGACTGCGGGCATAGGTACCTGTCCCATCATCGTGCTTGTCTACATAGATAAAGCCATAGCGCTTTCTCATCTCGCCAGTCCCCGCAGAGACGAGATCAATACAGCCCCAAGGAGTGTAGCCTATGAGATCAACCCCATCTTCAATGACTGCTTTTTTCATCTCAGCAATATGAGCTGCTAGGTAGTCAATCCGATAGTCATCGTGCACCATGCCGTCTTCTGCTACTTGGTCAATGGCACCAAAACCATTTTCCACAATAAACAAAGGCAGATGGTACATATCTGTGAACCAATTGAGAGCATAGCGAAGACCTTCTGGATCAATCTGCCAGTCCCACTCCGAAGCCTTGACATAGTCATTTTTGACCAGATCTTCTGTCTCAATGTAGTCATAATGCGGATTGTCTCGATGATAAGAAATAGCAAAGGACATATAGTAGCTAAAGCCGATGTAATCCACCGTACCAGCCAGCAAGTCCTGTTTATCCTCCTCAGTTATATCCAACTCGTAGCCCTTGCGCTCCCAATATTTAAAGATATGCGCTGGATAAAAGCCATGCACATGAACATCCGCAAAGTAATAACGCTTTTGCATGGCCTTTTGTGCTAAGAGGACATCCTTGGGATTGCAGGTGGCTGGGTAAATAGGACACATAGCAATCATACAGCCAATCTGAAAGTCTGGATTGATGTCATGCCCGATCTTGACCGCACGGGCTGACGCCACCAGCTCATAGTGGGCTGCCTGATACATGACCTCCTCACGATTATCCTCATCAGTGTAGACAATGCCTGAATTGGTAAAAGGTGCAAAGTCCTCTTGGTAATTGGCTTGGTTGTTGATTTCGTTAAAGGTCATCCAGTATTTGACCTTGTCCTTGTAGCGCTTAAAGCAGACTTCTGCAAAACAGACAAAGAAATCAATAACCTTGCGATTGCGAAAGCCACCATACTCCGTCACTAAGTGATAAGGCAGCTCAAAGTGAGACAGGGTGACCACAGGCTCAATACCATATTTCAAGCACTCGTCAAAGAGATCATCATAAAATTGGAGCCCCTCTTCATTTGGAGTAAGCTCATCGCCTTTAGGAAAAATGCGGGTCCAAGCAATTGACGTCCTAAAGCACTTAAAGCCCATATCTGCAAAGAGGGCGATGTCTTCCTTGTAACGATGGTAAAAATCAATAGCTTCATGGTTGGGATAGTATTTTCCTTCCATTACACCTGCTGTAATTTCACGTGCTACACCGTGACGACCTGCTGTCATGACATCTGCTACACTAACGCCCTTACCACCTGCTTGCCAGCCACCTTCTAGCTGATGAGCAGCGACTGCACCGCCCCATAAAAAATCTTTTGGTAGTGTTGACATCCTCAAGTCCTCCTAATTTGCTTTTTCTTTTATTATAGCAAGCGGTTACACTTTTGAACATATAAAAAATTTCCTCAAAAATGAGGAAATTTCTCATACTATCTATAAGTCACGACTATTAAGCCGTCGTCAAGCTTTCGGCGTCTTTTAGCTTGACGGAGACGATACGTGAGACACCAGATTCTTGCATGGTGACCCCATAGATACTGTCAGCTGCTGCCATGGTGCCCTTGCGGTGTGTCACGACAATGAACTGACTAGACTGGTCAAAGCGGTTGAGGTAGTCCCCAAAACGCTTGACATTTGCCTCATCGAGTGCTGCTTCGACCTCATCTAGGATAACAAACGGTATAGTCTTGACACGGATGATGGCAAATAGCAGAGCTAGAGCGGACAAGGCTTTTTCACCACCGGACATGAGGTTGAGCGACTGGATTTTCTTGCCTGGAGGTTGCACTGATATCTCAATGCCTGCCTCCAGCAAGTCCTCAGACGTTAAGATCAAGTCGGCGCTTCCTCCGCCAAACATCTGCGTAAAGGTCTGCTTGAAACTTTCTCGAATGGCTTCAAAGGTCAGCTTAAAGCGTTGTTTGACCTCCTCATCCATATCTGAAATCGTCGTCAACAAGAGATTTTTGGCGTCTACCAAGTCCTCTTTTTGCGTGTTGAGGAAATCAAGCCGCTGACTGACCTCCTCAAACTGCTCAATAGCGTCCAGATTGACAGGACCTAGGTCCTTAATCTGACGCTGAAGTGTGCGCAGCTGCTCTCTAGCAAGCTCAAGGTTCTCAAGCGCATGTGCTTTTTCCTTGGCGTCTTCTAGAGTATACTGATACTCCTCACTCAAGCGACGAGCAAATTGACGCAACTGCTTTTCAATAGTCTCAATCATAGCTTCAATCTGCGCCTGCTTGCGGATGAATTGCTCGTTTTGCTGGCTTTCTTTTGCTAGCGCTTGATCGGTCTCATCGATTTGTGCTTCAAGGTCTTCTAACTCAAAACGCAGACTAATCTGCTCTTGCTCCAAGCTGCTTTTGTGCTCTCTTGCCTGCTCTAGCTGTGCTTTTAAGCGTGGCAAGAGGCTATCATCAGCTTGGTCTTGCTGAGAAAGGGCTGCTGTTAGACTGGTGAGTTCTGTTTGGTAGCTCTCTACATCAGCTTTTAGGCGAGATTGGTTGGCTTTTTCAAACTTCAGCTCACTAAGCAGTTCACGCTCCTGCAATTTTGCCTGCGATAACTGCTCTGACAGACGAGCCACACCAGTGTCAAAGCTGTCCTTGTCGGTCTTGAGTTGCTCGATTTGCTGTGAGAGCATACTTTTTTTCTGCGCTAGCTCATTTAGCTCCTCTTCTAGCTCCTGCCAAAGAGTGTCAAAAGCAGGCTCTGACTCATTCTCAACATGATTTTTCAGGGTTTGATAAGTCTCCTCAACATCTGATAAACGCTCAGTGACTTGCTTGTAGGACAGTTGAGCTGCCTGTTCTTCTAATCTCTTTTGATTGCCTTCTTCCTTGATAAGGGCAATTTTTTCTCTCTCAGATTCCAGCCTTTCTTTTAGCGAAGCAACTTCCTTTTCATGAGCTATTTGCTTTTCTTCAAGCGTCTTCAACTCTTTTTCCACTTGGTCGAGCTCTTGCTTGATAAAGGTCGTGTTATTGCCACGATTGACTCCGCCTGAAAAGGAACCGCCAGCTCTAATCTCTGTACCATCCAAGGTCACTATACGCACTCGATAGGATAGGCGCTTGGCAGCTTGGTTAGCATGCTCAATGCTATCAAAAATCGCCGTCAAACCAAGGAGGTTACTCATGATGTGCGATAACTTAGGCTCATAGCTGACCAACTGACTAGCAATCCCCAAGAACCCTTGGCTAGTCTCCAAATTTTCAAGCTGATGTGAAGCCAACTGGCGAGAAGAAATCGTCGTCAGTGGCAAGAAGGTCGCTCGCCCACGTCGGTTTTGCTTTAGAAAAGCAATTGCCTGCTTGGCTGCATTTTCATCCTCAACGATGATATGCTGGCTACTCGCACCAAGCGCTATCTCAAGCGCTGTCTGATAGCGTGGTGAAAAGGAGAGGTGCTCGCTAACCGCACCAATAATGCCAGTCAGACTATTTTCTTGCAAGACCGCCTTGACACCAGCGTAGAAATGGCTGTGTTTTTTATAGATAGACTCAAGGCTCGCTTTTTTCGCCTTTTTAGACTTGATATTATCCAGTTGCTTAAAAAGCTGGTCTTGCTGAGTGCGATAAGTTGCTTCAGCACTTTCAAGCGCTGTTGCCTTTTCTTGGTACTGCTCTAATAGCTCTTTGACAGACCGACTGGCGTCCTCTAATAGTGCCTGCTGGTTTGTTTCTTCTTTTTTGAGCTTAGAGAGCTCTTGCGCTAATTGCTGGATTTCTTCTTGTCTAAAAGCGGACTGCTGTTCTTGACTATTTTTTTGCGCTTTGAGAGCTGTTTTTTGGTTAGAAAGCTCTGCTTCCTTTTGCATTACATCCACAAACTGCTCACGCAACTGCTCGATGAGCTGGTCAGGATTGTGGCGATACTGCTCTAAATCTGTCTCTAATCTCGCAATGCTTGAGCGCTCCTGCTCTAGCTTAGCTTTTAGGCTAGCTAGACTAGCTGTTTTTTCACTTAGGGCAACCTGGGCTTCCTCAATAGTCTCTTCAAGCTTTTTAGCCTGTTCCGTGAGCTGCGCTGCTTTTTGAGTGGACTGGTCACTAGCAAGCTGGGTTACTTCAATCTGACGCTCCAAATCAGCACTTATCTGAGTGACGTCCAGCAGTTCTTTTTGCTTTGTTAAGCTTTTATCTGAGAGTTTACGGCGTCTGTCCTTGAGACTCTGACTTTTGTTCTCTAGTTTTTGGCGCTTGTCGTAATAGGCAGACAAACTCTCCTTGACAGCTTTTAGCTCTTCTTTTTGAGTGCTAAGTGCCAGCTTTTGCTCCTTGATGTCCTCAACCAAAATCGCTAAATCAAGCACTTTTCGCTCACCATCCAGCTCCAAAAAGCGCTTGGCTGTCTCTGCTTGTTTTTTGAGTGGAGTGACCTGTGTATCCAGCTCGTAGATAATATCCTCTAGGCGGTCGAGGTTGTCCTGCGTTTGATTGAGCTTGGTCTGTGTTTCTTTTTTGCGGGTCTTGTATTTTAAAACACCGGCAGCTTCCTCAAAAATCGCTCTGCGCTCTTGCGGCTTGCTGTTAAAGATTTCCTCGACACGTCCTTGCGAGATAATCGAAAAAGAATCACGTCCAAGACCTGTGTCCATAAACAGCTCATGCACATCACGCAAGCGAACCTTGCGCCCATCAATGAGATACTCGCTGTCGCCATTTCTAAAAATACGACGCTCCACACGTATCAGCTCACTCGCTTGCTCGATAAACTGGTCGCTGTTATCAAGTGTCACCGCAACATAGGCATAGTTCAGCGCTTTTCTACTCTGTGTCCCTGCAAAAATAACGTCTGGCATTTTGCTACCACGCAAACTCTTGGCACTAGATTCTCCTAGCGCCCAACGCAGACTCTCTGTGATGTTACTCTTACCAGAGCCGTTGGGTCCGACAATGGCAGTAACACCTCTGTCGAACTCAATTTTTGTCTTATCTGCAAAGGACTTAAAGCCTTGCAGCTCAATTTCTTTTAGAAACATTTAGTCCTCACTCAGTCGCTCAAGCGCTTCTTTAGCAGCTGCTTGCTCTGCTTGTTTTTTAGACTTGCCACTACCAGAGCTGATTGCCTTGTCATTGACAAAGACACTCACCTCAAACACCTTGGCATGGGCTGGTCCAGACTCTTTAGTGACACGATAGCTAATCGCCACATCACCATTGACCTGTAGTTGTTCTTGAAGGGCAGTCTTGTAATCACGCACCTTTTGGTAATTGCCCTTTTCAACTTGAGGAATGACCACTTGATTGAGAAAAGTCTCAACGGCGTCCACTCCCTTATCCAGCAAAAGCGCACCTAAAAAGGCTTCAAACAAATCACCTAAAATCGTTGCACGCTCACGTCCACCTGACTTTTCCTCACCCTTACCGAGCTTGACATAAGCGTCAAAACCACAGTAGCGTGAAAAGCCAGCTAAACTTTCCTCACGCACAATCATAGAACGTAGTTTAGACAAATCACCCTCTGGTTTTTTCGGGTATTTTTCAAATAAATAGCGTGAAATAATCAGTTGCAGAACAGCGTCTCCTAAAAATTCCAAACGCTCATTATGTGAAATCTTTAGGAGACGGTGTTCGTTCGCATAGGATGTATGTGTAAAAGCCGTGTCTAATAAAGATTTATCATCAAAGACAATGCCATAGTCTATTGACAGTTTTTCTTCTAATGTTTTCATTATTTTTTATTCTCCCTTTCCTGTCTATATAAAAGTCTTTCTTATTATACCAAAAATTATACCAAAAATATCAAAAAATGAAAAAGAGGCTTTGTTTGTGAAAAACCTCTTTTGAAGCTGAGGCAAATAGTTTTCAGCTTCTCAATTTATAGATTTATATGCGAGACGCAGTGGTCGAGTGGGCTCTAATACGTTGATAAATCAACTTTTAGAACCCTACTCAACTTTGCAGAGGTGGGACGACAAAATCGCATTTCTACGAAATGACCGATTTTTGTCCCACTCTCCTCTAAATCCGTGTCAAAGGGGTCGCATGATCTGGCGATGTGTCTAAGACCTTAAAGTCACTGCCAACGCCAAAGTCGGCTGACATGAGTTGGTTCTCCATCGTCATATGCGCTAATTCTTTTATATTATTTTCTTGGCTCAAATGTCCAAGATAGATTTTTTTTGTGCGTTGACCGATTGTTCTAATCATGGTTTCTGCGCCGTCTTCATTGGAGAGATGTCCTTTATCAGACAAAATCCGCTGCTTCAAACTCCACGGATAGCTCCCCGAGCGCAAAATATCAATATCATGATTAGACTCAATCAAGTAAGCGTCTGCATTTTCAATCAGACCTGCTAGACGGTCACTGACATAGCCTGTGTCTGTCAGCATGACAAAGCTCTTGTCATCCTTTATCAGACGGTAAAACTGCGGATCAACAGCGTCGTGACTCACCCCGTAGCTCTCAATATCCAAATCACCAAAGGTAAGCGTCTTGTCACGCCTAAAGACATGCTTTTGTGCAACATCAAGCTTTCCTATCATGTTTTTGTCGTCTATGATTTTCCACGTTGCTTCATTGGCATAGACATCGAGTTTGTATTTGCGGGCGAGAACGCCGACACCTTTGATGTGGTCAGAGTGCTCATGTGTCACTAAGATAGCGTCCAAATCTTCTGGTGTGCGTCCGATGTCAGCTAAAAGACTGGTAATTTTTTTACCAGTCAATCCCGCATCAATCAAGAGCTTTTGTTTAGGTGTTTCGACGTAGAAGGCATTGCCACTAGAACCAGAAGCTAAAATACTGTACTGAAACCCTTTTTCTTCAAGCATGCTTAATCTTCCTCTTCTTCCCATTCGTCATAAACGACGGTTTCTTTGTCATACGGCAAGACAATCGTAAAGGTTGACCCCTTGCCATAATCGCTCTTTGCCCAGATAAAGCCCTTGTGGAGCTTGACAATTTCCTTGGCAATGGATAAACCAAGACCTGTACCACCTTGTGCACGGCTACGTGCCTTGTCCACACGGTAAAAACGGTCAAAAATCAAAGGCAAATCTTTTTTTGGAATCCCTAAGCCCTCGTCAGAGATGGATAAAATCAACTGGCTTTCCGTTGTTTGCATACTGACGGTGACCTTACCGCCGTCTGGCGAATATTTGATGGCATTGTTTAGGATATTGTCTAAAACTTGAGTCATCTTGTCGGTGTCAATCTCTGTCCAAATCGGGCTCAGCGGATAATCTCGGATAATTTCAATCTTTTTATGAGTGGATTGTTGCGCTGTGATTTGGTCAAAGCGATTGAGAATAGCTGTGATAAAGGCGGTGAAGTTAGTCATCTCCACCTCTAGCTGCGTCACCTGATTGTCAATACGAGACAGTGCTAAGAGGTCTGAAATCATACGCATCATGCGGTTGGTCTCATCAAGCGACACTCTGATAAAGCTAGGAGCGACTTCTTCTTTTAGCGCTCCTTCGTCCAAGGCTTCGAGATAAGACTTGACAGAGGTCAGGGGGGTACGCAACTCATGGCTGACGTTAGAGACAAAGAGCCTGCGCTCACGCTCTTCCTTTTCCTGCTCTGTCGCATCGTGTGAAACCGCAACAAGTCCCGTCACAAAACCACTGTCATGACGGTTTCTGGCAAAACGAATGCGTAGTGTGATAAACTCACCCATCTCATCCCTGCGGTAGAGCGTCAAGTCAGGCGTCTTTTCCACCAGCTCCCGAAAGGAATAATCCACATCATCCCCTAAAATAGCCATGATAGACTTTCCAAGAGCTTCTTTTTCTGAGAGATTGAACTGTTTTTGTGCCATCTCATTAATCATGGTGATACGCCCTGCTCGGTTAGTAGCTAGAACGCCATCAGTCATGTAGGTGAGAATATTTGCCAGTCGATTTTTCTCTTGAGCGAGGCTATCGTGTGTCTTTTGATAAGCTTGGTTGAGCTCATTTAAGCTCTTGCCAAGCTCAACCATCTCTGGCTCACCTTTTAGCTCAACATCGACAGACTGTTTTCCCTCAATCATCCCTCGCACCTTATCTGTGAGGAGGCGAAGATTTTTCACCAAACGAATATCACGATAAGTCAAAAAGATAAAATAAAGTCCAACAAAAGCCAGTAAAACTAAGAGTATGAACTCAAATGTTTTAAGATTTCCTAAGGTATTAGCCATAATCTTTCATATAATAACCCACACCACGACGTGTCAAGATGTATTCTGGACGACTTGGTGTATCTTCGATTTTTTCACGCAAGCGACGAACCGTCACATCAACCGTTCTCACATCACCAAAATAATCATATCCCCACACAGTCTCAAGCAAGTGCTCACGTGTCATGACTTGACCTGCGTGTGTAGCTAGGTGATACAAAAGCTCAAACTCACGGTGGGTTAGCTCGATATCCTCACCATGCTTACGAGCAACAAAAGCGTCTGGGACGATTTGGAGATTATTGATAGTGATAATGTTAGAGCCAGCTTCGTTATTTTCCTCTGCGACAGCGGACTCGATGTTTTCTGTGCGACGTAGGTGTGCCTTGACACGAGCTAGTAATTCACGGTTTGAAAAAGGTTTGGTCACATAGTCGTCTGCTCCGATTTCAAGTCCGATAACCTTGTCAATCTCACTATCTTTAGCTGATAGCATGATAATCGGCACATGACTAGTCTTTCTGATTTCGCGTGCCACCTCAAGCCCATCTTTTTCTGGTAACATCAAATCCAGAATGATAAGGTCTGGTGTTTCTTGATTGAAAACCTCAAGCGCTTCATTGCCATCAAAGGCTGTCACAACGTCGTAGCCTTCCTTGGTCAAATTAAATTTAATAATATCTGAAATAGGTTTTTCATCATCAACGATTAGAATTTTTTTCATATCGCCCTCCTGTAAATGCCTGCAAAATGTAAGAAAACAGGCAAAAAATTTATTCATACACGAATCTAACCTATAGTATACCAAATTTTCAACAATAAATACACCATTAGACATTTCTTAACAGGTTTGTTTACTTTTTGTTTCTCATCACATTATTTATTTTATAAATTTTCTGAAAACATTGACGTCTGCTGGAATTCATGCTACAATAGTTATGTTATAAAATCTAACAGAGATTTCTCTGTTATTTACTGAAAAGTAGGAGGAAATACTATGGCACTTATCGAATACAAGCATGTCGACAAATACTATGGTGATTATCATGCACTTCGTGACATCAATCTTGAGATTGAAGAGGGACAGGTCGTTGTTCTCTTAGGACCTTCAGGTTCTGGTAAATCAACCCTTATCCGCACTATGAATGCGCTTGAGTCTATTGAAACAGGAAGTTTAATCGTAAATGGACACGAACTTGCTAACGCTTCGAACAAAGAATTGGTTCAATTGCGTAAAGAAGTTGGTATGGTCTTCCAGCATTTCAATCTCTATCCTCACAAAACAGTGTTAGAAAATGTAACACTTGCACCTATTAAAGTTTTAGGCATTTCACCAAAGCAAGCCGAAGAAACCGCTGAAAAATACTTGACCTACGTTAACATGTGGGATCGTAAGGACTCTTATCCAGGTATGCTCTCTGGTGGTCAAAAACAACGTGTTGCTATCGCTCGTGGACTGGCTATGCACCCTAAGCTTCTTCTCTTTGATGAGCCGACATCTGCGCTTGACCCTGAGACTATCGGCGATGTGCTTACTGTCATGCAAAACCTTGCTCGTGAAGGCATGAACATGGTTGTCGTTACGCACGAGATGGGATTTGCCCGTGAAGTGGCTGACCGCATTATCTTTATGGCTGAGGGGCAAATCTTAGTGGATACAACGGATGTCCAAGGTTTCTTTGACAATCCAACTGAGCCACGTGCTAGACAGTTCTTGAGTAATATCATCAATCACACCAGCGAACGTGTCAATGCCAAAGGAGAATAGTATGAAAAAAAGAAAACTAGCCTCCATCATCCTCACCCTTCTTGCTTTGCTTATGGTCTTGCCAACAGCTGCCAAGGCTGACAACACTCCTGCGCAAATCAAAAAAATCCAAGAAGCAGGTGTCCTAAAGGTCGGGGTCAAACAGGACGTCCCAAACTTTGGCTACTACAGCGCTGATAGTAACTCCTACGAAGGAATGGAGATTGATATCGCTAAAAAAATCGCCAAAGCTATGGGAGTTAAAATCAGCTTTGTCCCTGTTACCACACAAACACGTGAACCCTTGATGGATAATGGGCAAATCGATATCCTCATCGGAACCTACACCATCACAGACGAGCGTAAGCAAAACTACAGCATCTCAAACCCTTACTACTACGATGAGATTGGCTTTCTCGTCCGTAAAGACAGCGGCATTCCCAAAATCTCTGACTTGAACGGTAAAACCATCGGCGTTTCTCAAGGAGCGACAACTAAGAGTAATCTTGAAGCTTACGCAAAAGAGCACGGCTTGACCTTTAAGTATATGCAGCTTGGTAGTTTTCCTGAGCTAGCTGTTGCCCTTTATGCTAAGCGTATCGACGCTTTTTCAGTGGATAAGTCTATCCTTTCTGGATATGTCAGCTCAAAGACGACCATTTTAAAAGACGGCTTTAATACGCAAGAATACGGGATTGCCACTAAAAAATCCAACACACAGATCACGAGCTACATCAATAAGCTCCTTGCTAAATGGAAAAAAGACGGCAGTCTTGAGAAGATTTATAAAAAATACAATCTCACCCCTGCAAAAGCCAATTCATAAGGAGGAATCGCCTAATGGTATATTTAACTTCAACTGCAAGTCCGTTTGCATTGTCACGTTGGGCTGATTTCTTTGCCAACTTTGGTGAATTTGCAAAGGGCTTTGTCTACACGCTAGGGATGTCTATTGGTGCTTTGATTCTAGCATTATTGCTTGGAATTCTCTTTGGCGCTATGTCATCTACTAAAAACAAACTCTTGCGTGCTATCGCACGTGTCTACGTCGAGATTTTCCAAAATACACCACTTCTAGTTCAGTTTGTGGTGGTCTACTACGGACTGGCTATAGTGTCTGACGGTAGTATCATGATTAACGCTTTCTTTACCTCTGTTATCTGTGTGGGGATTTATCACGGTGCTTATATCGCTGAGGTTATCCGCTCAGGAATCGAGGCAGTACCACGTGGACAGACTGAGGCTGCCTTGTCGCAAGGGTTTACTTATCCACAGACCATGGGGATGATTATCTTGCCACAAGCCATCAGAACTATCCTACCTCCGATGACCAACCAAGTGGTTAACTTAATTAAAAACACATCAACAGTTGCCATTATCTCTGGAGCTGACATCATGTTAGTCGCAAAGGCTTGGGCTTACGACACCACTAACTACGTGCCAGCCTTTATCGGAGCGACTGTTCTCTACTTTATCATGTGCTTCCCGCTTGCCACTTGGGCACGTCGCATGGAAGAAGCCAATAAAGATTCGTATTCACTATAAGGAGGGATTATGTCACAAGTTTTAACCCAAAGTAATCTCATCTTTATCCTAAAAGGGTTGGGATTGACACTTTATATCTCATTTTTTGCTATTGTGCTCTCTACAATTTTTGGAACCATCCTTGCTGTTATGCGCAATAGCCACAATCGTCTACTCAAAATCTTAGCCAGCATTTACATCGAGTTTGTGCGTAATGTGCCAAACTTGCTGTGGATTTTCATTATCTTCCTAGTCTTTCAAATGAAGTCTGTACCCGCTGGTATCACTGCCTTTACAGTCTTTACGTCAGCAGCTCTTGCTGAAATCATCCGTGGAGGACTTAATGCCGTTGACCATGGACAAACTGAGGCTGGTCTTGCTCAAGGGTTTACCAACTATCAGATTTTTATCTATATCGTCTTTCCACAAGCTTTTCGCAAGATGTTGCCTGCCATCATCTCACAGTTTGTAACGGTCATCAAGGACACCTCACTTCTCTACTCTGTTATCGCCATCCAAGAGTTATTTGGTAAGAGCCAGATCTTGATGGGACGCTACTTTGAAGCGAGTCAGGTCTTTACCCTTTACGGTATCGTTGCTGGACTGTACTTTGTCATTAACTTTGCCATTTCCATGTTCTCACGCCACTTGGCAAAACGCTGGGCACAGGCAGCAGAATAAACAAAAAGAAACTCATTTTCTGATATACTCCCCATATAGTAGACAGTGAAAAAACAAAAATTCACTAGAAACTATAAGGGGAGTTTTCATATGTCTA